>JBOHFF010000071.1:0-80967 GCA_050699515.1 Pseudonocardiaceae bacterium
CAGTTCTACTTCCGTACTACCGACGTGACCGGTGTTGTGACGCTTCCTGAGGGCATCGAGATGGTCATGCCGGGCGACAACACCGAGATGGTGGTGCAGCTCATCCAGCCCGTCGCGATGGACGAGAACCTGAAGTTCGCGATCCGCGAGGGTGGCCGCACAGTCGGCGCCGGCCGGGTAACGAAGATTCTGACGTGAGGCAGTGAGGACCCGCCGACCGGGTGTCGGCGGGTCCTCCCCGGATTTGGTCGGCGATCACCTATCGCCTATCATGAACCGGTTGCTCGGTACGACCAGCCGGCTCAGCGGATCCAGGTTCGCTGCGATGCGCGCACCTTCCGCGGATAGCACGGCTAGCAACCATCAGGGGCACTGATCTGCGGCACAGATTTGGGCGCCGAGCGCGACACACCCGACCTCGGGGACCGGTGCGGGGTAGGGCTGAGACTGGGTTTCAATGCCAGTCCAGGCCTGGCCAGTACGACGAGATCCGCGGCACGAGACTGACAGGACGGCAAGCCACCATGGCGGGACAGAAGATCCGCATCCGGCTCAAAGCCTACGACCACGAGGCAATCGACGCTTCCGCGCGCAAGATCGTTGAAACCGTGACGCGCACCGGCGCTCGGGTCGTCGGACCGGTGCCGCTGCCGACCGAGAAGAACGTGTACTGCGTCATCCGCTCGCCGCACAAGTACAAGGATTCGCGGGAGCACTTCGAGATGCGCACGCACAAGCGGCTGATCGACATTCTCGATCCGACGCCCAAGACGGTGGACGCGCTGATGCGCATCGACCGGCCGGCCAGCGTCGACGTCAACATCCAGTGAGGCCTCAGGACATGACAGCGACTGGTTCGGAGCATCAGAACAGCAGGACCGTGCGGGGGATACTGGGCACCAAGCTCGGGATGACCCAGGTCTTCGACGAGAACAACAGGATCGTCCCGGTGACCGTGGTGGCCGCCGGGCCGTGTGTGGTGACCCGGATCTGTACCCCGGAGCGGGACGGCTATCCTGCGGTGCAACTGGCCTACGGGGCCATCGATCCGCGCAAGGTGACCAAGCCGGTGGCCGGGCACTACGCCGCGGCGAACGTCACACCGCGGCGGCACCTGGTCGAGCTGCGCACCGCCGACGCGGCGGACTACCAGGTCGGGCAGGAGCTCACCGCCGAGGTGTTCGACGCTGGGACGATTGTCGACGTGGTGGGCACCAGCAAGGGCAAGGGCACCGCCGGGGTGATGAAGCGACACGGTTTCGCCGGTCTCGGAGCCAGCCACGGCACCCAGCGCAAGCACCGCTCGCCGGGCTCGATCGGGGGTTGTGCCACCCCGAGCCGGGTGTTCAAAGGTACCCGGATGGCCGGCCGGATGGGCAACGTCCGGGTGACCACCCAGAACCTCACCGTCCACCGCGTCGAGGCCGATTCGGGGTTGTTGCTGATCAAAGGTGCGCTGCCGGGCCCGAAGGGCGGCCTCGTGCTGGTCAAGACGGCGGCGAAGGGTGGTGCGCAGGGGTGAGCTCACCAACGAGAACTGTGGAGATCCGGACTCCGGAGGGCTCCACCGCCGGTACCGCGGAGCTGCCCGAGGAGATCTTCGCTGTGTCGGCGAACATCCCGCTGATGCATCAGGTGGTGGTCGCCCAGCTGGCTGCCGCTCGGCAGGGTACGCACAGCACCAAGACCCGGGGTGAGGTCAGCGGTGGCGGCACCAAGCCTTACCGGCAGAAGGGCACCGGGCGGGCCCGTCAGGGCTCCATCCGCGCTCCCCAGTTCGTCGGCGGCGGTGTCGTGCACGGTCCGGTGCCGCGGGATTACAGCCAGCGCACCCCCAAGAAGATGAAGGCCGCGGCGCTGCGTGGCGCGTTGTCCGACCGGGCCCGTGAGGATCGGATCCACGTGGTCTCCGGGATCGTCCCGGGCGATGCGCCATCCACCAAGGCCGCTCGGCAGTTCCTCGAGACGCTGGCGCCCGAAGGTACCAAGCTGCTGGTCGTGATCGATCGCGCGGACGAGGCGAGCCGAGCCAGCGTGCGCAATCTCCCCTTGGTGCACGTGCTGAGCCCGGATCAGCTCAACACCTACGACGTGCTCGTCAACGACGAGGTGGTGTTCACCGCGCAGGCTCTGCAGGCTTTCCTGGGCGCGCGCGGTCACGCCAACCAGGAGGTGACCCGATGATCCCCGACCCGCGTGACGTGATTCGCAAGCCGGTCATCTCGGAGAAGAGCTACGGGCTGCTGGAGCAGCAGAAATACACCTTCCTGGTCGCTCCGGACGCCAACAAGACCCAGATCAAGATCGCTATTCAGCAGATCTTCGGGGTCCAGGTGCTCAGCGTCAACACCCTCAACCGCCCTGGTAAGCGCAAGCGCACCAAGCTCGGCTACGGCAAGCGCAAGGACACCAAGCGGGCGATCGTGACGCTGTCCCCGGAGAGCAAACCGATCGAGATCTTCGGCGGACCGGCGGCGTGAGATGACGGCAAGCGAGGACTACTAGACATGGGCATCCGCAAGTACAAGCCGACGACCCCGGGTCGTCGCGGCGCCAGCGTCGCCGACTTCGACGAGGTCACCCGTGATCACCCGGAGAAGTCGCTGATCCGGCCGCTGCACGGCAAGGGTGGCCGCAACGCCCACGGCCGGATCACCACCCGGCACCAGGGTGGCGGGCACAAGCGGGCCTACCGCTTGATCGATTTCCGGCGGGCGGACAAGGACGGCGTACCGGCGAAGGTCGCGCACATCGAGTACGACCCGAACCGCACCGCGCGGATCGCACTGCTGCACTACGTCGACGGTGAGAAGCGCTACATCATCGCCCCGGAGAAGTTGCGCCAGGGCGACACCGTGGAGAACGGCCCGCAGGCCGACATCAAGCCGGGAAACAACCTGCCACTGCGCAACATCCCGGTCGGCACCGTGGTGCACGCGATCGAGCTCCGTCCCGGCGGCGGGGCGAAGATCGCCCGTTCCGCCGGTGCGCGCGTCCAGCTGGTGGCCAAGGACGGTCCCTACGGCCAGTTGCGGATGCCCTCCGGTGAGATCCGCAACGTCGATGTCCGGTGCCGTGCCACGGTGGGTGAGGTCGGCAACTCCGAACAGGCCAATATCAACTGGGGCAAGGCAGGCCGGATGCGCTGGAAGGGCAAGCGACCCACCGTCCGCGGGGTGGTGATGAACCCGGTCGATCACCCGCACGGCGGTGGTGAGGGCAAGACCTCCGGCGGGCGTCATCCGGTGAACCCGGCCGGCAAGCCCGAGGGTCGTACCCGGCGGCACAAGGCCAGCGACAAGCTGATCGTCCGTCGTCGCCGCACTGGCAAGAAGCGCTGAGCAGGAGGGAGGAAGCAATGCCACGTAGCCTGAAGAAGGGCCCGTTCATCGACGACCACCTGCTCAAGAAGGTGGACGCGCACAACGAGGCGGGCACCAAACAGGTCATCAGGACCTGGTCGCGCCGCTCCACGATCATTCCGGACATGATCGGTCACACCATCGCGGTGCATGATGGCCGCAAGCACGTCCCGGTGTTCGTCACCGAGGCGATGGTCGGCCACAAGCTTGGCGAGTTCGCCCCGACCCGCACGTTCCGGGGACACGTCAAGGACGACCGCCGGGCCCGCCGCCGTTAGGGCAGCCGCTACATGACGTGCTCGTCAACACCAGCGAAGAACCGAGAAGACGAAGAGGTAGCAGCGCATGGACACCCGTAACCAGGCTGGCGCGAGTGCCGCGCAGGAGCCTGCCCGCGCGCTGGCGCGGGCTCGGTATGTCCGCGTGACACCGATGAAAGCGCGCCGGGTGGTCGACCTCATCCGGGGTCGCAAGGCACAGGAGGCGCTCGCGGTGCTGGAGTTCGCCCCGCAGACGGCCTCCGCTCCGGTGTCGAAGGTCCTGGCCAGCGCGATGGCCAACGCGCAGAACAACCTTGCGCTGGATCCGGACACGCTGGTCGTGTCCAGGGCATTCGTGGACGAGGGTCCCACGCTCAAACGGTTCCGTCCGCGAGCGCAGGGTCGGGCGTACCGCATTCGCAAGCGCACCAGCCACATCACCGTGGAGGTCGAGGCGGTGCCCGAACGTCGGACACCGGCCCGGTCCCGGGGTAACAAGGTCACCCAGACAAGGAGTGCCCGCTAGTGGGTCAGAAGATCAACCCGCACGGCTTCCGGCTCGGTATCTCGACCGACTGGAAGTCCCGCTGGTACGCGGACAAGCAGTACGGGGAGTACGTCAAGGAAGACGTCGCGATCCGCAAGCTGCTCTCCAAGGGCATGGAGCGGGCCGGCATCGCCAAGGTCGAGATCGAGCGGACCCGCGATCGGGTGCGGGTGGACATCCACACCGCCCGGCCCGGGATCGTGATCGGCCGGCGTGGTGCGGAGGCCGACCGGATCCGTGGCGAGCTGGAGAAGCTGTCCGGCAAGCAGGTGCAGCTCAACATCCTCGAGGTCAAGAACCCCGAGGCGGAGGCGCAGCTGGTGGCCCAGGGGGTCGCCGAGCAACTGTCCAACCGGGTCGCTTTCCGGCGCGCGATGCGCAAAGCCATCCAGTCGGCTATGCGTTCCCCGCAGGTCAAGGGGATCCGGGTGCAGTGCTCGGGTCGGCTGGGTGGCGCTGAGATGTCCCGCTCGGAGTTCTACCGGGAGGGCCGGGTACCGCTGCACACGCTGCGGGCCGACATCGACTACGGGTTGTTCGAGGCCCGCACTACCTTTGGCCGGATCGGTGTGAAGGTCTGGATCTACAAGGGTGACGTGGTGGGTGGGCGCCGCGAGCGCGAGATGGAGAGCTCTGCGAACGCTGCCGCGGCTGCCGCGGCCAGGGCACAGCCGCGCCGCGAGCGCCCGGCCCGGCGCCGATCCGGCGCTGCCGGCACGACCGGGACCTCGACCGAGGCGGGTCGCGCTGCGGCGGCGGAGTTGGCCGGCACGGCCACCGAGGTTCCCCCGTCCACCCGGAGTGAGCCGAACACGAACCCGGCTGACACTGCAGCGCCCGGGGAGGGCTGAGACGTGCTCGTGCCACGCAAGACCAAGCACCGCAAGCAGCACTCGCCGGGCCGCTCCGGCATGGCCTCCGGCGGTACCCAGGTCAGCTTCGGCGACTTCGGTATCCAGGCGCTGGAGTCGGCCTACGTCACCAACCGGCAGATCGAGTCCGCCCGTATCGCGATCAACCGGCACATCCGCCGGGGTGGCAAAGTCTGGATCACTATCTTCCCGGATCGCCCGCTGACCAAGAAGCCGGCGGAGACCCGGATGGGATCCGGCAAGGGCTCCCCGGAGTACTGGGTGGCCAATGTGAAACCGGGCCGGATCATGTTCGAGATGACCTATCCGAATTCTTCGGTTGCCCGCGAGGCGTTGCGCCGCGCGATGCACAAGCTCCCGATGAAGTGCCGGATCGTCAGTCGCGAGGGAGGGGAGGGGTAGATGGCCGCCACCACGGCGAGCGAGCTGCGCGAGCTCACCGACGACGAGTTGCAACTACGGCTGCGCGAGTCCAAAGAGGAGCTGTTCAACCTGCGCTTCCAGATGGCCACCGGACAGATGGATAACAACCGTCGGTTGCGGATGGTTCGGCGTGACATCGCCCGTATCTACACCGTGATGCACGAGCGTGAGCTGGGTCTGTCGGTGTCTCCGGACGCCGTTGCCGGAAGTGAGGGTGCGGCATGAGCGAGGCTGAGCGCAACCAACGGAAGGTCCGGGAGGGCTACGTCGTCTCGGACAAGATGAACAAGACGATCGTGGTGGCACTGGAAGATCGCAAGAAGCACTCGCTGTACGGCAAGGTGCTGCGGTCCACCACCAAGGTGAAGGCGCATGACGAGGCCAACGTCGCCGGAATCGGTGACCGGGTGCTGCTGATGGAGACCCGCCCGCTCTCGGCGACCAAGCGCTGGCGACTGGTCCAGATCCTCGAGAAGGCCAAGTGATCAAGGAGTTGACGTGATCCAGCAGGAGTCGCGACTGCGCGTCGCCGACAACACGGGTGCCAAGGAGATCCTGTGCATCCGTGTGCTCGGCGGCAGCTCGCGTCGCTACGCCGGCATCGGGGACATCATCGTGGCGACTGTCAAGGAAGCCATCCCCGGCGCCAACGTCAAGCGGGGTGATGTGGTCAAGGCCGTCATCGTGCGCACTGCCAAGGAAAAGCGCCGACCGGACGGTTCCTACATCCGGTTCGATGAGAACGCCGCAGTGTTGATCAAGCCGGATGGCGAGCCGCGCGGTACCCGGATCTTCGGTCCGGTCGGCCGGGAGCTGCGGGACAAGCGATTCATGAAGATCATCTCGCTGGCTCCGGAGGTGCTGTAGATGAGAGTCCGCAAGGGTGACACGGTGGTCGTGATCGCGGGCAAGGACAAGGGTGCCAAGGGCAAGGTGATCCAGGCCTACCCGGACACCGGCCGGGTGCTGGTCGAGGGCGTCAACCGGATCAAGAAGCACACCCGGGTCAGCCGTACCCAACGTGGTGCGCAAAGCGGCGGGATCGTCACGCAGGAGGCCGCCATCGACGTCTCGAACGTCATGGTCATCGATTCCGACGGTAAGCCGGTCAGGGTGGGTTACCGCACCGACGACGAGGGCAGGCGCGTGCGCGTGTCGCGGCGCACCGGCAAGGACATATGAGATGACTGTGACGTCAGTAGAGAATGCGCATGCGGTGCCCAGGCTCAAGACCCGGTACCGCGAGGAGATCATCGCCGGGTTGCGCGAGCAGTTCACCTACTCCAACGCGATGCAGGTACCTGGGGTCGTCAAAGTCGTGGTGAACATGGGCGTCGGCGAGGCGGCTCGGGACGCCAAGCTGATGGACGGCGCCCTTCGTGACCTGACGGCGATCACCGGCCAGAAGCCGCTGGTGCGGCGGGCCCGCAAGTCCGTCGCGCAGTTCAAGTTGCGCGAGGGGATGCCGATCGGCGCCAAGGTGACGTTGCGCGGCGACCGGATGTGGGAGTTCCTGGATCGCCTGCTGACGATCGCACTGCCCCGTATCCGCGACTTCCGTGGCCTGTCGCCGGCCCAGTTCGACGGTCACGGTAACTACACCTTCGGTCTCACCGAGCAGTCGATGTTCCACGAGCTCAACCCGGACAACATCGACCGCCCGCGTGGTATGGACATCACCGTGGTCACCTCCGCGACCACCGACGAGGAGGGCCGGGCGCTGCTGCGCCGTCTGGGCTTTCCCTTCAAGGAGAGCTGATGGCGAAGAAAGCGCTGATCATCAAGGCCGCGCGCAAGCCCAAGTTCTCGGTGCGGGCCTACACCCGCTGCCAGCGCTGCGGGCGACCCAAGGCGGTCTACCGCAAGTTCGGGCTGTGCCGGATCTGCCTGCGCCAGATGGCCCACCGGGGCGAGCTCCCGGGCGTGAGCAAGTCGTCGTGGTGAGCCGCTGCGCCACTAATCGCCGTAGGCCCGGGAGGGAACCGCGGCGGGAAGGGATCATGAGGTCGCCATGACGATGACCGACCCGATCGCAGACATGCTGACCCGTCTGCGCAACGCCAACTCGGCCTATCACGACCGGGTCGTGATGCCGCACTCCAAGATCAAGGCTAATATCGCCGAGATCCTCCAGCGGGAGGGTTACATCTCGGGTTTCCATGCCGAGGACGCACCCGTGGGGCGCTCCCTCGTGGTGGAACTGAAGTTCGGTCCCAACCGGGAGCGCAGCATTGCCGGCCTGCGCCGGGTGTCCAAGCCCGGCCTGCGGGTGTATGCGAAGTCGACCTCGTTGCCCAAGGTGCTCGGTGGCCTGGGCGTGGCGATCATCTCCACGTCCACCGGGCTGCTCACGGACCGTCAGGCGGCTAAGAAGGGCGTGGGCGGGGAAGTCCTCGCCTTCGTCTGGTGAGAGGGGAGCAGAGGTAGATGTCGCGCATCGGTAAGCAACCGATCACCGTGCCCCCCGGCGTCGAGGTGGTCATCGACGGCCGCACCGTGCGGGTGAAGGGGCCTAAGGGCACCCTGCTGCACACCGTGCCCGAACCGATCATCGTCGAACAGTCGCCGGAGGGCACCCTCCTGGTCCAACGGCCGGATGATGAGCGGCGCAGCAAAGCGCTGCACGGGCTGTCCCGCACTCTGGTGAACAATATGGTCCTCGGGGTCAGCCAGGGCTACGAGAAGCGGATGGAGATCCACGGCGTCGGTTACCGTGTGGTGGCCAAGGGCTCGGACCTGGAGTTCTCGCTGGGATACAGCCACCCGGTGCCGGTCACCGCGCCCGAGGGCATCAGCTTCACGGTGGAGAGCCCGACGCGGTTCTCCGTGTCCGGGATCGACAAGCAGGCAGTCGGTGAGGTAGCGGCCACCATCCGGAAGTTGCGGCGCCCGGACCCTTACAAGGGCAAGGGCGTGCGCTACGCGGGCGAGAAGGTCCGGCGCAAGGTCGGGAAGACAGGTAAGTGATCATGGCTGAGGCAGCTACCAGATCGACGGCGCAGCCGTCGGCGTCCCATTCGACGGCTGCGCCGTCGGCAACCAAGCGTCCGCTGGTCGGCAAGGACGTCTCGACTCGACGCCGGCTGGCCAGAGCACGGCGGCACTTCCGGTTGCGCAAGAAGGTCAGCGGTTCTCCGCAGCGGCCACGGCTGGTGGTCAACCGCTCGTCCCGGCACATCGCCGTTCAGCTGGTGGACGACCTGGCTGGGCACACCCTCGCGGCGGCGTCGAGCATCGAGCCCGACGTTCGCGCGATGGTGGGCGACAAGAAGGCCAGGGCGGTCCGGGTCGGCGAGTTGATCGCCGCGCGGGCCAGGGCCGCGGGCGTCGAGCGGGTGGTGTTCGATCGCGGTGGCTACGCCTACCACGGTCGGATCGCGGCGCTGGCCGACGCGGCCCGTGAAGCCGGTCTGGAATTCTGACCGATGATCAGCCCGAGACGGCAATGCTCAAGACAGCAACGCCCGAGACGTAAACGGCAGTACCCGAGCAATGGAAGGAACGCCTGATGCCTGGACGCATGCGGCGGGAAGGCGGAGGCGAGCGCGGCGAGCGTCGGGACCGCCGCGAGGGTGGCCGCGGTGGGGCGCCCCAGCAGGAGAAGAGCCCGCACTTGGAACGGGTCGTCGCGATCAACCGGGTGGCCAAGGTGGTCAAGGGTGGTCGGCGGTTCAGTTTCACCGCGCTGGTCGTGGTGGGTGACGGTGACGGGATGGTCGGCGTCGGTTACGGGAAGGCCAAGGAGGTGCCGGCGGCGATCCAGAAAGGGGTGGAGGAAGCTAAGAAGAGCTTCTTCCGGGTGCCCCGGATCGGCAGCACCATCCCGCACCCGATCACCGGCGAGGCCGCGGCCGGGGTGGTGCTGCTGCGCCCCGCCTCACCCGGTACCGGGGTCATCGCAGGAGGCCCGGTCCGGGCGGTGCTGGAGTGCGCCGGTGTGCATGACGTGCTGTCCAAGTCACTGGGCAGTGATAACGCGATCAACATCGTGCACGCCACGGTCGCGGCGCTGAAGGGGTTGCAGCGGCCCGAGGAGGTCGCCGCGCGTCGTGGCCTGCCCCTGGAGGACGTTGCCCCGGCCGGTATGTTGCGGGCCCGTACCGCCGCACAGGGGGGTGTGCGATGACCCAGCTGAGGATCACCCAGATTCGCGGGACCATCGGCAGCCTGCGCAACCAGCGTGAGACGCTGCGTTCGCTGGGCCTGCGCCGGATCCGGCATTGCGTGGTCAAAGAGGATAATGTCCAGGTCCGTGGCATGATCGCCACTGTCCGTCACCTGGTGACGGTAGAGGAGGTCCCGAGCGAGGTGAGCGCGACGTGACTATCAAACTCCACCATCTGCGTCCGGCCCCTGGTGCGAAGACCGCCAAGACCCGGGTCGGTCGTGGCGAGGGGTCCAAGGGCAAGTCCGCGGGTCGTGGCACCAAGGGCACCAAAGCCCGGAAGAACGTGCCGGCGGCCTTCGAGGGTGGCCAGATGCCGATCCACATGCGGCTGCCGAAGCTCAAGGGTTTCCGTAACCGGTTCCGCACCGAGTACCAGGTGGTCAACGTCGGTGACCTGGCCCGGCTGTTCCCTGATGGCGGGGCAGTAGGACCAGACCAGCTGGTGGCCGCCGGTGCGGTGCGCAAGGGGCTGCCGGTGAAGGTGCTCGGCGACGGGGACCTCGCGAGCGTCACGCTCCAGGTCAGTGCCCAGGCTTTCTCCGGCGCCGCGCGGGACAAGATCGCCGCAGCGGGCGGCAGCAGCACCGAGCTGTAGGCGGGACCTGTTGTCCCGGGTCCTGCTGTTACAGTCGGCCGGAGTGCGTAGGCGAGTCGACTGGCGTCTGCCGTCAGGCTCGTTTGCACTGCTCGGTCGCCGTCCCCGGCTGTGCGACCGCCGGTCCGCCACGATCGACGGCCTCATCACGGCCGTGCCCAGGAGGTAGGAGTGCTCGGCGCCTTCCGCTCGGCTCTTGCGACACCGGATCTGCGCCGCAAGATCCTCTTCACCCTGGGCATGGTGGTGGTCTACCGGATCGGCGCGACGCTGCCCTCACCGGGGGTGTCGTACGTCAATATCAACCAATGCCTGGAGCAGGTGCAGCAGGGCGACAATCAGAACATCTACTCCCTGATCAATCTGTTCAGCGGTGGGGCATTGCTGAAGTTGTCGGTGTTCGCGTTGGGGATCATGCCTTACATCACCGCGAGCATCATCGTTCAGTTGCTCACGGTGGTGATCCCTCGCTTCGAGGTGCTGAAGAAGGAGGGACAATCCGGTCAGAACAAACTCACGCAGTACACCCGGTATCTGACGATCGCCCTGGCCATCCTGCAATCCACCGGCATCATCGCGCTGGCGGTACGCGGTCAACTGTTCTCCGGATGCCCGCTCCCACCGATCCCGGACCAGTCGGTGTTCAACCTGGTCGTCATCGTGGTGGTGATGACCGCGGGCACCGGGGTCGTCATGTGGTTGGGCGAGCTGATCACCGAACGGGGTATCGGCAACGGTATGTCGTTGTTGATCTTCACCTCGATCGCCGCCCGCATCCCCGCCGAGGGCAAGAACATCCTGGACTCGCAAGGTCCACTGATCTTTTTCCTGGTGTGCGTGTTCGGTCTGGCGATCATCGCCAGCGTGGTGTTCGTCGAGCAGGGCCAGCGCCGGATCCCGGTGCAGTACGCCAAGCGGATGATCGGTCGCCGGATGTACGGCGGTACCTCCACCTACCTGCCGTTGAAGGTGAACCAGGCCGGCGTCATTCCGGTCATCTTCGCGTCATCGCTGCTCTACCTGCCCGACCTCATCGCCCGGCTGACCACCTCCTCGAGCGGCCAGCCGGGGTGGTGGCAAACGTTCGTCACCCGGTACCTGGTCGATCAGGCCAGTTGGGTCCATATCTCGCTGTACTTCTTGATGATTGTCTTCTTCACCTACTTCTACGTCGCGATCACGTTCAATCCCGAAGAGCGCGCCGAGGAGATGAAGAAGTTCGGTGGGTTCATTCCGGGTATCCGCCCGGGGCGCCCCACCGCCGAGTACCTGAGTTTCGTGCTCAGCCGGATCACCCTGCCCGGCTCGCTGTACCTGGGTATCGTGGCTGTACTGCCCAACTTGTTCCTCGACCTCACCGGTGACGGACAGAACCAGAACTTCCCCTTCGGCGGGACCGCGGTTCTAATCATGGTGGGGGTCGGGCTGGACACCGTGAAGCAGATCGAGAGCCAGCTGATGCAGCGAAACTATGAAGGGTTCCTGCGATAGTGCGAATCCTCATCGTCGGCCCGCCGGGAGCGGGCAAGGGCACCCAGGCTGCGGTGTTGAGCGAGGAGCTCGGCGTGGTGCATATCTCGACGGGGGAGGAGTTCCGGGCGCACGTCGGCGGTGAGACCGAGTTGGGCCTGCAGGTGAAGGACTACCTGGATGCCGGCGCGCTGGTGCCCGATGAGCTCACGAACGTGATGGTGGAGCAACGGCTCACCGAGGAGGTCTGCCGCAACGGGTTCCTCCTCGACGGTTTCCCGCGTACGGTCGAGCAGGCTCAGGTGCTGGAGGATCTGCTGCGCGCGCATGACTGCGAGATCGACACCGTGTTGGCACTCGATGCGCCCGAGGACGCGGTGCTCGAGCGGTTGCTGGCGCGGGGGCGCGATGACGACACCGAGAACATCATCCTGCACCGCCAGCAGCTCTATCGCGAGCAGACCGCCCCGCTGCTGGAGTTCTACGCTGATCGGCTGGTGACCGTGCCGGCGCTCGGCTCGGTGCCGGATGTGACCGCGCGGGCGTTGGACGCGCTGCGAACTAGGGCATGACGAGGGCGCGATGACCGGGGGTGGGGTGCGGGCCGTGGTGCGACGGTTGCGTGGTCGGAGCAGCATCGAGCTCAAGTCCTCTGCTGAGATCGATGCGATGCGCGCGGCCGGTGCGGTGGTGGCCCGGACCCTGCGGCTGCTAGAGGCGCACGCCAAGGCCGGGGTGAGCACCGGTGAGCTGGACGAGCTGGCTGAGCAGTCGATCCGGGACGCCGGGGCGGTGCCGTCCTTCAAGGGCTACCACGGGTTCCCGGCCTCGATCTGCAGCTCGGTGAACGAGCAGGTGGTGCATGGCATCCCGCGCCGCGAGCAGGTGCTTGCCGAGGGAGATCTGCTGTCGGTGGACTGCGGTGCCATCCTGGATGGCTGGCACGGCGACGCCGCGGTGACCGTGCACATCGGGACGGTGACCGAGGCCGACAACCGGTTGTCGGCGGCCTGCCGGGCAGCGCTGGAGGCCGGCATCGCCGCCGCGCACCCCGGCGGCCGGTTGACCGACATCTCCCATGCGGTGGAGTCGGCAGCGCTGGCCGCCGCCGTGGAGCACGGGACGTCCTACGGGATCGTGGCCGACTACGGTGGCCACGGCATCGGGACGGCGATGCACATGGATCCGTTCTTGCCCAACGTGGGTCGCCCTGGCCGTGGTCCGCGGCTGGTGGTCGGCATGGCCCTGGCGATCGAGCCGATGCTCACCGCGGGAAGCGAGAAGACAGAGGAACTGGACGACGGTTGGACCGTCGTGACGGTGGACGGGTCCCGCGCCGCGCATTGGGAGCACTCGGTCGCCGTCACCGACGATGGCCCGCTCGTGCTCACGGTCGAGTAAACCGAGATCATGGGCGCGCTCGACGGCAAGGCGGTGGTGATCACCGGTGCCGGTCGCGGCCTGGGCGAGGCCTATGCGGTGCACACCGCTGCGGCCGGCGCCGCGGTCGTGGTCAACGACGTCGATGGCGAGCAGGCCGAGGCGGTCGCTGCGCGGATCGTCGCCCACGGCGGTCGCGCGGTGGCCAGCGTGGCGTCGGTTCGCGATCCGGAGCAGGCCAGCGGGATCGTGCGGCAGTGCCTAACGGAGTTCGGCAGGCTCGACGGTCTGGTGAACAACGCCGCAGTCAGTCACCTGGCCCTGCCTTGGGCGGAGGACCCCGACGCCGCCCGCGAGCTCATCGAGGTCAACGTGCTCGGGGTGCTCTACTGCGGGATCGCGGCCATGCAGGTGATGCGCGCGCAACGCGCCGGATCGATCATCAACATCTCGTCCGGCTCGTCGTTCGGCCAGTACGCCTTGGGCACCTACGCGGCGTCCAAAGGCGCGGTCGCGTCTCTGACCTATTCCTGGGCACTGGACCTCGCAGAGCTAGGGGTGCGGGTGAACGGCGTCTGCCCGCTGGCCTGGACCCGCCTGGTGGAGCAGCATCCAGCCGCGCAGGCGCGGGTCACCCGGCAGCGCACCCCCGACCGGGTGGCTCCGTTGATCACCTATCTGCTCTCCGATCGCGCCGAGGGGATCACCGGGCAGCTCATCCGGTTCACGGGGGACCAGCTGCACATCGTGCGCCAGCCCGCGATCAAGGAGCCGGTGCTGGCGCGGGCGTCCTGGAGCACCGAGGACATCGCCGTCGCCTTCGACGAGGTTCTCGATCACCACCTCGAGCCCTTCGGTCTGGACAAGCGCCTCCCACCTCGGCTGCAGGCAGCCATCTCCCAGCCCACCGACTGAACCGGCCTGCCCAAACAACACACGGCTGGGTCGTAGCGCTCGACGCGGCGGATGATCTCACTGAGCAGACGGAAAGGACTGCGACGCGATCTTGACGTGGGATATCTTCATCGCATCAGGTGGAGCAGGTGTTTTGGTATGGCAGCCCTGAGATATAGCGGGTCCACTCGTCACGATCGAGACCGCCTCCGGTTATGGAGCAGCCGCGCTCGGTTGCGTGGTCTCGGAGATTGTTGAGAGCGGTGAGGTCCCACAGAATGATGCCGCCATCGTCGCTTCCGGTGGCCAGCGTGGTTCCGCTAGGAGAGAACGCTACGGGGGACGCCGCGCGCATTAGGGGCTGCCCGAGGCGGCGGGGTTTGGCGGGATTGGCGAGGTCCCACAGAGTTACGGAACCATCATTACTGCTGGTGGCCAAGGTGGTCCCGGTGGGGGAGAACGCCACAGAGCCCTCCGAGCCCCCTCGGGTGGTCAATTGCCACATGCGGCGGGGCTGGACCGGGTCGGTGAGATCCCACAGAATCACCACACCATCAAAGGTGATGGTGGCCAGAGTATGCCCGTCAGGGGAGAACGCCACGGCTGATAATTGGCTGTCTTGGCCGGTCTGTAGTGTCCCGAGGCGGCGAGGCTTGGTCGGGTTGGTGAGGTCCCACAGGATCGCGGTGTAGTTCACGCTGGCCAAGATGCGCCCGTCTGCGGAGAACACCGCGCGGAGTATGTGCTCGCCTTCCAACAGGGGTGGCCCAAGCTGATGGGGTTGGGCCGGATTGGTGAGGTCCCACAGGGTTACGCCACCATCGCCGCGGTTAGTGGCCAGAGTAAGTCCGTTAGGGGAGAACGCCACCACGGAACCCTTTTCAGTCAGGGGCGGCTCCATGCGGCGGGGTTGGGCCGGGTCGCTGAGGTTCCACAGGATCGCGCCGTCATCGTCCTCGCCGCTGCTTGTGGCCAAGGTGGGTCCAAGAGGGGAGAACGCCATCGACGACAACAGCTCGGTGCTGTGGTTGGTCAGAGGCGTCCCGAAGCGGCGGGGTTGGGTGGGGTCGGTGAGGTCCCACAGGGTCACGCCCTCACCGTCTGTGGCTATGGTGCGCCCATCGGGAGAGAACGCTACAGCGGACACATACTTCTCGGCCAAGGGGGCCCCGATGCGGTGGGGCTGGTTCGGCTCGGTGAGATCCCAGAGCACCACGGTGCCACCCGAGCTCATGGTGGCCAGGGTGGAGCCGTTGGAGGAGAACCCCACGTCCGATAGGGGGCCATCGTGGTAGTTGGTCAGGGGCGTCCCGAGGCGGCGGGGTTGGGCCGGGTCGGTGAGATCCCACAGGACCACGCTGCCGTCGAGGCTCCCGGTGGCCAGAATATGCCCGTTGGGGGAGAACGCCATCGAGTTCGCCCTCCTGTTCTCGGCGGTCAGGGGTTCTCCGAGGCGGCGAGGTCGAGCCGGGTCGGTGAGATCCCACAGCATCACGACGCCATCGAGGTTGCCGGAGGCCAGAACCTGCCCGTTGGGGGAGAACGCCACCACCGAGTTCGGCCACGTATACCCGCCGATGTCGTTGGTCAGGGGTTGTCCGAGGCGGCGGGGTCGAGCCGGGTCGGTGAGATCCCACAGGATCACGGTGGAGCCTCCATCGCCGATGGCCAGCGTGGCCCGATGAGGGGAGAACACCAGAGTGCTCACGGAGGTATACGAGTCGGAGTCGATCAAAGGTGATCCCAGGCGGCGAGGTTGGCTCGGATCGGTGAGGTCCCACAGCACGACGCTGCCATCATCGCCACCAGTAGCCAGGGTGGGCCCGTGGGGGGAGAAGGCCACTGCGGTCACCGGACCGTTGTGGCCGGTTAGGGGTGGTCCGAGGCGGCGGGGTTGGCTCGGGTTGATGAGATCCCACAGCACCACGCTGCCATCGTGGCTGCCGATGGCCAGGGTGGGTCCATCATGAGGAGAGAACCCTACCGAAGTTACCGCGCTGTTGTGGCCGGTCAAAGGTGGTCCGAGGCGACGGAATTGGGTCGGGTTGGTGAGGTCCCACAGCACGACGCTGCCATTACCGCTACCAGTAGCCAGGGTAGGCCCGTGGGGGGAGAACGCTACCGCGGTCACCGGACCGTTGTGGCCGGTCAGGGTGCTGGCGTAGTGGGTAGTGGTGAGGGTGTTGACCAGGCTGGCCTGGGTGTCCCCGTCGGGGTGAATGCGCTGGGCGGCGATACCGAGGCGTAGCGCGGTGCGCGGATCGGTGTCCCGCGTTGCGTCGGCTTGGGTGACGAGCAGGCGGGCGGTCGCGATTCGTTGCTGTTTCTGCGCGGCGCGTTGCTGGAGGATCGCTATGCCCGCCGCAGTCAGGGCGAGCACGAGCAGCACCGACAGGATGATAATGAGGCGCCCACGGCGGAAGCGGTCGCGGCGGATGCTGGCGTACAAAAAGTCGCGGGCCTCCTCGTGGAGGTCAGCAACTCGATGGGTGATCAGTACTCGGTGTCGTCGCGGCGACCAGCGTGACAGGCCTTGCCGCTGGCCTGACGTTGCTGCGTTGGAGCGGCGGTGGGTCTGGATGCGTGCTCCGGTGTCGGCGACAGTGGCGGCGAGTTGTCCGCCCGTCCACAATCGGGCGGATGGACGGCCTTCCTCATTCCAGGTCGCAGCGGCCTGCTCGACCGCATGGCGGGCTCGCAGCGCAGCTGCGGCGGCCGTGATTGCCTGGGCCAGCGGTGCCCAGGCGGTCAGGAACGCCTCGTGGGCAACCGCGATGACCCCACTGCCGTTGTCCGTGTCGGTGGTTAACAGCCGATGCGCGACGAAGGCATTCACCTCATCAGCCATCGGATGCGGTAACTCCTCGCGGAGAACCCGCCGCCGGGTGCGGCGGCCTTCCTCATCGACGGTGACCAGCCCCAGCAGTCCGGAGATCGCCTCCTCACGGCTCCGACCGCTGGCGTTGACCGCCTCGACGAGGGCCTGCTCAGCCTGGTGGGTCAGGGCACCCCGTACCCCACCGAGCTGGTCATAACGTTGGCTGGACAGTCGGCCGCCCCGGCCGATGCCCTCGGCGAGCTGGGCGAGGGTGAACGCCAGTAGCGGCAGCGCGTCCCCGCTGCCGGTGTCCTCGACCAACCGGTCCACCAGGTCGTCGTCCACGCCGATGCCGATCAGCCGGGCTGGCCTTTCGATGACGGCCCGCAATGCCTCCCGGCCCAGCGGCCGCAGCGTGTAGGTACGCGTCGGTAGTGCGGCTGGTTCGTCTTCCAGCAGCAGATGGTCGAGGAACTCCGAGCGCAGTGTGACCACCAGCTGTACCGGACCAGCCAGCGCGGGCCGCAGCAGCTCAGCGAACTGGGCCCGATCAGTGGGAGCGGCCTGGGTGAGCAGCTCCTCGAACTGGTCCACGACGAGCAGCAGGCGACGCGAACCGCGTGGGGCGGCCAGCAGCAGCTCATCGGCCAGCCCCGTCAGGCCATTCTCCTCGAGCTGGTCGCGGACGTAAGCCAGCGTCCAGCCCAGGCCGAGTCGCCGCGCGGCGTTGGCCAGCTCCCGGACCAACGCCGCCACGGGATCAGCGCCCGGCACGATCGGCGTCAGCGTCCACCATCCCGGCTCGTTGGCCATCATCGGCAGCAATCCGGCCCGGATCAGCGACGACTTGCCGCACCCCGACGGCCCCGCCACCAGCAGCGCCGCGCCCTTCGTGCGTTCCGCCGGGGAGCGCAGCAACTCGGCGAGTTCTCCACTCTCATTAGTGCGGCCAAAGAACACCCGGTGCCGATCGATGTCGAACGGGCGCAGCCCCGGGAACGGGGAACGATCGTCCGGCCAGCCCCAGCCCCCTGCCGCATCGACCCGCCGCAATGCCTCATCCAGGGCGGCGCGGGCCGCACCCGGGTCCCGCGTGTAATCGGTGTATTGCATCGAGGTCAGCAGCGGGTCGGCCACCCCCGGCTCGGCGCGCAGCGGCAGTAGCCGACTGCCTCGCGACCAGGAGATCGCTGCCTCGGCCGTACACCACCTGGACGCCAGGTAAGCCGAAGTGATCACGCAGACCACCGCGTCCGCCCACCGCAGCCGCTCGTGTAGCCGCTGCTGCCACTCCTCGCCGGGGGCGATCCCATGCCGAAGGTCCTCGGCCAGGAACACCTCGTGGCCCTCGTTGTCCAGCCAATCATGCAGCTCACCAGCCAGAGCCCGGTCCTCGCTGGCATGGCTGACGAACACTCTTGCCACCGCATCTCCCTTGATCAGCGTTGGATCGCCAGGATAGAAGGATGGTGACTTTGGGTGATAGGCCGGGACCGGAGCGATGAATGGCTGTACGCGGGCGCCCGTACGGTGATCGTCATCCGGGCAGATCATCGCGGCGACGTCTACCGCTCCCACTGACTACTTGACAGCAGGCTCTGAATCACTCGTTCCTCTGACCCGGCAGCCGCACCGGGCTGCCGGGTTGTGGCCTGGTGCGGGTCAGTCGAACTTGCCGGTGCGGATGGCGGCGGTGAACGTGGCCCACTGGGTGGGGGTGACGATCAGGGCCGGGCCGGTGGGGTTCTTGGAGTCCCGGACGGCGTGGTGCCCGTCCGCCAGGTCGGCGACCTCGACGCAGCTGTACTGGCCGTTGCTGCGGCTGCTCTTGCGCCAGGTGGCGCTGGACAGGTCGGTGGTGCTCACTTGTTTAGCTCCTTTGTCACTTGAGTGATCAGCTCGCGGGATGCCGCCTCGTCCAGAGCCGACTCCCAGATATTGGCGAACACGGTATCGTACCGGTCGATCTCGCGGGGTTTGTCCAGGTAGAGCGCTCCGGTAACGCCCTCGACGTACACGATGGGCGGTTCAGTTTCTTCGCCGTTGGCGTTGAGCGGGAACCGCAAGATCTCGAACGGCCCCGACATGACGCCGCGGTGCAGCCCGGCGGTAAAGGGCACCACCCGGAGCGACATGGTGGGCAGCTCACCCGCTGCCATCAGCCGGTCCAGCTGGTGCGCCATCACCGTGGGGTCACCCACCGGGCGGCGCAGGATGGCCTCGTTGAGCACCACTGGCAGCACCGGCGGGTCGGTGCAGCGGGTGAGCAGCGCTTGCCGGGCCATCCGGACCTGGACTCGCTGCTCGATCTTCGCCTCGTCCTCACCGGGATTGTCGGCCCGGAGCACTGCACGGGCGTAGTCCTCGGTCTGCAGCAGGCCGGGCACCAGCTCGGACTCATACCAGCTGAGGTGGGAGACGGCCTCCTCCAGCCCGATGTAGACGTCGAAATCCGCGGGGATGACCTCGTCATAGGAGTGCCACCAGCCGCGTGCCTTGGTCTCCTTGGCCAGCGCCATGAGCCCCTCGGTGAGACCAGCCGGCGCGCCGTAGACCTTGCACATCGTCTCCACGTCGAAGCTGCGCATGGCGGTTTGACCGGTCTCGATGCGCCAGATCTTGGCCTCGGACCACTCCAGCTTCGTCGCCGCCGTGCGCACGGTGAGCCGCGATCGGTTGCGCAGGTCACGCAGGTGCCGCCCGAGTTGGCGGCGGGGCACGGTGGAGCCTGTCGTCGTGCTGGTGCCCTCGGTCATCGTCTACCTCACTCAGCTTGAAGGAATCTTACACCCGAAATGAAAGACTTTTGAGGTCCACATCCGGCAAGTTGACGAGAGTATAACCATTGCCCGTGAAAGTGCTTCTAACTTGCGTTTAGGGTGTCCCGGCGTGTTTGACTTTGGCCATTCTTTGAAAGAGTGTTCGCCGCTTATCAAGGGTCATGGCCGAACCGGTGATGCTTTCCGCTGATTCCGTCAAGGCGTCACTCCAGCGGCGTCGTCTTCCATTACGGACTGGGAGAGCACCAGGCTCACGAGGCCGTCACGCAGCGTGATCGTGAGAACCCTTCACATCCGGTTCACTGCGGCCGCGCAGCGCTGCCTTCGCCGGCTCCGGAAAGGATCGTCAGGGCGAGTTGATCGGGTCCACTCGGCGCGCCGCGGTGGGTCAACAGGACAGAAACCCCCTTGATTGGCCGCGTTTGCGGAGATTTTTTCATTATAATTACTTACTTGCGGAAATCAGGAGCTGATCCCAACATCGATATTTCGGCCCAAGGGTTCGCCCAATAAGCGGACGCTATTGCGAGGGATGGCAGAGCGCGGTGGGATGAGGATTGGAGTCGTCACACCGCCGTGACGGCGGCTCGAAGATCCCTGCTTGTCGAATGCTACCCACCACATGCGGTCGGCGGCGGCGACCGGGACGAGGGGTGAAAGCCGTGACACGCATCACTGTCATGGTCGACGGTGTCTCCTACGTCGACGACGTCGAACCACGAACGCTGCTGGTGCACTACCTGCGGGAGAGGCTGGGCAAGACCGGAACCGTCGTCGGCTGCGACACCAGCAACTGCGGCGCCTGCACAGTGCACCTCGATGGCCGGAGTGTGAAGTCCTGCTCGGTCTTCGCGGTCCAGGTCGACGGTAGCGAGATCACCACCATCGAGGGGTTGGCCCGTGATGGCCGGCTGCATCCGATGCAGCAGGCCTTCCACGACAACCACGCTCTGCAGTGCGGCTTCTGCACCCCCGGGATGATCATGCAGGCGATCGATCTGCTCGGCGATGATCCCGACCCGGACGAGCCGGCGGTACGAGCGGGACTCGAGGGCAACCTGTGCCGCTGCACCGGCTACCAGAACATCGTGCGTGCCGTGCTCGACGCCGCGGAGAAGATGAAGCCCGCCGCACGGGAGGCCCAGGTCGCCCAGCAGCCCAGCGCCGTCGCCGGCGGGGGAGGGGGACACTGATGACCACCACCACGCAGCCGGGCACCAGCGAGTTCGGCCGGGCCCGCAAGCGCAAGGAGGACGCCCGGCTGATCACCGGACGGACCCGCTGGACGGACAACATCACCCTGCCCGGGATGCTGCACCTCGCCATCGTCCGCAGCCCGCTGGCGCACGCCGGGATCACCCGGATCGACACCGGCGTGGCCAGCCGGCTGCCTGGCGTGCACGGCGTGTTCACCGCCACCGACCTCGGCGCTGAAGACATCAGCCTGCCCTGCGCCTGGCCGATCACCGCGGACATGAAGGCGCCGAAAGCCCCTCCGCTCGCCGTGGACACCGTGCACTTCGCCGGAGAAGGAGTGGCGATCGTGGTCGCCCGCGATGCCGCGTCGGCTCGGGATGCCGCCGATGCCGTCGAGGTCGATTACGCGGCGCTGGAGCCGGTGCTCGATATGGAGGCCGCGCTGTCGGAGGGCGCCACGCTCACGCACCCGGAGCTGGGCACCAATCGAAACGCGTTCTGGGTCTTCGATTCCGGTGCGGCCGGCAGCGGCGGCAGTGCCGATGAGGCCATCTCAGCGGCCGGGTCCGACCCGGACAGCGTCGTGGTCAGGCGGCGGTTCCGCCAGCAGCGCCTGATCCCGGCGTTCATGGAGCCGCGCTCGGTCGTGGTCGACCCGACCGGCGAGCAGCTGACCGTGTGGTCCTCCACCCAGGTACCGCACATCCTCAAAACGATGATCGCTCTCACGGCGGGCATACCCGAGCACAAGGTGCGGGTCATCGCCCCGGACGTCGGTGGTGGTTTCGGCGGAAAGCTGCAGGTGACGCCAGAGGAGATCCTCGCGGTGCTGCTCGCCCGCCGGCTGGGCAAGCCGGTCAAATGGACCGAGACCCGCTCGGAGTGCATGCTCGCCGCACACCACGGCCGGGACCAGATCCAGGACCTCACACTGGCCGCGCGCAAGGACGGCACGGTCACCGGTCTCAAAGTCGAGCTGATGGCCGATATGGGTGCCTACCTGCGGATCATCAGCCCGGGTGTGCCGATCCTCGGCGCGTTCATGTTCAACGGGATCTACAAGTTCCCGGCCTACCATTTCGCCTGCACCAACGTGTTCACCACCAAGACCCCTACCGATGCCTACCGTGGCGCCGGTCGCCCCGAGGCCACCTTCGGTATCGAGCGGATGATGGACGAACTCGCCGCCGAGCTGGGCATGGAACCGCTGGAGCTCCGGCAGCGAAACTGGATCACCCACGACGAGTTCCCGTACACCACCGTCAGCACGCTGACCTATGACACAGGAAACTACGAGGCGGCCACCGCCAGGGCCAAAGAGCTGTTCGGCTACGACGGCCTGCGCCACGAACAGCGCAGCCGCCGGGAAGCGAACGACCCGGTGCAGCTGGGCATCGGCATCTCGACGTTCACCGAGATGTGCGGCTGGGCGCCGTCTCGGCTACTGGGCGCGCTGTCCTACGCCGCCGGCGGCTGGGAGCACGCCAGCATCCGGATGCTGGCCACCGGCAAGGTCGAAGTGGTCACCGGGTGCTCCCCGCACGGCCAAGGCCACGAGACGGCGTGGAGCCAGGTCGTGGCCGACCGGTTGGGGGTTCCCTTCGACGACGTGGAGGTGCTGCACGGCGACACCCAGATCTCGGCGCGGGGCTTCGATACCTACGGCTCCCGTTCAGTGGTCGTCGGTGCCATCGCGGTGCTCAAGGCCGCCGACAATGTGCTCGACAAGGCCCGCAAGGTGGCTGCGCATCTGCTCGAATGCTCCGAGCGTGACCTCGAGTTCGCCGAGGGCAAGTTCACCATCAAGGGGATCGGCAAGGGTGTCACGATCCAGGAGGTCGCCTTCGCGGTCTTCTCCGCACACAACTACCCGGAGGGTATGGAGCCTTCGTTGGATGCCGATGCGACCTTCGACCCGATGAGCCTGTCGTTCCCGCATGGGACTCATCTCTGCGCGGCTGAGGTGGACACCGAGACGGGCCGGGTGAGTATTCGCAGCTATGTCTGTGTGGACGATGTGGGCACGGTGGTCAACCCGTTGATCGTCGAGGGGCAGGTGCAGGGTGGCCTGGCCCAGGGTATTGCGCAGGCGCTGTTCGAGGAGGCCGTCTACGACGAGGGCGGCACGCTGATCACGGGCACCCTGGCCGACTATCTGGTGCCCAGCGCGGCGGACCTGCCGCACTTCACCACCGACCGCACCGAGACCCCGTCCACGACCAACCCGCTGGGTGTCAAGGGCGTCGGGGAGGCCGGCACCATCGCCTCCACCCCGGCGGTGGTCAACGCCGTCCTCGATGCGGTGCGTCACCTCGGGGTCAGCGACATCGAGATGCCGTGCTCGCCGCAGCGGGTGTGGCGCGCGGTGGCCTCGGCCCGCGGAGCTGTGAAGTCCACATCGGAGCATGCGACCGAGTCCGCCGCTGGTGGCGGGCTGGGCTCGATCGACGCGCAGGGAGGTGCCCGATGATCCCGTCCGCATTCGATTACGTCGCCGTGTCCACGGCCGAGGAAGCGGTACAGGCGTTGTCTGAGGCCGGCGAGGACGCCAAGGTCCTGGCCGGCGGTCAGAGCCTGGTGCCGGTGCTGCGGCTGCGGCTGGCCGCGCCGACGACGATCGTGGACCTGAACAAGATCAGCGAGCTGCGTGGGGTGCGCGATGACGGCGACGCCATCGTCGTCGGAGCGATGACCACGCACCACGATGTGATCAACGATCCCTTGGTGGCCGAGCATGCCACGCTGCTGGCCCTGGCCACCCGTACGGTGGGCGATCCGCAGATCCGGCACCGCGGCACCCTCGGCGGCGCCCTGGTGCACGCCGACCCCGCTGGTGACCTGCTGGCCCCGGTGGTGGCGCTGGAGGCCGAGATGGTCATCGTCGGGCCCGGTGGGCGGCGCACCGTGCCGGCCGCGGAGTTCTTCGTCGATCTGTTCACCACCGCGGTGGGACCCGACGAGGTGCTCATCGAGATACGGATCCCGAAGAAAACCGGCTGGGGCGCGCACTACGAGAAGTTCAACCGGGTCGCGCAGGCCTGGTCGATCGTCGCCGTCGCCGCGATGGTGCGGACCGAGGGTTCGTCGATCGCCGAGGCGCGGGTGGCGCTGACCAACATGGCGGCCACTCCGGTCCGGGCTCTAGGGGTGGAGGCGGCCCTGGCCGGTCGGCCGGCTGATGCAGCGACGATCCGCGCGGCGGCCGCGCACGCGGCCGAGGGCACCAGCCCGAGCTCGGACGGCAACGCCGACGCCGACTACCGTGAGCACCTTGCCCGGGTGCTCACCGGACGCGCCCTCACCGCCGCCGTCGGCGGCCTGCCGGGCTGAACTCTCTGAGTATCCAAAGGATTTTGTATGTGAATTCTCTCCACGCTGCGGTCTGCGAACGGGATGAAGCGCGCGGTTTTGTCGGTGTGCCGTTCTAAAATCGGGTCATGTCGAGTGTTCCGGTGTGGCAGAGCAGTGATGCTGAATTGCTCGCCGAGCTGGGTGGGTTGGAGACCCGGCTGCATTCGACGTGGGCGCAGATGCTCGCGGTGATCACTGAGATCGATTCCCGTGGTGTGGCCGCGACGGTGGGATATGGCACCACCGTGGAGTTGGTGCGGGCGATCACGCGGGTGCCCCGAGGTGAGGCCCGAGCTCGGGTCGATGCCGCCGCCACGGTGCTGCCCGGTCGCGGATTGGATGGCGCGCCGGTGGAGCCGAAGCTCCCGGCTACCGCCGCCGCGGTGGCCGAGCACGCGATCGGCGCCGCCGACGTCGCGGTGATCCGCTCAGTGCTGGCCCGCATTCCCGCACACCTGGGTCCGGACACCCGCGCCGAGGTCGAAGCCGAACTGGCTCGGCACGCCCGGACGTTGGATGCCGGGCAGTTGGCGGTGCTGGGTAAGCGAATTCTGGCGTATCTGGATCAGGACGGTCGACGTCCGAACGACACCCCGCCGACCCGCCGGTCGCTGCGTTTCCGGGATCGCGACGGCGGCTATGAGCTGGCCGGATGGTTGGACCGGGAAGCAGCCGAGATCCTTCGCGCGGCGTTGAGCCCGCTGGCCGCGCCTCGCCCGAGCACCGAGACCGAGATCGACCTACGCTCCGCCGCGCAGCGTGACGCCGATGCGCTGGTGGAGTTGGCGGCCCGAGCGCTGGAGGGCGGTGAACTGCCCACCGAGGGTGGGGAGCGCCCCCAGGTGGTGGTGACCGTGAGCCTGCCGGTGCTGCAGGGCTTGATCGGGACCGCCTCGCTGGCCTTCGGTGGCCCGATCAACGCTGATGTCGCCCGGCGCATCGCCTGCGATGCCGGGGTCATCCCGGTGGTGCTGGGTTCCCGGGGTGAGCCACTGGATGTCGGGCGCGCCAGCCGCACTGTACCCGCTGCGATCCGCCGCGCGGTCATTCTTCGTGACGGCGGATGCGCGTTTCCCGGGTGTCCGGTGCCCGCCCGCTGGTGCGATATTCACCATTGTGTGCACTGGGTCGATCATGGCCCCACCAGTCTCGAAAACTGTGTCGCGCTCTGCGGCCGACACCACCGGCTCATCCACCATTCTCATTGGCGAATCCAGCTGACCGGCGGTGTTCCGGAATTCCACCCACCACCCTGGCTCGGCGGCCCACCACGTCGCAACCCCCTCCACACCACCCCCGACCTCATCCGGAACCGCCAATAACGGCAGGTGATTCGGGTGCGAGCCGTTTGGCACGTGCCTCGGTGTGGTTGGGCGAGGGTAGGCGGATCGCCATAGGGCGTTGCTCGGCCCGGCGGATACGCAGGGACGGTGGTGCGGGGTATTCGCCGTGCGGAGCGTCGGGATGCTGCGGGTGCACCAGGTTCAGCAGTGCCCGCAATGTCCATTGCGGCGCGCCTTCGTAGGCCCACACCACGACCTCGGGTGTGAAGATATCGACGTCGCCGCGTTCCGGCACTCTAGCGGCGGTGATCCGGGCAAAATCGCGGATGGTGAGCAGATCGATGTAGTGCGGCCAGTGATAGGCGGCGACCAGCGCGGTCGGCGTTGCTTTGGGCCCACAGCAATACACCGTGAACCCATCAGCCAGCACGTCCAGCAGCAGCCGCTCGATCTCCGGTGACAGGCAGTCGACGGTCGTGGTCTCGGTCATCTCGCGCTTTCAATACGGGTGATCGGCCTGGCGATAATCGAGTGCGGGGCCTGCGGGCTGTCGTCACTGGGCACGATGCCGTGGCCGCGGCGGACGCCGACCCGACATGTCAAGGACGGCGATCGGACGTTTGGTGGACATCTGCGCTGTCAGTTGGCTCTGATCCGCACGACAGGTCGCATACTGCTGGCCACGTTGTGTGTTCAGGTCGGCTCGGAGGGTGATGACGATGGCTGGTGGTCTGCTTCCGCGGACGAGGTTGGAGCAGCTCGTGCGCCAGTTACGGCGTACGAAGGCCGAGTTCCAGAAAGACTTCGCTCGCGCATCGGATCAGCTCGACGAACGGCTCACCGTCTCGACGCGGCAGGTGACCCGCTGGCTGGCGGGCGAGCTCGATGGTATTCCGCACGCGGCGGCCTGCCGGGTCCTGGAGCAGATGTTCGGTGAGCGCGCCGAGCGGCTGTTCGGGCCGCCGGTCCCGACGTCTCGGGTCGAGGTCACTACGGTCGAGGTACCGGTACCGGTCGGCAGCCAGCCGGTGGAGGACGTGGCATTGCAGAGGGAGGTGGCGATGGCCGCCGCCGAGTCGGCGCGTTTCGGACAGTTCGCCGAGCAGTCCAACGTCGGTCCGCGCACTCTGGAACAGTTCCGGGCTGACCTGACGCGGATCGTCATGACCTATCCGAACCGGCCCGTCTACCCGATATTCGTCGAAGTGCAAGAGTTGCGGAACCGGGCGTTCGAGCTGCTTGAAGGCCGCCAGTATCCGGAGCAGAGCCGCGAGCTGTACCTGGTGGCTGGTGTGTTGTGTGGGGTGCTCGCCAATGCCTCATTCGATCTTGGTTGGCTGCCTGCGGCCGAAACACAGGCTCGAACCGCGTTTCTATGCGCCGAGCTGGCCGGGAACAACGCGCTGCGTGCCTGGGTGCGTGGTACGCAAAGCCTGGTGGCCTACTGGGACGAGCGATCCCGCGCCGCTGTCGAGTTGGCCATGGACGGCTGGCGGTATGTCCCGGAGACCGGGACGGCCAGGGTCCGGCTGGCCTCGATCGAGGCCCGGGCGCACGCCCGACTGCGTGACCAGCGGGCCACCGAAAATGCGCTCGCCCGAGCCGAGCAGGCCCGCGAGGAGGTGCGGGGGCCGGACGACCCTTGCGGGATGCTCGCCTTCCCCCTAGCCAAGCAGAGCTACTGCGCCTCGACCGCACGGCTGTGGCTGGGTGGGCAGGACAGCTACATCGAGGCCGAGCGAGACGCGGCTCAGGCTGTCGAACTCTATGAGGCCGACCCCGCGGAGCACCGCCGGCTTGGTGAGTTGTGCCTGGCGCGGTTGGACCTCGCTGCAGCCCGGCTCGGTCGTGACGATCTCGACGGCGCTGTTGAACAGTTTCAGGGTGTGCTGGCGATCGCCACTCAGCGCCGTATCGAAAGCGTTTCGCGCCGCCTGAACCAGGTGAGCCGCGCGCTGCGGCGACCGAGGTATCAGACCTCCGCGCTGGCGCTGGATCTGCACGACCAGATCCGCAGCTTCACCTGTGACTACGCACCCCCTGCACTCCCCGGAGCCAGCGGGTGAGTGCTCCGGTCACGATCGGGCTGCTGCACCCGGGCCGGATGGGGGCCGCCGTCGCCGCGCACCTCACGATCAGCGGCCACACTGTCCTGTGGTGTCCCGACGGGCGCAGCACGGCTACTCTCCATCGCGCTGAGGACGCTGGACTGCGTCCGGCTTCGCTCGGTGAACTGGTCAGCAACAGCGAGATCGTCCTGTCGATCTGCCCGCCCGCGGTGGCCGAGGAGATCGCCAACACGGTTGCTGGACTCGGGTACCGCGGTATCTACGTCGAGGCGAACGCGATCAGCCCCGCGCGGATGCACCGGATCGCCACCGTATTCACCGACGCCGAAACGACCGTTATCGACGGGTGCATCTTCGGGTCACCCCCCGGCGGGCAAGCTTCCGTGCGGCTCTACCTCGCCGGCGTTCCGACCGCAAGCCGTCAGGTCGCGGACCTGTTCACCGGCTCGCTCGTCGAACCGGTGATTCTCGGGGAGGACCCGGGCCAGGCCAGCGCGCTGAAGATGACCTTCGCCTGCTTCCAGCGAACCAGCCGCGCCGCTGCTGCCCTGGCGCACGCTCTGGCCGACGATCATGGCATCACCCAGGCCCTGCTGGCCGAGGCGGAGCGGATGCCCCGCGACATCCTGGCCGATCGGGAGTATCTGCTCAGCGTCGCCGCCCGCGCCTGGCGCTGGGCACCGGAGATGCACGAGGTCGCCGACACCCTGCGCGCCCAGCACCTACCGCCCGATCTCGCCTTGGCCACCGCCGAGATCCTGCGTCGCTGGGCCGACACCACCACCGACCAACCGCCGGATCTGGCCAGCATCCTGCGGCAGCTCCACGCTCGTACCTGACCGGCGTCACGCGGGTCGATTTCTCCACGACCTGCGACGAGCGGGCAACCCCTTCTCACACCTCGACGAAGCCCAGCGCGATCCCGGCCTGCCGTTGGGCTTTATCGCGGCTCGCGAGACCGAGCGAATCACCAGGGTCCAGTAGGGGGACGGCGGCGAGGGTGGCGACTGCGAGGTGCATCGCATCGAGCGACTGTAACGCGTGCTCACGGACGATCTGTAGAGCACGGAGTTCCACTTGCTCGGTGTCGGCTCGAAGCAGTGTGACTGTCCCGTCCTTCCCGGTATCGGCCGCGAGCACAGCGAGCAAGGCATCGATGTCGCCGCGCCGCCCCACCCGAGTAGCCCGCACCAATGTGGACGTCACCTCAACGATAGTCCAGGTTGCTGTCACCAGAAGGTGATCGGTGCCGGCGAGTAGAGCCGCCGCCTCCGCGTGCCCTTCCTCGCCGGGCAGATACGCTCGCGCGAGCACCGACGAGTCGACGTAGACCAGCACTCAGCGTCCGTCGGCCAGCAGTTCGCTGAGGATCGGACCGATGCCCTGCACCGACGCCAAAGCAGCCTCCCGGTCGGGAGCGGGCACGGTGACGGCTGCGGGGGTGGCGAGTACGCCCAGCCGCCGGGCTCGCCCCCGCAAGGTGGCCCTGGCGTCGCCGGACTCGTCGGCCACTCCCTGCTCCAAGAGTTCCGTTGCGATCGCGTTGGCCGAGCGCCCGGAACGGCGCGCCCGGCCGGTGATCGGAGCGTGTAGGTCGTCGGGGATCCGGAGCAACAGCTGTCGTATGAGCGCCATGATATCAATATGACTGCACCGAGTGATAGCTTGACTGGTGCCCTGTGAGGGCGCGCTATGACCACGCCGGTACCTGACCGGCGTCACGCGGGAAGATCAAAACTTACACTGGCATGCTGACATCCCTAGGAACCCTCGCGAGGGCCGGAGGGCGATGGTGTGGTTACGCAAGTCCGTGCCGTGCGTTGGCGTCTGCCGGGGTCGTCGTGGCGGTCTCGGGTGGGGTGGGGTCTATTCGGGTGGGCGCTGTCGGTGGTGTGTGTGGCGCTGCCGGTCTGGGCGGTTACGGCAGGGAACCTGAATGAGGTAGCCGGCTGGGCGAACATCCTGGCGCTGCCGATCACCGCGCTGGGTCTGGTACTGGTGCTCGCCGACCGGGCGCGGGTGCGCACACCTGCCGAGACAGTGGATGCTGCCCGGCGGCCGTGGATGGTCCCTCCGTTGGATCGGATGGTGGAGCGACCCGAACTGGGTGATCGGCTGGTGGCGGCATTGGCGGCTTCGACGCCGGCCGAGGTGGGGTTGACGACCGGGCTGCAGGGGGCGGGTGGCTTCGGCAAGACTCGCTTGGCGACGTGGGTGTGTCACCGGCCGGAGATCGACCAGCGCTATCCCGGTGGCCTGCTCTGGGTGACGGTGGGTCAGGAGGTGCGCGGCGCGGACCTCGCGGAGCGCATCAATGATCTGGCTTTCGTGCTGAGCGGGCAGCGACCAGCGATCTCGGACCCGGACGCCGCCGGAGCTGAGCTGGGCCGGCTGCTGGACGAGCGTGCGCCGGTGTTGCTGGTCGTCGACGATGTGTGGGAGGAGCCGCAGCTGCGGCCCTTTCGCGTCGGCGGCCGGTGCTGCACCCGACTGGTCACCACCCGCATCCCCGACCTGTTGCCCGTTGACGGACCGCGGATCCGGGTGGACGCGATGTCCGGCGATCAGGCCCGCCAGCTGGTCATGGACGGGGTATCGGGACTGCCTGCTGACTTGGCGGATCGGCTGGTGGGTCTGGCTGGACGGTGGCCGGTGCTGCTGAACCTGATCAATGGTGTGCTGCGGCGCCGGGTGGCCTGCGGGCAGCGGTCACAGCGCGCAGCAGCCGAGATGGTGGACCGGTTGGTCGCCGACGGACCGGTGGCGTTCGATCCAGCCCGGCCAGTGGACCGTAACCAGGCGGTGGCGGCCACCATTGCCGCGAGCCTGGCCCTGGTGGACCCGGCCGACCGGCAACGCTACCTCGACCTGGCGATCTTCCCTGAGGACGTCGACATTCCGCTGGATGTGCTGAAACTGCTCTGGCCCTGCTGCCGGGTCGAGGCACTGTGCGACGAGCTGGTGGGGCTGGGTCTGGTCGCCGACCACAGGCTGGACCCGCCAGGCCCGCGCCTGGTGCTGCACGACGTGATGCGCGCCTACCTGCAGACTCGCCGTAGTGCCCCAGAACACACGGAGGTACACCGGCGGCTGACTGCTGCTGCGGCCGAGCTCCTGCCCATCTCCGAGCGGTCGAGCACGCCGTGGTGGCTGCTGCCGGCACACGCCGGCTACCTGTGGCGTTATCTGCCCTCCCACCTGCACAAGGCGGGTCAAGACGACGCACTGGCCGATCTGGTCTGTGATCTGCGGTGGGTGGAGGCCAAGACCCGGCGATTCGGATCGGTGGTCACAGTTCAGACCGACCTGGAGCTGGTCGACACCCCCACCGCTGCCACCCTTGCGGCAAGTGCTGCGGCATGCTGCGCCCTTGCTCGGTTCGATCGACCCACCGGCCGCCCTCGGCGCGACCCTCGCCAGCCGAGTGCACGGCGTACCCGCGCTGCAAGCCGCCCTTGACAGTTATCGGGGTGTGCTGCCTCGGCCACGGCTGGAGCCTGCCTGGCCGCTGCCTGACCAGCCTGACCTGGCTCAGCTAGCCACTCCGACCGGTCACACCGGCGGAGTGTGGGGTTGTGCATTCTCCCCGACCGGGATCCTGCTTGCCACCACCAGCGGTGATGGGACGGTGCGGTTGTGGCGGGTTCGCGACGGCACCCAACAGGCGGTACTCACAGGCCACACCGGCGGAGTGTGGGGCTGTGCGTTCTCCCCGGACGGGGCCCTGCTCGCTACCGCCAGCGACGACCGGACAGTGCGGCTGTGGCAGGTCAGCGATGGCACCGAACACGCAATACTGACCGGACACGAGAGCTGGGTCGAATGGTGCGCGTTCTCCCCGGACGGCACTCTGCTCGCTACCGCCAGCAATGACCAGACGGTCCGGGTATGGCAGGTCGCTAGTGGTCGATGCCACTGCGCTCTCCGACTAGCTAGCCCCGTGGTCGGGATTTCCTGGCATCCCGAGGCCACCACCCTCTGCACCGTCGGTGGAGCTGGCATTTACCTACTCAACTACCTGCCGTAGAGCCGGGAATGTTCTGGAGGATTCAGCGGGCTCGCCAGGCGAGTGGAGAGGTACGCACTGCGGCGTCGGCGATGCGGCGGGCGGCGTCGGTGTGCAGGTCGGCGCGGGAGGACTCGATCCAGCCTTGGGCCTTGGCGTAACCCGCGTTCTGGTACTCGATCGCTTGGATCAGACATTCGAGCTTGTCGGCGTCTTTCGCGCAACGTGCTTCGGCAGTCTGCTGCGCCTCGTACTCGATGACCGACTCCTGCACGGTCTTGCGGGCGGTGTCGGGCAATGCGGCGGTCTGGTCAGCGGTGATCACTTCGGGGGAGCGCTCATCGAGGTACGGTCCGGCGGTGTGCGGGATGTCGCCGGTGCGGGTCTCCGGCGAGTCGTGCCAGATCGCGAGCAGCGCCGCCCGGCCTGGCTCGGCGCCCTCGATCGCCGCGATGATCGAGGCGAGTTGGGCGACCCGCAGGCTGTGTTCCGCGACCGACTCGGGATCGCGGACACCGAGATGCCACCAGCCGGTCCGCCGCATCCGCTTGAGCACCCCGAGCTCGAAGGCGAAGCTCGCGACGGCGGCGTCCTGTTCGTCTGAATTCACGACCGCGACCTTACCCACCGGTGCTTTGAGACGAATTGCAGTGCAGGGGGCGCCGCAACTGCTGTAGTGAGAAGCTGATCGGCATGAGGCTCGAGCACCACTTCACCGTCCCGGCGCCCATCGACACCGTCTGGCAGGCTCTGCTGGATCCGGAACGGGTGGCCCCGTGCTTCCCCGGAGCCACCATCACCTCGACCAGTGGTGAGGAGTTCGCGGGAATCGTGAAGGTCCGGCTCGGCCCGATCTCTTTACAGTACCGGGGGTCGGGCCGCTTCACCGGAACCGACGAGATGGCCCATCGGACCGTGATCGAGGCCTCGGGCACGGCATCCGGCGGCCAGGGCACCGCGGCGGCCCGGGTGCAGGCCGCTCTCGTGGAGAACGGGGATGGCACCACGGTCACCGTGATCACCGACCTGACCGTCACGGGTAGGCCCGCCCAGTTCGGCCGGGGCCTGATCGAGGATGTCAGCAGGAAGATCCTCGGTCAGTTCGCGGACTGCCTGAGCAGCACCCTGGCACCCCAGCAGGCACCCGAACCCGCCCCACCTCCGGAACCGATCCCCTCGGAACCGATGCAACCGGCACGGGTGCAGCCGACGCAGCCGCGGCCGGTGCCACCGCCGGTGTCCGACGAGATCGATCTGCTCGACGCGGCCGGCGGAGCAGTCGCCAAACGCGCCCTGCCCGTCCTCGGCGCGCTGGTCCTGCTCGCACTGGTCATCCGCTGGCTGCGTGCCGCGCGCAAAGCCCGCAGGAGCGCGCAGCCCACCGCGCCAGCCATGCCGGGCTCGACAGTGGAGCTACCCGAAACCGCCTGAACGCTCAGTGCAGGTCGTCGGCGTCGATGATGTGGTAGGCGTAGCCCTGCTCGGCGAGGAAACGCTGGCGATGGGCGGCGTAGTCGGTGTCCAGGGTGTCTCGGGAGACCACCGAGTAGAAATGCGCCTGGCGGCCGTTGCTCTTGGGGCGTAGCAGCCGGCCCAGGCGCTGGGCTTCCTCCTGCCGGGAGCCGAACGTGCCGGAGACCTGCACGGCCAGCGAGGCCTCCGGTAGGTCGATGGAGAAGTTGGCCACCTTGGACACCACCAGCCTGCGCACCGCGCCGCTGCGGAAGGCGTCGTAGAGCTCCTCGCGCTGCCGGTTGCTGGTCGAGCCCTGCACCACCGGCGCGTCCAGCGCCTCACCGAGCTCCTCCAACTGGTCCAGGTAGGCCCCGATCACCAGGGTCGGCTCGTCAGGGTGGCGGTCCAGGATGGCGGCGACGACGGAGAGCTTGCTGCGGGCGGTGGAGCACACGCGGTAGCGCTCGTCGGGCTCCGCGGTGGCGTAGCGCAGCCGCTCGCCCTCGGTCAGGGTGACCCGGACCTCGACACAGTCGGCCGGCGCGATCCAGCCCTGGGCCTCGATGTCGCGCCACGGTGCGTCATAGCGCTTGGGTCCGATCAGGGAGAACACGTCGCCCTCCCGGCCGTCCTCGCGCACCAGGGTCGCGGTCAGTCCGAGCCGGCGGCGGGACTGCAGGTCCGCGGTCATCCGGAACACCGGTGCGGGCAGCAGGTGCACCTCGTCGTAGATGATCAGCCCCCAGTCCCGGGTGTCGAACAGATCCAGGTGCCGGTACTCGCCCTTCGACTTCCGGGTCATGATCTGGTAGGTCGCGATCGTCACCGGGCGGATCTCCTTGCGTTCCCCGGAGTACTCGCCGACCTCGTCCTCGGACAGCGAGGTGCGCGCGGTGATCTCCCGTTTCCACTGCCGACCGGCGACGGTGTTGGTGACCAGGATCAGCGTGGTCGCCTGCGCCTGGGCCATCGCGGCGATGCCGACCAGGGTCTTGCCCGCCCCGCAGGGCAGCACCACCACCCCCGAGCCCCCGGCCCAGAATCCGGTCACCGCGTGACGCTGGTAGTCCCGCAGTGACCAGCCGTCCTCGGCCAGCTCGATCGGGTGGGCCTCCCCGTCAACGTAACCGGCCAGGTCATCGGCCGGCCAGCCGATCTTGAGCAGGCCCTGTTTGAGCCGGCCGCGCTCGGAGGGGTGCACCAGCACGGTGTCGTGATCGACCCGCGCGCCCAGCATCGGGACGATCTTGCGGTTGCGGAGCACCTCCTCGAGCACGGCGTGATCCAGGGACACCAGCACCAGCCCGTGTACCGGGTGCTGCGCCAGCTGCAGCCGACCGTAGCGGCCCATGGTGTCCACCACGTCGACCAGCAGCGGCTGCGGTACGGCGTAGCGGGAGAAGCGCACCAGCGCGTCGACGACCTGCTCGGCATCGTGCCCCGCGGCCCGGGCGTTCCACAGCGCCAGCGGGGTGACCCGGTAGGTGTGCATGTGTTCGGGTGCGCGCTCGAGCTCGGCGAAAGGCGCGATTGCGGCGCGGGCCGCGCCGGCCGCTGGATGGTCGATCTCCAGCAGCAGCGTCTTGTCGGACTGGACGATGAGTGGTCCGGCCTCAGGCGTTGAGCTCAACGGATTCCTCCGAACTTGGTGAGCCGTCCACTACTTTCAGTAGCGCATCGGACCCCATCAGGGTAATGAAGTCTGGACCGGGCGGGTGCTGTCGGTCGACGGCACTGGCGCCACCGGCCGCCCGGGAGCACGGTAACCAGACCCGCGGAAAGGTCCGGCCCGGACCGTCGTATCGTCCGTGCCCTACAACGGGCGCGCATCCGGCTCGGCGCCAGAGGTATTTCCGTCGGTGCGGTGCAGATCGCCCACGACCGCGGTGACCTGTGGCGAGCCGGATGCCCGGCCACTGTCGAGCCCTGGGGAGGGACCTCACCGTGCCAGCGCGTAGCTCGCCACTCCCGTCCGCGGGAGGCTGGTCATGACCGCCCTACTCAGTCGGCCTCCGGAGGGGCCGGTCCCGGAGGCCGGAGTGGGTCGCGCGCCGCAGACCGTCCGGTCCCGGTGGTACTGGCGCAACTGGCCCGTGGTGGTCAAGCTGGCCGCGGTCCTGCTCGTGCCGACCATCGTGGCCCTCGTGGCGGGCATCCTGCGGATTGTGGATCAAGCGGACGCCGCGCCCGGGTACGCCCGGATCACCCAGATCGCGCGCGTGCAGCAACAGCTCTCCGATCTGATCGGTTCCGTGGCGCGGGAACGGGGTATCGCGGCGGCGTTCGTGGCCACCGGCCGGGTGGGGGACCGGCAGGTTCTCGACGCCCAGTTCCGCGCCGTCGACGACAACGTGAGGTTGGTCACCGACGCCGCCGGCCAGGTGCAGGGCCTGGATTTCGCCCGCACCGCGCTCGGCGAGCTCGGTGGGCTGGCTCCACTGCGGGCGAGCGTGACCACAGGTTTCGGTCCCGTCGAGGTGGTGGTCAGTGAGTACAGCGACGCGATCGATCCGCTGATCCAGCTGGATGCCGCGCTGACCCGCCAGCTCGATGACGTCGCCGTCACCGACAACGCCGCCGCGGCGCATGACCTGCTCGTCGGTCGCGAGCAGGTCAGCCGGCAGCACGCGATCGTGTCGGGGGGGCTGTACCTCGATCGCCTCAGCCCCGGCCAGATCGAGGACCTGCGGACGGCCACCGTCCGGCTGGCCACCCAGCAGGACGCCGTCCGGTCGACCCTGGCGCCCGCGGAGCGGGCCGCCGCCATCGCCGGGATCGGTCCGGATGCCGAGCTGTCCCGCCAGAGGATCCTGCAGCTGGTGCTCAACCGCGCTCTCGCGGGGCAGCCGCTGAACACGCCACCGCAGGACTGGGATCAGCGCAACGCGGTGGTCGTCGACAACATCGCCAACGTCGAGGCGGGGCTGCGGCAGCGGGTCGAGCAGACCGCCCAGGGACTGTTCGAGCAGGTACGCACCACGGCCGGGCTCAACGCGGTCATCCTGTTCTTCGCCTTGGCGCTGGGGGTGCTGGTCGGTGTCATGGTGACCCGGGCGCTGCTGCGGCCGCTCGGCGTCCTCAAGCGCACCGCGCTGGACGTCGCTGATCGGCGGTTGCCCGAGGCGATGGCCCGGATCCGCGACGGTGACGCTCCCGCGATGGCGATCGAGCCGGTGCCGGTGGCGACCCGCGAGGAGATCGGCCAGGTCGCCAGGGCGTTCGACGAGGTGCACAGTCAAGCGGTCCGGCTGGCCACTGAGCAGGCCCAGCTACGGTCCAGTGTCAACGACATCTTCGTCAACCTCTCGCGCCGTACCCAGGGGTTGGTCGAGCGCCAACTCAAGCTGATCGACCGGTTGGAGAGCGGCGAGCAGGACCCGAAACAGTTGGAGAACCTCTTCCAGCTTGATCACCTCGCCACCCGGATGCGGCGAAACAGCGAGAACCTGCTGGTCCTCGCAGGAACCGAGGCCACCAACCGCTCCGGTCGTCCGGTCCGGTTGATCGACGTGCTCCGGGCCGCGGTGTCGGAAGTGGAGCAGTATCAGCGGCTGGTGCTCCAGCAGCCGCCCGCGGTCCTGGTACTCGGCCGCTCGGCGAGCGACCTGGTTCACCTGCTGGCCGAGCTGCTGGACAACGCAACCCAGTTCTCCCCCCCGGACAGCCACGTCATGGTCTCCAGCGAGCTCGCCGCCGACGGCGGGGTCGCGATCGAAGTCGTCGACCGCGGTGTCGGGATGACCGAGGAGGAGCTCGCCGAGGCCAACCAGCGGTTGGCCAGCCCGGCGGCCGTGGACGCTTCGGTGTCCCGCCGGATGGGGCTGTTCGTGGTCGGCCGGCTGGCCGGCCGGCACGGCATCGAGGTGCAGTTGCGGCGCGGCGAGGCCGGCGTGGGTATCGGGGCGTCCGTGTTGATGCCTTCGCGGCTGGTGCGAGTGGCGGTGGAGCCCACTGAGACACAGGGAGCCGTGGTTGGCGAGACCCCAGGTCCCGAGATCCCAGCACCGGAGTCCCCAGCACCGGAGTCCCCAGATCTGGAGACCCCAGATCTGGAGACCCCAGACCCGGAGACCCCAGACCCGGAGGTCACCGCGACCGGTGCGCCGGCAACCAATGGGCCCCTCCCGGGCTCGCTCGTTGCGACCCTGGTCGCTGGCCGCAACGGTGTCCCGGTTCCCCGTCCGCACACCGAACCGGACGCCGGCGCTGCCGCGGTGGAGCCCGCTGCTGCCGCTGAGCAGGGCAGCGGCGACGAGGAGCCCACCGGCCGCCCGGCCGAGATCGACGCAACCGCCGACGACACCAGCGGTGAGGCCAGCGGCAGCAGTGCGGCCGGTGCCGAGCAGACCGGCGACGACGATGGCAAGCAACCGTCCGGCCCACCGGCCGCGTCTGACCCACCGGCAGGCTCCGGACTACCGCGGCGCAAGGGCAACCGGCCGGCTCCGGCCGCACCGCCGGCTCCCCCCGGTCCGCCGGCCAGCCCACCGGTAGCGGACTCGGCGCAGGTTCCTGGCGCCGGATCGGGTGCTGACCTGTTCCGTCCGGCACGGGCGAGTGTGGCCGGACCAGTGAGCCCAGGGCAACGGGTGACGCTGCAACACTCCACGCCTATCTTCGACGATGTGGCGTCCGCCTGGTTCAAGGAACACGAGGTCGTCCCCCCGGTGCGGTGGACCGCACCGCCGTCCCGCGGGACGGCGGGGATGACCCGGGAGGCGCCGATCCGGCAGGCCCCCTCACCGAATGCGCCCTTGCCCGACGCCCCCGCAGCGGATGTCGCGCCGGCTGGTGTGGCGCCGGCGCCGGTGGCCGCGTCCGCCACGGTGGGCTCGCCGCCGCTGATCCGCCGCCAGCCGGGTAAGACGCTGGCTGGATCCGAGCCCGGTGCGGCCGGAAGGCCCCGACCGTCCGGTCAACCGGTTGCGGCACCGGACGCCGATCGTCCGGCCGGTGCTGCTGGCTGGGGTGCTGGCGATGAGGGCTGGCGAGCCGTTCAGGCGCTGGCGCAGCCGGTGAATGCCGAGGTCACCGGGATGGGTCTGCCCCGGCGTCAGCCTCGGGCGATGTTGGTGCCCGGTGCCGCGGGCGCCGCAGCGGAGGCCACGAGTGCACCGCCGGTGCGCAGTGCGGAGGCGGTCCGGGGCCGGCTCGCCAGCTACCAGCAAGGAATCCGGGAAGGGCGCCAGGCTCGTGAGAGCCTTGTGCGCAACGCCGGTGAGTCAGCGCCGGCGCAGCCCGGCGGCGAGGAGGAGACGACGTGACCGTGACGCAACCGCGGCCGGAACGCTTCGGGTGGCTGGTCGACGACTTCGTCAACAGGGTGCCCGGGGTGGCTCATGCGCTGGTGGTCTCGGCCGAGGGCATGCCCCTGGCGGCGTCGGCGCACCTGCCCAGGGACCGCGCCGACCAGCTCGCCGCGGTGGCGTCCGGGCTGGTCAGCCTGGCTCAGGGGGCGGCGCGCTGCTTCGACGCCGGCCAGGTCGTGCAGACGGTGGTGGAGCTGGAACGCGGGATCATGCTGCTGATGTCGATCAGTGATGGTTCCAGTCTCGCGGTGCTGGCGGCCCCGAGCTGTGACATCGGGCTGGTGGGGTACGAGATGACGTTGCTGGTCGATCGGGTAGGTCAGCAACTCACCCCGCAGACGCGCGCCGGGGTCGTACAGCGCGATGGGTCGTTGATGTCGTGATGAGATTGTGTGGCGCCCCCCGATCGGTGGCTGAGGTGGTCGCTCTACTATCCCTGCCGCTGGGCGTGCTGCGGGCTGTGCTGGCCGAGGAGGCATTGATGGAAAGGGTGATCAGTGGACTTCGTCGACTCTGAGCAGACCCGGCCCCAAGCAGGCCCGGTGGCGGCAGCGGTTCCATCCGTTCCAGTTCGGTCCACCCCGCGCGAGACCGCGGGTGGTCCCAACGTGATATCCGCGAAGATCGTGGTGGGCGGTGGTTTCGGTGTCGGCAAGACGACGTTCGTCGGCTCGGTGTCCGAGATCGCACCGCTGACCACCGAGGCTGTGCTCACCGATGCCAGTACCAGCGTGGACGACCTCGCCGCCACCCCGGACAAGTCGACCACTACGGTAGCGATGGATTTCGGCCGGCTCTCCCTGGATTCGGAGCTGATCCTCTACCTGTTCGGCACCCCGGGGCAGCACCGCTTCTGGTTCATGTGGGATGACCTCGTACGCGGTGCGATCGGTGCGGTGGTGCTGGTGGACACCCGCCGGCTGGCCGACTGCTTTGCGGCGGTGGACTTCTTCGAGGACCGCGGCCTGCCTTACGTCGTCGGGGTGAACTGCTTCAACGGCGTGCTCAGTCACAGCATCGAGGACGTCCGGGAAGCGCTGGCTATCGATGCCGCAGTACCGATCATTCCGTGTGACGCTCGGGAGCGGGTATCGACCAAGAACGCCCTGATCGCGTTGGTCGAGCATGCTATGCGGAGGTCGGTGTCGGCTCGCGGGTGATCGTGGAGTGGGAACGGTGCGCAGCATGGCGGGCAACAAGGTGAGGGCGCGAGTGCTCTCGGATCCCCCGGAGGGTTCCCGTGGGTGACTCACTGCGAGCTGGCGTCGCTGTGATGAGTAGCGGCTCCACCCTTTCCGCCGGCATGCTCAGGGCGCCGGCCGCGGCCCTGCGGCGGCGCGGCCGGCGGTGGCGGCTGCGGGACTGGCGGTTGCGCACCAAACTCACTGCGGTGCTGCTGGTGCCCTTGGTGCTGGCTGGTGTGCTCGGCGCGCTACGGGTCGCCGAGCTGGTGCGCAAGGCGCACGCGTCGGCTGCGCTGGCTCGCCAGGCTGGGTTCGCCCAGCAACTGGGGTGGGTGGTGCATGACTTGCAGGGGGAGCGCTACCAGGTGGCCGTGATGCAAGCCGACGGCGGCGCCGTGGATCGCCCCGAGCTGCAGGCGCAGCGTCAGCGGGTCGACGCCGCGCTCACCACCCTGCTCGCGGCGGACGCGGGTTCCCGGACCTTCCCGGTCGCCGCGAGCGGCCAGTGGGAGCGGGCGCACCGGGTTGCGCTGGATCGGCTCTCCGGGCTCGCCTCCTTCCGCCAGGCCGTCCTCGGACCAGGCGTCGCCGCGGGCAGTGCCGTCCCCGCGTACTCCGAGCTCATCGCGATGTTGCTCGACCTGCACCGGCAGGCGCTGGGCGGAGTTCCCGACCCCTCAGTCCAGCAAGCCGATAGCGTCAAGGCGCTCGCGATCGCCCAGGAACAGGCCTCCTGGCAGCACGCGGTGCTGCAGACGGGGATCTTGACCGAGGTTCTGCCCATCGAGCAGCAGGTCGCGCTGCGCACCGCCGATGCCCGGTTCGAGGCCGCTACCGAGGAGTTCGGCCTGGCCGCCGCGCCCGCCCAGCGGCAGCTCTATTTCACGGCCACGGCGGTGGTCGATCGCAAGCGGTTGCTCGACGCCGCGCTGGACCGGGCGGCGCGGGGAGCGCCACTGGAGACCGTCCCCGGTGACTGGAACTCCGCCGCCGCCGGGACCGTGGAGACGATCTGGCAAGGGCAGAGCATGCTGCTCAACGATCTGCGCCGGGACACCTCGGTGCGCGGTGAGGCGGCCATGCGGGAGGCCTACTGGAACGCAGGTGTGGTCGCGCTGCTGTTGCTGCTCGCCGTCGGATTGCTGATCATTGTGGTTCGTTCGCTGCTGCAACCGTTGCGCGCGCTGCGCACCGCCGCGTTCGAGGTCGCCGATCGGCGCCTGCCGGAGGCCGTCGAGCAACTGTGCAGCGCGGACGGTGCTTCCTGCCCCACGACTGTTGATCCGGTGCCGGTGCACTCCAGGGAGGAGCTCGGTCAGGTCGCCAGGGCGGTCGACACGGTGCACGCTCAAGCGGTTCGGCTGGCGGCCGAGCAGGCCCAGCTGCGCAGCAGCCTCAACGACGTCTTCCTCAGCCTCTCCGGTCGCAACCAGGGCCTGCTGTACCAGCAGCTCGACCTGATCGACGAGCTGCGCCGGCACGTGTCGGATGCCGAGCTGTCGAGCCGCCTGCGCCGGCTCGATCGCCTGGCCGCCCGGATGCGCCGCCACAACGAGAGCCTGCTGGTACTCGCCGGTGGCACAGTGTGCCGCGGTGGTGAGGGGCACGGTGGTGAGGGGCACGGTGTCGATGCTCCGGTCGCGGTGCTCGACGTGCTGCGCAACGCGGTCGCGGAGATCGAGGACGAGGCGCGGGTGATCGTGCGTCCACCGCCGGCGGCCACGGTGGCCGCTGCGGTCGTGGCCGACCTGGTTCACCTGATCGCCGAGTTACTGGACAACGCCGTCAGCGTGACACCGTGGGACACGAACGTGACGCTCAGCGGCAGGCTCACCGAGGACAACGGCCTGCTGGTAGAGGTCGCCGACACCGGGACCGGCCTGTCTCCCGACGTGCTGCAGACGATCAACGCGCGGCTGGCCTCGGCGCCCTCAGCCGAGCTGTCGACGGCTGGTGAGATGGGCTTGTTCGTGGTGCGGGAGCTGGCCGCGCAGCATGGCATCACCGTGCGGCTGCGTCCGCGCCTCGGTGGCAACGGGATCACCGCGACCGTGCAGCTGTCCCCCTCGTTGGTCACGGTCGATCTCCGGGCCCCCACCGTCCCCCCTGAGCAGGAGCCCCCACCGCTGCGGGTATCGGTGGTCGATGAGGACACCGCGACGGACCTGTTCAGCCCGGCATCGTTTCGCCCCGCCGCACTGGAAGAGCCGACCTCGCAGCCCAGCCGTCCACGGACGGCGCAGCAGCAGTGGCTCGAGCTCTTCGGACCCGAGCCGGTCTCCGATCAATTGGGTGCGGTCCCGGCGAGCGACCCGCTGGGAGGCTCGGCAGGGCTGGCGGAAATCCCGGTTGCCGAAGGGGCACCCGAGGTTCGCGAAGAGATCTTCGAGATGGTCTCAGCATGGTTCCGCGAGCGCCAATCCGCGGCGGAGAACGACCCGCTGTCCACCGTCGCGCCTGACTGGAGGTCCCCCTTCGATGAGGACTGGCAGGCCGCGCAGGCCCTGAGCAGCCCGGTTGACCACGAACTGACCCGATCCGGGCTGCCCAAGCGCCAGCCCCGCGAGCATCTGGTATCCGGCGTGCAGGACGTGCTGGCGCCGGTACCCAGCGCGCCGGCACGCACACCGGAGGAGGTGCGCGGTCGGTTGAGCAGGTACCAGCGTGGCTTACGCGTCGGGCGGCACGCCCGCCTCGGTCCCGATGAGCAGCCGGCCTGGAGCGACAGCTACCCACGACCATTCGGTTTCGATTACGGACCCTTCGAGGAGTATCCGCAGTGACGACAGCAGCGCGCCAGCACCCGGTTCAGCCCAGCCAGTTCGGCTGGCTGGTGGACAGCTTCGTGCAGCAGGTGCCCGGCGTGGCGCATGCTGTCGTGGTCTCCGCTGACGGGCTGCTGCTGGTCGCGTCCTCGGGATTGCCTCGAGACCGCTCTGATCAGCTTGCCGCGGTCACCTCGGGGCTGGTGAGCCTTACCCAGGGCGCAGCCCGGTGTTTCGAGGCCGGCGGGGTGGTGCAGACCGTCGTGGAGATGGAACGCGGCATCGTGCTGACCATGGCGATCAGCGACGGATCCAGTTTGGCCGTGCTGGCCTCGCCGAGCTGCGACATCGGGCTGATCGGCTACGAGATGACGTTGCTCGTCGACCGGGCCGGCAAGCTCCTCACCCCCGAGTTACGCGCCCAACTCCAGCGTGCCGCCCGCAGCTAGGACTGCATCAGTCGGGGATCGTGTCAGTCGGGCAGGACTGCGGCGGAGGTGATCCGGTGCAGGGGGAACCGGCGTAGCTCATCGGCCCGGCGGTCGATGCCTTCCAGGACGCCCCCGCCCACGCTCAGCGGGCGCACGATCCGCCTGCTGGCAATACCGTGGGAATCCACGTACCCGATGCAGACGTTGCTACCGGCGTGCGCGGCATCCAGCAGCAGCTCCAGCGTGGCACCGGTGGACACCACGGCGGATCCCCGTGCCGTGGCCGCCGTGGCGTCGCCGGCGCGCACCGTGGCCACCAGCACGGCGAGTTGCTCCGCGGAGGGGGTGGGGGGCACGGTGGCGCGGGGTGCGGGCTGGGCTCGGACCTTGGCCCGGCGAGCGCCCGCGCGCAGATCGACCACCTCACCGTCGGCGCCCTCGGCGACCGGGAGGAAGCCGGCTGCGCGTACCTCGTCCAGGAGCGCAGCCAGCGGCAACGGGCTGACCACAACGGTAGGCGCGAGCCGGCGCAGTGCGCAGCGCGCGGCCACTGGATGGGCCATGAGCTCGGTGAGCAGTACCGGGTCATCGCAGCGCAGGAAAGCGGCGGTGGCACCACCGCGCAGCCGTCCGTGCCGCCGGGCCACGTCGTCGATCAGGTAGCTCAGCGACTGCGGTACCGGGGTCACCGACCGGGTCCGGAACAGCTCGTGCAGATCAGCGGCGCTGCGCCCGGCGTCCAGCGCCCGGCGCACGGTGTCCTCGGTGACCCGGTAGACGGTGGCGCCACCTGCCGATTCCACATCGGCCACCAGCCCGATCTCCCTGGCCAACTCGGGCTCCAGCGGCCCCGGTGCCACTACGGTGCGGTCGGCTTGCACCACCACGTGATCCACCGGCTCGGGCAGGGCGGTGAGCAGCGCGGCCGTCGCGGCCGCCGTCCCCTCGCCCAGCAGCGCCCGGCCCGCCGAGGACAGTGCGCCCAGCGCCAGCACCCCCAGCGTGGTGGCCTCCTGGACGGTCCAGCCGACGACCTCGTCCCGCCGCCTGCCGTCTCGCCGCGGCGCCCGCCAGGCCAGCACCGCGGCGAGCTCCTCGGCCCGCCGGACACCGTGGCCGGTAGGCAGCTCGGCGATCACCGCGAGGATCCGGCGCCGCCCGCCGGGCGCGCGTGGCTGGCGCAGTTCGTCGGACAGCGCACAAAGCGGCCGATCCTTCTCGTCGCGGGTTCCGGCCAACCCGGGCAGCCGGGGCAGGGTGAGCCAGGTGTGCGCCAGGATGGCCCAGCGCCGTTGCGGTGGCATCGCGAGCCATGGATCGGCGGCGACGGTCGGAAGCCACAGCTGCGTTCCCGGGCTCTCGTCCGCCAAGGTGATCAGCCCAGCGGCGGCCGCGACCTCGGTGAGCAGCGTGACCGTCGCCTCCTCGACGTCCAGCAGGCGTGCGGTGCGCCGCGCGTCCCGGACGCCCAGGCCACCTGAGCGCAACACCGGGGGAGGCTCCGCCGACCATTCAGCGAGCAGCCGCTCGGTGTGGCGCAGCAGATCGAGCACCGCGCCGGCGGCCGTCGAGTCGACCAGTGACTGGTCGTAGGACTGCGTGGGCAACGCCGGCTCGTCCAGCTGGAGGGGACCCAGCGGTTGGGCTCCGCGCAGCGCCAGACCCACCTGAGCGGGTAGCTCGACGGTGCCCGCGTCGACCCGCCGTAATAACCGGCGGGCCAGCAGCCGCTGCACCGGTGTCCGAGCCCGGCCCAGCGGCACCACCTCGGCGGCGTCCCGGCTGGTGCCGACCGGTGGACCGGCGGCCAGGGCCCGCAACACCCCCAGCTCGTCGACGGCCAGCTTGGTGAGGATCGCAGTGAGGTCGACGCCGACGAGATCCGCGGTGGGACGGCCCAACCCTCCCGGATGCGGGCCGAGGACCTGGCGCGCCGCCGGCACCACCGCGAGTGCCTCATCCTCGCCCCAGACCAGAGCGCGGGACCGCAGCGTGTCCAGAGCTTGCTGGATCCGCGTGGTCGTCACCTCGGGACCGAGCAGCTGGACCAGGTCCTGCCGGCTCACCGCCGTGATGTCGGCGCCGGCCACCATCAGCGCCGAGAGTGTCGCCAGAGTGAACCTGTCGAGATCCTCACACGCCCGGGCGATCGACGCCGGGATCGCGGCCCGGGTGGCCAGCACCGTCGAATCGGCCGGAGCGGGCACAGCGAGATCCGGACGGGCGCGCAGCAACGCGGTCAGGAACTCGTCGTCCCGGGAGCGGAGCCAGTCAGCAAGGTCGGTGCTGGGCATCCGCTCCAGAATAGCGAGAGCCCTGCCCATCGCGTCGTCGGGCACAATGGACAGTGAGTCGTGGTCGTTTCACGCCGGTCGGCCCCCGCCGGAGGACGTCGGCGGTACCCAGCGAGGAGGAGCTGTGGCCAAGCGCACTGACCGGATCGATCCCACCTGGCCGAGTTGGTCGGAGGAGGACCACCCGGTCAGCGAGCTTGCCGCACCGATCCAGGGCGCGCTGTCCCCGTTCGGTGAGGTGAGCTTCCCGCTACCCCCTGACGAGGTCCGATACGAGCACCCGCGGACCGAGATCAATCGGGGCGACAGCTAGTAGCGGGGTCGTTGCCGGGTGCTGTCGCGGGTCCGTTAAGGTGCCGTCACCGCACGGCCCCAGCTGGCGTTTCCCCGGACGGAGAAGCGTCGTTGAGTCGGGTGGGATCGCCCGATCGGGGAGGGCGAGTCAACCAATTCTGCTCGTCCGACACCACACGAGGTCATGGCTCAACGCCCTCCAGGATCGTTCCGGTTACGTGATCGTCCTTACCTGATCGCGTGTGCGGTCGGTGGCGTCCTGCTGGTCGTGCTGGCCATCGTCGTGGTCTCTCTCGTGGGTCCTGCCGATCCGGCGACTCGTCGGGCCGCGCCCCCTGCGGTGGCCGCTCCAACCACCACGATCCCGGTGGCGACACCCCCGTCTGATCCGGCTACGTTGCCCCAGAGCACCACCTACACCGTTGTCGAAGGCGCTCCCCTCGACACTGGTCCGCTGGAGGCCACCGACGGTGCCGTGATTCACCCGCGGCGTGAGATCGTGGTGTACGCCGAGCCCGGTGGAGCCCCGATCGCCAGGATCGGACCACAGCAGCTCGGCGACACCTGGCTACCGGTGATCGCCCAGCAACCCGGGTGGGTGCAGGTGCTGCTGCCCTCCCGACCCAACAGCTCGACGGGTTGGGTGACCGAAACTGCACTCGATCGGGCGGTAACCCCGTATCTCATCCGGGTGCACCTTCGTTCTCTCACCATGGAGCTGTTCAAGGGGGGTCAGCGCCTGGGTAACTGGACCGTGGGTATCGGCAAGCAGTCGGCGCCCACGCCGACAGGACGCACGTTCTTGTTGGGTTCGTTCAGCGACACCGCACAGAAATATTCGCCGGTGATCTTACCGTTGGGCACACATAGTCCCACGCTGGACAGCTTTGGTGGCGGACCGGGAACCGTCGCGATCCACACCTGGCCAACTCCCAATGTCTTCGGTACTCGCTCTAGCGATGGCTGCATCAGGGTGCCAAGAGATGCGCTCCAGCAGTTGACCCAGGTTCCCCTGGGAACGCTCGTGCTCATCGACGAGAACTGAACGAAACGAAAGGACAGCATGTGAACAGTAGGAAGCTCGCCGGCGCCAGTGCTGCCAGCGTCGGTGCGGCAACCGCCGTTGCGGCCCTGCTGCTGGGAACCCTGCCTGGCTCCGCTGGCGAAGATTTCAGCGCCTCGGCATTCGGGCTCGCCGCTGAGGGTTTGCTGCCTATCGCGCCGACGCCTTATGTCCAGGCACCACCCGGTGGTGACAAGGCACTGCTCGAGGTGCCGGGGCCGAACCGGAACGGCATCTATGTCGCGCTGCTCAAGGTCGAGGCTGAGCGCTTCCACTCCAAGGCGACCGCCCTCAAGGTGGACATCCTCGGACTGAAGCTCAAGGTTCTGGAGGCTACCTGCGACAACGGTCGCGGTGAATCGTCGATCATCAAGACCGATGACGGTGACAAGTCCTCGCCCTACTCAGGTCAGGAACTGGACCTCTCACCAGTGGTCAGGGTCGAGTTCAATCGTCAGCACCGCGACCGTGACCTGCTCACCGTTGATGCCGCCGTGATCTCGCTGCTCCCCGGCGACAAGCTCCGTCAGACGATCTCGGAGAAGGACCTCAACCTCTTCCGGGGTCTCGCCTCCAAGCAGGTGAAGGTACCCACGATGGAGCAGGTCCGTGAGGCGCAGGCCAAGTCGGCGGCTCCCGCAGGGTCTCCTCTCACCGTGGGCGACCTCGTGAATTCCCTGAAGGTGCTCAACCCCACCCTGGCTGCTCCCAAGGATGGGCGCGATGCGCTGCTCGAAATCGTGATCTCGTCGGCAAGCTGTCGTGAAGAGCGTCGCGAGAATCGCAAGGAAGAGGCGCCGCCGCCGAAGCCGGTCGAGGCGCACCTGCCAGTCACGCATTGATCTAACGAGCACATCCCGAAGGGCTGGCACGTATCGCGTGCCAGCCCTTCGGTTGTTGCCGCCGCCATCGGTGGTGGTCCGGCCGTAGGATCGCTCTGGTGAGCTCCGAGAGACGACTGACCCATGTGGACGATCGAGGCGCGGCTCGGATGGTCGACGTCTCGGGCAAGCCGGTCTCCGCACGGGAGGCGGTCGCGTCGGGAGTCTTCCGCACCACGGAGGAAGTCGTCCGGCTGCTGCGCGCCGAACAACTGCCCAAGGGCGATGCGTTGGCTACCGCCCGCATCGCGGGCGTCATGGCGGCCAAGCGAACGCCGGACCTGATCCCGCTGTGCCATCCGCTCTCGCTGACCGGGGTCAGCGTGGACCTGGAGACCACGGGTTGCGAGGTGCTCATCACCGCGACCGTCCGGACTACTGATCGCACGGGTGTGGAGATGGAGGCGCTGACCGCGGTTGCGGTCGCCGGCTTGGCGCTGCACGACATGGTCAAAGCAGTCGACCCCGCCGCGGTGCTCGATGCGGTGCAGGTGGAGCGCAAGACGGGCGGGAAGACCGGCTTGTGGACCCGACCGACGGCCGAGCCGTCACATCAGACACCGACGGCCGAGCCGTCACATCAAACGCCGACGGCCGAGCCGTCGTACTAGGTCAGGAGAACCGGATGACTACACCGCACCGTCGCGCCGTGGTCGTGGTCGCGTCCAATCGTGCGGCTGCTGGCGTGTATGCGGATCGCACCGGCCCGGTGATCGTCAAGTGGCTGTGCGAGCGTGGCTACCAGACCCCGGATCCCGTCGTCGTACCCGACGGCTCGCCGGTGCGTGACGCGGTAGCGGTAGCGGTAGCGGACGCGGTCGATGTGGTGCTGACCACGGGCGGCACCGGAATCAGCCCTACTGATCGCACACCGGAGGCCACCGAACCACTACTCGACCGGCGACTGCCGGGCTTGGCGGATGCGATCCGTTCGGCCGGATTGCCTCAGGTGCCCACCGCGGTGCTCTCCCGTGGGCTGGCCGGCGTGGCCGGTCAGACGCTGGTGGTCAACTTGCCGGGTTCCACCGGGGGAGTCCGCGACGGTCTCGCCGTCCTCGACCGGGTGCTCGACCATGCTGTCGAGCAGCTGCACGGTGCCGATCACGCCGGTAGCGGGACCGGCCAGCCGGCCCTGGCCGGACACGCGCCCGCCCAGCGACAGAGCCACCCGCCGCCTCCCCAGGACCGCACACCGCCGAGCGTCGTACTCCGCGCGGTGGTCACGGAGGATTCGTTGGACGTCGAGGAGCACGCTCGTCTGGTGGCTCGCTCGGCCGTCGGCGCTGTGGTGAGTTTCTCCGGAGTGGTCCGCGACCACGATGAGGGCAAAGGAGTGCGCGCGCTGGAGTACTCCGGCCATCCCAGCGCCGCTGAGGTGATGAGCCGGGTAGCTGCCCAGATCGCCGCGGCGCACCCCGAGGTGCTGGGGCTGGCCGTCAGCCACCGGATCGGAGCGCTGGCGATCGGGGATTCCGCGCTGGCCTGCGCGGTGGCCGCGGCGCACCGGGAGGCGGCCTTCGCGGCGTGCGCGGCGCTGGTCGACGAGGTGAAGCTCCAGTTGCCGATCTGGAAGCGGCAGGAGTTCACCGACGGCGCCGAGCAATGGGTCAACGCTCCCTGAGCGAGACCCAAGGGTTTCAACCTCGGGTTTCAACCTCCCGCGAACGGTGGCAACACGTCCAACTCGGCGGTGGGCGGCAGCGGGGTGGCGCGATCCCGCACCGCAACGGAATCGAGAAGGAAGCTGCAAGCGGGGAGTATCTTGCCCAGGGAATCACCGTGGCGGGCGGCGATGGCGTCGAGCGCGTCGCCGACGGTGGCTCCCTCGCCGAACTCGACGTTCTCGTTGGGCACGCCGGCAGCAGTGCGGGCTGCCGCGAAATACCGCACGGTCACCACGGGCAGGCCTCCGTTCCTCGTCTCAGCGCTGGCTCAACTCTACGTCGATGAGGCAATTGCTTCATCGCTGGTGGCGGCACAATCCGTGTCCCGTTCATGTCCGGTCAATGCACTGGTAAAACGGGTACGCCGAGGGGCTTGTGTTCCTCAGGAGCGGAGGTATTCTGCACCGCGTGCCGCACTACCGGATGGCAGAGATAGCTGAGCTGTTCGGCGTCAGCGATGACACTGTTCGACGCTGGGCGGACTCCGGGCAGCTGACCGCGATCCGCGATGCCGGCGGTCGCAAAGCCGTGGACGGGGTGGAACTCGCGGCGTTCGCCAAGGCGCTGGCGCACGCCACGCCCGACCCGTCGATGGTGGATCGCTCGGCACGCAACCGGTTTGTCGGGCTGGTCACCGAGGTGGTCTCGGACCGGGTGATGTCGCAGGTGGAGATCCAGTGCGGGCCACACCGGGTGGTCTCGCTGATGAGCACCGAAGCGGTACGGGAACTGGGGCTCGTGCCAGGGGTGCTCGCGGTGGCCGTGGTGAAGTCGACCCAGGTCGTGGTCGAGACCCCAGGAGGACGGGCATGACGCGGTTGGTGATCGTCGGTCTCGCGGCCGGGCTGGCTCTTGTCGGTTGCGGGCAGACCGGCCCCGCAGCGCCACCCAGCGTGCCGGTCACGGTGTTCGCAGCGGCCTCCCTCTCGGAAGTCTTCACCGCGTTGAAGCCGCAGTTCGAAGCCGCTAATCCCGGCGCACAGCTGAGGTTCAGTTTCGCCGGCTCATCGGATCTGGCTCAACAGATCGTCAACGGCGCGCCCGCGGACGTCTTCGCATCGGCCAACACCACGCAGATGAAGGTCGTCCAGGACGCGGGAAAACTCGCCGGTGAACCGGAGCCGTTCGTGACGAACGTGCTCACCATCGTGGTGCCCCCGGGTAATCCGAAGAACATCCGCTCGTTCGCCGATCTGGCCAAGCCGGGAGTCACCGAGGTCGTGTGCGCCCCGCAGGTGCCCTGCGGGGCCGCCGCCACCAAGATCGAGAAAGAGACCGGCGTCGAGCTCAGCCCGGCCAGCGAGGAGCAGGATGTGCTCTCGGTGCTCTCCAAGGTCGAGGCCAAGGTCGCCGACGCCGGGCTGGTCTACGTCACCGACGCCCGCACCGCCGCGGGCAAGGTCGAGGAGATCGGTTTTCCGGAGGCCACGACCGCGATCAACACCTATCCCATCGCTGCGATCAGCAACTCCCCACACGCTCAGCTCGCGCAGGCCTTCGTAGCATTCATCCGCAGCCCTGCGGCGCAACAGCGCTTTGCCGCCGCCGGCTTCGGTCCTGCTTGAATCGGGCCGGGTCGGGCACCCAGTACCCGCGATGACCCAGGTCAGGGATCCGCACCCGGTTCACACCGGCCTACCAGGTGTGCTGTGGCTCCCTGCGCTGGGGGCGCTCGGGTTGATCTCGCTGCCGGTGATCGGGCTGCTGGTGCGGGCACCCTGGTCCCGGTTCGTCGAGCTGGTCACCAGCGACGCGGCGCTCGCCGCGCTGAAGCTCTCGCTCTACACCGCAGCGGTCTCCACCCTGCTGTGCGTGCTGCTCGGCGGGCCGCTGGCGGTGGTGCTGGCCCGCGGATCGGCGCCGGGTCTGCGGCTGCTGCGCTCGATGGTGCTGCTCCCGTTGGTCCTGCCACCGGTGGTCGGCGGGCTGGCGTTGCTGTATCTGCTCGGCATCACCGGGTTCGCCGGGTACGCCCTGGACCTGATCTTCGGGATACGCGTCCCGTTCACCACCACGGCGGTGGTGCTGGCGCAGACGTTCGTGGCGATGCCGTTTCTGGTGGTGAGCCTGGAAGGGGCACTGCGCACCGGCGGGGAACGCTACGAGTCGATCGCGGCGACGCTAGGAGCCACCCCCTGGACGGTGTTCCGCCGGGTCACTGTCCCGCTGGCGCTGCCGGGTCTGGGCTCCGGCACGGTGCTCAGCTTCGCACGCTGCCTGGGGGAGTTCGGTGCCACCATCGCCTTCGCCGGCAGCTTGCAGGGCGTGACCAGAACCCTGCCGCTGGAGGTCTACCTGCAGCGGGAAACCGACCCCGACGGGGCGATCGCGCTGTCCCTGCTGCTCGTGGTGGTGGCCATCGCGGTGATCGTGGTGGGCCGCCCACGCTCGGTGGAAGGTTTGCAATGACGGCCGGGTTGCACGCCGAGGTCGCCGTTCGCCGTGGCGAGTTCGCCCTGGAGGCGACGGTGCAGGTCTCGCCCGGCGAGGTGGTCGCGGTACTGGGACGCAACGGATCCGGCAAGTCGACCCTGCTCGCCGCACTCGCTGGGCTGCTGCGTCCGGACAACGGGCGGATCGTGCTGGGGGAGCGGGTGCTCACCGACACCGCCGCCGGGGTGGCGCTGCCGCCGCACCGGCGCCGCATCGGGTTGCTGGCCCAGCAGCCGCTGCTGTTCCCCCACCTGTCCGTGCTGGACAACGTCGCGTTCGGCCCGATGGCCACCGGGAGCGGCCGCCGGGCCGCGCGGGAGGCCGCGCATCGGCACCTCACCGAGGTGGACGCGGCGCAGTTCGCTTCGCGGCGCCCCAGTCGGCTGTCCGGCGGGCAGGCGCAACGCATCGCGCTGGCCCGGGCGCTGGCGTCCGAGCCGGAGCTGCTGTTGCTGGATGAGCCGCTCTCCGCGGTGGACGTGGAGTTCGCTCCCGCATTGCGGTCGCTGCTGCAGACGGTGCTGGCCGATCGCATCGCGCTCATCGTGACTCACCAGGTGATCGACGCGTTGATGCTGGCCGACCAGGTGGTGGTGCTCGACGGTGGCCACGTGGTGGAGCAGGGCTCGACGCGGGAGGTGCTCACCCGGCCGCGCAGCACCTTCGCCGCGCGGCTCGCCGGGCTGAATCTGGTCTCCGGGACCGCGACGGCCGGAGGGTTACGAGCCGACGACGGCACCGAGCTGTTCGGTCTGATCGACTCCACCGTGGAGGGTAGCGCAGCAGTCGCGGTGTTCACCCCGGCGGCCGTGGCGGTGTACGTCGATCCGCCTAAGGGCAGCCCGCGCAACGTGATCTCCGACCGGGTCGAGGTCCTGGAGCCCAACGGCACGCTGGTCCGGGTGCGCGGTGCGGCCGGGCTGGCCGCCGACATCACCCCCGCCGCCGCGGTGGAGCTGGGGCTGCGCACCGGCGGAGCAGTGTGGTTCGTGGTCAAGGCCGCCGAGGTCGCCGTGTACGGCACGAATGGCTCGGGCGGGACCGTGCGTTCGGGATGAGATCCCGTATTCCGAGATCATTGCGAGCACGTCGTAGCACTCAGGGAGACGGTTCTGGGCTGCCGTTCGGCCATACGCACGGTGAGCTTGCGATAATGAAAAGCCCGCCGTTGTCATTGGACTGGAGTGCCATTCTGAAGCCATCTTGATTGTTCTCAACCCACAGGTACATATCAGTGGAGCTGAGACGCGAGTCATCCAGGACGCGGTAGTCATGTTGCTGCCACCAGTCGCGAAGAAGGCTGAAGAACTGGGGATACTGGTCGGGAGGCAGCTCGTGGATCTGGTAGGTGGTGGATGCGGTGACGCGTCCCTTCGGGCCGTTGTCACTGGGATCATCGCATGGCGTGGAATGTGTGAGTTGTGACTCTAAACGTGCTGTGGAAGGCAGTTGCGCTACAGCGGCGCGGACGTTGTCCTCGACGCGTTTGGCGGCTTGTTGCTCGGTAATGGTATTACTCATCGCTTGACCTCCTGGCCCGTTGCACGCCGCGCTGAAGAGCCCCAAGGCGAACAACCCCAAGGTGAACAACAGAGCAACGATGCGCCTGCGTGAGTGTAACACGTCAACTCAATCTCCTGAGATTAGTAGGTTGGTTTTCCGGCGATGATGCGGCCTGTGTTGACGAGGGACTTGTTACCATCATCCCAATACTGGCTGTGGACGGCTCCGTTCCAACCCATCGTGTACCAGGGTCCGGCTTCGCCCGGGTTCGAATCGAAATTTTCGCCACCGAAGGAGAGGGCTGTTGGAGATGGGCCGTGGATGCCGGCGACGAGTTTGATCGGATCGTATTGAGCGACGGTGGAATGCACGTGCTGACCGACCTGGTCCGAAGGGACGCCGTCAAGATGCAGCTGGTCGGCGCGGGTCACGCCGACGCCGGGGCTGCCGACGAACACGACATCGTCGGCGTTGAGGGTCCCGTCGCGCGCGGCGTGCCCGATCACCGTGGTGCCGTAGCTGTGGCCAACTATCGTGTTGTGCGCCGGAGCACCCATGTGTGAAGCGCGCAAGCCGTCCTGGAAACGATCCAAGTCCTGCCTTGCGCCATCAGCCCACCTATCTTGGGTGGCGTCGATGAGTTCGGGGGGCGCGTCGTACCCGACCCAAGTAATCACCGCAGTGGATGGGGATCCTGCGATGCGTGCGGCTAGCTCCATGCTGTCCGATCGTTGCAGATGACTATTGACGCCGCCGAGGTTCGCTCCCGTGCCCGGCACGTAGGTGGCGACGTTCGCCGCCGTGTCCGGGTCTCCCACCGCCACGATCGCACGACCGGGGCCTGAAGAGTCGAAGCCGAGCAGGAAGGCGGGCGGCTTGGCGTGATCGTTGAGCCGCTTTTCGATCGCGTCGATACCAGCGAGACTCTTGTTGATCGAGTCGAGTTGGTCGCTCTGCTCGGAGGTTCGGGTGTCACCGAGTTGGTCCAGGCGTTCCTTGTCAGCCTGCAATCGCCCTTTCTGATCTGCCATGACGGAACGGTTGGCCCGATCGCGGACCGCGCTGGGCAAGCCATCGAGCCGCGCCAACTGGTCGGGATGCGTCAACAATAGTGACTCCTGCTGCGCCGGGCTCAGACCGTCCCACCACTTCTTCACCTCGCCGGGTTCGGTCGGCGGGTTGAGTGGGGGGACTTGGCCCACATCCTGTACGTGATCGCCGCCAGGATCATTCGCACTTGCGTGCGCTACCGCACTGGGTGGGGCGTCATCGGCTTTGAAGATGTCCTCGACGACCTGTTGGGCTGCGTGCTCGAGCTTGTCCAGTTTGGCTACGATCTGGTTCAGCTGGTTGACGTCCTGGCCCCAGTCGTAGCGCCACTTCCCAGCGAGGCTGCTATCCCAGTGGTTGGGATCCGCGAGTGTGCCGCCGTGTTGCAGAACCCTGCGCACCTGTTCCTTCACAGGCCCGGTCAGGGCATGCAACTGCTTTGCGGCGTCTCGTGCCTGTTGGGTGGCGAGTACCCGTCCAGCAGGCATTGCTCCGCTCCCTCACGGTGAAGCAGCGAATCCAGAGGCTAAGCCCGTTCCTTCAGAGCGGTTCTGAATGGAAGGGGCGCGACCCACGACGGTCGTTGGTCGGTGATTCGTTGCCTTCCCATGCTATCATCATGGTTAGGTACCATCGGCGTGCATGATGGCTTCGACGGTCTGCTAGGCCCTTTTCTCGAGCTCATCCGGTTTTGTGGCCGTCTGGAGTTTCTGGCGTCTCGTCCCATTCGCCGCGCCACTTCTGGGAGAAGGTGCCGTCCCATTGATCGGCGTCCGCGCTGATGTACGAACTTCGCGATCTGTTCCTTCAAAGGCCCCGTAGCGGCAGTAACCGCTTCGCGGTGTCTCTTGCCCGCGCTCCAACTGGGTGGCTGCTGGTTGCCGCCAGCGACGTCGCCTGATCCGACGTGACCTGGCCGGTGAGATCCTGGCCGGTGAGATCCTGGACGGGCAACCGGCGCGAATGGTTGCATGTCTTCGGTCACTGCCCTCCCGAGGAGGTGGTCCGTGGGGCCTGAGCTTCCGTCGTATGCGTCGGGCGTGTCGGAGCTGCCGCTGCTGGGCGACACGATCGGCGATGACTTCGACCGCTCAGCCGCTCGCTTCGGCGAACGGGAGGCGCTGGTCGATCACCCGAGTGGGCGCCGGTGGACGTATGCGCAGTTGCGCGCCGAGGTGGACGCGCTGGCGTGCGGGCTGCTGCGTGCGGGGATCGGCAAGGGCGACCGGGTCGGCATCTGGGCGCCGAACTGCCCGGAGTGGCTGTTCACGCAGTACGCCACGGCGAAGATCGGCGCGATCCTGGTCACCGTCAATCCCGCGTACCGGACCAGCGAACTGGAATATGTGATCAAGGCGGCCGGGATCACGCTGCTGATCGCCGCGAGGTCGTTCAAGACCGCCGACTATGCCGCGATGATCTCCGAGGTTCGGCCGCGCTGTCCCGCGCTGGGAAACGTGCTGCTGATCGGTTCTCCCGGCTGGGATGCGCTCCCGGTGCGCGGCGGTGCCGCGCCGGCGCCGGCGGAGTTGTCCCCGGACGACCCGATCAATATCCAGTACACCTCGGGAACCACCGGCTTCCCCAAAGGTGCCACGCTCTCGCACCACAACATCCTCAACAACGGCTATTTCGTCGGTGAGCTGTGCGGTTACACCGAGGCGGACCGGATCTGCGTGCCGGTCCCGCTCTACCACTGTTTCGGCATGGTGATGGGCAATCTGGCGGCCACCTCGCACGGTGCCTGCCTGGTGTACCCGGGGCCATCGTTCGAGCCGGCGGCTACCCTCTCGGCCGTCGCGCAGCAGCGGTGTACCTCGCTGTACGGGGTGCCCACCATGTTCATCGCCATGCTAGCGGAGTTGAATTCGACAGAGCCCGGCTTCGAGTCCTATGATCTGTCCTCGCTGCGCACCGGGATCATGGCCGGCTCGCCGTGCCCGGTGGAGGTCATGAAGCAGGTCATCGGGTTGATGGGCATGACCGAGGTGACGATCTGTTACGGCATGACCGAGACCTCCCCGGTGTCCACCCAGACCCGGGCCGGCGACACCCTGGCTCGGCGGGTGTCCACGGTCGGCCGGGTGCACCCGCACCTCGAAGTGAAGATCATCGACCCGGACACCGGCCGGACCGTGCCGCGCGGGACTCCCGGTGAGCTGTGCACCCGCGGGTACTCGGTCATGTTGGGTTACTGGGAGCAGCCGCAGCGGACCGCCGAGGTGATCGACCAGGCCCGCTGGATGCACACCGGGGACATCGCGGTGATGGACTCCGAGGGCTACCTCAACATCACCGGGCGGATCAAGGATATGATCATCCGGGGTGGGGAGAACGTGTACCCTCGGGAGATCGAGGAGTTTCTCCACACTCACCCGGATATCCTGGACGCTCAGGTGGTCGGCGTCCCCGACGCGCGATACGGAGAGGAGCTGTGCGCCTGGGTACGGCTGCGCCCGGGTGCCGCGGAGCTCACTGCCGAGGCGCTGCGGGAGCACGCCATCGGCAAGCTCGCCTACTTCAAGATCCCTCGGTACGTGCACATGGTGGAGGAGTTCCCGATGACCGTCACCGGCAAGGTGCGCAAGGCGGAGATGCGCGAACGCTCGGCGCAGTTACTCGGGTTGGGCGACCTCGCTGCCACGAAGTACGCCTGAGACTGATCTTATGTGGCGAGAGAGGCCCGAAATACGGCCGGAAGTCGTAAGCTGGGGCGCACGCGTCCCGGGTGCGATGGGGGCGCGTTCGTCTTGCGGGTCTTGCATTTCCGGCAGGCGGTACTCCACGAGGGAACGGTGAGGTCAGTGCCGACCGGCAAGGTCAAGTGGTACGACGCGGGTAAGGGCTTCGGATTCGTCACGCAGGACGGGGGTGCCGACGTCTACGTGCGCTCCACTGCGCTTCCCTCTGGGGTGACGGATCTCAAGACCGGCCAGCGGGTCGAGTTCGGGGTGGCTGACGGGCGCCGCGGCCCGCAGGCGCTGTCCGTGCGGTTGCTGGAGTCGCCGCCGTCAGTGGCGGAGGCCCGGCGCCGACCCGCCGAGGAGCTGCACGGCATGATCGACGACATGATCAGGTTGCTGGAGTCGGGCGTCCAGCCCGACCTGCGACGCGGCCGCTACCCCGACCGCCGCACCACCAAGCGCATCGGCGAGCTCGTGCGCGCCGTCGCCCACGAGCTCGACCCCTGACTGGTGCGGTCCAGAGCCTGGTGATGCTCGGATCGATGCAGAATGACCGGGCACCGTCCTCCCACCGAAGGGGGTAGCAGCACATCGGCCGTGCGGCCCGGTCCGGGATTGCTCTGGTCGCGCCTGGGCCAAGGCGTGGGTACCGTTCATGATTGCGGGCATTCGCCACGATTGCGGGCGTCAGCCCCGTCGCGGCCCGTGCTCTACGGAGGTTCCCATGGCCACTCCCGACATCCTCATCGCCAAGATCAATCATGGCTTCGACTACCTCGACGCCGATGGCGACGGCCAACTCACCGAGCACGATCACGTCCTGATGGGGCAGCGGGTCGCCACCTCGCTCGGCCACCCGCCCGGCTCACCATCCGAGCAACAGATCATCGAGGCCTACCTGCGAATCTGGCGGGACCTGCACCTACCGCACATCCCCGGCGGGGGCGTCGCGATCTCCAAGGAGCAGTTCCTGGAATCCACCCTGGCACTGGCCACCGACCCGACCGCCGCGCAGAGGACCGTCGGCGCGGTCGCCACGGCGTTCCTGGCGATCGCGGACACCGACCACGACGGTCAGGTCGGCCCTGCGGAATTCCGGGCATTCCAGGGCGGGCACTTCCCCGACCTGACCGAGGCCGACACCAACGAGGCCTTCGCGCATCTGGACACCGACGGCGACGGCCACCTCACAGCTGAAGAGTTCACCCAAGCCGTCGTCGAGTACTGGTCCAGCAACGACCCGGAGGCCCCCGGTAACTGGTGGATGGGCCGGCCCGTCTACCAGCGCTAAGCTCAGCTGAGGTCTGGTGCTCCTCGAAAGAACTGCCTTCATCTATTCCGGGGTGTTCGCCGAGGCGGGCAAGCGTCCAGCATGCGGGGGTCCGCCCGCTGCGGTCGAGCGTCAGCGAGGACACCCTGGGTCTGCGTGGGTTTGATTGTGGTCTCGGGTCACTTGAGGTGCTTGTTGAACCAGTCGATCGGGATCTCGGGGTGGGCGCCGAAGTAGTTGTAGCCATCGAAGCGACGGTCCGTGCCTTCGATCCAGTGCAGCTCTTTGTCGGCGACGGACAGGGCATCGAAGATCGACTGGACGTCTTCATGCCCCGGCGGCGCTGCCGTGGGCGTTCGGGTACCCGTAATCGACCTTGGCAAAACGATCTCAGCGGGCACGGCGAGTGCCTGGCCTGCGCCACGAGGAGGTCGCCCAGCTCGCCGCGATCAGCACCGACTACTACACCCACCTGGAGCAAGGCGGTGGGACCTCGAGGCCTGGGCATAGGCTTCGGTGGTGTCACAGGCCTAGATAGGATAAGTCCGACTGCCCTTGGGTCTCACAGGCATAGCTTGGGTATGGTAGAGCGGCGCTGCACGTCAGAGAGGAGTCGATGATCGTCGAGCCGTGGGTCTCCGTCGAGGGCGTTGCCAGGCATCTCGGGGTGGCTAAGGACTCCGTATACCGGTGGATTGAGACGCGGAGACTGCCCGCCCACAAGATAGGTCGCTTGTGGAAGTTCAAACTCTCCGAAGTTGACGAGTGGGTTCGAGCTGGTGGTGCCGACGTGCCTGATGACAGCGCGAGTGGGTGACCCACAGGATGACGATATCGAGAGTTGATCTTGAGCGGCTGCTGAAATTGCGGCTCGTCGTGGCACGTTTCGGCGAAATGGATCTTGCCAAGTGGTGGAACACCAAAGGTCAGCTTGGTCGGCTCGGTGCCAGCGTGCTCCGACGGGGCTTTCCGCGCACGCACCGCTTTGCTCAGGCGCGGTCGGTCTTCGCCGTAGCGGCCCACCGGTGTGAGGAGATTTTCCACCCTCCAGGGTGTGTCACGCTCTGGCGACTTCCCGAGGAGGTGGAAGAGGAGTTCGACGCCCGATGGGAGCACTGGCTTGACAACGCCAACGAGTGGAGCTTGTTCTTCGAAGAGTTAGCAGAGCTGAACGGTGGCGATCTTGCTGCCATCCTTCGTGACATGGAGCTCGTGGCCGAGAGGAACCTGGAGGGGTTCGCCCGGCTGCGGCGTACGGCCGAGGGACGGGCCGTAGCATTGCCTGGAGTATTTTCGAACGGCGAAGAGGATGTGAGCCTGTTGGCTCTGGGCTTCGCGCGCGGCGAACCGGGTGCCCTCGCCGTTCCGTACGCCCGGAGGTCGGACCTATGACGGTTTCGCGCGCTAACGTGGCGTCGTCCTTCACCGTTATCAAGGGCGCTATGGTCGAGGAAACGTATGCCGTCTTCGCCCACTGGGACTTCACGCGCTCGAAGCGAGAGAATCTGGACCGGCTTCGGTCGGACAACACCATCGGCGCTGGCAGCGTGGCGTGGCTCCGTGACGTCGCCAAAGTTCTGAACCGTCGCTTTGACCCCGATGCGCGAGACCGACCGCTCATTCAGTTGGCCAAGAATGGCTGCGACCTGGACGAGTGGAAACCGCTCCTGCTGTGGCATATGACGCGGGACGAGTTCCTGGTCCGCGATTTTATCCAGAACTGGCTATTTCCGGCGTACGAGGATGGGCAGTTCCGGATAAGGCCAGAGGATGTTGCGTCGCACCTTTCTTGCATTGATCAGCGTGGTGCTCTCACCGAACATCCGTGGTCGGCGCCAACGACACATCGAGTAGCAGCTGGCCTGCTCAAGATAGCTGTCGATTTCGGCCTGCTGCGCGGTGGGCCGAAAAAGGAATTCGCATCATATCACCTGTCCGATCACAGCTTCCTCTACCTCTTGCACGCCATGATGGATGACTTAGGCAGCCCGGGCAAGGTAATTGAATCGCCGGACTGGCGCCTGTTCTTGATGCGACCGTCTGACATCGAGCACGAGTTGCTGCGTATGCACCAGTTCCGCAAGCTCGACTATCAGGTGGCGGGGAGCATCGTGCAGCTATCGCTGCCGTGCGCCAACGCTGAAGGTTACGCCGAGAGGATGGTGGCGTGAGCGACTTCGAGGAGCGACTGCGACAAGTGCTCGAGCCGATACTCGCGATGTCGGATCCGCGGCCACGCATCAGCGCCTATCATGATATGCCGTACGCGCTTTTTGTCTATGACCCGGCCGATGAGTTTCCGCTGCGAAAGCAGGTGAGGCTACTCGAGACCCGCCTGATGCAGAAGGGCAAGCGGGTTCACAGGATCTCGCTGGTCGAGTGCCTGGACGAGTCCATGCGCTCACAACGGCCGCTGCCTGATTGGTACGCCGCAGAGCGCGAGCAGGGTCCGGACACGACCGTGGAAACGGTACATGCCGTACTCTCCGACTATTCACCGTTGGTCGAGCATGTTACGCGGCGGATGCCGGCAGAGCCGGATCCGCTGCGTGACGTCGTGCTCATTCTCCGTGCCGGGGCACTTTTCCCGGTGTACCGGGCGCACTCGCTACTCGAACAGCTGATGGGCCGGGTCCAGGTACCAACCATGTTATTCTATCCCGGCTCCCGAGACGGTGCGGCCGGGCTACGGTTCATGGGCATTCTCGCCGCCGAGCACAACTACCGCGTGAAGATCTTCTGACGGGATCATCTCGATGACGACAGGCCAGCCCATTAGCGCCCTCTTCGCCAGCGACATACACCGCCGCATCGAAGAGGTCATCAAGGTCGACAAGACCGACGATATGGCAATCTGCGACGAGATCGACGAGTATGTCGTCACCGGCGCTATTCGCGGCCACTATGCGAATATCTTCGAGGCGTACCGGCAGACGCCGAACAAGCCGCACGAGGGTATCGCGATCTGGGTGTCCGGTTTTTTCGGCTCCGGGAAATCAAGCTTTGCGAAGATGCTCGGCGTGTCCATCGAGAACCGGATCATCGCGGGGGAGCCGGCCGGGCAGCGATTCGCTCGCCGAGCCAATGACAACCAGCTTCAGGTCCTCCTCGCGGCGATTAACGAACAGATTCCCACCCACGCGGTGATCTTTGATGTATCGACGGACCGGGGAATCCGAAGTGGCAACCAGACGCTGACCGAGATTATGTACGGGCTGTTCCTGCATAGTCTGGGCTACGCCAAGGATCTCGATCTGTCCGAGCTGGAGATCTCTCTCGAGGAGAAGGGTGAGCTCGCCCAATTCAAGGGGGAGTACGAGCGACTCTTCCAGAAGCAATGGGATCAGGAGAAAGGCAAAGTTGCGTTCGCTCTGAGTGAGGCGAGCCGGGTGCTGCACAGCCTGGACACTGATACCTACCCGATGGCGGACTCGTGGGTCAAGGCGGTCAAGAACAAGGCGGATATCACGCCGGGAAAGCTCGCCCAGCGAGCGACCGAGTTGATGAACCGCCGCAGGCCCGGGTACGCCCTCATATTCGTCGTTGACGAGGTCGGCCAGTTTGTGGCACGTGATGTGCAGAAGATGCTTGACCTGCAAGCCATCGTTCAGAATCTCGGTGTATGGGGGCGCGGCAGGCACTGGCTCGTGGTGACCTCCCAGGAGAAGCTGGGCGAGCTGGTCAGCGGGCTGGACGACAAGAAGATCGAGCTGGCCCGGCTGATGGATCGGTTCCCGCTCCAGGTCCACCTCGAGCCCTCCGACATCTCCGAGGTGACCAGCCGCCGCGTCTTACGTAAGAATGCCGAAGCTGAGCGGGTGCTCGGGCAGCTCTTCGATGAGCATCGCGGTCGTCTGCTCGATCACACACGACTCACCGCTGACATCAGGCTGCCGGAACTGAACCGGCACAGCTTCATGGATTTGTATCCGCTGCTGCCCTATCAGGTCGACCTCATCATTCAAGTCGTTTCCGGGCTCCGCACGCAGGCCGGCGGGAGCAGGCACGTCGGCGGCGCGAACCGGACCATCATCAAGCTCGCCCAGCAGCTATTGATCAATCCTGCGGTCAACCTCGCCGATCAGCCGATCGGCATGCTGGTCCGGCTGGACCAGGTCTACGACCTGGTTGAGGGAAACATCGGTTCCGAGGTGCGAGCGAAGATCGCCGCGATTCCCCGAGAACTGGACCACCCGCTTGCTCAGCCGGTCGCGAAGGCAATCTGCCTGCTGCAGTACGTGCGGAGCGTCCATCGCAGTGCCGAGAACATCGCCGCCACGTTGCTTCCGTCCGTCTCCAGCGACTCCCAGCTGGCGTCGGTGCGGGAGGCGCTCGCGGAACTGGAGGCGGCCCACAAGATTCGCCGCGGAGAAGACGGCTTCCGCATCCCGACCCCGGCGGAGGACGACTGGGAACGGGTACGCAACGGGATCAGTCCGAAGCCGGGGGATGCGCACCACTTGTACTCGGAGGTCCTGTCGGGTTTCTGGCAGCCACAGCCTTCGCACACCCTCTTCGACACCAAGACGTTCAAGGCTGGCCTCGCCATTCACGGGCGGGAGGTCACGGCTGGTGATCTGGTCTTCCAGTTCCATCTGGCAGATGAAGGACCCGAGTTCGACGCGCTCGCGGTGGAGCTTCGGGTTCGCAGCCAACAGGAACGCAAGCACGTGTTCTGGGCGGTACCACTCACCAATGCCATCGACCACGAGATCGTCGAGCTGTTCCGCTCCAGGCAGATGCTCGCGCAGAAGGAGCGTGAGGCGCGTGGCGAGGATACGCCAGCGCTCATGGCCGAGGAGCGGCTGCGGCAACGGCACCACCACGAGGAGCTGCGCCGCCTGCTCCGCGCGGCCTGCCTGACCGGTCGGGTGTATTTCCGCGGCAACGACCGGAGCCCGGGTGACAACGCGGTCGACGTCGGCAAGACGGCATCGCAGATCCTCGGTCACGTCCTCCCCGATGTTTTCGACCGTTTTCAGGAGGCCGCCGCCAAGGTCAATGATGTGCGGAAGGCGACCGAGACAATCTTCACCGCGCAGAACCTGCAAGGGCTGCCGCCCGTCTTCAGCAGCCTTGGGTTGCTCCGGGACGAACACGGCAAGATTGTGTTCCGTGTGGACGGTGGTCCGCTTAAAGAGGTGTTGGACCGTATCGAGGAACGAGCGAACTACGGCGACACCGCTAGCGGGCGCTACCTGGCCGACGAGTTCGCCAACGAGCCGTTCGGATGGGACTTCGACGTGGTACGCCTGCTCGTCCTGTCGCTGATGCGGGCCGAGAAGATCGAGGCGACCAGTAAGGGCCAGACCCTCGACTCGGTGACGACCGTGCAGGCGCGCGACACCTTCTCGAACAACAACCTGTTCCGCCAGGCGGCGTTCCGCCCTCGGAAAGGCATCGAGTTCGAGGAGCTGGTGAAGGCCAACGAGGCGTTCCGCGATACCTTCGGCGACGACATCGGTGAACTCACCGCCACCACGGTGGCGAGGGAGTTGCGCGAGAAGGTTGCGAGCACTGAAGAAATCGTGCAGTCCGCGCTCTCGATGCTGACAAGATACCGGCTTCCCGGCGAGTACATGCTGGACACCGCGCTTGGCCAGATGAAGGCGGTGTTCCGTGGCTCGGTGAACAACGCCATCGCCACATTCAATGCCAGCCATCGGGCCATCAAGGATGCCATCAAGCGCGGTACCGAGCTGTGCGAGGCGCTCACCGAACCAAGGCTGTACGACCTGCAACGGGCGCGCCAGGCGGTGGAAATCGCGTGGCCCGCGCTGCGGGACGAGTCTGGGATCGGTCCCGAGCTGGAGTCGCGGGCCGCTCAACTGGAAGACCTGCTGGCACGCGAGACGTTTTACCGCGACCTGCCGGCGATCGAACAGCACGCCCGCGCGATCGAGCTGGAGTACGCCCGCCGCTTCGATGACGCGCAGCAGGCGCGCATCGACGCCTACACCGCGGCCTTGAAGGAACTCACCAGCGAGCCGGGCTGGTACGACCTGCCGGAGGAGACCCAACAGGAAATCTCTGCCCCGCTGGTGGCTGGCCAACGCCCGTCGCCACGCACCGCGCCGATCTCGCTGCTGCGCTCCGAGCGGGACGCATGCGAGGGTCGACTTCGCGCGGCGATACGCCGGATGCAGGAGATCATCGAGGGCGACCGGCTGGAGTCGGTCCAGGTCCACTCCTACTTCGCGGGTGGCATCGAGACCGTGGAGCAGCTGGACGCTGCGCTTTCTGGCCTGCGTGAAGAGTGTGCCAGGCTGATCGGGGCGGGGAAGAAGGTTGTGCTCTCGTGAGTGCCCGCATCGACTTGACCGAGCTGGCTCGCCGGGAGAACGAGCAGACGGAGTGGAAGGAGAACGTCGCCGAAACCGACGATGTGGTGGCGGCCCTCAGCGCCTTTGCCAACGACCTGCAGAACCTCGGCGGCGGGTACGTGGTGTGTGGCGTACGGGAGGACAAGGACGAGCACGGTTTCCCGCAGCTGGTGCGCGTCGGCCTGACGGCCAGCCGCTTCAAGGAGGTCGAAGGGACCGTGCTTGCCGGTTGTCGGGATCGCGTGTCCCCGCCGATCACACCGCTGGTGGAGGAGCTCACGACCGACGACCAGCAGCGCCGCATCCTGGTCTTCATTCAGCCGGCGACTGGTACTGCGCACACATTCCGCCGGCGCAACGACGGAGCAAAACACTATGTGCGGGTCAGCCGCTCAACCATCGAAGCGAGAAACGGGACTCTGAAAGACCTTCTCGTCCGCAAGAGCGCGCTCGAACCATGGGATCGCAGACCGTGCAACGGGGCCACCGAAGCGGATCTCGATCTACTGGCGTTGCGTGATGCATTGCAACGAATGGGTGTATTCTCCTCTGAGTACGGCGTCGAGCCGTATCTCTCACCGGACGTTTCGTTGAGCGCATTCGTCCCGCCGCTGCTGGCGGCCGAGCCGCTCACCGGGGTACTCAGGCCGCGCAACTTCGCGATCCTGCTGTTTGGCCGGGAGACCCAGCGGTTCATCCCGGGTGCCGTCGCGTTCTTCTCCATCTATCCGGGTGTTGATAGGTCCGATGTGCACGCCGAGCGCCACGAGCTGGCTGGCAACGTACTGGAGCAGGCCCGCCGGCTGCAGGAGCTGCTCGACATCCAGTCGTACACCGCGTTTGACAAGGCCGATCCGACCTCGCCGAACGTCATCAAGTATCCAAAGCGTGCCCTGTACGAGGCGATGGGGAATGCGCTGGCGCACCGAGACTACGAGCTGCCGGATTCTACACGGCTGACGGTCTTCTCCGACCGGATCGAGGTCGCCTCACCCGGTCCGCTCCCGTCCGGCGTAGACATCGAATACCTGCGCCAGGGCACTGCGCCGCCACGGTGGCGCAACCAGGCGCTCGCCTGGTTCTTCTCCCGGCTACAGCTCGCGCAGGCGAAGGGGCAAGGCATCCCCACGATCCTCCGTTCCATGCGGGAAGGGGGCTGTCCCCCGCCGATCTTCATAGCCGACCCCGTTCGGGTCGCCTGCACGCTGCCGGCGCATCCGCGGCATGCCGCGCTTCGCGCTCTCCGCTCCGCCGAGCAGGCACTCGCTCTAGGCGAGTTGGCGGAAGCGAAGACCCAAGTTGAGCGGGTCCTGGGCCGGGACCCGCTCAACTTCCGCGCCATCAACCTGTTTGCCGAGGTGCATCACGCTCGGCGGGATGCCGCGGCGGTGTCGGCCTGGGTGCGGGAGCACCTCCGTCACCTTGACGGGCTGCCACCGCAAGTCCTGGTCCAGCTCGCCGAGGCGTTGGAGAACGACCGGGCGAGCACCGAACATAAGGCTCTCGCGCGGACGCTCCTCGCATCCGCTGCGCGAGGACGGTTGGAGGAGCGCGAGCTCCGGCGTATCGCCGTGGCGATGAGCCGCGCGAACGACTACCAGGGCGCACTGTCCTTGATCGAACGGCACCTTCAGGAGCACCCGGAGTGGCAGGGCAATCCCTCGCTGCGGCAACTGCGCGGGGACTCGCTCATCGGCCTGGCGAAGCGGTGCAGGGCAACCGCGACGAAGGCGGGCATCGCGCGCGCCACGCGAGAGCGGGCCTGGCGAGAGTTCCACTCGTACCTCAACCAAGCAGAGCACGAGCTTCGTGAGGGCCTCGCCCTCAGCCTGGATGAGAACCTGAGCGACCAGATCCGGCGGAACCTAGACTACCTCGAACGACTGAGGGGCGAGAACCAGCCTCCACAGATCCGGCCAGCGCGCAGCCGACGGAGGGGGTCCCGTGGATAAGCAGACGCGCAATGCCATCGATAACGCCACCCAAAGGGCCCGGAGGCTGCTGGAAGAAGACTTCGCGGCGCAACTCGAGGGTGACTTCGACGTGCTGCGCAGCGGTGCGGTGGCCGACGTCGCCGGAGGACATCTCACACCGCGACAGGTCTTCCACCGAGAGAAGATCGTCGCCACGCTGAACCATAAGTGCGCTGCGGGGATGACTGTGGCCGAGGCGGTCGCGGACTACATCCGCGACGCCGCGTTCACCACGCTGAACCGCTTCGCTGCATTGAAGATGCTCGAGGCTCGCGGCCTGGTGCTGCAATGCGTGAGCAAAGGCGAGGCCTCCGCTGGCTACAGCGAATTCTGCGGGCTCGCGCCGAGCCTGCCGCTGCTGCCCCACAGCGCCGGCTACCGCCTGTACATCGAGTCGCTGTTCGACGAGCTGTCCACCGAGGTGAAGGTGCTGTTCGACCGGCGCGACCCGGCGTCGGTGCTGTGGCCCAGACGCGCCGCGTTCGACGAGCTGCTCGACATTCTCAACGCACCCGGCCTAGCCGGCATCTGGGGCGAGGACGAAACGATCGGCTGGTTCTACCAGTACTTCAACAGCGGTGACGAACGCCGGAAGATGCGCGAAAGCCAGGTGCCACGCAACAGCCGCGAACTGGCCATCCGCAACCAGTTCTTCACTCCCCGGTACGTCGTGGAGTTCCTCACCGACAACACGCTGGGGCGCATCTGGTATGAGATGCGCGAAACCAAGACGGCGCTGGCGGACCAGTGCGAGTACATAGTGCGCAGGCCCGATGAGGAGTTCGCCCCTCGGCCGAAGAAAGATCCGCGGGACATCCGGGTGCTGGATCCGGCGTGCGGCAGTGGACACTTCCTGCTGTACGCGTTCGACCTGCTCATCACGATGTACGAGGAGGCGCACGCCGACCCGGAGAGCCCGGCAAGCGAAGCGACCGGTCGGACCCTCGCAGAGGATTACCCGAGCCTGGACGAACTGCGGCGAGCGATTCCTGGTCTTGTGCTCGCGCACAACCTCTACGGCGTCGACATCGATCCGAGATGCGCACAGATCGCCCAACTGGCACTGTGGATTCGGACCCAGCGAGCGTACCGGGACTTCGGCATCCGCCGTGACCAGCGTCCACAAATCCGGCGCTCGAACATCGTCATTGCGGAGCCGCTAGTCGCTGATGGCCGGGTCGCGGCTGACTTCCTGGCACGTCTAGATGATGACGAGCTCAAGCAGGTCTTCAAGGATCTGGTTGATGTGCTAGCCCTAGCAGGCGACCTGGGGCTGCTGCTTCGGCTGGAGTCGCGCGGGACACGGCCGTTGGCGCGTGGATATGAATGGGACCTCTTCACACCGACGGACGACCGCCTGCGCGGGGCGCTGGTCCGGTTTGCTGCGGACGAGAGTGGCGCGGCAAATATGCGGCGACGTCTCTTTGTGAATGACGCCATGCATGGCATGGGGCTTATCGCCCTGGCAAGCCGGAAGTATGATGCTGTGCTGATGAACCCTCCGTTTGGTGACTTTGCGTCTGATGTTCAACAGTTTGCCAAGGAGCAATACTCACATGGGCGAAATGACATTTATACCGCCATGGTGCTGCGGGGGCGCGAACTCCTACTTGACAGTGGTCGAATTGGCGTAATTACATCGAGTTCATTTATGCTCGGGCGGGACCACCGTCGTTTTCGGCAGGCCATTTTGAACCTGTCAGGACCACGAGTTTCACTTCTTCTCAATCTTGGTTGCGGTGTCCTCGATCAAGCGATGGTAGAGACGACTGCGTACGTTTTGATGTCTAATGTCGAGAATATTGCTATTACGTCTGTTGCCAGTGTCAAGGAAATTGAAGCCGCGACCAAGGATGCTTGTCGACGTTGGAGTACATGGCGAATTTTCGCACATTCATACTTTGCAGCAATGCCAATGATGCAGTTTATCTATGGTATCGATGTGGAGGTTGGTAGTCAGCTTGATGATAGAACAATCTCACTTGACCCAAGCTTTGGTCGGGTAACTAAAGGGCTTTCTACGCCTGACAATTTTAGGTACATCCGCCTCCGCTGGGAGCTCGCACCAGATGCGCTTGAGCTGGGCTGGCAGCTGTGCGCGAAGGGGGGTGAGTACGCGTGGTTCTCGGGGGACCTGCATCTGTTAGTTAACCGGGTTGCGTCGGGAAAGGAAATGGCAGCCTCGTCTGAGCCTGCAGGCGGGAATGTTGCGCGAACGAGGCAGTCGTCGACATATTATGGCCGTGCGGCTGTAACCTGGTCACGTCGAAGCCAAAAGGGGTTCAGTGTCCGAAGGCTCCGCAAGGGAGCATGTTTCCTAGACAAGAGCGGCGTCATTGTGCCTAAGGAGGAGGGTGAAGAAGATTTGCTACCCGCGATCATGGCGGCGCTCGCAACAAATAAATACCAGTCTCTGATCCGCGTCCAGTCGCGATTTGGGGCATATGAAACGGGGATGGTTGGCCTTCTGCCAGCGCCCGCGGCACTTCTCCAGGCGTCGTGCGACTGGGGGATGATTGCCGAGGTTGTCGATGAATTCGAGAGTCATTTCGAAACCAATCAGATATTTTCATCACCCCCACCCCCGAATTGGAATCCCGTAGTCTCGTTGGATTCTGCATTCAATACACTTGCCGACAATCTTCAAAGCTGCGGATATGAGCTCGACGAGACGGTTAGACGCAACGAGGTCTCCCGCCTTGAGGCATTGCGCGAGCAATACGGCTACCAAAACGCTTGGCTATCGTTCCTCTTTGGAGTGGCGATTGGGCGGTGGGACAAGAGATTACTGTCTGGCGATCGGACTCTTCGGAGGCGCCCCGGATTGTTTGACGATCTTGGCATTTGCGCACCTGCTGAGAACGTCCATGACGCAGCTGGGCCACCTGTGTCGAACACTGGTGTGGTAACGGATGATGACGGCACGCCTGATAATGTTCTCGCTTCGGTTGTTAGAGCAGCAGAAACTGTGCTTGAGGCCGGGTTGGCCGGGCCGTTGTTCCTAGACGTTCCTCAGCTCCGACGATGGTTTGCAACGGAGTTCTTTGACTACCATCTTCGGCGCTATTCACGTAGCCGACGTTCCGCGCCTGTGTACTGGCAGCTGGCAACATCATCGGCTAGCTACTCGGTGTGGCTGTACATCCAGGCGTTCACCAGGGACACCTTGTTTCGCGTACAGAATGACTATGTTGTGCCGAAGCTCGAGCACGAGCAGCGCCGCCTGGAGACGATGCTCCGCGAGTTCGGCGAACGGACGACCGCTGCGGAGCGTCGCGGGCTCGCGGACCAGGAAGCATTCGTCGGCGAGCTGCGGGATTTCCTGGACGAAGTGAAGCGGGTAGCGCCGTTGTGGAACCCGAACCTCGACGACGGAGTGATTGTCAATTTCGCGCCGTTGTGGCGCCTGGTTCCGCAGCACAAGCCATGGCAGCGGGAGCTGAAGGCGACATGGGACGCGCTGTGCGAGGGCACATACGACTGGGCCCACCTCGCGATGCACCTGTGGCCGGAGCGGGTCGTCCCGGAGTGCGTGGTGGACCGGAGTCTCGCCATCGCGCACGATCTGGAGGAGGTGTTCTGGGTGCAGGGCGACGACGGCAAGTGGTCAGCGCGACTGGCCCCTACCGTCCCGGTTGAGCAGCTGGTCCGGGAGCGGACATCCACCGCGGTCAAGTCCGCGCTGCGGAGCGTGCTCACTGCCCCGATCACGAATGGGCGTGGGCGGCGTCGGCGTGGTGCGCCCGGTACCGGCAACGGCGGAGGTCGCTGATGCACCCACTGCACGACTATGTGGCGAAGTGGCTCGCTGATGAGATCCGACGTCATTCGGTTGTCGTCTGGTACGACGAGCGGGCGGAGTTCGCACCGTTCATCGATGAGATCCGCGGCGGGCCGCGCACCGGCGACGAGGCGGTGCGGGTGACGGTGAACGACACGAGCGTCTGGCTCGCCGAGTACGCCGGCTCGATGTTCGAACTACGCGCGGCGGCCGAGCCGTACATCGGCGGCGACTCACCGGACCCCGTCGTCGTTTACCTCCCCGGCCGCGCGCGCGACCTGGACAGTTCAGTCCTGGCGGAGCTGGAGCAGGCGGGAACGGTCTTGACCCAGCGGCTTGTTGACGATACCGCTAGGCATCTCCTGCTGCGGAAGTACACCCTCGGCGTGGTCGATGCGATGCTCTCGCCCGGCCGAAGGCTCGCCTACGAGGACATCGCGCGGCTGGCGCGCAGTGACGGGCCGGAGCCACCGTCGGTCCTCAGGAGCGTCTTCCATGACGTCAAAGGAGCGGAAGCGGTGCTGGCCGCCTGGTTGGCGGACGACTCGCGCGACGCCGACATCAGCAGTAAGGCCGCCACCCCCGAATTGGTCGCCCTCATCCACAAGGCGCTCGGGCTTCAACCGCCCCGAGAAGCGTCGCTGTCGAAGCTGAGGGCGATAACTATCCGGTACGTGCTGGCGAACGAGTTCCGCATGGATCTGTCCTGCGACCCGCCAGCCGCGCTCGATGGCGTGCCGACGCCATCCGCGCCGGATGCCGAATCGGCGGTGCGGGAACTGGCGAAGGTTCTGCGGGCGGATCATCCGAAGGTGTATCCGACGCTGGCGGATCAGGTCGAGGCTGAGCTCGGTCTGCGTGATGTGACTTTGCCCGCAGGTTTCTTGGGGTCGATTGACACATTCCGTTTCGAGGAGCGGGAGCTCCTGCGTCACTGCGGCGAGCTCATCGCTGAGGGCCGGTACGACGAAGCGCTCAGCGTGGTCACCCAACGCCAGCGCAGCTTCTGGCTCGACCTCGACGTTGGACGCAGGACCCAATGGGAGGTGGTCCGCCGGATGGCCGAACTCGGCGGCCTGGCCGTCCGGGTGCGCGCCGAGGTGGCCAAGGCCAACGGTGACGCGCAGACCTGGCTCAGCAGATATACCTCCGCTCCTTACGAGTGGTACCGGATGGACCAGGCACAGCGGCGCCTCGAAGCGTTGGTAGCCACTCTCCACGACGACCCCGACGAGCGGCCGCTTGGTCTGGTGCGGCGAGTGTACGAGGACACCTGCCATCAGATGGCCGCCGGTTTCACCAGGGCGCTGGTCTCATCCGGCTGGACGGTTCCGGGGGCCCTGCACCAAACGCAGATCTACCGGGACGTCGTATCCGCGCAACCGAAGCCGGTCGCCTACTTCTTCGTCGACGCCATGCGGTACGAGATGGGTATCGGATTGATGCAACTGCTGCCGGCGAGCTCCGAGGTGTCTGTCCGCCCCGCGATCGCCGCGTTGCCCAGCATCACGCCCATCGGCATGGCCGCGCTGCAACCGGGCGCATCATCCAGCTTCTCCGTGCGCGAACAGGGCGGCAAGCTTGGCGCCCAGATCGAAGACGCGTTCCTCCCCGATCTCGCTGCGCGCAAGAAGTTCGCCGAGGCACGGATACCGAAGCTGGCCGACCTGGAACTTATCGAGCTGCTGAGCCTACAACCAGCCAGGCTGGCGAAGCGGATCAACGGTGCGCAGGTGGTTGTGGTCCGCTCACAGGAGATCGACCAGGTCGGTGAGGCCGGGTTCACCTACCATGCCAGGCAGGTTATGGACACCGTTATCGAGAATCTCGCTCGGGCAGTCCGCAAGCTCGCCGCGGCCGGTGTAGCGCACGCGGTGGTGACTGCCGACCACGGTCACCTGTTCTTCGCCGCCGACCGCGACGAGTCGATGCGAACGGACTCGCCCGGAGGCAATACAGTCGACCTGCACCGGCGCTGCTGGATCGGTCGAGGCGGTGCGACCCCGCCGGGATGCGTGCGGGTCGCGGCATCCGCCCTCGGCTATGCGTCTGACCTGGAACTCGTGTTCCCCACCGGTACTGGCGTATTCCGGGCGGGGGGTGACCTCGCCTACCACCACGGCGGGCCATCGCTGCAAGAGCTCGTCGTGCCGGTCGTCACGATCCGCACCTCGGCGCACCAGGCCAAGCCGGTCACGGCTCCGGTCATATCCGTCAGTGACGTGCCGCAGACCATCACGGTTCGGATCGTGCCGGCCACCGTGACCCTTGGCGACGACCAGCTGGTGCTCGGTGCGACCGGCATGGCTGTCCGGGCCGTGCTCGTCTCGAACGGCAGGCAGGTCGGGGCCGTTGGCATGGTACGCGACGCCGAGTTCGACGCTGAGACCGAGCAAATACGGTTGGAACCGGGCCAGCCAGCCGCGGTCGCGTTCGTGCTCAACGACGACACCATTGCGTCCCTGCGGATCGTGATACTCGACCCGGCCACCGACGCGGAGCTGTACCGGTCGCCAAAGGAAATCCCCATTCGGCTCGGTGTGCAATGAGCGAGACTCCCGTACTCCGCGATCCCTTGGACGACAAGGTCAATCGGTTGTTCGCCGGGAAGGTCGTCCGCAAGGACCTGGTCCGTAAGGTGAAGGTCGGCGCGAACGTGCCGGTCTTCGTCCTTGAGTTCCTGCTCGGCAAGTACTGCGCCTCGTCCGACGAGCTCACCATCCAGATGGGGCTGCAGGTCGTCAACGACACCCTCGCGAACAACTACATCCGGGCCGACGAATCGACCAGGGCTCAGGCGATCGTCAAGGACTGCGGTCGCCACACATTCATCGACAAGGTGAAGGTCCGCCTGGTCGACTCCGACTACTGGGCGGACGTGACAAACTTCGGGCACAAGCACGTACACATCCCAGAGCACTACATCCGCGACTACGAGCGACTGGTCATGGGTGGTATCTGGGCTCAGGTTGACATGCGGTTCGCCTACGACGAGGAATCGCGTGGGAAGAACCCGTTCTGGATCGACCGGCTCACCCCGATCCAGATCGCCACGTTCGACCTCGACGAGTACCGGAAGGTTCGCTGTGAGTTCACCACCGACGAGTGGCTCGACCTCATCGTGCGCAGCACCGGGTATGAGCCCAGCGAGATGTCACGCCGACTCAAGCTGCTGTTCCTGGTGCGGCTGATCCCGTTCGCCGAGCGGAACTACAACCTGGTGGAGCTTGGGCCCCGAGGAACCGGCAAGAGCTACGTCGTGCAAGAGGTTTCGCCGTACTCCGCGCTGCTGACCGGCGGCACGACGGTGGCGAACCTCTTCGGCCATCTGTCCGGACGCCAGAAGGGCATGGTGCAGATCTGGGACGTCGTCGGGTTCGACGAGGTGGCCGACTTGCAGAAGATGCCCAAAGAGGTCGTCACCACCATGAAGACCTACTGCGAATCCGGTACCTTCCAACGCGGGCAGGAGGCGATGTCCGGCGACGCCAGTATCGCTATGTTCGGCAACACCAACCAGCCCATTGACGTGATGGTCCAGACCGGTCACCTGTTCGCGCCGATGCCCGCCATCATCCGGGACGATATGGCCTTCATTGACCGCATCCACTTCTATCTCCCCGGCTGGGAAATCCCGAAGATGCGGAACGAGCTGTTCACCGATCATTACGGCTTCGTCGTCGACTACCTCGCCGAAGCGCTCCGCGAGATGCGTAAGCACAACTTCACCGAGCTCATCGATCGACACTTCTCGCTCGGCTCGCATCTCAACGCGCGTGACCGAAAAGCGGTGCGCAAGACAGTGTCCGGGCTGACGAAGATCCTGTACCCGCATGGCGAGGTGACCGAGGAGGAGCTCGCCGAAATTCTTGAAATCGCGCTCGAAGGACGGCGTCGGGTGAAGGAGCAGCTCAAGAAGATGGGTTCCTTCGAGTACTACCACACATCGTTCAGCTACACATCGCAGGAGACGGGCGACGAGCAGTTCGTCGGGGTGCCGGAGCAGGGCGGACGTGATCTCATCTCGACGGATCCTTTGCCGCCGGGCACGGTCTACAGCGCCGGTGTGAACCACGACGGAACGGTTGGGCTTTACCGCATCGAAATTTCGCTCTCCGGTGGCACCGGAAAGCTGAAGCTGGCTGGTGGCGTGGTTGGTGCCACCAAAGAGTCGGTCCAGCGAGCGTTTAGCTACTTGCAGTCGACGAAGAACGAGCTTGCGGTAGCACAGGAGTTGAATTTCTCGGATCTCCACGTCGAGATCATCGACCTCCTAGGGAACCGGGTGGAGGCGGAGCTCGGTGTGGCGTTCTTCGTCGCCTGCTACTCGGCCCTCCGCAAGGTGCCGGCCAGCCCGGCGCTACTGGTCCTAGGAGACATGAGCGTGCAGGGGAACATCAAAGCGATGCGTTCACTGGTCGAGCCGCTACAAGTGGCCAAGGATAACGGCGCGAAGCGGGCACTGATTCCGATCGAGAACAAGCGAACTTTTCTTGAAGTTAGCGCAGAGATTGTGGAACACGTCGATCCAATCTTTTATGGAGATCCAAGAATGGCGGTTGCCAAAGTCCTTGGAGGATCATAGCTTGGAATAATTCCGCTTCTCGACTAAAAATGGCAACCAAGACAATATTGGTCGCCCCGGCGAGCTTCCAAACGGTGCGCGCTCAGCTGTGACGGGTTCGGTCCCGAAAACCGCCGCCACACCGTGGGCCGAGCATGTCGGCATCCGCGCCGTCGGTGAGCACTGTCTCGGTGAGCACTGCCGAGGGGTCAGAAGTGCCGAGACGTGCGGCGAAGCCGATCCGGTACGTGGGTGGCAGGGAGCGCGCCTCCCGTCACCCAGATCGTCTGCAACATGGGACTCGGCCAGAATGAGTCACATGGACTGGAGTCGAGATGCATTAGTGAGGCGTGGTTTCACCGGTTTTGTCACCTTCGCTGAGTTATCATCCGCCGATGTTCCGATCGGGCCGGGGGTCTACGTTGTGTTGCGACCTGTGAGCGTCGAGCCCACCTGGGTCGAGACCAGCCCGGCCGGGTGGTTCAAGGGCCGGGACCCTTCGGTCTCGGTAAGCGAGTTGCGGAGCGCCTGGATACCCAGCGCTGAGGTGCTCTATATCGGAAAGGCTGGCAACTTGCGCAGGCGCCTCGGTGAGTATCGTCGCCATGGTGCGGGACAGCGAGTCGGGCACTGGGGCGGCCGTTATATCTGGCAGCTTACCGACACTGACCTGTTGCTCGTGGCCTGGCAGCTGACACCGGATCTCGATCCTGAGGACGTCGAGGGCCGGCTCATTGCTGAGTTCGGGACAAGCTACGGTCAGCGCCCGTTCGCCAATCGTAAAGTTGGGCGACTTTTCAATTCGGACAGCTCCGGAAGAAAGGCGCGCTAGCCGTTCAGAAGAGAGGGCGATCCTGATGCGCGTCGAGGCTCTCACGTACGTTCCAGCACCCCGAAGGGAGTTGGAACTTCGCGGGCTAGCTCGACTGCCCTCGGAGCCCGTGGGAGATCGGGTGTCCGGCCGTGGTTGCCGTTGAAGAATCCCTGCAGCTCGAGATGGGTGCTGATCCAGACTCCGCAGGGGAACGGACGTCGGCGCCACAGGCGGTGCCAGCTCAAGCGGCGGCAGGCGCGGCAGCGACTGGCGCGAGGAACGGGTTGATGGGCGAGCAGGATGGAGCGCAGCGCGCCGAGGAGGCCGGGATGGTCGCCCGCGTGTTGCAGTTCGGTGAGAGTGGTCCACACCGCGCGGACCGGCGTGCTCGCCGGGGATTGGTTGGCCAGCCAGGCCAGCGTCCGCGTCGAGAGCTGCTGAGTTTCCTCCGCCCGTGGCCTTGGCACGGTGGGCATCAGGACCTGCCCGGTTCGTCGGGGAGCAGGCGCAGCAGTTGCGGTGGCATGCCGATCAGCTGACTCTCGCCCTGGAAGCGGATATACAGCTGGTCCAGGCCCCGACCGAGAACCTCGCCGTGCTGGTGGAGCCGGGAGAACAACGCTCCGGACTCCGGGTTCTCCGCGATCTGCTCGACCCAGCAGAACAGGGAGATGTGCGCGCCTTCGACATCGCACCACCGGAGCTGGGCCGGTCGCGGTACCGCAGCAGACATGATGCGTGCCTTCTTTTCACCGGGCCGGATGGGGAACCGGCCGGCCACCGGGAGCCGAGCGCGGGGGTCGCTGGTTCCACCGGTGGCCGGCCGGAGATCTGGTGTCCTGACAAGCACTGTGGCGCCGGCGATCACTCACGGGGGGTCGTCATCGCGGTGAGCCGCTCAGCCCGCACCCTGATCCGGCCGGGCGCGGGGAGGCGGATCGTCATCGGGCGTTGTCGGGTCCGGGGGACGTGCAGGCCCGCTGGTGCGGGGTAGTCGGCGATCGGAGCGTCGGGATGCGTTGGGTGCACCAGCTCCAGTAGGGCCTGGAGCGCATGCTGTGGCGGGCCCTGGTAGGCCCAGACCACGACGTCGGGGGCGAAGATGTCCACCATGCCTCGCTTCGGCACTCTGGCTGTGGTGACCCGATCAAAGTCGCGGATGGTGACGAGATCTACGTAGTCGTTCCACTCGTAGGAGGCGACCAGCGCGTTCGGTGCCGTCTTCGGGCCGCAGCAGTGCACCCTGAATCCGTCGGCGACCAGGTCGACGAGCAACTCTTCGACCGCCGCGGGCAGACCCACCTCATCGGGGTGAGCTGCCACTGCTGAGCCGGACCGTCTCATCGGCTCTCACCTCCCACACTGCCGGTCACCGGCGGGCGGCGCAACATGGGATGCAGGTGGGTGCCAGGGGAGCGAACGGGCAGGCGGGCCGATCCAGCCGGAATCTTGGTAGGGAACTGAGGGGCGGGTATCTGCAACGTCAACGACGCCGGTAGCCCGGAATACAGGCCACGTCGTGCGCTGCTTTCACTGGCCATGGTCAGCTCCCACCGAGTCCGTTTGCCGTTGACAAGCAGTCAACGGTCCTGGCAAGGGAGCAAACGCCTGGTGCGGGCGTCGGGGAATCCGTGACGCCGCTAGATCATCTAGCGCAGCGATGGGTAAGCGCAGCTCAGAGTGGGTGGTCTAGTACCCGCGCACTAGGCAGTCTCGCTCTGGTGGAGCGGGCCGCGTCGTGGTAGAGACACGGTGCGCAGTGATCACGCTGACGCCGGATACACGAGGGGGATGGGCGAGTGACGATCGACAAGCCGGGGTGCTGTTCACGTTGCGGGGCCGTGCTGCGTCGCCGCAACGGTCAGCGGGGGCAGGTGTGGTGTGATCCGTGCCGTCGGGCTGGGCCGGATCCGCGCCGGGATCTGCCTTCGGGTTTCTATTTTCAGGATCCGGTCGTTGCCGCGCTGGGCGACTATGATTTCCGGACGGTGTTCCGCCGGATTCGGATGGCCACCAGTTGGCCTCAGCAGACCCTGGCTGAGGTGGCTGGGCTGGAGCAGAGTCGTGTCTCGGCCATCGAGCGTGGGGTGCGTCCGTTGCGGGATGTGGCCCTGGTCGCCCAGGTCGCCACCCGGTTGGGGATCCCCGCGATTCTGCTCGGTTTCGGGACTACCGTAGGTGCTGCGGGGGCGGATGGCCGGAAGTTGGTGAGTTGGGTGGATCGCAGAGATTTCGTGGAACACGTCGCGGCCTTGGCTCTGAGCGCCACCGCCGTAGCCGGGCTGGACATCGATCGGCTCGCGGCGCTGTTGCCGCACGCCGATCCCACTGGCACCCGTCATGTCGGGCTCGCGGATGTCGAGGCCATCGAGCAGACGACCGCGGCGTTCGCCCGGCAGGATTGGGCCACTGGCAGCGCCATGGCCCGCGCCGCCGCCGTCGCTCATCTGCACGCCACTCTCCCGCTGCTCAATGCCCAGACCACTCCGGAAGTGCGACCCCGGCTCTACCTGGCCACCGCGTACCTGGCGACGGTGGCGGGGTGGATGAGCTTCGATACCACGCAGCATGATGCCGCCCGGCGGCTGTGGCTGATCGGGCTGGTCATCGCCCGTAACGCCGAGCACCCTCGCGGCAGCGACCTCACTGCCTACCTGCTGTTCGACATGGCGATCCAAGCCGTGCACTTGGATCGGCCTGATGAGGCGCTGCGCCTGGTCCACCTCGGTCACGCCACTGCGGGGCCGCACCCGGTGTCGGCGTCCACCATCAGCTGCCTGGCGAACATCCAGGCTTCGGCCTATGCCGCCCAGGGTGACACGGCGGATTGCCAGCGTGCGCTGGGTAAGGCTGCGGAGCAATTCAGCACTATCGACCCCGCGGGCCGCCCAGCATGGGGCGCGCATCTTGACGGAACCCTGCTCGCCGCCTTCCAGGGCGCGGCGCACTACACGCTGGCCCGAGCCATCAATGACCAGCGGGCCGCCGGGCGGGCGGTGCCGCTGCTGCGCCAGGCCGTGGATGACTACGGTCCCGACCACGCCTCGGCCCGGGCGCGCCGTTTAACCGATCTTGCCGGCGCCCATGCGCTGACCGGGGACACCGACACCGCGGTCAGTGTCGGCCACCAGGCCATCGATGCGGTCACCGCGCTGCACTCCCCCCGGGCCTATGACGAGCTCCAGGTGCTCAACACCGCACTGGAACCCCTGCACACCAGCGCCGGTATCGCCGAACTCCGCGACCGCCTGACCAGTACCGCCGCGTAGGTGCACGATCGTCATCCGTGACGGGCGTCACCTGCTGGAAGCTCGTCGCGGATGCGTGTATCGCCGCTCCGTGAGTAGCAAGACCGTGGGGTCGCCGGGTCTGCCCTTAGACGCAAGTCTGTGTTGTTCATGAGTCGTGTGGTGGTGTGGCGAAATACTCGGTGAGCATTTCGCTCGACCAGGGGGCCTGCCGCACGGTGCCACGTGGGCCGAACTCATGGAACCAGGGTTTAATGTCAAGGACGGGTGTGCCGTCCACGGCATCGAGTTCCTCAACGTGCAAGTCGAGGCCATCGACTCTGATGAGACGGCAGCGCGAGACACCGAGCCAGTTCAACCGGCGCATGTTGCGATGGCCGAAGATGCCGACTTCGGGCCAATCCGGGTTGTCTCGTGGCCGTCGTGCGCCGAGGTTGAGGTCGGTCGGGTCGGTGAGATGGAAACGGAAGACGATTTCCAGATGGGAAAATGTATCGAGGCCTGCTGTTGCGTCGCGGCCGAAGCGGCCGCTGTCGATTCGGATGACGGAGCGGGTGCCGCCCCAGTAGTCATCGGTCGGTTCGATGCGACCACCAATCACCTGCGCGATGGGTTCGACCTCAAAAGACTGGCCTGCCATGGATCTCCTTTTCTCCCGGGTTTGTAGCCCAATTGTCTGACATCAGGGTGACCTGGTGTTCAGGTAGGCGCAGGCCCGTACATCGAGTTCGAGGGTCGCCGGGATACCTCGGCGGCGGAAGGGCGATAGTGCGATGCGCATGTCGACTACGGCCTGACGGGTGCGTCCTGAATTGATACCGTCCATGGCGTCCAGCGCGGAGGACCAGGTGGAGCACGCCTGGTCGATCTCGCCGCGACGCGCCTGCACGGCGCCGAGGTAGCCTAGGGTCACGACGTGCGTGCGGGTGAACGTTGTTGATTCGCGGGTGCGTACGCTGCGATGGAACTCCTTGATGGCGCCGGACAGATCTCCGGTATCGCGCAGCGTGCAGGCAGTTTCGTGAGCAAGGCTTGCCTCGCCGAAGAAGAACACCCGCGACGGCTCATCATCTCCGGTGGTCGCTGAAGCTAGGTTATCTTCGGCTTTGATCAGCACCTTGGCGGCGACCGACTTCTGCCCTGCCGCTCCGAGCGCTCGCGCGTAGACAACGCTGAACAGCGCACGTTCCCGCGGGCTGGCCAATCGGTACCGCGTGCCGTCCATCGACGCGGCGGCCAGATCCAGTCCCTGATGAAAATGCCCTAGATCAATAGCCTGATGCGCGATGGCCCGAAGGATGTGACCCGCCATCGGCGGGTCGTCAGCTTCTGCGGCGAGCTTGATCGCTACGGAGAAATAGTGCTGGGCGATGGAGTGCTCCGCGTTGTCGAAGGCCATCCATCCCGAAAGGTAGGCGAGTTCGCTGGCTGCGGAGAACATGTCCTTGCGCACTCGCTCGTCGGCGTAGCTTCCGCGCAGGTAGTTTGCGACATCCGGAATGAGGTATTGGACGAGCGCCGTGCGGGCGTGCCCACCTCCTCGTCGTTGGTCGACCCGCGAGAAGGTCGATGCCATCTCGCGGACGGCATCAAGATCACCGCGGCCGACGCCCCAGCCGCGAGCGGCAGCGCGGGTGGTGCCCCGTGCCGCCATCTGCGTCCACCATGGTTGGTCAGGTACTGTGAGCGCGACCACGGAGTAGGTAGCGGCTGCAAGAACGCGTCTGCGTTCCATGTCGACGTCAACTTTCCCCAGATCAGTCAGGGCGATCAGGGTATCCACGCGCCAGTCCAACGCAGCGCGTGAGGACAGGGACTGGACTGTAAGCCCAACCGCGTCAAGGGTGACGGTTCGGCCCAGGCGGCGGGATAGGGCTTCACAAAGGATGACCGGCGCCCATCCTGATGGATGGGAACCACCGACCCAGTGCGAGACATGTGAGCGACCGACCCGAGTGAACTCACGGGCGCCGTTCTCTGAAGCCACGCGAACGAAGGCGTTGGCGACTTGAGCGTGCGACCAACCAGTCTCGGCGATCACAGCTGCGAGCTTGGTGTTTCCTAGCCGCGTCTGTGCCATTGCCACGGGCGTTCCAAGATCACTTGGGGTGATGAGGCGGTCTGGTGACGGAGATGACGATCTTCGGCGTGTCGCGTCGGTAGGCGAACGAAGCTCCGGTAGGACGAGCGGTCCCTTCACAGACTTCTCGTTGCCACCGGAGCTTCGTTGCTGGTTCATTCTGTCATCGGTGACGCCTACGCGAGAGCACTCGAGGGCGCGGTTGCGGGCGAGTCGCCCGACGCTGATCTCTGCCCTCGGTCGCGCTGTATGACCCTGACTTGCTACGACGCTTCGCGGTGGTGTCCGACGGGCGCGGTGCTCAGGGCCGGGATCACCCGGTCGCGGTGGTGTTGACGCTGTGCGCGGCCGCGGTGCTGGGCGGGATGCGCTCGTTCACCGCGATCGCCGGATGGGTCGCCGACGTGCCCGCCGAGGTGCTGGCCCGGC
>JBOHFF010000072.1:0-4435 GCA_050699515.1 Pseudonocardiaceae bacterium
ACCGGGCTCAGGTACGCACTCGGCCCGTCCCGCCATCCTTCCAGGAGCTACAGAACCATCACCCATCTCCGAGACCAGCACCCTGGACGCAATGCCACTTAGCTATGGATGACAGAGTGGCTCATGATCACCGTTTTGGTGTCGAAAGTGACAAAATGTGTCGAATTCGGCACCAAAACGGTGATCATGAACGGTTCGGCGGCCCTAACTTAGTGACATTTTCCCCGGGGGCCACGTCGATGACGGTGAGGACCCGCGCACCACGGTGCTGCGGGAGGCGGCTGAGGAGCTGCGGATCGAGGGCGAGTTCCACCCGTAGTTTGGGAACGAGCCACTGTTTTTGACCGTGACGAAAACCCGCGGCGAGCACACTCACACCGATGTGTCGTTCTGGTTCGTGCTGGCAGCCGATCAGGGCATGCGGATCGAAGCCGATTCGCTGGAGACGCATCAGGTCTGCTGGTTCGCCTTGGACGACCCGGCGGAGTGGGCGCATGAGTGGTTCGATCCACACATGGCGCGCTTCCGGGACAAGCTCCTGGTCGGGTGTTAATCGTTTGCCGGCGCGCTGTTGGGGTGATTCGAGGGCTGCTCCGTAGACCCAGAAGAAGCCGCCGGTGGCGGCGTCGAGGATCAGGAACCGCTGTTTGGCGGACGGGCCGCGGACGAGCAGGCAGATGGTGTCGGCCTGAGCTTGGACGGCGTGCACGCTGGTGTGGTGCAAGGCGTAGGTCGAGCCGGGCTGTTCGAGGCGTTCGTGGATGGGGAGCAGGCGCTTCTGGTCGGTGTGTTCGCCGAAGTGGTCGTCGCGACCGAAGATGCGGTGGATGTAGCCGCCGTGCAGGATGTGGCTGGCGAAGCTCCACCGGTGGTTGTGCGGCCGGTCGACGAATCCCGCCTGGTAGACCTGCAACCGTAGCCGTACGTTCAGGTCGGTCGCGTCGTAGAGGACGAGCTTGTTCATGAAGTCATAGCCCTCGCACATCTCGGCCAGGTGAGGGTCCTCGGCGACGCCCGCGACGAGCGCGGCCAGCAGCGGGGGGTCGCTGGCGAGGGCATCGAACAGCCGTGTGCATCCACGCAGCATCGAGGTGGTGTCATCACGGACCGGCAGACCAGCGTACCAGCGCACCTCAGCTGGGCCAGGCGCGCCGTAGTGTTCTGCGCGGGGCTGCGGGGCTTGTTTCCGGTTCACAGCGGTACTCCCCCGATCGCGATCCTTCGGTGTCGAAGAGCGACCTTCCCGGCTCAGGCCACACTGGGGACCGCATGATCACGTGTATGTCAAGGAGTGGATCGAGGGTGGATTGCTGATGCGCGCCGGTGTACCGGGCCAGCTCCCGCAACTCCTCAGCAGCCTGAACGACGACGGTGACCTGTGCGCCTCCCGCTGCGTGGCGAGGCAGATGTCGTCGCAGGCTGAGGAGCTGCGTGGGGCGATGGTCGTGGAACTGCGGCCTGTACGACCACCGAGGGCAGACGATGGGATCGCATACCAACCGGTCGGCCATGGCCGAACACCCATTGAAGCGTCGCCGAGAGTGACGTAGCCGATACAATAGGGCGCCGGTCCATCACCTCCGACGAGGAAGAACCTTCACCTTCCCATGGCAATGTAGGACGACAAGGAAGACTACGTGACCGACACGACTACGCCCCCAGAAATGAATAGCGAGGACGCGAGCACTGATCGCGCCGCGCAGTTGCGCAAGCAGGTGGTCGACGACCTCGTCGCCGAGGGCACGATCGTCTCAGCGCCGGTCGAGGCTGCGATGCGTAAGGTCCCCCGGGAGTTGTTCGCCCCGGGCGCGAACCTGGACGAGATCTACCACTGTTACAACGGCTTTGTCACCAAGCGGGATGCGGACGGGAACTCGATCAGCTCGGTGTCCGCGCCGCAAGTCCAGGCGCACATGCTGGAACAAGCGGAGATCACTGTCGGCATGAGAATTCTGGAGATCGGCTCCGGCGGGTACAACGCCGCGCTGCTGGCCGAGCTCGTCGGCCCGTCCGGACAAGTCACCACGATCGACATTGACGAGGACGTTACCGACCGGGCCAGCCTCCTGCTCGGGGAGGCCGGATACTCGCGGGTGAATGTCGTGCTCGCGGATGCCGAAAGCGGTGTACCCAAGCACGCCCCATACGACCGGATCCTGGTCACTGTAGGTGCGTGGGACATCCCACCTGCCTGGTTAACCCAACTGGCCGAGGGCGGGCGTCTGCTCGTGCCGTTGCAGGTGAGTGGCCTGTCGCGCACCATCGCGTTCGAGCACGCCGACGGGTGCTTGGTCAGCCGGTCGTCGCGGTTGTTCGGCTTTGTGCCGATGCAGGGCGCCGGAGCGCACCAGGGCAAGCTGCTCGTGATGCGCGGCGGCGAGGTCACCTTGCGCTTCGATGGCGATGTCCCCGTCGACCCGAGTGTGCTGGAGGGGGTGCTCGACGCACCGCGGGTGGAGGTGTGGAGCGGGGCGACTATCGGGCGATTCGAGCCGTGGGCCAACGCGCACATGTGGCTCGCCACCGCACTGCACGGGTTCTGCCGCGTTGTGGTTGACCGGAAGCTGGACACCGGTTTGATCTCCCCGCCAGGCCGGCAATCAGCCACGTCGGCCGTTGTCGCTGGCGGTAGCGTCGCCTACGTGACGACACGCCGCACGGCCGAGGAGGTGGACCTGGAGTGGGGCGTCCACGCCTTCGGCTCCGACGCCGCCGAACTCGCCGAGGAGGTGGCTGAGCAGTTGCGGGTTTGGGCGCGGGAACACCGCGGTGGACCGGGTCCGCAGTTCCGCGTCTACCCGGTTGGCACTCCCGATGACCAGTTGCCCGAAGGGCGTGTCATCGACAAGAAGCACAGCCGAGTCACGATCTCCTGGCCGCAGGCGGCGACTGCCGCAGTGGGTCAGGGTGTCCTGCAGCACCCTACCGAGTAAGGAGAGTGGCCCATATGTCGGATGTCCAGTTTTCGGGCAACGCGACGGCGCTGGCCGAACGGCCTGGTGAGGGGGACGACGAGTTCGCACTGGATGTGCGGGTCGTCATGGCCTACGGCCCGGTCATGGGGGATTGCCCCACTGATGACGGCTGCGGCAACACCTGCGAGGGCGACGCCAGTAGCTGCGGTTCGTTCGCAGACGACCCGTCCTGACGAGGCGCGCTGCCGGTGCGCGGCGCACCGGCAGTACCCGCCCAGCCGCAGCTCCGAGGGAGGCGAGGAAGTGGCCGCCAGATCATCAGCGGTGTATCGATGGGTTGACGCGGCGCTGCTGCGTGCCAGCACTGACCCGGGCGGATTGGATCTGCCTGAAGATCTGGACTTGTTCGGTGACGAGGCTACGCAGCGGGGGCTGGCGTGGCTGTCGGTGATGTGGCAGCGCGAGGAGGTTCGCGCAGCGCTGGGCGAGGCGAGCCCCGCCTTGTCCCGGCAGATCGATGACACGGTGGCCTTCGGGAGTCGTGATGCTCGAACGGTTCGCCGGGTCGTGATCTCGTTGGCGTCCTATGTGCTGCGCTGGCAGCAGCGCCCCACCCCGTTCGGCTTGTTCGCCGGGGTCGGCGTGGCCCGGATCGGGTCCGGGGCCAAGGTGCGGTGGGGCCGCGAGCATCGGGTTGCGCTCCGGGCGGATGCGGGCTGGTTGGGCGATGTCCTGGCCTGTCTGCACCAGTGCCGCGAGCTGCTGGAACGGCTGACTGTGGTCGCCAACGACGCCGGGAATGTGCGCGGCGACCGGTTCGTGGCACCGGGACCGGCACCGGATGGAGCGGCTCAGGCGTTGGCCCCGATCGAGGTGTCCGTGCGCCACAATCGGCCGGTACGCGCCGCGCTGGAAGCCGCCCGTGAACCCGTGAAGTTCAGTGAGCTCCGCACACTGCTCATGCACCAGTTCCCGGCTGCCGCCGCGCAGCAGATCGACGGGTTCCTCGCGGGCCTGCTCGACCAGAGAATGCTGATCAGCAGCTTGTGGGCGCCGATGACCTACCTGGACGCACTCGGCCATGCGTGCGCGGAACTGAAGGCCGCCGACGCCCACAACATCCCCGAAGTCAAGGGCGTGGTATGCGAGCTGTCCGCAATTCACCAGGAACTGTTGACCGAGAGTCCAGCTGCTGCGTCGAGGTCAGTCGTGACTGAGCGGATGAGGGCGTTGAGTATGGCCGCGGACGTGCCGCTGGTCGTCGATACGATCTTGGACTGTGATGTTCAGATACCGGAGCAGGTGGCTCGGGAAGCCTGCGACGCCGTCGGTGTCCTGTGCCGCCTTTCCCCGTACCCCTTCGGTTATCCGGCTTGGCGCGATTACCACACCCGGTTCCTTATCCGGACTACGGGTAGTCGACCTTGACGACGGCGACGTGGGGAATGATGTGTGCGGGGTCCGCACTGCTCGGCCAGCGAGTGGTCATCAGCATGGGTCGGTTGGGCCACTCCCGTCCG
>JBOHFF010000073.1:0-13557 GCA_050699515.1 Pseudonocardiaceae bacterium
GAGGTCATCGACCAAGGTTACGGTGACCTTCTGCGCCATGCGCGTCGTCCTCCCTCAGGGACGTGGTGGACGGAGCCATCGCACGACGACTCCACAACGACAACGAGCAGGTTAGCCCATTTCCGGGTCAAATGTGAAATCAACCCACCGCAAGTCCACCCATTGTGGTCGTACCAGCGGAAACGCCCGAAGGACTCGATCGAAGGACTCGATCGAAGGACTCAACGGATACCCGAACCGGTGAGCGCCATGAGCAGCCGGCCGATCCCCATTCCCATCACCACTCGACGGTATTTCATACTCCATCGTGGGTCGGCTTGTCCTCGTCGAGGGGCTCGCGCCGTAGTACTGCGGTGCGGCCTGGTCACCACCTCGGGTCGCGAGTGGAACCGTTGTTGGTCCGAACACGGCACCGGCAACGGTCTGGTTCAGCGCGTGGACCGGCTGGCCATCTCACCGGCACGCAACGCCTGAGGTAGAGTCCACAGCGATGCGCAGGTAACAGGTAGGTATCGAGGACGTTGTAGTATGCAACAAACGCGCTACCACGGCGCCACCATGGATCATCTACCGCATCGGTGTTGCAACATCGACGAAGTCGAGAGAATGCAACGTCTCACGCACCGTTCGATCCGGATCGTCCGTGCACGCAGGCGGTCCGCCGGTGACATCGCGGACGATCAGATCGAGATAACGTCGGCGAACCCGTGTTTCATCGGCCCGTTCCTTGTACCCGGCAGGAACGCCGACGGAACACCTTTGCCGGACCCGATGTGAACTGCAGGTAAGCGTCGAAAGATCCGCGGACCTTGATCCGCCACCAACCAGGTCAGGGCAGCAGTTCCAGCCGGATCAGGCAAGGCACCAGCGGGATCACCCGGACATCGGACACCTCGAGGTCGTAGGCGATCGCCTCGGCGGGCGCAGCGAAATCCTCGGGCAGTTGACCCGGCAGGATACGGACGTCCAGCATGATTTTCTGCCACGTCACGTTCCCCCCTCGTATGCAGCGTCACCAGGGACCAACGACCACACCCGCCGGGACGAAGGCCTGCCCGGTCTGAGATCGCAGCGCGTAATCCTGGTGGCTCTGCACGAGCGCACCAGGCACGATGAGGGACGTGGATCAGGACGAAGGCGGTGCCGCCGCCGTGCGGGTGTTCCTGCTCGACGATCATGAGATGGTTCGGCTCGGGCTGCGCGAGATGCTCGAGCAGAGCGGCGAGATCACGGTGGTCGGAGAGGCGGCCCTGGCCGATGAGGCACTGCGCCGCATCCCCGCCGTGCTGCCCGACGTGGCAGTTCTCGACGCCCGGCTGGCAGATGGCAGCGGCATCGAGGTATGCCGGGAGATCCGATCTTCCATGCCCTCGGTCGCGTGCCTGATCCTCACCTCCTACGAGGACGACGAGGCACTGTTCTCCGCGATCATGGCCGGGGCCGCGGGATACCTGCTCAAACAGATCCGCGGCACGGACCTGGTCGACGCGGTGCACCGGGTGGCCGGAGGCCAGTCGCTGCTGGACCCGGCGGTGACCGCCACCGTGCTCGCCCGGCTGCGCGAGGGACCGCCCGGCACCGACCCGCGATGGGAGACGCTGTCCGACCGGGAACGGGCCGTCCTGGAGTTGATCACCGACGGGCTGTCCAACCGGGAGATCGGCGCTCGGCTCTACCTGGCGGAGAAGACCGTGAAAAACCGCCGCGGTCGATCTGGTCGATGCCCGCTATGGGGCACTGGGGGTGCTCGGCCCCAACGAGAGTCTCGCCGAGCTCGTCTACGTGGGCATCAACAGCGACGAACGGGCCCGGATGGGTCACCTACCCCAAGGACGCGGGCTGCTCGGCCTGCTGATCGAGCACCCCGAGGTGATCCGGCTACCCGAGCTGGGCAACCACCCGGCGTCGGTGGGGTTCCCGCCCAACCATCCGGCGATGAGCAGCTTCCTCGGGGTGCCCGTGCGGGTGCGTGACGAGGTGTTCGGCAACCTGTACCTGACCGAGAAGCAAGACGCCGCCGAGTTCACCGCCGAGGACGAGGTGGTGCTGCAGGCGCTGGCCGCGGCCGCTGGTATCGCGGTGGAGAACGCCCGGCTGTTCGAGCAGGCCCGGATGCGGCAACGCTGGCTGGAGGCGTCCTCGGAGATCAGGGCGGAGCTGCTGGCCGGGATATCCGTGCAGGACGCGCTGAGACTGGTCGCCCAGCGCGCCCTGGAGCTCTCGGCTGCCGACGGTGTGCTGATCCTGCTCTCCGAGGGCGACAAGCGGGATCGGCTCGCCGTGCGCAGCGGGGCCGGTGAGCGATGTGAACCTCTGATCGGCTCGACCATCACCGCGACGACGCCACCCATCGACGAGGTGTTCCGGTTGGGCGCGAGAATCCTCGTCCCCGACCTCGCGGCGGCCCTTGGCGGCGAGTTGAGCGAGCAGACCGACCAGCTGGGGCCCGCACTCGCCGTGCCGTTGCGCTCCGCCGCCGGTATCAGTGGCGTGCTGATGGCCGTCCGGGACAAAGGCGCCAACCCGTTCCTGCCGGACCAGGTACCGGTGCTCTCCTCGTTCGCCGACCAGGCGGAGCTGGCCCTGGAAGCCGCCCAGGCGCGGCAGGCACAGCAGTTGCTGGACATTCTCGCCGATCGCGAACGGATCGGCCGGGATCTGCACGATCACGTGATCCAGCGGCTGTATGCGTCTGGAATGAGCCTGCAAGCCACGTTGCGCCTGGTGAGCGGCCCCGATGCCCGAACGCGCATCGAGAAGGTCGTCGAGCAGCTCGACGAGACGATCCGGGACATCAGGACCTCGATCTTCGAGCTGCACACCGCCGGCGAGGACAAATCCGCGAGCCTGCGTCGCCAACTGCTGGACGTGACCGCCGAGGCCTCGGCCGACACCGCGCTGTCCCCGTCGGTGCGCATGTCCGGCGCCATCGACACCCTGGTGCCTCCCAGCATCGCCGAGCACGCGGTAGCGGTGGTGCGGGAAGGAGTGAGCAACGCGGTCCGGCACGCCCATGCCACCACCATCACGGTCACCGCCGACGCGGGCGAGGACCTGGTCATCGAGGTGATCGACAACGGCAACGGCATCCCGGAAGGGACGATCCGAAGCGGTCTGACCAACGTGGAACAACGCGCGGCAGCCTGCAACGGCACCGTCACCGTCGTCACCCACCCGCACGGTGGCACCCGCCTCACCTGGCGCGTCCCCCTACCCTGACCCCACCCCTCCCTCCTCCCGCAACCCTCCCACTCCCGAGCTCAACAGCAGAGCTTTTTGATCAAGATTTGACAGCGCTCCTGTTGAGTTCGGGAGCCTCAGAGCGCTCGTGGCGGCTGGCCGCGAGCGGGTTCTCGTGCTTGAACGGCGGGTTGGCGGGTCGACGGTGCTGATCGATCTGTGGCGGGCGACCTTGGCTGCCTTGCCGGGGACTTTCGACCCTAGGAGGACAGGACCCGGAGCGGACAGGTTGAGGAGAGCACGAGCTGATCGGGCAGTCACGCCCGCCTGATGAAGGGGCCGCTATGAGCGTCGACCACGCCACCGCGCCTGCGGGCCGGGCCTGCGGGTTTCGTGCAGGTCTTGGACGAGAGGCACCTGGCCTACCCGGAGTACCGGGGCAACGGGGTGGTGGCCAGCCTGGGCAACATCAGCGAGAACCCGCACGTCGGGTTGCTCATGGTCGATTTCGTCCGGGACTTGATCGGGCTGCACATCAATGGAAAACGCTCGGATTGTCGAGGACGACGATCTGCGCGCCGCGTATCCGGACCTGCCGACCGCCGACGTGCCAGGTCGCCGGGCCGCGCTGTGGGTGGTGGTGGAGGCCGAGGAGGCATACGTGCACTGCCGCAAACACATCCCGCGGATGGCGCCGGTACCCCGCGACCGCGCGTGGGGCACCGACGACGTCCGCCGTAAGGGCGGCGACTACTTCGGCGCCGCAGCCGAGCCCAAATCCTGGAACCAGTAGGTGCCCATACCGCCATTCGGAGCCACATGGCGGCTCACGGCGACAGAAAGATCGATCCCCAGAATCAGGCTTCGCTGGCTTCCGGAAACACCTGATGATCTGCGGCGTTGAGTGGCGTGGGACCTTCACCGTTATTCGACATGATGATGAGAGGCGCGGGATCGCCGTTGAGGGACTGGGCCGGTCGTGTCGACCCGCCGGGCGCTCCCTCCGCTGATTGTGTCGAGTTGCCCGGCTGAAGTTCCAAGGCAGACAGGATGTCGTGCGCGGACTGCGCCAGCTGCGGCTGGTGGTCCAGCCGCAGCTGTTGCGCTGGAGTCAGCTGGTGAATCACCAAAGTCGAGTCCGTCTTCACGATCAGCAGAGCACCCGCCCTGATCACGGCTTCCTTCGTTGATTGCAGTGCTGCGATGACCGGTCCGAGATTTTGCAGCATGGTCGCGGTGACAGCTGCGTCCTGAGCGTGGACGAGACGCGATTCCACGGCGTGCGCTGTGAGGGCCGCCGTTTCACGAGCGAGTGGAGAGTGCACGGCTTGACCGATCCTAGCTCGCATCCGACGGAACCACGAACCGAGCACCGGATCGTCTCGATGGTCGATGTGGCCACCAACGACTGCAAGAAGGTCCTCGACGGCGGTTTGGATCTCCTCGTGGGCCGATTCGTCAGACAGGTAGATCGTGATGGGCACAGTCGTCTCCACCAGGATGTCTTTGCCCGATCCCTGTTCGCGCGCAACGGCCGACCGAGGCTTTCCGCCTGTCCGGCTTTTTTGACGCGAGCCAGCACTGGGGCCTGATGCGCCCGCGTTGATCGGATCAGATCCAGTTCTCGCTGAAGACAGCACCGCAGGGGAGTCAGACGGATCGACAACGGCGATTCCTCCGTGAAGATCGTCGTCCGATCGGTCCTCCCTCAGCCGACTGCGGGCGGCGCGAAGCGCCATCCACTCCTCGTTCAGCCGGTGACGTTCCTTCGCCTGCTGGCGAAGCTTGGGCTGTAAGGCCTGGATGGTCAAAACCCATCCCAGCAGCAGCCCGAGACAGATCAGCAGGGCTGCGCCCAGCATGAGCCCGGCCAGCCCCTGAGAGGTCACCGGGTTCTGCGGTACGCCCCGCCAGGACGTGTCACTGCCTGGACACGGCCGACGGACCGAGTCCAGGGCAAGCGGGTCGCGCTCCGGTGAGATGTCGACATGATCGCTTGCCCATTCCTCGTCGGTACGACCGGCTTGCGCTCAATCGCCGCTATGACCAGCTGATACCTACGGTACCGCCGATCGCCGCCGGCTGGTGGCACGGAGAACAGGTCACACACGAGGACACCGCGGAGCGCAGGATCGGTGTGATCGCCGGTGACGGGTGGCGGGTCAGACCCGGGTCGCGGCGACGCGGCGGGCTGTGTGGGCCAGTTCACGGTGGTCGCTGCCGGGTCGGGCGTCCAGCGCGGCGGCCAGCGGTTCGAGGCGTCGACGGACGCGTACCGAGCTGAGCTTCATCGCACCGGTGACCGCCTCGTGCGCGAGCTGCAATCCGTCGGATTCCCCAGCGCGGACATGGATAGTGGCCAGCAGGACGGTAGCTCCCGTGCGACCGCGCTGAGTACCGCGGCCCTCCCAGAGCCGGACCGACAAAGCGGCGAAGGGCTCCGCCGCATCCAGCCGCCCACGTGCCAGCTCCAGCCGGGCGGAAGCCATGTCCAGGTCACCCACCGAGACGGCGGGCGTGGGCTGCCAGCGCTCGCGAGACTGTTCCAGCGCGGCGTCGGCGGCTTCCGGGTACCCGAGTAGGTCCAGGGCTGTGGCGGAGTCAGCCAGCAGACATGCCTCCAGCGCAACGCGGGAACCCGCCCCGACGACGGCTCGCTCATCATCCTGTGGGATGTCCAGGGCTTTCACCTGCCCGTATTGCAGCATCTTGAGGCCGTCATCGGGGTGACCGTGCTCCACGGTAGCCAGCCCGGCATAGCCCAGCGCGAGCGTCTGGCAGTAGGGATCACCGGACTTGGTGGCCAGCTTTAGCCCGTGGTTGTGGTGATACATGGCGCGGCCGTAGAGACCGGCGCTGAATGCATCCCACCCCGCTTGGAGGTGCAGCTCCGCCACCGCGGTCATCAGCGCACGCTTGACCGGCTCATCGCCCGGCACCTCCAGCAGGCCGGTGGCCCACGCCGTCGCCGCGCTGCTCACCTGCGGGTCCGGCCCGTAAGTGCGGCCGGCTTCGCCGAGCCGCTGGGTGAGATCCCGCACCTTCACCACATGCAGCCCCAGGATTCGGGACGGTGGCGGCACCGGCGACGGGCCGGTCAACTCCCCGATTCCCAGCAAGGGTCGGCCCACCACGATCATCCCCGCGGCGGCGAGCAACAGCCGACGACGCATGTCCTCGTCAACCTCCTCCGGCAAGTCCTTGACCACGGCATCCTCAGAGTAGGCGCCGAAGGACAGGCCCATCCATTCGCGCGGAATGCCCAGGCCCTCGGCGATACGCACCAGCACGCGGTAGTCGTTGACCACGCGCCCGTGGATGATCTCGGAGACCTCCGGCTGGGACTGCCCGGTCAACGCAGCGATCCGCCGTTGACTGATGCCCACGCCGTTCAGCGCCCGGTACACCACGCCGATGTCGTGCGCGGCCAGCGCCGCACGCAGATCCTCGCGCTCGAACACCGCCGCCTCGATGGGTTCCACGATGCTCATCGCTCTCCTGGATCGCTGACCTGCGGGCACTGTAACGCCACCGGCAGACTCATGATCCACCCGGCCACCGCGACGCCCTCATGTCTTGCGGGAGGCGGGTTCATCGCCGGTACCGTCGGGTGTCGTGGACGACCAGCATGCCCGTCGCGCCCGCTCGTTCGGCGCGATAGCCACCTCCTACGCCCAGCACCGGCCGGACTACCCGGATCAGGCGGTGGCGTGGGCCCTGGAGTCACTGTCGAACGGCGCCACAGTCGTCGATCTGGCCGCCGGCACTGGAAAGCTCACCGAGGCGATACTGCGGTGCGGGATTCCGGCGGCTGCGGTGCTCGCCGTCGAACCGGACGCCGGGATGCGCGCGGAGCTCTCCCGCCGGCTACCCGAGATCACCGTCCGTTCCGGGTCGGCGGAGCAGATCCCGACCGAAGACGGGGCCGTGGACGCGGTCCTGGTCGGGCAGGCGTTCCACTGGTTCGAGCCCGACCGGGCTCTTGCGGAGATCGCCCGGGTAGTGCGACCGGGTGGTGTGCTGGCCGTGCTCGGCAACACCGAGGACGACACCGTTGATTGGGTAGTCGAGCTCAACGAGCGGGCGCTGGCCGCGCGACCGGTCGGGAGCGTCGGAGGAGGTTTCGCCGAGATACCCGAGCACCCGGCGTTCGGCAGGCAGCAGCAATGTCGATTCCGCTGGCGGTGGCCGCGCACCATCGAATCGCTGTTGGCGACCGTGTCGACGCATTCCTGGTTCCTGGTCAGCGAGCCGGCGGATCGGGCTGCGGCGCTGGCGGCGATCCGCCGGTCCCTCGAGCAGCACTCCGCCACCCGCAGTGGCACCTTCGAGCTGCCGATGCGGACGCTGGTGCTCCGGACAACCCGCCGCGCCTGACCGGACATCTGCCTCGATTTGACGACACAGCGTGCATACGGCAGCGACACGCGGGACACTCGGGCGCGACACGCCGGGGCGGGAGGAGATCAAGTGATGTTGCGTTCGTAGACCATGCGCAGGCCGCGCAGGGTGAGGTGGGGAGCGTGGTGGGTGATGGTCGCCGACTCGGTGATGAGTAGGGGGGCGAGGCCGCCGGTTGCGACCACCACCACCTCGCTCTCGGTGCCGGGGGCCAACTCGGTGGCGATCCGGCGAACCAGGCCGTCCACCTGGCCGGCGAAACCGAACAGCAGACCGGACTGCAGGGCCTCCACGGTGCTCTTGCCGATCACCGATCGGGGCCGGACCAGCTGGACCTTCACCAGTTGGGCAGCCCGGGTGGCGAGCGCGTCGATGGAGATCTCGATGCCGGGAGCCAGCGCGCCGCCGAGGAACTCTCCCCGCGCGCTGATCACATCGAAGTTGGTGGACGTGCCGAAGTCCACCACGATCGCCGGGCCGCCGTAGAGGGTGTAGGCGGCCAGCGTGTTGACGATCCGATCCGCACCCACCTCGCGGGGGTTGTCGCAGAGCAACGGTACCCCGGTGCGCACTCCCGGCTCCACGATCACCCGGGGTAGCTGCGGCCAGTACCGGTCCACCATTACCCGGAGCTCCCGGAGCACCGCGGGAACCGTGGACAGCGCGGCCACACCGGTGATCTTGGCGGTGTACTCGCCGAGCAGCCCGCGGAAGGTCAGCGCCATCTCGTCGGCTGTCATCCTGGCGTCGGTGCGCATCCGCCAGTCGTGCACCAACGTGGCATCCGCGCTAGTGCCCCCCTGATTGTCGCCGAAGAGTCCGAGGACGATGTTGGTATTGCCGATGTCTACGGTGAGCAGCACCCACTCACCTTCTCAGACCACCACTGGCCGAGCCGGATCACTGCCGGCCGAGCCGGCAATCAGATCACTGCCGGCCGAGCCGGCAATCAGATCACTGCCCTGGTGCACGATCCGGTTGTCGGCGTCGACGAACACCACCCGGGGCTGGTAGCGCCGTGACTCGGCCTCGTCCATCGTGCCGTAGGCGATGAGGATCACCAGATCCCCCGGTGCCACCAGGTGCGCGGCGGCACCGTTGATCCCGATCACCCCGCTGGACCGGGCCCCGGGGATGACGTAGGTCTCCAACCGGGCCCCGTTGGTGACGTCGACGATCGCGACCCGTTCGCCGGCCAGCAGATCGGCAGCGTCCATCAGGTCCTCATCAACGGTCACCGACCCCACATAGTGCAGATCGGACCGCGTGACTGTCGCCCGGTGGATCTTGGATTTCAGCATCGTCCGGAACATCACAGGCCTCCTTGTCCGTCCCGGCCCGGTTGCTGTTCGCCGCCACCGTCCACGAAACCCAGCTGCACACACATGTTGTCGATCAATCGGGTGTCCCCGACAGTGGCGGCGAGCAGCAACCGGGCCGGTCCTCGCCGGGGGGCGGGGCCGAGCTGAGGATCGCGCAACTCCAGGTAGTCCAGCGTGACGGCGGGGTGCCCGGCCAGCACCTTGCGGGCCGCGGTGAGCACCGCGTCATGACCGTGACCGCCGTCCTGCACCCCGGCCAGCAGCGCCGCCGGCAACGCGGCCGCCGCGCAGCGCGCGGCGGGGTCCAGGTGGACGTTGCGGGAGGACAGCGCAAGCCCGTCCGCTGCGCGGACCGTGGGCAACCCGGCCACCTGCACGTCCATCCGCAGATCGGCCACCATCCGCTGGATGAGCACGAGCTGCTGGTAGTCCTTCTCGCCGAACAACGCACGGTCCGGCGCGAGGATCCCGAACAGCGTGGCCACCACGGTGAGCACCCCAGCGAAGTGACCCGGCCGGCTGGCACCCTCCAGCTCCGCGCCCAGCGGCCCGGGGTGCACGGTGGTATCGGATCCGGGCGGGTACATCGCCTCGACGGTGGGCGCGAACACCAGCGCCACGCCTTCCTCCCGGCAGATGGCCAGATCAGCCTCGAGCCGGCGAGGGTAGCGGTCGAGGTCGGCACGGGCATCGAACTGCAGCGGATTGACAAAGATCGACACGATGGTGTCCGCGTCCGGGAGGGCCCGGGCGGCTCGGATCAGCGAGCGGTGGCCGTCGTGCAACGCCCCCATCGTCGGGACCAGCACCACCGAACGGCCGGCCTGGCGCAATGAGCGGGTCGCGGCGGAGGTCGCGGCGGGGTCACCGTGCACGGCCAGACCGGTCACGGTGACCCCTGCAGGGTCTGCCGGATCCGGGTGGCGACAGCCGGCGCCAGCAGCCCGGCCGCCTCGGCCCGATCGGCGGTCCGGACCGCCTGCGTGCGGTACGGATCGAGCAGCTCCGGAGCGGACTCGGCGAGCACCTTCAGGTGCAGCCGGACGGTGTCGAGGTCACCGCGGGCCACCGGTCCGGTCAGTGCGCGGTCCCCGTGGCGCAGCGTGTTGTCCAGCGCCGCCTCCAGCAGCGGCGCCAGCAACCGCTGCGCTCCCACCACACCGGCCTGCTCCAGGGTGTCCACCGCGTCGCGCACGAGGGTGGCCAGGTGGTTGGCACCGTGTGCCAGCGCCGCGTGGTAGAGCGGTCGGGCCTGCGGCGGGACCCGCACCGGCTCGGCACCTATCTCCAGCACCAACGCTTCCCCGACGCTCCAGCCGGTCTCGTCGGCGACAGTGACGCCCACGCAGGCCGACGCCAACCGGGCGGCGTCCTCCGCGCGCCCGGTGAACGTCATCGCCGGATGCAGCGCGAGCGGCAGGACACCGAGGGCACTGGCCGGCGCCAGCACGTCCACCCCCCGGGCGCCGCTGGTGTGTACCACGATCTGACCGGCCCGGAACGCGCCGGTGGTGGCGAGCCCGGCGACCAGGTCCGCCAGCACGTCGTCGGGAACGGCCAGCACCACCAGATCCGAGCGCCGCACCACCTCATCGGGCGGCAGCACCGGAACGTCGGACAGCAGGTCCGCGGCGCGGCGCACCGACGCCCGGGACACCGCGCTCACCCCGACCACGACATGTCCGGCAGCGGCCAGGGCGGCACCGAGCACCGACCCCACGCGGCCGGCGGAGACCACACCCACAGCCAGCCGGGCCGGGCGAGCGACCACACCACCGCGCGCGGCCCCACCCGACCGCGGCATCGTCGCCATCGCCGTCCTCCAAGATGTTCCAGTCCCACGCTGGCCGCAGGTACCGGACTGCCGCAGGTTAACCCTGCCGGCACCATCAACGCTCCCTACAGGTGAGCAGCCTCACTGCCGCATTCACTCCCGACGCCGCCGGGTCGGGGCGCTCACCGCCCGGTCCCGGGCCGCGATGAGCTCAGCCAAGGCCTCGTGGTGCCACCGGGTGGTGTCCGGGCTGGCCGTGCCGCGCTGCACCCGCTCGGAGAGGAACGCGAGCTCGGTGACCGCGTTCTGGTAGTCACGCACCGCGCCGGCGGCACCGTCCCCTGCGCGCCGGCGCACCTCGGAGCACCAACCCCGCCGGCCGGTCTGGCTGGCCAGCAGCGGGACCTCGCTGGGAGCGATCAATCCTGCGCTCGCGAACCCCGGCAGCGCGGCGGTGACCACCCGCTGCTCCCGGCGGCGCTGCCACATCACCAGCGCGATCAGCACACCGAACAGCGGAACCATGATCACTCCGTAGACGGTCGGCAGGTAACCCAGACCCGCGGAGGCATTCCACAACGCGTGCAGTGCGACCGCCCCGAGATAACCGGCACCGAGATAACCGAGCGGGTGGCGCAGCACCTGGCCGAGAGGATTACGGCGGCGGGCCACCAGCCCCACGGCGATCCCGGTGATCGCGGTGAACACCGGGTGCGCGAACGGGGCGAGCACGCCGCGCATCAGGAAGACGAGGGCCACGCCGCCGCCATCGAGGACGAAGGCACGCCCGAAGTAGAGGACGTTCTCGGTGAACGCGAAGCCGGCCGCGACCAGACCGGCGTACACGATCCCGTCCACCACCCCGTCGAACTCACGGCGCCGTAACCACAGCAGCCCGATCAGGAACGCGCCCTTGAAGGCCTCCTCGGCGACCGGAGCGGAGATCATCGCGGCGACCAGGTCGCCCCCGCCGGTGCCGAGCAGCCGCTCCCCGAGCACCGCCGCCGTGTCGTTGACGACCGCCGCGCCGAGCACCGCTACCCCCGCGCCCCACAGGAACGCCGCGATCAGCAGCTGCGACGGCTCGGGCTCCCAGCGGTCCACCCACAGGAACGTGGCCACCACCGGCAACACCGGCAGCAGCGCCGCCGTCGTACCGACCAGGACCGCGGCACTCCCGATACTGAGACTGATCAGACCGAGCGCGACGAGAACCGGGACAGCCAACGCGACCAGGCGCAGCACCGACAGCAGCGCTGGTCTGTGATGCATTGCACCACTGTCTGGACCCGGCCCAACCGTCACAGCCCGGCACCCTATGCCCTCGCCGAGATCTCAGCGAAGGACTACCAGCGTCAATCACCCTCTCGCCCGTGCCGTTCAGGTCGTACCGTAGGCAGATGGCTCCAGAACACCACGAGTAGTGGGGGGCGCATCACGATGGGCGACGAGCCGGCCTCGACCAGGCCGGCAAACCTGGCGAAGTTCGTGGCAGCTTCCTGGCCACCTACCAACGCAACAACGTGAGCGACGAGCCGGCTGGCGGTGCTGCGCTGGCGCCGCACGTACTCCTCACGCCACATCGCCGCTGGGCCGCTGGGCCGGGACTGGTCGTGCTGGGCCAACGCTCGCTGCACTCGGGACGGTGACACGCTGACCTACCACAGACCCGACGGGCAAGTGGCAGTCCTACGCGCTGGCGAGGGCATCCTCACCGGTCTGCGCTACGTCGCCGGGGGCGAGCTGGTCGCGTTGGGCTTCATCGGCAGCCTGCCGGTCATCGGTTGGCCAGTGCATGTTGCCACCGGGTGCGTGCAGGCGGTGGCCACCATGGCTAACGGCGACTTCGACCTCAACCATATCGCCCGCAACTTCGCGAACGGCCCCACCACCACGTTCGGTCTAGGGTTAGGCCTCATCGGAGGCGCACACCTGAGCTACGACAAGAAAACCGGAATGTGGGTGGCTGCCGGATCGTCAACTGGCTACAAGCGGGCGGGTACGGCCTACGGCAGCACCTTCGTGACAGGCTCGGATGCGCCCGGTGAGCGCACCCTGCGTCATGAGTCGATCCACGCCGAGCAGTACGCCCGCTTCGGTGGGGGCGCCATCTTCCCGATCCTGTACCTCTGGGAAGAGCACAACCACCCCGGCCGCGACAACGAGTATGAGCAAGAAGCCGGCTTGGAGGACGGAGGTTACCGCTGAAGGCCCGGCTTACCGAATACCCTGAACGGGATACTAACAACAGCCATGAGTTCCGGCCTTCGAAGTACCTGGTTGATAGCCGCCATGTTTGTTCTCGCCGGCTGCGAGCTACCGTGGAGCGCCCAGTTCCCCGAACCTCCGATGGCGGTCCACGCGACCTCAACAGGCGGCATCGAAGTATTGATCGCGTCGTGCTCGCCAGTACGCATTACCCGTTTTGAAGTCACTGTTCCCAGCGAAACCGTCCAGCGCGATGACGACCCCCGCATCTGGCAGGTCGACTTCCCATCATCGGGGACTGACCTGCATCGATTGGTGCTGGGTCAGGTCCCACCCGGTGGCACCGTAAACGTGCCGTGGCCGCCCGCTGGCCTCGGCGAAGACCCTGACAAGATCTACGTCGCTCGGGTAGTGCTGGATGGTGGGAAGTATTCGTACCAGAGCTTTCAGCAGCGCGACCTCACTGGCGGTCGAGTCCTGTTCCACGACCGGCCTGTCTCCCCCGAAGCCTTTGCTGACCAGAGCCGGTGCCCGCGACCCACTGGCCCAATGCCACTTAGCTAAGGATGACAGAGTGGCTCATGATCACCGTTTTGGTGTCGAAAGTGACAAAATGTGTCGAATTCGGCACCAAAACGGTGATCATGAACGGTTCGGCGGCCCTAACTTAGC
>JBOHFF010000074.1:0-34725 GCA_050699515.1 Pseudonocardiaceae bacterium
GGCCACCCAGATGCTTGATTCCATGATCAGTAATGCGCGGCCGACACGGGCGGAGGCCTCCGATGTGGCCAACGCGGTGCTCGATGGCGCCGACGCGGTCATGCTCTCCGGCGAGACCAGCGTCGGTTGCTACCCCATCGCGTCGGTCAAGACGATGAGCCGGATCGTGGAGGCCGCCGAGGCCAGCTTTGTGACTGTTCCCCCGCTCAACCACGTGCCGCGGACCAAACGGGGTGTGCTGGCCAGCGCAGCCCTCGACGTCGGAGAGCGCTTGGAGGCCAAGGCTCTGGTGGCGTTCACCCAGTCCGGCGATACCGTCCGCAGGTTGGCCCGGCTGCACAGCCACTTGCCGTTGCTGGCGTTCACTCCCGAGGCTGCGGTCCGTAACCAACTCGCGATGACCTGGGGCACCGAGACCTTCCTGGTGGACCGGGTCGAGACCACCGATGCGATGGTCCGGCTGGTGGACCAGGCGATGCTCTCGATCGGGCGCTACCAGCGCGGTGACCTGGTGGTGATCGTGGCCGGATCACCCCCGGGCACGGTGGGCTCGACCAACCTCATCCGGGTGCACCGCCTGGGCGAAGAAGACCTCGGCTGATGCGCGAGGCGGCCACTAAAAACGGTAATAGAGAAACGGACTGAAAGTGCCGGTGGCGACCAGCAGCGCGGCGTAGAACAGGCCCAGCGTCATCACACCCACTCGTAGCATCGCGGCGGGACGAGAGCGCACCGATTCGAGATAGCGACCGGTGACCGGCTCGGCTGGCAGCACGAACACCAGGGCAGCGCCCAGCAGGATCGCCAGTCGCTGGTTGGTCAGCGAGGCGGCGACCACGTCGGGCAGCCCACCGAGATCGGGGATCATCATGTGCCGCAGGAAGACCAGCGCAGTGCTCAGATCCGGTGATCGGAACAGCACCCAGCCGAAGACCACGACGAGCAGCGTCAGCGCGCGGCGCGCCAATCGGAGCTGCGGCTCGACCGGCGCCACCGCCCAGCCACGACGGCGCTCGATCACCAGCGCGGTGCCGTGGTAGAGGCCCCAGAACAGGAAGGTCCAGCTCGCGCCGTGCCAGAAGCCGACCAGCGCGAACACGATCCACAGGTTGCGATACGTCCTGCGCGCGCCGTGCCGGTTACCGCCGAGCGGGATGTACACGTAGTCGCGGAACCAGCGGGACAGCGACATGTGCCAGCGGCGCCAGAACTCGGTGATGCTCGCCGAGGAGTAAGGGCGCGCGAAGTTCTCCGGCAACCTGAAACCGAGCATCCGCCCCAGCCCGATGGCCATGTCTGAGTACCCGGAGAAATCGAAGTACAGCTGGAGCGTGTATCCGATCGCGCCGAGCCAGGCGGTCGCCGTGGTCATCTGATCAGCCGGGGTGGCGAAGCAGGCGTCCACCAGCGGTGCCAGCGAGTCCGCGATGACCACCTTCTTGCTCAAGCCGAGCGCGAAGCGAGGGAAGCCGGCAGCGATGTCATCCAACCGGTGGCTGCGGGTCTGGGTGAGCTGATCCGCGATCTCCCGGTAGCGCACGATCGGTCCTGCGACCAGCTGGGGGAACATCGCGATGTAGGCGATGAACGAGACCGCCTCACGCAGCGCCGGGCGGTCCCCGCGGTAGACGTCCACCACGTAGGAGATGTGGTGGAAGGTGTAGAAGGAGATCCCGATCGGCAGTGCGAGCGAGACAGTGGGAAGGTCCAGCCCGGTGACCGAGGCCAGCGCTGCGGCTTGCGCGCTGGCGAAACCAGCGTATTTCCACACCAGCAGCACCACGAGGTCGAAGCCGACGACGGCGATGAGCAACCAGCGGCGACGCCGAGGTTCGAGGTCCCATTCGTCGGGTTCCAGCGCCGGACCCATCACATAGTTGACGAGCATGCAGGCCAGCAGCAGCAACGTCGTCGGGCCCGCTCCGACCGCGTAGAACACCAGGCTGGCCGCCGCCACGACCCCGTTTCGCCAGTTCCGCGGCGCGATCGACACGGCCGCGAGCACCGCTGGCATGAAGTACCACAGGAACATCGGGCTGGCGAAGGACATAGCGGCCGCGCAGCCTAGCGGAAGCGGTCGGCGTCATCTCAACCGTGACGTGAAGGCACTGCGAGGACGCGACGAGCTGCTCACCGGGGCCTCAGGGAACCGCCGGTGACGTGGTGACGGCGTAGAGATCACGAAGCAATGCGATCTCCGCGCCGTGGTGAATGGTTTCCCGGTTGATGTGCAGTACCAGCGCGGCCATCGGATGATCGGCGTAGACCCCCTCATGCGGGCCGCACGGGCGAGCCAAGTCAGCACTACCGAGCGCGCGGACGCCAGCGGTCCACATGGCATACATCTCATCGAGCTGACCCAGCGCGGCAGCTGCGGTGCCGGCATAGCCGAAACTCTGGTAGTCGATCGGAGGGCCGCCGAAGTGATTGCCGGCGCGCATACCGAGCACCCCGACAACGATGTGGCCCAGCCGCCAGGCGATCGTCGTTACCGGTGGCGGCTCTGGCTCGGGGAAGGCGAAGTCAATGGTGAACGCACCGCTGCCCGCCTGTATCGGTGCGGTGGACGCGCCGCGCGGACGGATATTCCAGCAGCCAGGCACGGGCTCCCAGAAGTACTCCTCATCGGAGAGACCGTCCAAGCGGGGGCGTAGCTGATGCTGCCAGTGCCAGTCGAGCTGGTCGATGAGGAGCTGGTTCCAGTCGGTGATGGTGTTGGTGGCGTTCATGCCGCAACGGTAGAGCCCGGCACCGACAGTTCCGGGAAGGCGCTGCGGCGGGTGAAAGCCGGACCTGGTCAGCTCCCTGGCAACAGCGGGGGATCAGCCACACCGGGAGGCGGGGGCGGAGGAGTCGTTGTCGAGGGCGTCGAGGGCGTCGACGGCGATCCGGCGTGCGAGCAGCGATACTTCGGAGCAGCCGTATCGAAGTCGGCTGCGCGTTGGCACGTGATGGTGGAACCGTCGGCCTCTTCGACCGTCCAGCCCACCGGCGGCTCACCGCGCAGGCCCCGCTCCCCCTGAACACCTCGGCATTGCGTGGGCTCAGGCCAGGCAAGGTGGGGACTTGCCCGGCTCTCCCTGATCGCCGTGGGGCCCGCGCAACTTCTCGCTGTTCGCCGCGAGGTATGCCTGCACGGCCTCATCGAGTTGTTGCGGCGCGGACCCCACGGGCGGTGGCGGCAGCTTGGCCAGCTGGGCCGCGATCTCCGCCTGGATCTGCGCAGGAGTAGGCACCACGATGGACTCAGCAGCGATCTTCGCAGCGACCTGAGCGGTGGAGGCAGCGGCGAGCACCTGGGAATCCGGCGCGGTACCCGGTGCCGGGATCGGGACCGTGGCCAGACCACGGCGGGAGAGCTCAGCATTCGCCTGGACCCCGAGATCATGGGCGCCCTGAGCCAACCGCCGAATGTCCGCTGCCGAGGTCTGGAGTTGGGCGGTCCGCACCTCGTCGGCACTAGGCCCGTCCTTCTCGCCGGACCTCCTCCCGCGCGACTTGCGGCGCGGCCTGCGCGGTCGAGTCCCGCAGTTCCTGCAGACCCTGGCTGAGCCCGTCAACGCTGGCCATGAGCCCCCGCCAGCTGCAGCGTCTCCAGACGTCCGACTCGATTCTGCAGGTCGGTGATCTCTTGCTGGATCAGTGCGACGGCCTCATCGGCCCGTTGTGCGATCACGGTGGGCTCGGAGGATTCAAACCCGGCCCACCCTGATCGACGACGGTCCACGACGATCGGACCGACCAGGGCTGTGATCAGGACTCCCACGAAGGAAAGCACTGCAATGGTGATCGTCAGCCACGGCGGCCCTGAGCTCCCCAACTCCACGCCAGCTCAGCCCCCACAGTTTCGTCCGTGTGCTCTACCCCGCCGCCCAGAACCAAAGGTCATGCCAAAAGATCATCATCAAGCGCGCGGCGGGGCGGGCGCATAACCGGACGTGCCTCAATAGTGCAGTTCAGATACCGGGAGGTACTACCCCGAGAATGCGGGTACGTGCCCGTTCTTCGCTGCCTGGTGATTTGCTTCCCACGCGGTGACCACGTTGAGCGGCAGCCGGCCGCGGTCACTGACACTGTGGCCGTTCTGCTTGGCCCACTCCCGGATCGCGCGGAGCGTGTCCCGGTTGTAGCCGCTGCGCGCGGCGGCAGCATTGCCGGCTCCCCGGCTGCTCGCCCGGTCGACGCTGCGATTACCGGGGCGGCGCCCGCTGGTCTTGCGAGCAGCCGCGACGTAACGGGACAGGTTGTCGCGGAGCTTGGCGGCGTTGTCGTTCGCCAGGTCGATCTCGTACGTGACGCCTTCGAGCGCGAACTCGACTGTCGTAATGTCCTCGGCTTCCTCACCAGTGAGGTCATCGATGAGGGTGACGATGGTCTTCTGAGCCACGGGTGTGGATTCTCCTTGTCGTAAGGAACGCGGCATAGGCGCAACTGCCGTGTCGTGAACGGTGACCGCGATAAGATACACAACGCTCGCGCGATGTGAACCCACGGCATGCCGAAAGCGGTTGTTCACCCCACCCCAGCAGCCCCGGGAGCGGTTCAGCCCAGCCGGCGCCGGCGGGCGACCTCGGCGAGGATGACACCGGCGGCGACCGAAGCGTTGAGGGACTCGACCGGACCCGTCATGGGTATCGACACCACGGCATCACAGGTTTCGCGGACCAGCCGGGACAGGCCCCGTCCCTCCGAACCGAGAACGAGCACCAAGGGACCGGTGGCCAACGGGAAAGTATCGAATGGCATCGGGCCGTCGGCATCAAGCCCGACGATCATCAAACCGGACGAGGCGAGGGTTTTGAGCGTGCGCACCAGGTTGGTGACCCGGGCCACCGGCAGGTGGGCAGCCGTACCCGCCGAGGTCCGCCAGGCTACCGCGGTCATTCCCGCCGAACGCCGCTGCGGCACCAGCAACCCGTGCGCGCCGAATGCGGCGGCGCTGCGGACCACGGCACCCAGGTTGCGCGGGTCGGTCACCCCGTCCAGCGCGACCAGCAACGGCGCCACCCCGGAGTCCTGCGCGCTCGCGAGCACATCTTCGGCAGCTACGTACTCATAAGGCGGCACATGCAGCGCCACCCCCTGATGCAGGGCACCCCCGGCCAGCCGATCGAGATCGACCCGGGGGACCTCGAGAATGGACAGACCGGTGTCGGCGGCCAGCCGGATGGACTCGCTGACCCGGTCATCGAGATCCACCCCGATGGCGACGTGCAACGCGGTGGCCGGCACTGCGGCGCGCAGGCACTCCAGCACCGGGTTGCGACCGAGCACGATCTCCCCCGGCTCGCTGCCGCTGCGACGGCGGGCGCGGGCGACCGCTTCGCCATGCTGGGCCGGCCGACGCTGGGTGTCCTGGCGCTGGGTTCCTTGATGCTGGGCCGGATGACCGGGTCGCAGCTCGGCGGGTGGAGTCGCACCGCGCCCACGCAGTCCCTTGCGCTTGTGGCCGCCGGAGCCGACAACGGCCCCCTTCTTGGTTCCCGGCTTGCGCATCGCACCCCTGCGCTGGGAATTACCCGCCATCAGCTCCCCTTGACCGTCCACACCGGACCATCGGGGGTGTCCTCGACGGTGATCCCACCCGCCAGCAGCTGATCACGCACCGCGTCGGCGGTCGCGAAGTCACGGCGGTAACGAGCCCCGGCACGCTCGGTGAGCAGCCGGTCCACCAGGAAGGCCAGCGCCGCCGACGTCGCGTCCGACGCTGAGGTCGAGCGCCACTGCTGCGCCAGGGGATCCAGGTTGAGCACCTCGGTCATGGCGCGCACCGAGCCCGCCGCTCCTACCGCGGCTATGTGGTCCCCGGTGTCCAGCGCCGCATTGCCCTCGCGCACGGTGCTGTGGATCGCAGCGAGCGCCGCGGGTGTGCCGAGATCGTCGTCCATCGCCGCGACGAACTCGGCGCACCAGGTGCCCGGCTCCGGTACGCCACAACGTTCCCGGACCCGGTGTACGAACGACTCGATCCGCTGGTAGGCGGTGACCGCCTCATCCAGCGCACCATCGGAGTACTCGATGGCAGACCGGTAATGCGCGGCGATCAGGTAGTAGCGCAGCTCCACCGCACGGACCCGGCGAAGGGTCGCTGGGATGGACAGCGTGTTGCCCAGTGATTTGGACATCTTCTCACCGGAGAGCGTCACCCAGCCGTTGTGCAGCCAGTAGCGGGCGAACCCATCACCTGCGGCGCGCGACTGCGCCCGTTCGTTCTCATGGTGCGGGAAGACCAGGTCCAGCCCGCCGCCGTGGATGTCGAACTCCGAACCGAGGTAGGTGGTGGCCATCGCCGAGCACTCGAGGTGCCATCCGGGGCGGCCCGGCCCCCACGGCGTCGGCCAGTACGGCTCGCCAGGCTTGGCGCCCTTCCACATCGCGAAGTCCCGGGGGTCGCGCTTGCCCGGCGCGGCGGACTCGCCCTGGTTCACCTCGTCGAGACGCTGCCCCGACAGGCAGCCGTAGTCATCAAGGGTGGCCACCGCGAAGTAGACATCACCATCCGCGGCGTAAGCGTGTCCCAATTCGATCAGCCGGGCCATCAGCGCGACCATCTGGGGCGCGTGACCGGTGGCGCGCGGCAGCACCGAGGGCGGCAGGCAACCCAGTGCGTCGTAGGCGTCCTCGAAGGCGCGTTCGTGGGTGTAGGCCCATTCCCACCACGGCCTGCCGGCCTCAGCGGCCTTGGCGAGAATCTTGTCGTCGATGTCGGTGACGTTGCGCACGAACGTCACGTCGTAGCCGGTGGCCAGCAGCCAGCGACGCAACACGTCGTAGTTCAACGCGGAGCGCACGTGGCCGATGTGCGGGACGCCCTGCACGGTGGCACCACAGACGTAGATCGACGCCGAGCGGGGTCGCAGCGGGACGAACTCGCGCGTGCTGCGCGTGGCGGTGTCGTAGAGATGCAGGCTCACTCTGATGATGGTAGGACGCTCCATCACGCCCGTAGCAACAGGACAGTGGCGACCGCGGCGACGCCTTCACCGCGGCCGGTCAGGCCGAGGCCGTCGGTGGTGGTGCCGGACACCGAGACCGGCCCGCCCAAGGCGTCGGAGAGCACCCGCTGCGCCTCCGCACGGCGGGTGGCCACCCGGGGTGCGTTGCCGATCACCTGCACCGCACCGTTGGCCACCGTCCAGCCCTGGCCGGCCACCCGGCGACGCACCTCGGCGAGCAGATCGATGCCGTGCGCGCCGGCCCACCGCGGCTCACCGGTGCCGAACACCGCGCCCACATCGCCAAGACCCGCGGCGGACAGCGCAGCGTCACACAACGCGTGCGCGGCGACGTCGCCGTCCGAGTGCCCGGCGCAGCCCGGTATCCCAGGCCAGTGCAACCCGGCGATCCAGCACTCCTGGGTAGGCTGCACCGGGTGCACGTCGGTGCCGATCCCGACTCTCATGCCGGGATCGGCTCTCATGCCGGACCCGCGACTCGCGCCCCGGCCACCAGCTCAGCGACGGCGAGATCGAACGGCGTAGTGATCTTAAAGGCGTGCGGGTGCCCCGGCAGCGTGACCACCGGCACGCCGAGCACCTCGACGAGCCCGGCATCGTCGGTCACCGGGCCCGCGCAGCTCGCATAGGCCTGACGCAATAGCTCGCCAGCGAACCCCTGGGGGGTTTGCACCACCCGCAAGACGGCGCGGTCCAGGGTGCTCACGACGCGACCGGCGGAGTCCACCTGCTTGATCGTGTCGGCCACGGTCAACACAGGCACCACGGCTTGCGCGCCGGCCAGTACCGCCTGTACCACCGCCTGGATCACGCTGACCGGAGTGAGGCAGCGGGCAGCATCATGCACCAACACCACCTCCGCGTCGGGCACGCTATGCAGGGCCGCCCGGACCGAATCGGACCGGGTCCGGCCACCGGTGACGATCTGGATCCGGCCCCCGGCATCGGCGACGGCGGCCCGCGCGTCGTCGGCATCGGCGACGGCGGCCCGCGCGTCGTCGCGATGTCGCGCACCGACCGCGACCACCACGAACTCGACACAACCCGACGCCAGCAACCCCTGCACGCAATGCCACAACAGCGGACGGCCGTGCAGCGACACGAACGCCTTGGGCATTCCAGCCGCCAACCGCACACCCTGACCCGCCGCAGGCACCAGTGCCACGACTCGAGAGGCAGAGCCGGTGATCGGCGACGTGGTCTCCGGGACGATGTCGTTCAGGATGCGGTGGCGAGAACCTCGTCGAGTAACACCTCGGCGTTGTCCTCGTTGGTGCCCTCGGCGAGCGCGAGCTCACTCACCAGGATCTGGCGAGCCTTCGCGAGCATGCGCTTCTCACCGGCCGACAGACCACGATCACGTTCACGACGCCAGAGATCCCGGACTACTTCCGCCACCTTGTTGACATCGCCGGAGGCGAGTTTCTCCAAGTTGGCCTTGTACCGCCGCGACCAGTTCGTCGGCTCCTCGGTATGGGGTGCCCGCAGCACCTCGAAAACCCGATCGAGACCCTCTTGACCGACGACGTCCCGGACGCCGACGAACTCGGCGTTGGCAGCGGGAACACGAACGGTAAGATCACCTTGAGCGACCTTGAGGACGAGGTATTTCTTCTCCTCCCCCTTGATCACTCGAGTCTCGATGGCCTCGATGAGAGCGGCACCGTGATGCGGGTAGACGACGGTCTCTCCGACCTTGAAAACCATGTGTCCTCTGCCCCTTTCGCTGCACCTAGGTTACCACGCCCGTAAACCGGTCCGCGCGGGGCCACTGGAGCGTCATCGCAGGTCAGAGGATCCGACCACCGGTCCATACCAGGCGAGCGGGTGCTCCGCAGCTCACGGTCACTCTACTATGGACCCACTCGCAGCGGCCGGCTCCGAGCGGGCACCACGCCTGCGCGGCAGGCAGGTCGGATAGAATTTGACCATGCGGCTGCCGCTCGATATCACAGTTCGGATCGTGGCGTGCTGTGCCGCCGCACTCGCGTTGGTCGGCTGCGGTGCGGGCCAGATCACCCAGACCGATCGCCAGGTCCCAGCCGTCAACGGGGTCTCCGGCGACGTCGGAGCTTCCATCGCTCTGCGCGACGTGCAGATACCCTTCCCGGGCAACACCGCCAGCACCTACCCCACCGGGTCGACCGTGCCGGTCCTGCTCACCATCATCAACCAGGGCAGCAACCCCGACGAGCTGATCGCAGTGACCAGCCCGGTGGCCGGCCAAGCGGTGGTGTTGGGGACCACCCAGATCCCGCCCAGCACCACCGTCATCAGCACGACCGGTTCGACCGAGCCCACCAGCCCGCTGGTCATCGGCGAGCTGCGGGTGCTGCTCATCACCACCCAACCCCTACGCGCTGGCCTGAACACACCCGTGACCTTCCAATTCCGCAACGCTGGCACCCTCACCCTTCCCGTCCCCATGGCACCCCCACCGTCCATCCCGCATTCAGCGGGCTGAGCGGGCTACCCGACCTGCGGTACCCCGCTGAATGCGGGCGGTGTCAGAGGGGGGCGATAGCGTCCCGCGCCATGGTGAGATCACCCGCGAACCTGCGCGCCACCCACCGGTGCGGCGAGTGCGGGCATGAGGTGGCCAAGTGGGTAGGTCGCTGCCCGGAGTGCCACAGCTGGGGCAGTGTGCTGGCGGCTGGTCCACAACCCGCGGCGGCGATCGCGGCCCGTGCCCCATCTGCCCCGGCCCGCCCGATCTCCCAGGTCGATCTGCATTCCGCGCAGGCCACCCCCACCGGAGTAGCCGAGCTCGACCGGGTACTCGGTGGCGGCCTGGTGCCCGGCGCGGTGGTGCTGCTGGCCGGTGAGCCGGGAGTGGGCAAGTCCACCCTGCTGCTGGAGGTCGCCCACCGCTGCGCGATGGCCGGACGCCGCGCGCTCTACGTGACCGGCGAGGAGTCCGCCGGGCAGGTCCGGCTGCGGGCGCAGCGCACCGGCGCACTGCACGACGAGCTGTTCCTGGCCGCCGAGTCCGATCTGCCCACGGTGCTCGGGCACCTCGATTCCGTCGATCCCGGGTTGCTGATCGTCGATTCGGTGCAGACGATGTGCTGCCCCGGCATCGAGGGCAGCGCGGGCGGGGTGTCCCAGGTCCGCGCGGTGGCCGGCGCGCTGATCAGCGCGGCTAAGCAGCGCGGGCTGCCGGTGGTGCTGGTCGGCCACGTCACCAAGGACGGTACGGTGGCCGGGCCCCGGGTGCTGGAGCACCTGGTGGACGTGGTGCTGAGCTTCGACGGCGACCGGCACTCCACGCTGCGGATGGTCCGTGGGATCAAGAACCGGTTCGGAGCGGCGGACGAGGTCGGCTGTTTCGAGCTCACCGATGGCGGCATCATCGGCTTGCCCGACCCCTCGGGGCTCTTTCTCAGCCACCGCGACGGCGCGGTGGTCGGGACAGCGGTGACGGTCGTCGTGGAGGGTAGGCGGCCGTTGCTGGGTGAGGTGCAGGCATTGGTGGCCGAGTCCGCACTGGCCAACCCCCGGCGGGCGGTGAGCGGTCTGGACTCCTCCAGAGTGGCGATGATCCTGGCCGTCCTCGAGCGACGCGGCAGGGTGAAGCTCGCGGGATCGGACGTGTACACGGCGACGGTCGGCGGGATGCGCGTGGTGGAACCGGCCGCCGATCTCGCTGTCGCGCTGGCCGTCGCATCGGCCGCCGATGACCTCCTGCTGCCGCCGCACACGGTGGCGATCGGGGAGGTCGGGCTGGCCGGGGAGCTCCGGCCGGTGACCGGGCTGCGCCGGCGCCTGGCCGAGGCCGCCCGGTTGGGCTTCCGGCACGCGCTCGTGCCTCCCGATCACACCCGGGACGGCGACACCGCCGCGCCGACCAGCATGCGCCTGCACGTCGTGCCCGATCTGAGCGGTGCGCTGCGCTGGTTGCGTCCGTGATACCCGCACTGGTTCTGGTCCGCTACCCCGGAGTGTGGTGGCGGATGAGCGCGATGAGTCGGGTAACGCTGCGTCGCCGACCCCAGGCGATGACCGCGGCCAGCACCAACACCCGCGTCGCGTTCCCAGGATGCACACCGGCGTTGACATCTGACGTGCCTGATGCTTGGCTTTCAACCAACTGGTTGGTTGAAAGCTGAGGTGCAGATGGCTGCCGGCGATACGCGAGCAGCCCGGCGAGGCACCGACCGTCGACAACTTCTGGTCCTGGCCGCGTTCGATGCCATCGCCGAGAAGGGATTCGAGGGCCTGCGCCTGCGTGAGGTCGCAGTCCACGCGGGTATCGACCACTCGACGCTGCACCATTACTTCCCGACCAGACAGGATCTGGTAGCGGCCGCCGTCGAGTTCGCGACCAGCCAGTTCTGGACGACAATGCCCCGCGGTGGTGCCGACGCCGCGAAGCTTTCCACCCATCTGACGACGCTCACCCAGATGATCCAGCAGCAACCGGCACTGTTCACCGTGCTGCGGGAGATCGACCTGCGGGCCAGCCGGGATCCGGCGGTGGCCGAGATCAGGAATCGCTACGAGCGGGGGTGGCGGACCGCGCTGGGCGGCGTCCTGCACGCCGCCGACCCGGCCGTTGACCTGGTGATCGCCACCGTCAAGGGGATCAGCCTCAGCCCGGATCGGGCAGCCGACGTGCTCGACGAGCTCGCAGCACTTCTCACCAAGGAGCACACATGACCGAACCGTTGCACGTCATCGTGGTCGGCGGCGGCATCGCCGGGCTCTGCCTCACCCAAGGGTTGCGGCAGGCCGGCGTGAGCGTCGCAGTGTATGAACGCGACCGCGGCCCGAGCGACCGCCTTGAGGGTTATCGCATCCACCTCAACCCCGCTGGCAGTCGGGCGCTGCATGCCTGCCTGCCGCCGCCGGTGTGGGATTCCTTCGTTGCGACCGCGGGAGAGCCCGGCGGTCTCGGCTTTCTCACCGAGCAGTTGAGGGAACTCGTCGTCATCACCGACGAGCCCGCGGCCGACCCGGCGCAGAGCTCCCATGCCGTGGACCGGATCACCTTGCGGCACCTGCTGCTGTGCGGTCTGGACGACGCGGTGCACTTCGGCAAGACCTTCACCCACTACGAGCAGCATGGCGACAAGGTGACCGCCTTCTTCGATGACGGCAGTTGCGCCACCGGAGATCTGCTGGTCGGCGCGGATGGCGCGAACTCCGCGGTACGCCGGCAATTCCTCCCGCACGCCGAGCGGGTGCCGACCGAGGCACTGTCGACCGCGCTGAGGTTCCCGCTGACCGATCAGACCAGGAGCTGGGTGCCGCGCAGGCTGGCGACCTCGATGAACATGATCGTGGCGCCCGACCCGTTCTTCCTGTTCACCTCGGTCTTCGAGCGCCGGTCCGGGTCCGCCGGCGTACCGGTCGACACCGGACGGGCGTACCAGAGCTACATCCTGTGCGCCTTCGTCGCTGATCGATCCGCCTACCCGCGCGACGTGCACGATCTCGATCAAGGGTGCCTGCGGCACGTAGTCGAGGGGATGACCGTCGGCTGGCACCCGGATCTGCGCCGACTGCTGGCCGAGTCCGACCCGGACAGTGTCATGCTCGTGGAGCACAAGACGTCGGTTGCGGTACCGGCCTGGCCGAGCACCACCGTGACCCTCATCGGAGACGCCATTCACAGCATGCCGCCCGTCGGGGGGCTGGGCGGCAACGCCGCGCTGCGCGACGCGAGCCTGCTGTGCGCCACGCTGACCACGGTGCGCGACGGGCGGTCCGCCCTGGTGCCGGCTCTGCACCAATACGAGGAAGAGCTGCGCGCCTGCGGCTACGCCGCGATCCGCGCCGCGCTGCACACCCAGCGGCAAGGCCTGCGCAGCAACCGCGTCGCGGTGGCAGGATCCCGGGCCTGGTTCCGCGCCTGCCACGCCATCCCACCGCTGAGGTCGCTCAACCTGCCGTACCGCGAGCAGGCGCGGCCCCGCGGGTGGGAGCGCTCACCGCATCGTCACCTCAGTAGCCAGTAGGAATTCCGCGTCGAGAGGTCATCCTGGTCGGCGGTCTTGTTCGCTTCCGGGCTCAGGCGATCGGTTGCATCGCCAGCGGGTCGAATTCGCCGTCTTTGGCGCCCAGGCGGAACGCGGTCCATTCCTGCTCGTCGAAGACGAGTTCGGTGCCCGTGGCAGTTTCGTGGACGGTCCAGGAGCCGGGCCGGGTTAGGACTGTGACGGCGCCGTTGGTGTTGGTCAGGTGGTCGGAGATGACCTCATCGAGCCAGCGCGTCCACTGCCCGACGGTGAAGCTGATCATCGGGCTGCTGGGGATCTTGCTGTGTCTGATCTGCACGCCGTCGTGGGCGAGGTCGACCTCGACGCACCCGTTCGCCTGGTCTGAGTACGTCGACTTCCGCCACCCGGCGCGGCGGTGTGCGGTGGGCATGGTGTCCTCCGGCATCAGGTCAGCGCGGTGAGGCGAGCGCGGATCGCCGTCACGGTGTCGATGGGTGAGAGTGCGATCTCACGCAGCATCGTGCTGATCCGAGTGTACCCCGCGACCTGATCTTGGTCTTGGACATAGACGGCGCCGTTGACGATCTCGACGTAGGCGATGGACTGCGCTTGGGCGAAGTCGAGGAGTTTGAACGCTCCGACGCCCCCGTCATGCCAGCCAAGCGAGGTCGGCAGAACGCGGATCTCGACGTTGTCCCGTTCCGCCATGGCGATCAGGTGCTCGAACTGGCGACGCATCACGTCCGGACCGCCGACCGGCCGATCGAGGACCGACTCCTCGATCAAGGCGACGAGCTGGAGTGGTTCACGATCGGAGTCCAGCCGCCGTTGCCGGTCCATGCGCAGCCCGACAACCCGTTCGGTGTGGTCGGGCCGGACGCGGCCGCTGCTGACGGTGGCTCCGAGGGAGTAGTCGGTGGTCTGCAGCAGGGCCGGGATGACGAACGTGGCGTAGTCCGATGCGGTGCGGGCGAGTCCTTCCAGGCCGACGAAGGTCCGCAGCCAGTCCGGCATCACCTCGGTCCACGGCGCCCACCACGTTTGCCGGTCGGCTCCACCGGCGAGTGAGGCCAGGCGTTCGATGTCGGCCAGGTCGGCGCCGTAGTAGCGGAGCAGGTTAGTGACCTCCGCTGGTTGCTGCTGGTTGCGGCCGCTTTCCAGGTGGCCGATCTTGCCCTGGGAACAGCCGATCGCCTTCGCCGCGTCGATGGCTCTGCGGCCCGCTCGCCGGCGGAAGTTCGCCAGTTCCACCCCGATCAGCCACCGCAACGCCGAAGGATCTTCCCGGTCGGCCACCTGTGCTGCCTCCTGTCGTCCGGCGGAGCCGTGGTGACAGTCTGCACTTGCCGAGTGCGCTACGTACATTCCCACATCACCCAATCTGGGGATCGAAATCCGTAATATATTACGTAGACTATTCTACGGCGGTCGACGGTCAGGTTCGCCGACTTGGCCCGGTTTCGCCAGCTCCACCGCCAATCCGACCCGCACCCTCCCCCGACAGGGCCGGATTGGCGCCACCACACCGGCAGACGGGATCGTGATGGGCGCACTGGTAGTTCGGCCCGCGAGGCAGACCCGACGAGCCGGGAGCACCACAACCCCGGTCAGTCGCCGATCCAGCCCGCCCGCACGATTCCCCTTCGCCGCCGTGCCCGCGCCCGGATCTCGATGATGCCGCTATGAGAGCCGTGACCAACACCGACTGGACCGTCGATCAAACCAGCCATCGGCTCGTCTGTGAGCTCCTGCGCGGGATCCTGCACCACGCCGCGCAGGCCGGACCCGGCGCCGCCGATGGGATCGGCTCGATGCTGTACCAGGTCAGTGCAGTGTTGTACCTGCTGCTGCTCGATCACCCCATCGACCGGCGGGGCCACTGCCGGTCCTGCCGACGCACCGGCGCAGTGATCGGGTTCCGCCGCCGACCCTGCCTGATGGGCTAGCTCGGCCAGATCTCGGTGTTGGCCCGCCGTCATCGCCTGGCGCGGCAGCGGGTGGGCGAGCACATCCCGAGCTGCGTAGGTGTCGCTGTACGCCGTGGCGATCAGCGCCGCGCGCAGCTGGGACAACTGCGGGGCGCCGTGGATGCTGGCGAGGTCGAGCGCGATCACGCCGACCCGGGTGCGGAAGACCGCAGTGGACGGGTCGGACTGCTGCAGCAGGGTGAGCACGGTGGTGAGCATCGCCGCGATGTGTCGCTCGATATCGGCTCCGTCCGCGCGCTGGCAGTGGATGCGCAGCAGGCTTTGAACCGCCTGTTCCCAGGGTTCGGTGGTCGTGCTCTGCTCGACCAGCGCGGCGGCCTGGTCCGCCTGTCCGTTCTGCGCTAGCGCCAGGATGGTGACCTGACGGCCGTCGAGCAGCCGCACGCCGACTCCGCGGTGGGCTGCCGCGCGCTCGGCCGCGTCCCACCAGCGGCCGGCCCGCGCCAGGGCGCGGGCGCCGTCGGCCAGTAGCGCCGCCCAGACCAGTGTGCAGATCGTCTTGTGGTCGTCGGGGGCGCAGGTGACGTTCCGGAGGTTGACGGACCGCCCGTCGATTACGGCATGGGTTCGGTCGCGCGCGGCGTGGTAGAGGGACTGGAGCATCGCGTACGCACCGTCGTTGTCGCCCTCGCGGATCAGCTGGCGCGGTAGGTTCAGCACCGGCTGTAGGGCGAGTGTGGCGGCCGAGGCGGGCAGCGGTCGCGCTTGGTCGAACACCTCGTGCTGTCGCCAGCACAGGGCGCGGGCGAGTTCCGGTAGGCCGCAGTCGGAGGCGATCAGGGCTGCCTTGTTGCATACTTCGGCGGCCCGGGTGATCCGGTCGCTGTCGCGCGGCTGCGCGGCGAGTTCCCGCAGCTGCCTGACGCGGGCCTCAAGGGGGAGGCCCGGCGGGCGGGGGCGCTGCACCAGCGGAAACCATGCGAACGCGCTGTCGGCCGTCAGATGTCTGCCGATGCTGTCCATTGCTGCCCTTCCTGCTCGGCCTGGTGGTTCGCTGTGGGATCGCGCCCGAACACCACGGCCTTGGCGGTGTTGGCCAGGACGGCTTGGGTCGTGTAGGGCAAGCCGTGCCGATTCCAGGCGAAAATGATGTGGTGGGCTAGGACGGCGCGCAGTCCACGGTGCAGCAGCCCGTCGGCTGCGAGGTTGGCCAGTTCTCTGCCGGCGGCGGCATAAGCCCCTTCATCCGGCGGCCAAGGCCAGGGGTGAGCCCTCGCGCACGAGGCTGGCGGTGTCCACGCTCATCAGCCGCCGCAGATCGGCTTGTAGTGTGTGAAGTCGGTTGGCCGGGATCTGCTCGGGTAGTTCGCGGTGGTCGGCTACCCGCGCCCACACGTCCCCCGCCTCGTACCAGTCCAGTCTGGCTGTGCGCAGCAGGGTGCTGCACAGGATGATCGACAATTCGCGGCGGTGCCCGTTGCCCGGCAGGCGCTGGGTATCGATGAGGTAGGCGAGCAGGTACCGGCTGTCGAGGTGGAAGAGGCGATGGGCGGACAACATCCCCCCGGTGCCGCCGAAGGCGTGGGTTTCAGGCTCGTAGACGACTTCGGTCACATTGTCGACGTGGCGCTTGCTCTTGAGGTCCTCAAGGTGGCGGTGGAAATACGCCTGCGCCGCGGCTGCGTGGACGCCGGGCAGGTAGCGGACCCGCCAGCAGGGCGCTTTGCGGATAAAGAACCAGCATGCGACGAGCCCTTCGGCCTCGGCCGTAGCCAGCAGGGGAGAGAGATGGGCCAAGGCGCTGTGCTCGGCGCTGGCCCAGTCGGAGAAGGCGACGTTGACCTGGCGCCACAGGAAGGGGTCCATATAGGTCGGCTCCTGGTCAGGCCAGTAGGAGAAAGGCGTCCCAGCCCGATACCGGGGCGGCACCGGTGCCGACGGTGTGCAGGGCGAGCGCGGCCCCAGCGGCGCCGTCGAGAAGTTCGGGGTTGGGCACAGGGCGGGACAGCTGCGTGGTGAGCCTGGCGGCCAGGTGGGGCAATTCGGCGGCGATCTGGGGAGTTCGGGCGTCGGCGGCCATCCGCCACGCGGCTTGGAGCAGCCCGGCCGTTCCGTGACACAGCCCGACCTCGGGGAGCAGATCCAGTTGCGCCCGATCTCGCAGCGCCGCAAGCATCGCGTTCTCAGCGGCTTGCTGCCGTGCGGTGTCCCCGAGCGCCATACCCGCGAGTTGCTGGGCGCGGGCCGTGCCGCTGATCCCGTAGCACCACGAGGGCCGAGGCTGCAGCGCCGGCTCGACGCGCTGTTCGCGGACCTGGTCGGCGGTGATGAGTCCCGGCCACCACGGACCCGAGCGGTCGTGCTGGCGCCACAGGTCGGTCCACGCGCAGATCCGTGCGACCGCGTCGTCCGCGCCGACCACCGGTAGGTTGCGTAGTAAGGCCAGCGATAGCAGGGTCAAGACGGAGCCGATGCCGTGCGAGAGGCCGACGTTCCCGTGTCCGTCTGGGTAATCCGGGCTCGGCTCGCCGTGGGGCGCCACGTCCGTCCACCACGGTGGAAGCTCGCCCCTCGCTGGCAGCGGTTCGGTCAGGCGCACCAGGTAGGACAACACGTCGCTGGTGATCTGGTGGTCCGGGTGGCGCCCGAGATGGTAGGCGCCCAGCCCCGCCAACCCACGGATCAGGTCGAACTCCTTCATCGCGGGCCGTTCGCCCCGCTCGATCCGCGCGTGAGCCGCGGCCAGGCGGGTGCGGGTGACCGCGATGACAGCTTGGTCCAGATCGGTCAGGGCACGCCGGTATCTGCCGGACGAGCCGGCAGCCACGTGCGTGACGAAGGCCAGCGCCGGAGCGCCGAAAAACAAACCCGCGTTGGCCGCTGCCGTCAACTCGCCGGAGGCGGCCACCGACAGCCAGGTGTGCGCGGTGTTCCAGTCGCCGTGGCCGGATCGAGCGCGTTCGATGTGCAGCAGGGCGATACCCGCCGCGCCGCCCGCCAGCGATTGCGGCCATGCCCGTCCACCGGTCGGCGGTGCGGCAGCCCAGGCGGCCTGCGGGTCGGACAGCGGCGCGGCGATGGAGTCGGCCGCGGCCAGCGCATCCGGCAGCGCTTCCGAGTCGGATTTGTTCATGATCCCTTCTTTGCTCGTGCGGTCCAGCTCAAGGCGGCGGCGCGGGCCAGGTGCAGGCATGCGCGCTCGCCGGTCAGGTCGGTTCCGGCCGCACGGCCGTGGTGAAGATGCAACAGATCGGGCAGCAGAATGGTCGCGCGGGTTGTTCCGGTCTCCTGCAGCGTGCGGCGGTAGTCGGCCAGCGCCTTGCGGCGCCGTGCCCAGCAGGAGACGACGTGCTCGCCTCCGGGTTGCGTGGCCAGGTCACGCTGATTGTTCGGGTTCGCCAGGACGAGAGCTTGGTCGTAGAGCGCGCGGGGCGGAGCGGGTGCCTCGGCTCGGGTGTGTTCGATCAGCCAGCTCATCGCCTCGGGGGTGTCCTCGATCAGGGCGATGGCGATGTCGAGCATGCTCGCGGCGGTTAGAGCGCGTATGTCGGGGCCGCCTTTCTCGCCGCAAGCTGTCAGCTGCGCGAGGGCTGCGGCTGAGTCCGCAGCGAAGTACGACTCTGCCGCGCCCATCGCCGCACCACCCCCGAAGCGGGCGGTCTCGGGGAAGTAGGTGTCCCACTGCACGCGCGCGATCAGGCCAACGCGGCGAAGCCGCTGGCTCCAGGTGCCGATCCGGGCGGCGGTGGGCGCGAAGCTGTCGGCGGGGACAGTCAGCCGCAGGCGCAGATGCTCATCCGGGTCGTGGTAGCGCAGGAACCACCACTGCGCCTGTGATTCACCTGCTCGCCCAGGTCGTTCAGCAGGTGCGGCAGATGGCGAGTGAGGACGCTGTTCTGACAGGCGGGGCTGCCGTAGAGTTTGAGGTAGAATCGTCCCTGGCAGCCGGGAAGGTAACCGTGGTCGCGGCCGACCATCTCTCCTTCTTCCGGCCACGGTGGCTCCGTCGCGGGCAGGGCAACGGTGACCAGGGGCACGACGATCTCGTGGACGTGTCCACCGATCCATCCCGCTGCTTCGGCCTCAGGCGCAGCACGCAGCACAGCGGTTCCGGCGCGGTCCAACTGGGCGCGCAGCAACGCCCGGTGAGCAGGCTCGGACAGATCCAGGCCGATGCGTTGGTCGCCTTCGCCGAGGTAGATCGTTTGCGGGAGAGCGGTCTGGTCTTGCCACGCGGCCAGGGCGCTGTCCCACTCCTTCCAGCGGGCGGCGGGGCCAGGCAGGTCGGCGGCCACCAGCAGCCAGCGGGCCGGAGACAAGACCGTCCGCCCGTAACGCAGTGCAGGGAGGGTGGGCAGACTGACCGCAGCCCCCCAGTCGAAGGCGGCGCACGGGACGCTCATCGCAGTCGTGGCCTCGACGAGGAACCGCACCAGTGGGTGCGTGTGATGGACCGGTTCCACCGCATTGAGCAGCACCGGCTCCACCGGCCGGCGTCGCGAGAGCGAGACCAGGCAGATCCGGTGCGCGTCCGCGGTGACCGCGATGTCCTCCAGTGCTAGCCGGCCATCGCCGCTGTCGTGGTACTCGCCCAGAGGGAGCAGGTGCGCCATCACCTGGGGGCGCGGGCGACGTTGCCGGTGTTCGTATACAGAGTGGGGGCGGAGATCTGCGCGGTGAGGGCGCCACGGTTCGTGGTGGGCAGGCTGGCATACAGCGCGGATATCCGCTCGCGATCTTCGTCCTCGAACAGGTCCAAGAACCGCCCGGTCGTGGTGCCAGCTGTCCGTGATACCCCGACGATCGCGAGCCTGAACTCACCCTGGCCTAGCGAGCGAGCGCTTGAGGCCTGGATGCGCACGGTCAGCTCGGTGGTGGGCTGGATAGGGGTGCCACGCTCGGTGGCCGTGAGGTCGTCGACCATGGCCTCATCGAGCAGGATCTCGCGCTGGTGGCGGAGCGCGGCCTTCTGCGCCAGCGTCAGCAGCTTCGCATCCCGATCGGTCAGCGCACCGCCCGCAGGCGCGGAAGCCCCGAGGTAGCCGGCCGGATACCCCAGCCCGATATCGGCATCGACGGCGTCGAGGACGGGGACCAGGGCGCGCGGGCCGTAGCGTTCCAGGAAACGGCCATGCCAGGCGACCCAGCCGGAGCTGAGACCCTGGCGCCGGCGAGGCGCACCAGCACGCCCGCCGCCTTCGCTGCCTCGGTCGCCACCGCGCGCGGCACGGCAAGGTCCCAGTCCATCCGCAAGTCGACCCGGAGCGGGGGTCCGGCGGTGGGGCAGATGTCGGCCATCGCGTCGGCAAGACCCGCGCGATGTTCCCTCGCCATGGCCCGGGTGGACGCGCTGTCGTGCCGACGCAACCCGTCGGCGATCTCGCGCAGATCTACGACGGTACTGGCCACCTCGGCGACCTGCCCGGCTGCCACTGCCTGCAGTTCGCCCATCAGATATCCGAGGGGATCGCTCGCCGTCATCGCAGGGCGCAAGTTCGTAACCAGGAGGCGCTGCGCCACCAGGTCCGCCAAGAGCGTGTCGACAATGTCAGCGGGGACGCGTGCGAAGTCGGCCGCCAGCTTGGCCGCCAGATCCCCCAGCCGTATTGGGTTGCGCGCCAGGTTCATCACCGCGCTGATCGGTCTAGTCACGCGCACCCGCACGTGCGTCGGAGCACCGCCAGAGCTCCCACTCGGGCGGTGCTCCAGTACCAGATAGCCGTCACGCTCGAACACAAGGTTGTTGGCCAGCACCATCAGGCGCGGCCGGAGCGCCGGTTCGGCTTCCAGGCGTTCGATCACCGAGATGAGCCATCCGGACTCGACCTTGGCGAAAGCGCGGTGCGCGGTGCCGACGCGAGCTACGGGCAGGTTTGCGATCCGGGCCGGTGCTACCCCGGCGAACAGGCCGAATGGCGTTGCGCGTCCCGAGGCGCGAAGCAGATAGCGCATCGCTGAAAGCACCACGCGGCGCACGGCGGCCTCCGGCACCTGTCGCCCGTCGCAGATCTCGTACATGCGGTGAGCCAGGACTGGACTGGCCTGCTCCAGGGCGACCGCGAAGTCGGCAATCTGCGCCGTCTGCCGCAGCCACGCCCGCCAGGATGCGGGTCCGGTCGCATGCCCGGTCAGATCGGGCCACAGCCCGATCTGCTGGTCCGGCTGCCAGGCCGCCGCGCGCCCTACCGCAGCATCGAGATACTGGTACACCTGCCGCTCCCGTAGACGGGGGGCGTCCGACCAGATCGGCGAACCACCGGCCGGACGCCCCGGATTTCAGTGGTCGAGACGCCGGTAATGCCTTCTACGGGCAGGTGGTCGAGCAGGCGGTCTCACACGTTTGGCCGCAGCCGTCGTCGGTCATCTGGATAAGCTTGTCGGCGGCCGGACCGGACTCGACGATGGAGACGTCCAAATCCCACTCGGCGAAGTCCTCCTCCTGGTCCTGCGTGGGCTGCGCGAGCGCATCTGACGTCTCGTGGGACTGAATGGACATACCGACCTCCTGCGTGGTGGTGATGCTGGTTCCGATGCCCCCTTGAAGTTCGCTCGCCGAGCCCGGCGGCTCACGACCAGGAAACCGCGACAGCCCCATGCCGTTTGCCCACGAGCCCCTGGGACGGTTCGGGCGTGCCGGCGGCCTTCGGGATGTACTGGATCTGCGCTGCACCGCGGCGACGATGATCTCTCGCCCACCGACGTAGCAGATCCACATACCGCTCTGCGACGCCCTCGGCGTCGGACCCGTGGGCGAAGACACCGCTTTCGAATCCGCCGGTCTCCTCGTTCGGGCGCTTCGTGCGGTACGCGAAGCTGCCGCCACTGATCAGGGCAGGCACGCCTCTGGCCGCTGAGGGGGCGAACTGGCCTCGTTCGACGAGCGTTTCACTCGCGTGCAGCAGCGCGACCTGCGGCGTGCTGGTAAGGAGAAACAGCTCCAGCTCGTCAGGCAGATCGAACGCCGCCCCGGACCATTGTTCCAGCTTCGGAGAGTGCAGCGCCTCCCGCAGCGCCTCAACGTCGAACTGCTGCGACTCGTCGTCGAGGCGCAGCGCGACCCCATCGGCCAAGGGGACGACCCGCTCGTGGTAAGAGCCGACTCCCTGCATGGGCACAAAGCCAGACAACCGGTAGCTATGGCTCACCAGGCCCATACCGTTGCCCACACTGGTGCGGTCGAACGCAATCGAGCGGGTCAGCCCTCTCATCCGCAGCGGGACAACGAGCCTGCCGCGCTCAGACAGCTGATCCAGCCACGCCGGCGGGATGTCCGAGGCCCCAGCCGTGACGATGATCCGCTCATAGGGGGCGCCCTCGGGCACGCCGTTCTCAGCGTCGGCTAACACCACCGTGACACGGTCGTAGCCGGCTTCCTCCAGGCAGGCGCGGGCGCGCACGACGATCTCCGCGTCGATATCGACCGAGGTGACCTTTCCGCCATCGCCGACGAGCTCTTGAATCAGCGCGGCGTTGTAACCACCCGAGCCTACTTCCAGAACCCGCATACCGGGTTCGATCTCAGCCTGCTCCAACATCACCGCCTGGATGTGGGTGGCTGACAGGGAGCTGATGGCAGCGCCGCCCAGGTCGCGCTTGATCACCAGGGCATTGTTCGCTGCGTATGCGCCCTCTAGCGGCTCCCCCGGAGCGAACAGGTGCCGGGGCACGGTGGCAACGGCCGCAGCCACGGGCCCGGACGTGATCGCGTCCATGGTGCACAGCTCGTCCACCATGGCGGCCCGCAGCGCGGCTGCGGCGTCGTGGACGCTCGAATCTCGGACTGTAGTCATACGGTCACCCTCGCCGCAGTCGGGAACAGCGGCCGACAAGGTTGTTCACGGTGGCCTCCGGGTCGGCAGTGGGCTCGCCTCGATCACCGTAGGGGCGCCTGGTTCGCAGGCTAGCCAGGGTCGGACGTTGGGACCGTCTGCGGGTGAGCATCGGTTCTATGGCTCAGCCCGGCGCTGGGGCCTTGAGGGACAGCTCAGGATCGCGTTCACCAGCTCCGTGCGGCAGCGATCTCACCCCAGGTGAGCACCACAGCGGGTGCCCACCCTCCGCACCGGCCGGCGAGGCGTCGCTGACCCAGCGACGCGCCTCCTGCACGCACTCCGGGCAGTAGCGCACACCTTCCGGGCTCCATTCGCTGTCCTCGTCCTGCGCCATCGCGGTGGCGCTCGGGGGGCGCAGCTCCGCACCGCACAGCGTGATGTGAGCACCCCAGCGGCCAGGGCTCAGCGCGTCATCGGCCGCGAGCAGATGACTCACCCCCACTGGGCGCTCGTTCCGCTCGGCGGCATTGTCGGCCGAACCACTTGGCTCAGTGGTGCTCACCGGGCACCGTCCAGGATCCACTGCGCTACCACCGGCTTGCCTCCTTATGATCTTCAGGTGGATCGGGGAACTGCCGTTGGATGAACCATCACCCCTCAACTGGGGTCAGCGCGGCGTTGTGGAGGGAGCACTTGGAGCACAAAGCACGACACCGGTTACAAACGCCGTTACCTTCAGTGCATGAGGCTCTAGATCAAGGAGGGGAATCATGGCCGACGTTCGCGACGTTCCCGCGACCCACTCCGCGCTGGAGTCCTATCTCGCCCGCTGCGGTTGGACCGCCGAGAACCTCGCCTACCACCTCAACGCCATGGCCAGCTCGCTGAGTCTGCCAGAAAGAATGCATCCCAAGACGCCGCGTCGCTGGGTGCACGCGAGACCTCCCCACACCAGGCCCTGCCTGCCTCGCCAGCCGTGGCCGGGACTGGTGTGTGCGGTGTTGTCCCGCAAGCTCGGTGAGGCCGTGACATTGGGCTCGCTGGGGTGGACCATCAGTAGCGGGCTGCTTTATGTTCCAGCCGACGACGGGCTGGGACATGCCTGGGACCCGGCCGGTGCGCTCGCGTCCCTGTTCGAGGTCTTGGAGGCAGACGGGATGGACCGCAGGTACTTCCTGGCGATCACTGGGGTGTCGCTGACCGCGCTGGCGCACCAGTGGCTGCTCGATCCGGCCCGGGTGGCCGCGTCCGTGCAGGGCAAGCGGGTCGACACCCAGCTCGTCACCGATCTCGAGCGGGTTGTCGACGCCCGCCGGGGCATGGACGACGCGATCGGCGGCGGCGGGCTGATCCGGGCGCTGCGTGAGGACTTGCGCATCGTCACCGAACTGCTCAGCAATTCCAGCTACACCGAGCAACTGGGTATTCGGCTGTACATTGCCGCCGCCGAGCTGGCCCGGCTTGCTGGTTACCAGTCGGTGAAGGCTGGCCAGAACGCCGCCGCGCAGCGCTACTACGCGGCGGCGCTGCGCTCTGCGCATGTGGCCGGAGACCGGGCGCTGGGAGCCAACGTGTTGGCCTTCATGTCCTTCCACTCGATCTCATCCGGTGATCCACGCGACGCGATAGTCATGGTCGACTCAGCGCTGCGGGGTGGTGGGCAGCTCACCCCGAAGGTCGCGGCCTACCTACACTCCCGCCGCGCCCGCGCCGCCGCCTGCTGCGGCGACCCCGGCACCTGGGACCGTTCCCAAGGCTTGTCCTTCGATCTGCTCGCCCAGTCCCGCCCGGAAGATGAGCCTGCCTGGTTGTACTGGTTGGACGAAGCATTCCTGTACGGCGACGCGGGGGCCGGGGCGCTGGAGCTGGGCCGGGCCAAAGACGCGGAGCGGCACAACCGGCTCGCCGTGGCGACGATCAAGCCCGAGCTGCAGATGGACCGGATGGAATACCTCGCGCAACTAGCCCGCGCTCGGGCCGCGATCGGCGAGATCGAGCACGCCTGCCAGGCCGCGGTGGAGGCCGCCATAGCCGTGCGCCGTCAGGACTCCGCATACACCCGCCAACAACTCACCCGCTTCCGAGCCGACATCGCACCACATGCATCCAGCTCCGCCGTGCAGGAGTTCGACACCAAATTCAAGGACCTACTCAGCGTATGACCCGTAGAGCCGCCGGAGTGCCACGGTCCAGTCAGCCGGGGCGGTACTGCACTTCACGCCCGGCGAGTGGGAGGACACGACCGACAGCGTTCATGAGACAGGGCTGTCTGTCTGGGCTGCCTGCCGATATGCTGCCTCGACAGGGGGTTCGGGAGCACGAGTTCACGAGCCTCGGCGACGGGTAGGTCGGCACCGACGGGTAGGTCGGCGCCGGTAGCGCCACAACCGTCACGTCCACCTTCCTATGAGCCGAGGATTCGCCGATGAGTGCTCTGCCCGCCGACTTCTTCACCAAACCCGTCTCCGAGGTCGACCCCGAGATCGCCGAGGTGCTCGCGAACGAGCTCGCCCGCCAGGAGCACACCCTGGAGATGATCGCCTCGGAGAACTTCGTGCCCCAAGCGGTGCTGGACTGCCAGGGTTCGGTGCTCACCAACAAGTACGCCGAGGGCTATCCGGGTCGGCGGTACTATGGCGGGTGCGAGCACGTCGACGTGGCCGAACAGCTGGCCATCGACCGGGCCAAGGCGCTCTTCGGCGCCGAGCACGCCAACGTCCAGCCCAACGGCGGCGCCTCAGCCAACGCTATCGTCTACAGCACCTTGATGGAACCCGGTGACACGTTCCTGGGCATGAAGCTCGATCACGGCGGGCACCTCACCCACGGCATGCGGCTGAACTTCTCCGGCCTGTACTACAACGTGGTGCCCTACGGGGTGACCAAGGAGACCTCACTCATCGACATGGACGAGGTCGAGCGGCTAGCGAAAGAACACCGGCCGAAGATGATTCTGGCTGGCTGGTCGGCCTACCCCCGGGAGCTGGACTTCGCCCACTTCCGCCAGATAGCCGATGAGGTCGGCGCGTACCTGTTCGTCGACATGGCGCACTTCGCCGGGCTGGTCGCGGCCGGTGAGTACCCCAACCCGGTGCCGCACGCACACGTCGTCACCACCACGATCCACAAGACCCTGGGCGGCCCGCGCAGCGGGATGATCCTGTGCAAGGACGAGTTCCGCAAGAAGATCAATTCTCGGACGTTCCCAGGCTGGCAGGGCGGCCCGCTGATGCACGTGATCGCCGCCAAGGCGGTGGCGTTGAAGATCGCCGCGTCGCCGGAGTTCCGGGAGCGCCAGCAGCGCACCCGGGCCGGCGCCCGGGCCCTGGCCGAAGAGATGCTCAAGGGCGGGATCAACGTGCTCACCGGTGGTACCGACACCCACTTGGTGCTCGCTGACCTCCGAGAATCCCCGTTGAACGGGAAAGAGGCCGAGGACCGGCTCGCCGAGGTCGGGATCACCGTCAACCGCAACGCGGTGCCCTTCGACCCGCGCCCACCGGCTGTCGCATCCGGTCTCCGGATCGGGGCATCAGGCCTGGCAACCAGGGGCCTGCAAGAAAGCGACTTCCACGAGATCGGCAAGGTCATCACCGAGGCGCTCACCGGAGATCTGGACGACGCCAAGCGCGAGTCGCTGACCGAGCGAACCAGAGCATTGGCGAAGCGCTACCCGCTGTACCCGCAGCTGTCGGGGCGGTGACCGAGCATGCCCCGCGGCCCCGTGCACTTGTTCATTCCCGGCCCGACCAACGTCCCGGACACGGTGCGCCGCGCGATGAACGTCCCCCAGGAAGATCACCGCGCACGGGACTTCCCCGAGCTGACCCTGCCGCTGTTCGACGGTCTGAAGAAGGTCTTCGCCAACGAGACCGGCCGGGTGTTCATGTACCCCTCCTCCGGCACCGGGGCGTGGGAATCGGCGATCACCAACACCCTCAACCGGGGCGATCGGGTGCTGATGTCGCGCTTCGGTCAGTTCTCGCACCTCTGGGCCGACATGGCGGCCCAGCTGGGCCTGGACGTGATCTGTATCGACCGTGAGTGGGGCGAAGGCGTCCCGCTGGAGGATTACGCGCGCCACCTCACCGAGGACAAGACCATCAAGGGCGTCTTCGCCTGCCACAACGAGACCGCCACCGGGGTGACCTCCGACATCGCCGGGGTCCGCCGGGTGATGGACGAGTCCGGCTCGGATGCCCTGCTCTACGTCGATGCGGTCTCCTCGTTGGCCTCGATCCCGTTCGAGCAGGAGGCGTGGGGTGTCGACCTCGCGGTGACCGGCTCGCAGAAGGGATTGATGCTGCCAGCCGGGATGTCCATGCTCGGGGTCAGCGCCAAGGCGCTGGACGCACACCGGTCCGCGACGATGGAACGCTCCTACTTCAGCTTCGCGGACATGATCAAGAGCAACGACCTGGGCTACTTCCCCTACACCCCGCCCACCCCGATGCTGCACGGCCTGCGGTGCTCGCTGGACCTGCTGTTCGACGAGGGACTGCCGCAGGTCTTCGCCCGGCACCACCGGCTCGCTGAGGGAGTCCGGCGCGGAGTGGACGCGCTGGGCCTGTCACTGTGCGCGCTGGCTCCGCGGTGGTATTCCGACACCGTCACCGCGATCCGCACCCCGGAGGGCGTGGACGCAGCGGAGGTCTGCCGGATCGGCTACTACCGCTACCGCACCGCGTTCGGCGCCGGCCTGTCCAAGGTCGCGGGCCAGGTGTTCCGGATCGGGCACCTCGGTGACCTCAACGAGGTGATGTGCCTGGCCGCACTGGCCAGCGCGGAGATGTCCCTGGCCGACGCCGGAGCCAAGGTAGAGCTAGGCGCCGGCGTCGCCTCGGCCCAGGACTACTACCGCACTGCACTAGCACCCGAGCCCGGGTTGCCGTCACCATCGCCCCAATAACCGGCCCCAAGTGAGCGTGTCTCGTGAATCTTAGGATGGAGCCGGCTTGACTCTGAGCCTCCCGAGCTCAACAGCAGAGCTGCTGGAACTTGATCAAACAGCTCTGCTGTTGAGTTCGGGAACCGGAGGGCTGATCACGAAGCTGAAGGTTTGCGGGACATTGCTCTAGGAGGAGCCAGTGCGATGAGTCATACCCTCTACCCGATGCGCCGTCCCCGGTTGCAACGCAGCGAACTCGCGGTGCCGGGATCGAACACCAGCTTCATCGACAAGGCGGCAGGGAGTGCGGCCGATTTCGTGTTCCTCGACCTGGAGGACGCGGTCGCCCCCGCGGACAAGGAGCAGGCCCGCCGCAATGTGATCGAGGCGCTGCGGGACATCGACTGGGCGGGCAAGGGCAAGACGGTGTCGGTGCGGATCAACGGGTTGGACACGCACTACATGTACCGCGACGTCGTCGACATCATGGAGCAGGCAGGTGATCGTCTGCACACCATCCTGGTGCCCAAGGTCGGCGTGCCCGCGGATCTCTACTGCGTGGAGACGCTGGTCAACCAGGTGGAGCAGGCCAAGGGCTACCAGCACGAGGTCGGCATCGAGGCGCTGATCGAGACCGCGTTGGGCATGGCGAACGTGGAGGCCATCGCGTCGGCTCCCGGGCGGTTGGAGGCACTGCACTTCGGGGTGGCCGACTACGCCGCGAGCAACCGGGCCCGCACCGTGAGCATCGGTGGCCTGAACCCCGACTATCCCGGTGATCAGTGGCACTTCGCGCTGTCCCGGATGATCGTGGCCTGCCGGGCCTACGGGCTACGTCCGATCGACGGGCCGTTCGGGGACTTCTCCGACCCCGACGGTTTCCGCGCCAGCGCGCGGCGGGCGGCGGCACTGGGGTGCGAAGGCAAGTGGGCGATCCACCCCAGCCAGGTCGAGCTGGCCAACGAGGTGTTCAGCCCACCGCAGGCCGAAGTGAACCGGGCCCTGCGGATCATCGAGGCCCTCCGGGAGGCCGAGGCACAGGGCAAGGGTGCGGCGTCGGTGGATGGCAAGATGATCGACGCCGCCTCCGAGCGGATGGCGCAGACGGTGATCGCGATGGACGAGGCGATCAAGGCGGCCGCGGCGAGCCGGGCCTGAAAGGGGCGGGTGTGGACATTCACGAGTACCAGGCCAAGGAGATCCTGGCCCGCTTCGATGTCCCGATCCCCCGCGGTGGTCTGGCGTACAGCCCGGAGCAGGCGTCCTACCGGTGCACCGAGATCGGTGGGTCGGCGTGGGTGGTCAAGGCCCAGGTACACGCCGGGGGCCGCGGTGCGGCGGGCGGGGTGAAGATCTGTCACTCCGACCGCGAGGTGCAGGACGTCGCGAACAGCATGTTCGGCCGACGGCTGGTCACCAAGCAGTCCGGCCCGCGCGGCAAGTTGATCTACCGGGTGTACGTCGAAGAAGCCACCGAGATCGCCCGCGAGCTGTACTTCGGCATCGTGCTGGACCGCCGGATCGAGCGAGTGGTGATCATCTCCTCGGCCGAGGGCGGGGTGGAGATCGAGGAGCTGGCCGCGTCCAAACCCGAGGCACTGATCCGCACCACGATCGAGCCCGCCGCAGGGTTCCTCGACTTCCAGGCCCGCGAGATCGCCTTCGCGCTGGGCCTGCCACCAGCGCTGATCGCCCAGGCCAGCCGGATCTTTCGACGCGCCTACCGTGCTTTTCGGGATCTTGACGCCACCATGTTGGAGATCAACCCGCTGGCCGTGACGGTCACCGGCAGTCTGGTCGCGCTGGATGCCAAGATGTCCTTCGATGACAACGCGCTGTTCCGGCACCTGGAGATCTCCGAGCTGCGCGACCGCAGCCAGGAGGACGCCAGGGAAAGCCATGCCGCCGACCGCGGGCTGGCCTACGTCGGCCTGGACGGCAACATCGGCTGCATGATCAACGGTGCCGGCCTGGCGATGGCCACCATGGACATGATCAAACTCGCCGGTGGGGAGTCGGCGAACTTCCTCGACATCGGCGGTGGCGCCTCCCCCGAGCGGGTGCTCAAGGCGTTCCGCGCGGTGCTCCAGGACAAGAAGGTCGAAACGATGTTGATCAACATCTTCGCCGGCATCAACCGCTGCGACTGGGTCGCCCAGGGCATCATCGCCGCCTTCAAGGAGCTCGACGTGAAGATCCCTGTGGTGGTGCGGCTGGCCGGCACCCACGTCGAGCAGGGTCAGGCCATGCTGCGGGACTCCGAGCTCCCCATCATCACCGCGGACACCCTGGCCGAGGCGGCCCACAAGGCCGTCGCCGTCGTGGGCGCTGTCGCGGCCGGCGCCTGAGATCTGGAGGGGACATGGCGATCCTGATCGACGAGCACACCCAGGTGGTGGTGCAGGGCATCACCGGGCGCATCGGGCGTTTCCACACCGAGGAAATGATCGACTACGGCACTCAGGTCGTTGCCGGGGTCACCCCGGGCAAGGGCGGCCAGACCGTGCTGGACCGGCCGGTGTTCGACACCATGAAAGACGCCGTGGCGCAGACCGGGGCGAGCGCCTCGATCGTGTTCGTGCCACCGCCGTTTGCCGCCGACTCCCTGATGGAGGCCGCCGACGCGGGGATCCGGTTCTGCGTTTGCATCACCGACGGCATCCCGATGCAGGACATGATGAAGGTCAAACGCTACATGCGCCGCTACCGGGTCCAGCAGAAGATGACCCTGACCGGACCCAACTGCGCGGGCACCATCTCCCCTGGCCGCTCGCTGCTGGGCATCATGCCCGGCCACATCTACCTGCCCGGGAGGGTCGGGGTGATCGGGCGCTCCGGGACCCTGGGATACGAGGCCGCGTCCCAGATGAAGGCTCTGGGCCTCGGGGTGTCCACCTCGGTCGGGATCGGCGGCGACCCGGTGAACGGGTCGTCCTTCCGCGACCACCTGGCACTCTTCCAAGCCGATCCGGATACCGACGTGGTGGTCATGGTCGGCGAGATCGGCGGCCCGCAGGAAGTGGAGGCCGCCGAGTACGTCCGCGACCACATGACCAAACCGGTGATCGCCTACATCGCCGGCCTGTCCGCCCCCAAGGGCCGCAAGATGGGCCACGCCGGCGCGATCGTCTCGGCGGTGGGGGAATCCGCCCAGGAGAAGATCGAGGCCCTGACCGCCGCCGGCATCACCGTGGCACCCAACCCCTCGTGCATCGGCGAAACCGTAGCCGCCGTGCTCTCCGAGCACGGCCTCGTGTCACGTAACGACTCCGTTCCCAGTCTTGAGTGATCGTTTATTCTTGGCGAGGGGCCTGGGCTCTGGGATCCCTCACCGTGCCGCTGTGCAGCTGCTGGAGGACCGCCGTGGAGCAACCCGTCATCATCGTCACCCGGCGCTGGCCGGAGCCGGTCGAGCGGGAACTGATGCGGCGGTTTCCCGATGTGCAGCTCAACGCCGACGACATCCCGCTGGGCCGCGACGGGCTGCGCGCCGCGCTGGAGCAAGCCGACGTGGTGCTGCCCACCGTGTCGGACACACTGCTGGCCGAGCTGTTCGAAGGTGAGCTGCGGACCAGGTTCCTGGGCAACTTCGGCGTCGGCTACAACCACATTGACGTCGAGGCTGCCGCCAAGGCCGGGATCGTGGTGACCAACACCCCGCGGGTGCTCACCGACACCACCGCGGACACCGCGATGACGCTGCTGCTGATGGTGGCCCGCCGGGCCGGCGAGGGGGAACGCGAGGTCCGCGCCGGGCGCTGGACCGGCTGGCGGCCCACCCACATGATGGGCGCCGACGTCACCGGCAAGACGCTGGGCATCCTGGGCATGGGACGGATCGGGGTGGCGGTGGCCCGTCGCGGGCACTTCGGCTTCGGCATGCCAGTGATCTTCTACGACCCGGTCGATTTCGAGCCCGACCACGGCATCCCCGGCGCCCGCCGGGTCGGCACCGTGGAAGAGGTGCTGGACGTCGCGGACTTCGTGTCCCTGCATATGCCCGGGGGTAGCGCGAACACCCACCTCATCGACGCCGCGGCGCTAGCCCGGATGAAGCCCACCGCGTTCCTGGTCAACAGCGCCCGCGGCGACGTCATCGACCAGCAAGCACTGATCGACGCTTTACGCGCCGGCACGATCGCCGGCGCCGGGCTCGACGTCTACGAGGGCGAACCCGAGATCCCTGCCGAGCTCCTCGAGCTGGACAACGCCGTCCTCCTCCCCCACCTGGGCAGCGCCACCCTGGAGACCCGCACCGCCATGGGCATGCTCGTCCTGGACAACCTGCAGGACTTCCTGGAAGGCCGCGACCCCTCCTGCCGCGTCGCGTGAGCTCACGTCGTGTCATTCAGGAAGCGGACCTCTGGCGATACGCGGCCGGCGCCTGAGGCCGAGCATGGCTGCGCGTAGGCGACCCGGAATCGGGATCACCCACGTTCCCTCTGGTTCACACCTGAATCAGTTCCACATGCCGGTCGGCGGCCTCGGCCAGCATGCGGAAATCCGAGAGGTCGGACGTCGCGATGTGGTCGGTGTCCTCGGCCAGCAGCACGAGCGCGGCGTCGATGACATCCGAGGTGCCGGTACGGGCGAGCAGCGCGCCCGAACGGCGTCCCAGCTGCTCGTCCAAGGTACGGACGTCGATGCCGTCCAGCGCCCGCGCCAGCAGCGCTTGCCGGGTTCCGCCGCCCCGCCAGACCTGGCCGACCACGCCGCCGTGAGTCACCGGCAGCTGTCCCGCCCGCCGTGCGGCCTTGAGTCGCCGCCACATCGCGCGGTCGTCCCGGCCCAGCGCGATGAACGCCCCGGCGTCGAGGATCAGCGTCACGCGAGGCCCCGGCCGCGCACCACCACTGCGGCTGCCCTGTCGGCCCGCTGTTGCTCCCGCAGCTCCTCATCGGTGATCGAACCAGCGCGCGCCTCGTAGGCAGCGATGGCGTCATCCAGGGCCGCCAGCTTCCGGTCGCGCTCCGCGCGCTCGGCGAGCGCCTGGTTCACCCAGCCGCTCAGCGAGTCCGCACGGCCGGCTTCGACCGCCGCGGCACCTGCGGCGACCAATTCAGGATCGACCGTCACCGTGAGCCGCTCCTTGCGCTGGGTCATACTACAATCATACCCCTGTTACCATCACAGTTCTACTCGCCGGTCACTGCTGTTGCCGCCGGTCGTCCAGCCTGACGCGATCGACTTGGTGGAGGATGGGTTGATGGGCGACGACACCGGGCGGTGGAATCACAACCTCCGCTACCACTCGGTGATCGTCAGCGCCGTTCCCGCAGGCTGCAAGCGCGCGCTCGACGTCGGCTGCGGACAGGGCGCCCTGACCCGCCGCCTCAGCACACTCGTGCCCCACGTCACGGGCATCGACCGCGACGAGCGCAGCATCGAGCTCGCACTTCGCCTGCGCATCGTTCGACCTTGTCACCGCAGTCGCCTCGCTGCACCATATGGACGCCGGGGCAGCGCTCGAGCGGATGCGCGACCTGCTGCGGCCGGGAGGAGTCCTCGCGGTTGTCGGCCTTGCCCGCGACGCCGACCTCAGGTTGGAGTCGGATTCGCTCTGAGCCTCCCGAGCTCAACAGCAGAGCAGTTCTGTACGGCCTGGGCAGCTCTGCTGTTGAGCTCGGGAGCGGGAAGGCTGATCACGAAGCTGAAGATCCACGGGCCAATGCCGAGCCGGGGTAGCTCTGGTGCGTCTCCATGCGAACGTATCGACGAGCACATCGAACCTGTCGAGGGTCATGCCCCGCTCAGCCGTCCAGCATTCGGTACTCATCGGCGATGCGTTGTAACTCTGCGCGGGCCTCCTCACCGAAGCACGCCCGGCCACCAACCAGCACCCACCGTGCCGGAGGGCCGCTGCGCGTCCGTCCAGCACGATCCCATCCGCGGGTTGAACAACGCCAGGTGCACCCGGCACCACACGGTGCAGGGCCAGCGGCGACGACGGCCCCACCGTTTAGTGCATGCCGGACACCGCCCATACCGCGGCGGCTGGTGCGGCAGCAGCAGCGCCCGCAGCGCATCGACCAGTGCCGGGTCGTTGCCGCTGCGTTCCAACTCACCGAGGGGAGACCACACCGCACCGACCGGATCACCGTGCCGCGGCAACCCAGCCAGGAACCGCTGCGTGGTCTCCGGCAAGCCGGCGCGGTGAGAGGCGGGCGAGCGGGGGAAGGAGTCGCGGGTACGTCAGTGGCGTTGTTGGTCACTCGGCAGAGACTGCGGCCTAGATCGACGTCGGCCTCAACAGAGTGTTTAAGTCTTGGCGCTCCTGATGCCGAAACGGTTACACAGGCTGTCCAGCTCCCATGTCCGGAACGGCGCACGGCGGTCCAGGACCCGCAACAGGTCGCGGGCGATCGGGTCGTTACGCATCCTGGTCGGGCTGAGCCGGTCTGCGGTGTCGAGGTGCCGGATCGCGACGGTGTCGCGACGTGCTCCGTCCTGCACCAGCGCCCGGGCCAGATCGAAATGCAGCGCTGCGGATCTCTCCTGGCTACCCAGCGCAGCGACCTCCAGCGGGGTACGGGTGAGCTCCTCGTAGGCCCGGCCACCCTCCCCGAGCTCGACCCCGATCCCCAGCCGCCACACCGCGACATTGGTCGGACCGAAGTGCATGCGCAGCCCGTTGTGTTCCCCGATCCGCGCGGCGATCGCGGTGGCTTCGTCCAGATGCCCCCGCGCGTCGTCATACCGTTTGTCCCGCGCCGCGCACTGCGCCGCCGACAAATGCAGAAAACCCAACATCTCCCCGGGCAGCGTGTCCTCACCACGCAACCGGACGGATCCTCCCAGCTCGTTGATGCCGGTAGTGAGTACCCGCGAGGCGCGACCCCGCGCCTTCAGCAGCATCAGTTTGCCCGCCCAGGACCATCGAGTGAGGCCGATCAGCGCGGGATCACCATGGCAGCAGGCCATGTCATATCCCCGTCTGGCCGCCGAGATCGACAGATCAATATTTCCTGTGATCTTGTTCGCGACAATACCGGCCACAACGCAAGTCATCACAAGCGCTTTGAAAGCCCGGGGTTGATCGGCTGATCCAGCTGTCAGTGCGTGGTTCTGCAGCTCGGTGATCAGCATGCCTAAATCCCGCCCGGCCAGCGGGTAACGACCGTGGTCACGATGCTCGTTGGCGCGCTCGGCCCAGGCCAGCAGCTCATCAAGAGGTCGCGGGGTGAGGTCGGGCACCTCATCGGGCCCGAAGTCATTAAGCGCCAAGCTGATCCCCGGCAA
>JBOHFF010000075.1:0-3276 GCA_050699515.1 Pseudonocardiaceae bacterium
CCGAGGGGCATAAATGCGCCCGGCCGCACGGCCACACCTACACCGTGGAGGTGATCCTGGTCTCCCCGACACTGCGGGAGCCGGGTTTCGTCACTGATTTCGCTGATCTGCAGCCCTTCGGTGCCTACATCGACCAAGAACTCGACCACAACGACCTGAATGAGGTGGTCGGGTTCCCGCCGACGTGTGAGCTGCTGGCCGAGCACCTCTACAGCTGGTTTGTGATCAACGTTGCACCGCGGGTGGGAGGCCGGCTGGATGCGGTGCGGGTGTCGGAGTCGCCCACGAGCTGGGCGGAGTTCTCGCGGGAGCCATCATCGTGACCGCCGGGACCGCCACCGACGTGTTGCTGGTGTCCGAGATCTTCGGTCCCACCGTGCAGGGTGAGGGACCTTCGATGGGGCAGCGGGCGGTGTTCATCCGACTGCTGCGGTGCAACCTGACTTGCCGGACCTGCGACACCCCCTATACCTGGGACACGAAGCGGTTCGACCTGGCGGCGGAAGGCCGTCTGGTCTCCGGTGAAGAACTGCTGGCGTGGGCGCTGGCCCGGGACGTCGAGCTCGTGGTGATCACTGGTGGGGAACCGCTGTTGCAGCAGCGCAAATTGGTGTCGGTGGTGAGCGCGCTGGCGGCGAGCGGTCGGCGAGTTGAGATCGAGACCAACGGGACGATCGCGCCGCTGCCGGAGTTGGTCGAGGTTGTTGATCAGTTCAACGTCTCTCCCAAGCTGAGTCGCTTCGGTGCCGGGATGCCCGCGTCCCGGCGGATCAAGCCTGAGGTGTTGCGGGTGTTCGCCGCGACCGGGCGGTCGGTCTTCAAGTTCGTCGTCACTGACGTGGCTGAGCTGGATGAGATCGACACCCTCGTCGGAGGGTATGGCTTGGCGCCGGTGTGGGTGATGCCGGAGGGAACCGAGGCCATGGTGGTCACCACCCGGCTGCGAGCGCTGGCTGAGCCGGCGATACGGCGCGGCTATCACCTGAGCACCCGGTTGCATGTGGTGCTGTGGGGTGATCAACGTGGCCGCTGAGCTCACCGCGTTGTTCCCACCGGAACCGTCGCTGGCGCCGCGGCGCGGTGTGCTGCTGTCCGTCGAAGGGGTGTGGGGTGCGGGCAAGACCACCATCGCGGGCCGGCTCGGGCAGCGCCTGTCCGCCGCCGGTTTTGGCACCGCGGTCCTGCACTACGGCCCGCGCCACGGCGTGGTGGGAAAGCTGTCGCAGTACCTGGAGGACTCACCGCTGCGCAGCCGTACCGGGACGGGGGGTTATGCGTGTGCGCATCACGCCACGGTGGATGTGCTGCTGCGGTGGTGCCGGGAGGCGTATCACCACACCCACACCTACCGGCCCGCGCTGGCCGACCACGACGTGGTGGTGCTCGACCATGGCGTGTACGTCAAGCTGGCCTACGCCCTGGCCGTGCTGACCGAGCAGCATCCCGATCGCGACGGGCCGGAGCTGCTCGATCAGATACGGGCCTGCGTCGCCCCGTGGTTTGTGCACCCGGATCGGGCCTTCTTCCTGGACGTGCCCTGGCCGCTGGCCCGGGAACGCGCGATCCTGCGCGGCTCGGGTGGCGGTCACCCGGGCTCAGTGGAGCGGCTGCTGTTCCTGCCCCGCTACACCGCGGCCTATCGGCAGGTCATCACCGCCCACCCGGCGCGGATCTGCCGGATCCATGTCAACGCGCGCGGCGTGGACTCGGTGCTCGCCGAGATCGAAGACCACCTCAGTGTCCTGTTGCGCACCTCGTTGGGAGCACTTGATGAGTGAGGTCTTGCTGTTCTCCGCCGGGCTGGACTCCTTCCCCGCCTGGTACTACCTCAACCAGCCACCGGGACTTTATTTCGACCTCGGTCACCGCTACGCCGACCAGGAACGCGCCGCGATCGCCGCGCTGGCCGGGCGCTGCGGCATCGCGGTCACTATCACTGAGGAGTTACGGCTGGGCGCCTGGGAAGCCGACGATGCGATCATCCCCCTGCGCAACGCGTATCTGGCGATGCTCGCGGCCCACCGGGCCGACATGGTGTGGTGTATCGGCGTCAAGGGCGATCACACCCTGGACAAGAACCCGCATGCCTTCGCCGGCATCTCGGCGTTCATCACCCGGTTGTCCGGGCGGGAAGTCCGGGTGGACAGCCCGTTTTGGGAGATGACCAAGACCCAGATCATCGCCTGGTACCTCGCGGAGGGCTTGCCCGCTGAGGATCTGCTGCTGACGTTTTCCTGCGGCCGCGCCGATGGGGAGATGACTCACTGCGGTGCCTGCTCCAGTTGCCTGCGCCGGTGGGTCTCGTTGGCCAACAACGGCGTGGACGCGGTGTTCAGCTTCCCGCCGTGGGAATGGCAGCGGGTGCACGAGTTCTACGTGCCGGCCATGCAGCAGGGCCGTTACCCAACCCACCGGGCGGAGGAGTTCTTCGCCGCGCTGGCCACCGTCGGCCTCACTCCCGCGAACCGCTCCAGCTGAAAGGCGGGCCATGAGGGCATACATCGCCGCTCCCTTGTTCTGCCAGGCCGAGAAGGAGTTCAACCTGCGGGTGGACGCCGTGGCGCGGTCGCTGGGCCTGAGCACGTACCTGCCTCAGCGCGATGGCGGCGAAGCCGCCCGCCTGGTCCGCCAAGGCATGGATGAGCACACCGTGCGCCAGCGGCTGTTCGAGCTGGACTGCGCCGCGATCGCTGAGTGCGCGCTGTTTGTGTTCGTGCTGGATGGCCGGGTGCCCGACGAGGGGGGATGCGTCGAGCTGGGCATGGCCTTCGCCTACGGAAAGCCGTGTTTTGGCCTGCAGACCGACAGCCGCCGTTTCGGCGGCACCGACTCCAACAACCTGATGATCGACTACACGCTCACCGGCGGCATCGCCACCTCACTCGACGAGTTGACCGACAACCTGCGTGTGCATCTGAGCGCACTCGCCACCCGCTGACCAATCCTCATGACCGATGGGAGATGTTGCGATGCCGTTAGGCGTTAATCTCTGCTTCGCCGTCAAACGGATGCCCGAACCCGAATCCTGGGCCGCGTTCGTTCGCGAGAACCTCGGACTGGCGCACGTGCAGTTCACCTTCGACCTGCTCGACCCATGGTGGCCAGACCCCGAACGCGGCTCGCTCATCCAGCGCGCCGCCGCCGCGGCTCGCGGCCAGGACCTGACGATCCACAGCGCCTATGTCGGTCTGGCGCACTACGTGCCCAGCGGCCTGCTTGATCCAGACCCCGACGCCCGGCGGGTAGCCCTGCACTGGTGGCATCGAGCCATCGAGG
>JBOHFF010000076.1:0-98002 GCA_050699515.1 Pseudonocardiaceae bacterium
ACTAAGTTAGGGCCGCCGAACCGTTCATGATCACCGTTTTGGTGCCGAATTCGACACATTTTGTCACTTTCGACACCAAAACGGTGATCATGAGCCACTCTGTCATCCTTAGCTAAGTGGCATTGACCCAGGTGGTCAGCTCGTTGCTCAGCGCGTGTTGCTATCCCTCGTAGGGGCGATGAGGACCGCCGAGCGGGAACACGACCGGGCGCACGCACCCAGGTTGCTATCCCTCGTAGGGGCGATGAGGACCCGCCGGCGGTGGCGACCCGCTCGCCGGCAGTGGCGTTGCTATCCCTCGTAGGGGCGATGAGGACCGGTGCATTGCAGCTATGGACGGTGCGACATGACCACGTTGCTATCCCTCGTAGGGGCGATGAGGACCCGGTGACGGCCGGACCAGTGCCGCGGTGGTCAGCCACCGTTGCTATCCCTCGTAGGGGCGATGAGGACATGTGTCGCAACGCTTGCAGCTCGATCCCTTCAACAAGTTGCTATCCCTCGTAGGGGCGATGAGGACTGGCTCCTTTCGGGCGTAGTGGTGCCGTGCATCACGTTGCTATCCCTCGTAGGGGCGATGAGGACTGGCGAGCGCGAGGGAGATCATGCGCTCGTCGATCCAGTTGCTATCCCTCGTAGGGGCGATGAGGACCTCAGCTTTCGCGAAATCATGCATCCCGAACTGATGTTGCTATCCCTCGTAGGGGCGATGAGGACGTGGACGGTGGGCCTGCGTCGGCTGTCGGGCAACGAGTTGCTATCCCTCGTAGGGGCGATGAGGACGCGGTTCGGGGGCCGCCGGTGGCTGCTGCCGGATGCGTTGCTATCCCTCGTAGGGGCGATGAGGACGCAGTGACCCTCATTTTGCCCCTGGTTATCGCGTGGTTGCTATCCCTCGTAGGGGCGATGAGGACGTGAGCGCCTCGGGAGCATGTACGTGGACCCACTCAAAGTTGCTATCCCTCGTAGGGGCGATGAGGACACCAGCGCGATGAACAGGTTCAGGCTGCCGTGTGAGCGTTGCTATCCCTCGTAGGGGCGATGAGGACTCGGTCGGGGTATCTGCTGGATCGGGAACTACCAGGTGTTGCTATCCCTCGTAGGGGCGATGAGGACCCCATGGTAAAGCCCCAGGTCAGGTGGGGGGTGTTCGGGGTGTTGGTGGTGGTTTTTGCAGCGATCCGCCGGTTGTGTGGCGACACGCGGTGGGCTGCTGCACTGATGGCGTGTCGGATGGTCACAGGATGTCGTCGGGTTGGCTGTCTCGGGTGCCCCAGCTGTGGCGTTCGGGTTGTGCTCCGGGTGGGAAGGTGTAGACGAGGATGCGGTCGTAGCCGGGGTCGATTCTGCGTTCCATCGCCGCGCGGAACCGTGTGATCTGGGCGGGGCTGAGGTGGCCACGCCCAGATCACCGCGTACACACTGGGACGGCGGCGAGCCGACGGGAAAACCGGCGCCCCGTAGTCGAACGGCGTCATCCGGTGCGCACCCCACCCCTCGCGGTGCAGCCGCGTGCCCAGCTCTGGGGCAGCGCCGGCCAGCAGGCCATACGCGAACCCGCGCCCAGGCCTCACGAACTCACGTCACGGCAATTGCTCAGCCGCTGTCCGCACTTCCAATCGCAAGCGCACTCTTCCTCCACAAGCATGCCGAATCTGGCTTTATCTTTCGGGGTATGGGTTTTCGTCCGACTCTGGGCATGCAGGCGGCCAACACTAGGTCAGAAATTCTGCGTCGATGAAGATGAGTTCGCTCACCGTAGCTGGTGAAGCGCCGACCGGCAGACCTGATCGGTGATACCGATCGGTCCATACCGCTCATCGCCGACATCGGCCTGGCGATGTACCTACGGCCTCAATGGGGTCCGGCCACGAGGACCGGAGTCAGACGGCAGACAGCCCGCCACCAGAGCGCACTCCTCCACACAGCCTCAATGGGGTCCGGCCACGAGGACCGGAGTCAGCGTCAAGATAACTCGACAGTCGCTCAACGCAGCCATCGCCTCAATGGGGTCCGGCCACGAGGACCGGAGTCAGCGGTAAGGGCTGGATCCCCGTGCGAAACCGCGCGTGCCTCAATGGGGTCCGGCCACGAGGACCGGAGTCAGGGGGCCGGAACGGCCCGAAGTCCGGGCTCTCACCCATCACGCCTCAATGGGGTCCGGCCACGAGGACCGGAGTCAGACCCTCCAGCGTCACCGTGACGCTCTGGGAGCCGTGCCTCAATGGGGTCCGGCCACGAGGACCGGAGTCAGGACGGTAGTGACGTCGCTAACGGCGCCCGAGTGGAGATCGCCTCAATGGGGTCCGGCCACGAGGACCGGAGTCAGTCGGGTTCACCACCGCAGTCGCCTCCGGGCTCCGCTACAAGCCTCAATGGGGTCCGGCCACGAGGACCGGAGTCAGGCTCGAACACGCTGCCCGGGTCGCCTGGCGAGTCCTGCCTCAATGGGGTCCGGCCACGAGGACCGGAGTCAGGCGGCAGACTGATTTGATCATCGCTTTGTACAACAAGATGCCTCAATGGGGTCCGGCCACGAGGACCGGAGTCAGGGCTCGCAGGAAAACTGGCCCCTGACCTGGGAGTATAGCGGCCCTCGCGAGAGGTGGCCGCGGGCCCTCGCGACACGCCGTGCGCTTCGAGACGCAACGGTGGCAAAAGGGGCGCTGACCTGCATGCGAGTGGTCCAGGCGTGTCGCGGTGGTACCGGACCGCTCGCAGGTCATCACACGATCTACGAGCCAGCGGCCGGCAGGCGCCGGGGACGTCCCAGGGCGCGGACCACGGCGGGCGCGTGCTGGGGCAGGTCGATCTGGACGACGCTGTCCTCATGCAGGTTCATCACCTCCGTCACCGCGCATCTGCAACTCGGCGCAATACTTGCGTAGGTGAGCAAGATCAGCCCGTTTGTCCTCGCTCAGTGCCGCCACCGCGCTCACAGCGCCGCCGGTCAGAGTTGACCCAGTCCCCAGCGTCCCGTCGTGAACTCCCTGTTCTTGAGCGACCTGCGCGATCGGCTTGCCCGGTCTCCCGGACCAGTCGCACCGCGCAGGTCCGCGGCGTTCTCGTTGCTTACCGGCGGGTTCCCGGCCGTGAGCCTGTCCGGGCTGACCCAGCAGGTCTATGCGACGTCCCGGGACCAGTACGCCCCGCAATTCCAGGATTTCGGCTTTCCCACCGAACCACTCGTGCTCATCGAGGCGGCCTGGTCCTCGCTCACCCGGCGACCGCTGGTGTGCGTCCATGCCGACATCCATCGCAAAAACATGATTATCAAAAACGGGACCAGTTACTTCCTCGATTGGGAACTCGCCCTCTGGGGCGACCCCGTCTACGAACTCGCCGTTCATTTCCACAAGATGGGCTACGCACCCGCCGAGCGTGACCACGTCGTGGAGCTCTGGCAGGCGGCGCTGCGCCCGGAGTACACCGCAGGCTGGGAACACGACCTGGACGTCTACCTCGCCCACGAACAGATCAAATCCGCCATCGTCGACACGGTCCGCTATTCCCAAGCCTTCGTCGACCCCAGCTACGCACCCGAACCCCATCACGTACTGGTCGACAAACTCACCGTCAAGATTAACAACGCCTACCGGCGCTGGGGCATCACCGAGCGCGTGGACACCGCCACTGTCGAAGCAACGCTCCGCGACTGGGCGGCGCGACCGGACCCATCGCGTTGAGGTCACAGCCAGTGGCTGTTTGTGGTCTCGCCACAAATGCGTGGCCTGTGATTTCGTGCTCGGACCCGGTTGTCCCGCACCCGGGAGCCCACTTCACTAGTGGTGTGGCCCGCCTCACAGGAGAGGCTGCCGCGGCGTCAGGAGGGTGAGATGGCCCAGGAGGTCAACTGCCCGCATTGTGGATGCCCCCTGCTCGCCATCCAGGACACCGTCCGGGTGCCGGAGATGGACCCCATCGAGATCCTCCAGCGGGAGATCGAGCATCTGCGCACGACGATCGTCCGGCTGCGCGGGGCGGGTTTCAACCCGCGCCACCGGGTTGCTGATGCTTCCTGATCAGCCGTGATCGGCCCGCGCCCGGGCCACAGTGATGATGGAGGGCAGCGGCCGTGCTGGTTGATTTCCGTCCCACGGGCAGGCTCCGCGGCAACAAACCGGTGGATGTGACCGCCTCGCTGGGCCCCGTGCTGGATGCGCTCGCCGCGGACTCGGTGGATTTGTCCCGGGTTCGCGTGGTGTGCGACTGGGTCCAGTACCGCAACAACTTCCGCGATGTGGTCGACATCCGGCCGATCCTGGCGGCCCATGGCCACGAGTCGGACGTGCTGCCGGTGGGGCTGGCGGCCGCGATGACCGAGGACGAGCTGGAGGTCGCCATCGACGTCCGGCGCAGCGGCGAGGTGCCCCTCAAAGAGCTCACCGGCGAGCTCATCCGGGCCCGCGGCTGCGACGCCAATCCGTCGCGGATTCACCTCGAACCGTGGCTGGCCACCAGCAAGAGCATGATCTGGGAGTTCAACGCCCTGTACTGGAAGGCCCTGAACCTCTGGGAGCAGGTCACCGGCCAGCAGTACGAGAAGACCCTGCCGGGCGGGGAGAGCGACGCCCGCAACCGGGACGCGGTGCGCGAGATCATCACGGGCCTGTTCACCTTGTGGGACTCCCTCGCCGAGCGCAACGCGTTGCCCAATGAGCTGTACGTGGTCGAGTTCGGGCCGGGTAACGGAGCGCAGGCCAAGACCTGGCTGGACGAGTTCGTCGCGCTCGATCGGGCCTACGGCAAGGAGTACTACCGCCGGCTGCACTACCTGATGTGTGACTACTCGCCGCACGTCCTGGAACTGGCCAGGGTCGCCGTCGCCGACCACGCTCAGCACGTCAGCTCGTTCGTGCTGGACGCCACCCAGCCCCGCACCGCGCTGGGCTTCCTGGGGTACAAGGTCTTCCTGGTCTACATCTCCAACGTCTACGACAACCTGCCCAGCGACGAGGTGGCGCAGATCGGCGGGCGCACCTATACGGTGCAGAGCAGGGCGTACCTGTCCACCGCCGCCGCGGCCGAGATCGGGCAGCTGGTCTCGGCCCGGCCGGATCAAGTACCGGAGCTGATCGGCAAGCTGCTCCGGCTACAACCCGCCCTGCTCTCCGAGGCGCTGCCGGCGCATTTCCCGTCGGTGGAGGTAGCGGTCGAGTTCTGGCGCCGCAGCTGGGCAGCGTTGCGTCTGGAGGAGCGGTACCTGCCGCTGGTGGGGCTGGACCTCTACCAGATCGCGCCCACCGTGAGCGGGGAGAATCTGCGGCCGTTGCTGGAATCCGGTGCCGCGATCCGGATGCACGTGAACAACGGTGCGGTGGCCAGCTTCGTGGACACCGTCCCGCTGCTGCACCCCTACGGCCGGCTGATCTGCTACGACCTGTTCGTCACCGATGTACATTCCTACCGAACCGGCTTCCGCGGCCCCGGCAAGTACGACGGTTCGGTCGTGAACTGGCTCAACGGTCCGCTGCTGGCGCATATCGGCCGCCGTAGGGGTTTCGACGTGGATTTCCAGCGGTTTGCGCACCGGACCGGCACCAACATCGTCACCATGACTGCCCAAGTACGAGACTGACGCGGTGAGGGACTGACATGCTGCCCGTGCTACCCACTACCGTCGTGGGGTCGTACTCGGTACCCGAGTGGCTGGAGCGGCTCAAGACCGACTATTACCGTAACCGGATCAGTCGCAGCCACCTCGGTGAGATCCACGACATGGCGATCAAGGCCGCCCTCAAGGATCAGGAGACCGCCGGGATCGACATCGTCTCCGACGGGGAGCTACGCCGCGACAATGACATCGACTACCTGCTGGCCCGGATATCCGGGGTGCAGATCCCGGTGACTGTCAAGTCGTTCTATTACGACTACTACGACACCCCGGTCATCGCCGACCCGCTACCGCCCGATCCGCCGCCGCTGGGCCTGGCGCAGGACTACCGCTTCACCCGGGCGCACACCGACCGGCCGGTCAAGTTCAGCTTCACCGGACCTTTCTCGCTGTCTCGCCGGGTGCAGAACAAGGCGTATGCCAAGTCCGCCGACCTGGTCCGGGCGTTCGCGCAGGTGCTCAACGCCGAGGCGCGCGCGCTGGCGCAGGCCGGTGCGCAGCTACTCCAGATCGACGAGCCGTTTCTGGCCGGCTACCCCGAGGACGTCGCCGTCGCGGTCGAGGCCATCAACATCGTGACCCAGGGCGTCGACGTCACCTGGGGGTTGCACGTCTGCTACGGCAACCGCTACGCCCGGCCGTCCTGGGAGGGCCACTATGATTTCCTGTTTCCCGCGGTGCTCGACGCGAACGTGAATCAACTGATTCTCGAGTTCGGTCGTAAAGGATACGAGGACCTGCACGTGATCCAGCAGCTCGGCTGGGACCGCGCGCTCGGGCTGGGGGTGGTGGACGTCAAGAGCGAGCGGATCGAGACCGCGGAGCTCATCGCCACGCGCATCAGAAAGGCGCTGGACACTTTCCCCGCCGACAAGTTGATCATAAATCCGGATTGTGGGCTGCGTCACCTCCCCGCTGATGTCGCCAGGGGGAAGCTGGCAGCGATGGTAGAAGGGACTGTCGCGGTCCGCCGAAGCTTGCCCACCCCAACGGAGACCACCCCGCCGGAGCCCGCCCCGGAACCGACCGCCGAGCAAGGAGCGTGATCGCATGACCCAGCTGGAGTCCGTCGAATTCCTCTTCACCTCTGAGTCGGTGACCGAGGGTCACCCGGATAAAATCGCCGACCAGATCTCCGATGCGGTGCTGGATGCCGCGCTGACGATGGACCCGAACTCGCGGGTGGCGTGCGAGACCCTGATCACCACCGGGATGGTGGTGCTGGCCGGTGAGATCACCACACCCGGCATGCTGGACTACACCCAGATCGTCCGGGACACGATCTGCCGCATCGGCTACGACAACGGAGGCTTCGGTTTCGACGGGCACAGCTGCGCGGTGCTGATCGCGCTGGACAAGCAGTCACCGGACATTGCCCAGGGCGTCGACATGGCCCACGAGCGGCGCGGGCAGCTCTCCGAGGACGAATTGGATAGCGCCGGTGCGGGTGACCAGGGGATGATGTTCGGATACGCCACGAACGAGACTCCCGAGCTGATGCCGATGCCGATCGCGCTGGCGCACCGGCTGTCCAAGAGGCTCGCCGCGGTCCGCAAGGACGGCACGCTGCCCTACCTGCGTCCGGACGGCAAGACCCAGGTGACCGTCCGCTACCGCGACGGCGTGCCGATCGGGGTGGAGAAGGTGCTGATCTCCACCCAGCACGCCGAAGACGTCACGACGGAGCAGATCCGCACAGATCTGTGGAAGCACGTGGTGCTCGCGGAGCTGCCGGCGGACTTCTACAACGAGGCCCAGTTGGCTGACAACCTGTTCGTCAATCCCACCGGGCGGTTCGTGATCGGCGGGCCGGTGGGCGACGCCGGGCTGACCGGTCGTAAGATCATCGTCGACACCTACGGCGGGTTCGCCCGGCACGGCGGCGGCGCGTTCTCCGGCAAGGACCCCTCCAAAGTGGACCGCTCCGCGGCCTACGCGGCGCGTTACGTGGCCAAGAACATCGTCGCCGCTGGCCTGGCGGCTCGGGTCGAGGTGCAGGTGGCGTATGCGATCGGCGTCGCCCGGCCGCTGTCGTTGCTGGTGGAGACCTTCGGCACCGAGCAGGTGCCGCGCACCACCATCGAGAAGCTGGTGGGCGAGCACTTCGATCTGCGCCCGGCAGCCTTCCGGAGCTACCTGGGGCTGCACCGACCGATCTACGCTAAGACCGCCGCCTACGGTCACTTCGGGCGCAACGATCCCGACTTCACCTGGGAGCGCACGGACAAGGCGGCGGAACTGCGCGAGTCCGCCGGGTTGCCCAGTGCTGAGCCTGCAGCGGTCTGAGAGAGAGGAACGCGGTGAGTATCATCGTCACGGGGTCGATCGCGACCGATCACCTGATGGTCTTTCCGGGCAGGTTCACCGAACAGATCGTGCCCGAGGCGTTGGACAACATCTCGGTGTCGTTCCTGGTGGAGGACCTGGCGATCCGCCGCGGCGGGGCGGGCGCCAACATCGCGTTCAACTTGGGCGTGCTCGGGCTGGCGCCGGTGCTGGTGGGCGCGGTCGGGGCCGACTTCGCCGAGTACGGGCAGTGGCTCTCGGCGCACGGGGTGGACGTCAGCGCGGTGCGCGTCTCGCCGACCTTGCACACTGCCCGGTTCCTGTGCACCACCGATTCCGACCAGAACCAGATCGCGTCGTTCTATCCCGGCGCGATGGGAGAGGCCCGCGACATCGAGCTGAAAGCGATCGTGGACCGCTTCGGCGGCACGGATCTCGTGCTGATCGGCCCGAATGACCCGGCGGGAATGCTGCGGCACACCCAGGAGTGCCGGGATCTCGGCTACCCGTTCGCCGCGGACCCCTCCCAGCAGCTCGCCTCGCTGGAGGGCGATCAGATCAAGCCGCTGATCGAGGGTGCCGCCTACCTGTTCACCAACACCTATGAGCGAGGCCTGCTCGAACGCAAGACCGGCTGGAACGACCAGGACATCCTGGAGCGGGTCGGCGTCTCGGTGATGACCCGCGGCGCCAAGGGCGTGACCGTGCAACGGCCCGGCGAGCCGGTCATCTCGGTGACCCCGCCGCAGGAATCGGCCAAGGCGGATCCCACCGGCGTGGGTGATGCCTTCCGGGCCGGTTTCCTGGCCGGGGTGCACTGGGGCGTGGGTGACGAGCGGGCCGCCCAGCTCGGCTGCATGCTGGCCACCCTGGTGATCGAGTCGATCGGAACTCAGGAGCACGAGTTCGAACCGAAGAGTTTCCTGGAGCGGTTCAGCGAAGCCTACGGACCCGACAGCGCGGCCGAGGTGGCTGCCCACGTTCGCGCGTGAGAATCAACTTCGATCCAAGCTAATCTAGAATCCAAGGAGCCATTTCGATGACTGTGGCCGCACCCGGCGCCGAGAGACTGCAGAACCGCGCTGGTATTGATTTCGCCGTTGCCGATCTGGGTCTGGCCGAGTTCGGGCGTAATGAGATCCGGTTGGCGCAGCATGAGATGCCGGGTCTGATGGCGTTGCGCCGGGAGTACGCGGATGTGTTCCCGCTGCGAGGAGCGCGGATCTCCGGATCGCTGCACATGACCGTGCAGACCGCGGTGCTGATCGAGACCCTGGTCAGTCTCGGCGCCGAGGTGCGGTGGGCGTCGTGCAACATCTTCTCCACCCAGGATCATGCTGCGGCGGCCGTGGTGATCGGTCCGTATGGGAGCGCGGAGGAGCCCCAGGGGGTGCCGTGTTTCGCCTGGAAAGGCGAGACGCTGCAGGAGTACTGGTGGTGCACCGAGCAGATGCTGACCTGGCCGGACGGCGCCGGACCGAACATGATCCTGGATGACGGCGGGGACGCCACCCTGCTGGTGCATAAAGGTGTGGCATTCGAGAAGGCCGGGGTGGTGCCGGGTGCCGACGACAACGACTCGGATGAGTGGAAGGTGTTCCTCGACGTGCTGCGGACCTCGTTGGCCGAGACGCCAGAGAAATGGACGGCGATCGGCGAGGGGATCCGTGGGGTGACCGAGGAGACCACTACCGGGGTGCACCGGCTCTACCAGCTGGCCGCGGCCGGGGAGCTGTTGTTCCCGGCGATCAACGTCAACGACTCGGTGACGAAGTCGAAGTTCGACAACAAGTACGGGTGCCGGCATTCGCTGATAGACGGGATCAACCGGGCGGTCGACGTCCTGATCGCCGGCAAGCTGGCCCTGGTGTGCGGGTACGGGGATGTCGGCAAGGGCTGCGCGGAGTCATTGCGGGGCCAGGGCGCCCGGGTCGTGGTGGCCGAGATCGACCCGATCTGCGCGTTGCAAGCGATGATGGACGGCTTCACCGTCGACACCCTGGACAATGTGGTGGGCCGGGCGGACATCGTCATCACCGCCACCGGGAACAAGGACATCGTGACGGTCGACCACATGTCGCGGATGAAGCACCAGGCGATCCTGGGCAACATCGGGCACTTCGACAACGAGATCGACATGGCCGGGCTGGAGCGCCGGTCGGGTGCCCGCCGGTTGGTGATCAAGCCACAGGTGGACGAGTGGACGTTCAAGGACGGGCATTCGATCATCGTGCTGTCCGAGGGACGGCTGCTGAACCTGGGCAACGCCACGGGTCACCCCAGCTTCGTGATGTCGAACTCGTTCTCCAACCAGGTGATCGCGCAGGTCGAGCTCTTCACCAAGTACAAGGAGTACGACCGGGAGGTCTACGTCCTGCCCAAGGTGCTCGACGAGAAGGTCGCCCGCATCCACGTCGAGGCCCTAGGCGGCGAACTCACCAAACTCACCAAAGACCAAGCCGAATACATCGACGTAGACGTAGAGGGCCCCTACAAACCCCCCCGCTACCGCTACTAACACCTGAACAGCTCTCCCGTTCCCGAACTCAACAGGAGAGCTGTTCAAGCCGGGCTATAGAGCTCTCCTGTTGAGTTCGGGAGGGTCAAAGCTGACGGGAGCACTCGGTGGCTTTTCCTAGTGATCTTGAGATCGCCCGGGGCGCTACGCTTTCGCCGCTCGCCGACATCGCGGGGGGGATGGGGTTGGGGGCGCATCTGCTGGAGCCGTATGGCGAGCACGTGGTGAAGGTCAAGACGGCCGCGATCGACGAGCTGGCGCAGGCGCCCACGGCGAAGTACGTGGTGGTCACGGCCGTCACCCCGACCCCGCTCGGGGAGGGCAAGACCACCACGACGGTCGGGCTGGGCCAGGGCTTCGCGCATATCGGCAAGCGGGCCACGGTCGCGATCCGGCAGCCCTCGATGGGCCCCACGTTCGGGATCAAGGGCGGGGCGGCGGGCGGCGGCTACAGCCAGGTCGTGCCGATGGAGACGCTCAACCTGCACCTCACCGGGGACATGCACGCGGTGACCGCGGCGCACAACCTGCTCGCCGCGATGATCGACAACCAGCTGCAGCTGCGCAACGGCACCGATCTCGACCCGCACAGCGTCACCTGGAACCGGGTGCTCGATGTCAACGACCGGGTCCTGCGCAACATCGTGATCGGGCTCGGATCCAAAGCCGATGGCACTCCCCGGCAGAGCGGGTTCGACATCACCGCGGCCAGTGAGGTGATGGCGGTGCTGGCGCTGTCCACCTCACTGCAGGACATGCGAGCCCGGCTGGGCCGGATCGTGGTCGGCCAGACCCGTGACGGCCGGCCGGTGACGGCCGAGGACCTGCGGGCCGCCGGGGCGATGACGGTGATCATGCGGGAGGCGGTCAAGCCCAACCTGCTGCAGACGCTGGAGGGTACACCGGTGCTGGTGCACGCCGGGCCGTTCGGCAACATCGCGCACGGCAACTCCTCGGTGATCGCCGACCTGATCGGCATCCACTGCGGTGACTACCTGGTCACCGAGGCCGGGTTCGGCGCCGACATGGGCGCTGAGCGCTTCTTCAACATCAAGTGTCGCGCGTCGGGCCTGCGACCGGACGCGGCGGTGCTGGTGGCCACCGTGCGCGCGCTCAAGACGCACTCCGGCCGGTACAAGGTCGCCGCTGGCCGTCCACTGCCGGAAGGCATGCTGGCGGAGAACCCCGACGACGTCCACGCCGGCGCGGCCAACCTGCGCAAGCAGATCGAGAACGTCCGGATCCACGGCGTCTCACCGGTGGTCGCGATCAACGCCTTCCCCACCGATCATCCCTCCGAGCACCGCGCGATCCGGGAGATCGCCGACGCCATGGGCGCCCGCTCCGCGCTGTGCACGCATTTCGCCGAGGGCGGCAAGGGCGCCGCCGAGCTGGCCACCGCGGTCGCGGAGGCCGCCGAGGAGCCGTCCCGGTTCGCCTTCCTGTATCCCAACGACGCCACCCTTCGGGAGAAGATCCTCACCGTGGCCCTGCGGGTCTACGGGGCACAGGCGGTGGACTACGACTTCAAAGCGGCCCGGCAGTTGGAGAGCTACGAGCGCAACGGCTTCGGCAAGTTGCCGGTGTGCATCGCCAAGACGCACCTGTCGATCTCCTCGGACCCGGCGCTCAAGGGCGCGCCCACGGGGTGGGTGCTGCCGGTGCGGGAGGCCCGAGCCTCGGTGGGTGCCGGGTTCATCTACCCGATCTGCGGTGACATGCGCACCATGCCGGGTCTGAGCGCCAACCCCGCCGCGACCCGCATCGACATCGACTCCCGGGGCGAGATCGTCGGCCTGTCATGATCTCCGCTCGCAGCGTGCCCCTGCTGGACTGCTCGGTGGCTGATCTGCTGGATCGTCTGGCCGCCAGACAGCCCGCGCCGGGTGGTGGCGCGGCCGCGGCGATCACCGCCGCGATGGCCGCCGGGCTGCTGGGGATGGCCGCGCGGTTCTCCACCGGGCAGCTTACCGACGCCGCGGGGCGGGCGGCCCACGCCGACCGGGTCCGCCACCTGCTCACCGCCCTCGCTGAGCAGGACGCCGAGGCGTATCAGGCGGTGCTTGCCGCGTTCGCGCTCCCGCGCGAGCCGGATCCGGAGGTGCGCAGTCGGCAGATCCGGCGCAGCCTGGAACGAGCCGCCCGAGTGCCCACCGCGATCGCCGAGGCGGCCAGTGGGGTTGCGGTGGAGGCGGTCCAGCTCGTTGAACGGGGCAACCCCAACCTGCGCGGCGACGCCTTCACCGCGGCGACGCTCGCGGCCGCCGCCGCACGATCAGCCGCCGAGCTGGTCCGGCTCAACACCGAACTCGGCAACCTCGGCACTGAACTGACCGGCCGCGCCGCACACTCCGTCGATGTCGCTGCCGACGCGGTGGCAATGTTGAGCAGGTCGTAGCAGACCAGCCTGAGTACCCACGGTCTCACGTCTCGCGATATGCGTTGACTTCGCGTAACATCAGCGCTCCTTCATCCGATTAGATATGATCAGCAGTATGTATGCTGGTACTATGCGGCAAGCTGAAGATGAAGGGGGATTATCCCAAGATGGATAGGCATTCCTGGGTGACGAAAAGAACGTCGCTAAAATTGGTGGAGTCCTAGGTGGGCACACCAACAAAGGTTTTTCAACGCGGCAAGACTGACGTCCTCAGCTTGATCGCTCTTCTTGTGCAACGTTCACCCCGCGCAGACCATAGTCTTCCGCTGATTTGGCTGAGCGACCAGAGCAAGGGTATCGAGATTCTCGATGCGCTGGATCACCAACTGGGCGGCTCGCGGCGATACAAGGTGCCGAACGTGCGGGTGAAAGCTGACGAGAGAGCCAACGTTGATTTTCGTCAGCTGTTGTCCTTCCTCGTCAAGAAGCTGAGCGTCCCGGAGTTTCGCGAACGGCTGTGGTTCCGGCACTACGGCTTGGTCGAGTGGCTGATAGAACAGAACCTCGCTGAGCCGGGTAGCGCCGATCCGCCCACGAGGCTCGTCGAATTGTTGCGAGGTCGCTATCAAAAACCCGGAGATGGAAATAATCACTCTCCTGGTGGTCGTGCTTCCGTTGCAGGCTCAGCCAATCCCATCGAATTGATCTTCAAATTTCTGATGTGGTTGGTTCTCCATGTAGCGCCCAACGCGTTATTCCGCGCTATGGTATCGGGAAAAATACCTGGAATTGGGCAATACTGGTGGTTCATGCACCAGCCGTACATGCGTCCACGGTGCTCGGTGGACTTTCTGGGTTTCGCCGAGCGACTTACTGAGGGTGTCCGCCGACCACAAGACGACGACGAGATCGATCAACTGCTTGTGCGCGCGTTCCTGGAGGACCTCCGGCGGGCCTATTCGCGTAAACCTTGGCGTATCGAAGGATGGCGGCGCACCACATATTCGATTGTACTTATCGACAATGTTGTGCCGGGTAGCGGAGGGGCCCGGTTGCTGGAGCTTGTTAATAAGGTGCGTAATGAGGATGTCCGCAATGAGACGGGAAGAAGCGATCCGCTGCTGGTAGTGTGCGCCAGTGATCAAATTCCACCAGTGCCGGCGATTGCGGCCGTGGACACCGCCGCCGAATTTGTAGAACCAGCAGGGGATCCTGTTTATCGGAACAAGCTCTATCATGTTTGGGTCAAGATGTTGCCGGCGGGGCGCAGTCGCTTCGTGGCGGACACCGCATGGTATCTACCGATCACGCTGAAGGGTCAGGGGCAGGACGCTGTCTCGTCAATTTCCGGCGAGGGAATTGAGCCGTCTCGACCACCCTGGTTTGCGCGGCGGGGTGTCGTGGTTGTCGCTGTGATCTTGCTGGGAATCTCGGTGGCCGGTTCGTACATAGGAACCCATGGCGGGTTCGGCTGCCTGCACCTCCCTTTCGGTCGGGTCTCGGTTCGCAGCATCGACCATCAATGTATCGGCTACAGCGATAATGGTAGTTATGAGTTTAACGGCCAGCCGGAACGGAGTAGACTGCAGGATGTCCAGGCTCTGATTTTTCGGCAGAATGATGGTGCGCGTATGGCCTGGAAGAGGAATCCTCGTCGCCCCTATGTCACGATTGTGTATATCGGTTCACTGACAGGGCGTCCGGCAAGGAAAAATGAAGAACCTTACGTGGCTGAACGGGAGGACCTGGAGGGTCTTGCGGTCGCGCAGTACGAGGGAAACAATCATCCCGCCAGTGACGATAACTCCGCACTGTTGAATATTGTGATCGCTAACGCGGGTTATCAGATGAAATATGTCGACCAGGTTGTGGAGATGGTTGCCGATCTCGCCCGATCGGATCCCACGGTGGTGGCTGTGACCGGTCTGGTTGAAAGCCGTACCGTTACCGCTAAGGCGCTGCAGGGTCTTAATGAAGCGGGAATTCCGGTCGTCACGCCGAGCTTGGCGGCGGATAGGATCTCTGATAACTCGCGGATGTATCTTCAGGTTGTCCCGCCAAATATCGATGAGGCGACGCTGATCTTCGAGTACGCCAAACGAGAGCTGAAAGTATCTAAAGCTCGGATTTACTGGACTATCGGCGGTGAGTCGGATCTCGGAAACGACCTCTATGTGAAGACGCTCCTGTCGGACCTCGGCGAAGTTTTGCCAAGAAGTACGGACCAAACGAGAAACTCGACGGGCATTGACGTGGAGCGCATTGTTGAATTCCGTGGTCAGCGGCTTGATGAGGAATGTGGCTACGACGGAGCGCTGATCTTCGCTGGTCGATGGACTGAGTATGGCAGTTTTTTGCAAGAGCTGAGGAAATGCAACGGTAACTACCCTCTTCATCTGATATCGGACAATTCGGCGAGTCGCTACTTGGCGAATCCTGTCTTGCGTCAGAATGCGCCGGGAAATCTGCCGGTAGTGTACGTGTCAAAATCGACCCTTGGAAGTTGCGAATATCTCACTAGTCATTCTGGTGATGGTGCGCGTGGACGGTTCTTGCGAATGGTCAGAGATGAGAGTAATCTGCTCGATCCTCGGCGCTGCACGGGGGGAAATGGCGGATTCACTGAGCAGGTCGGCGAGCGACTGCCCTTGGCATACGATTCGGCGATGTTAATCGTAGACGCGGTCCAGAACCTGGCCGGAAAGCTTCGTTCTGAAAAATGGGATCCACGTTCTATCAATCCCCTCTCGGTTCATGCGGAGATTTTCGGACAATATTCCGTGACGCCTGCTGGGTCGTCCAAAAAGGATGATATGGAACCCAAAAAATATACCGAAAAGCCATTTGATGGTGCATCGGGGAGCATCTGGTTTGACTTGTCCGGTGTTCCGGTGCACAAGCGGATTTCGATGCTGGCGCTGCGGGACATTTCCGACCCGAAGCAGTTACCTGTCGAGGTCTTTCATTGTGGCATCGCTCGGGCTGAAGATGATCCCGCCTGCGGCAGACCTGAGGTCAATCAGAGGTAGGTGCCGGCCGATGGAACCGTGGTACGGGCAGGTGTCACCAGACCGTCATACCGATGACCGCGGGTTTCGGCCAGCATGGCTGGTGTGAACTTAACGAGAACAGAACCGGTCGAGCGGTCAGCGATCCGCGGCCGTAAGGCGATCCTGCACCGTGTGCTGGGCGCGTTGTTCGTCACGATGGCCGCATTCCAGCTCGCCGACCTGCCCGGGTTCGTGGGAGTACTGCGGACCTTCCAGCTCGGCGGAGCGGGAACGGCCTGGATGCTCGTGGTCGTGCTGCTGACCGGTGAGCTGGTCAGTGGGATCTGGCTGCTGGGCACACCGGGGCGCCGGCCGCTCGTTCCCGCGGTGGTATTCGCCGTGACCGCCGTGATCTGGAGCGCCTTGGCCACGCAGGCGTTCGCACGGGGTCTGGCGCTCGACAACTGTGGTTGTTTCGGCGTGTACCTGGCCCAGCGGCTGCGCTGGTGGGTGCTGCTGGAGGACGTCGCGCTGCTCGGCTACGCCACGTTGCTGATCCGGGCCGCCAGGACGCCAGGACGGCATCCGCCCCGAACCCGGTCACGCTCCGGGGCGTTCGTCGAGTAGCCGGCGGGCCAGGCACGGTCAAAGGGGCAGTACTGGCTGGCTATACTTTGGGTATGGCCAAGGTGATGGTGTCATTGCCCGACGACGTGCTGGAGCGGGTGGATGCCGAGGCGCGGCGGCGCTCGACGAGCCGGAGCGCTTTTCTGACGCTTGCTGCCCGGCGGGAGCTCGAGCGACGGGATCCCGCTGCGGTGCACGCGGCGATCGCCCGGTCCAGGGAGCGGTTTCGCACCGCGGGTGCGTTCGAGGCGGCTGAGCTGGTGCGCGCCGACCGTGACGCTCGCTCGTGACTGCCGTCGTTGACACTTCCGTCATCGTGAAGTGGTTTCATGCCGACAACGAGGCCGAGGTCGGCGAGTCCCGAGCCATTCTCGCCGCTCACCACGACGAGATCCTGACCGCCCATGTCCTGGACCTCGGCGTCTACGAGTTCGGAAACGTGCTGCTCCGCGCGCTGCACTGGTCAGCTGAGGACACGGCCGACCAGATCGACGACCTCTTGGTGATCTGTGGACCACCCCTGGCGCCCACACCGCAGTGGTGCCGTGAGGCGGCAATACTCGCCCACCAGCACCGGTTGACCTTCTACGACGCCCTGTTCGTCGCAGCCGCGCGGGCGCTTGACGCGTCGTTGGTCAGTATGGACCGCCAGTTGCTCGCTGCGGATCTGGCCGAGACACCGGCGGCGTTCGCCTCCCGCGTCGGTCTCATTCCGTGAACAGAGGCGGTAGCGGGGTGTCAAGAGGAGAATAGCCTGATACGCCGCCCCTTGCTTCGCAAGGTCGTCGCCGGACGTCAGCCGATCGCTACCGGGCAGGTGCCCTGATAGGGCAATCCCGGGATGTAGCGGTCCCACTCGCCAGGATCGAGACCACCTCTGGTGATCACGCAGGCTCGCTCCACCGCGTGGTCCCGCAGAGTGTTCAGACCCGTGAGATCCCACATGATCACCTTGCCGTCCCTGCTGCCGGTGGCCAGGGCGCGGCCGTCCGGGGCGAACGCCACCGACGACACTCCGATCGTCAGATCCGTAGCCTGGACCGAGTCGGGAACGCCTCGGTCCAGGCTGAACGTCACCGATGACACCCGGTCGGCCGGTAGCTGACCGAGGCGGGCGGGCCGAGTCGGATCATCCAAGTCCCATAGGACAACCGCGTTCTCGTTGAGGCGGGCGATCGTGGCCAGGGTGCGCCCGTCCGGGGAGAACTTGAGCGCCGACACTGGGCCGATGTGGCTGGTCAGTGGTTGGCCGAGCCGGATGGGCCGGGCCGGAACACTCACGTCCCACAAGATCAGCGTGTTGTCGTAGCTGCCAGTGGCGAGAGTGCGTCCGTCCGTGCTGAACGCCAGCGACTCCACCGCACCGGTGTGGCCGGTCAGTGGTTTGCCGAGGCGGCGTGGTCGGTCCGGGTCGCTCACGTCCCACAGGAACACCGATCCGTCGAGGCCGGCGCTTCCGGTTGCCAGGGTGTGGCCGTCCGGGGCGAACGCCAGTGACTCCACTGGGGCGGTGTGGCCGGTCAGTGGTGGGCCGATGCGGTGGGGTCGGGCCGGGTCGCTCAGGTCCCAGAGGATCACCGTGTGGTCGCTGCTTCCGGTTGCCAGGGTGTGGCCGTCCCGGGCGAACACCACCGAGTTCACCGGGGCGGTGTGGCCGGTCAGTGGTTCGCCGAGGCGGCTGGGGTGAGCCGGATCACTCAGGTCCCACAAGATCGCTGTGTGGGCGAAGCCGGCGACGGTGGCCAGGGTGCGCCCATCCGGCGCGGACTTCGCATACGGCACCGAGTCGATGTGGCCGGTGAGCTGCGGGTCGAGGGGTCCGGAGCTGGTCTGGTCACCCGCGTTCCACGGGATCACCGCGTCGTCGCTGTCGTCGTAGCCGTCGCCGCCGATGCTGATCAGGGTGCGTCCGTCTGGGGCGAACGCCACCTCCGACACCGGGCTGGTGTGTTCGGTCTGTGGTCGGCCGAGGCGGCCGGGTGGGATCGGGCCACCCAGGTCCCACACGATCACTGCGTTGCCGCTGCTGGTGGCTAGGGTGCGTCCGTCCGGGGCGAACGTCACGTCCAACACCGAGCCAGCGCGGTCGGTCAGCGGCTGGCCGATGCGGTGGGGTCGGGCCGGGTCGCTCACGTCCCACAGGATCACCGTGCGGTCGAAGCCGCCACTGGCCAGCGTTCGTCCGTCCGGGGCGAACCCTACCGACCACACGTAGGCGCTGTGGCCGGTCAGTGGTGGGCCGAGGGGGTGGGGTCGGGTCGGGTCGCTCAGGTCCCAGAGGATCACCGTGCGGTCGAAGCTGCCGCTGGCCAGGGTATGTCCGTCCGGGGTGAACGCCACCGACTCCACCGAGCTGGTGTGGCCGACCAGTGGTGGACCGATACGGTGGGGGCGGGCCGGGTCACTCACGTCCCACAAGATCACCGCGTTGTTGCCGCTACCGAAGTTGTCACTGCCATCGGTGGCCAGGGTGCGCCCGTCTGGGGCGAACGCTGCCGAATGCACCGGACCGTGGCCGGTCAATGGTTGGCCGAGGCGGCCGGGCCGGGCCGGGTCACGCACGTCCCACAAGATCACTCCATCGAGGCCGCCGGTGGCCAGCGTGCGTCCATCCGGGGTGAACGCCACCGACCCCACCCAGCCGGTATGGCCGGTCAGTGGTGGGCCGATGCGGTGGGGTCGGGCCGGGTCACTCAGGTCCCAGAGGATCACCGTGTGGTCGCTGCTTCCGGTGGCCAGGGTGTGTCCGTCCGGGGTGAACGCCACCGATTCCACCGAGCTGGTGTGGCCGGTCAGTGGTGGGCCGATGCGGTGGGGTCGGGCCGGGTCGCTCAGGTCCCAGAGGATCACCGTGTGGTCGCTGCTGCCGGTGGCCAGGGTGCGCCCGCCTGAGACGAACGCTAATGATGACACCGAGTCGGTGTGGGCGGTGAGAGCGCCGGCGTAGTGGGTGGTCATGAGGGTGTTGACCAGGCGGGAGAGGGTCTCACCGCCGGGGTGGATGCGCTGAGCGGCGATTCCCAGCTGCAGCGCAGTGTGTGGGTCGGTGTCTCTCACCGTGTCGGCTTGGGCGATGAGCTGGCGCGCGGTCGCGACTCGAAGCTGTTGTTGGGCGGCACGTTGCCGGACAACCGCGACCCCGGCGCCGACCAGGGCGAGGATGAGTAGCACGGACAGGACGGTGTTCACCCGCCTACGTTGGAAGCGGTCGCGGCGGATGCCGGCGTGCAGGAATTCGCGGGCCTTCGGGCTGAGGTCGACACGTTCGGTGATCAGCACTCGGTGTCGTTGTGGTAACCGGCGCGCGAATCCGCCCTGGCGCGGCGGCCTGTCGGTCGATGCTGATCGGGCCTGGAGGCGGGCGCCGGTGTCGGCCAGGGAGGCGGCGAGTTGGCCACCGGTCCACAACCGGGTGGGCGGTTGCCCGTCGTCGTGCCATTCGGTGGCGGCGTGCTCGACCGTGCTCCGGGCTCGCAGGGCCCGCACGTTCGCCGCGATTGAGTCGGCCAGCGGTGGCCAGGCGGACAGGAACGCCTCGTGGGTGACGCCGATGACTCCGCTGCCGTTGCCCTCGTCGGTGGTCAGCAGCCGACACTCGACGAAGGTGTCCAGTTCGGTGATCACCGGTGTGGGCAGCTCGTCGCGAAGGACCCGCCAGCGGGTGGGGCGGCCCTGCTCATCGACGGTGACCAGCCGCAGCAGCCCGGCGATGACCTGCTCGGGGCTGCGCCTGCCCGCGGTGACGGCCTCGGCCAGCGCGGCGTCGGCCTGGCGGGTCAGGGCACCCTGTACCCCGCCGAGCTGCTCGTAGCGTGCCCGGGACAGCCGCCCCCCGCGACCGACGCCCTCGGCGAGCTGAGCCAGAGTGAACGCCAGCAGCGGCAGGGCCTCCCCGCTGGCGGTGTCGTCGACCAGCCGGTCCACCAGCCCGTCGTCCACGTCGATCCCGGCCAGCCGGGCCGGTCTCTCGATCACCGCGCGCAGTGCCTCGCGACGCAGCGGACGCAGCGTGGAGATCCGGGTCGGCAGGGTGGCCAGCTCGGGATCGACCAGCAGCCCCTCGAGGAACTCCGGGCGCAGGGTGGCCACCACGCGCACCGGACCGGCCAGCGCCGGACGCAGCAGCTCGGTGAACCGGGCCCGCTCCGCCGACGCGGTTTGGGTGAGCAACTCCTCGAACTGGTCCACCACGATCAGCAGGTGCTGCCGCGGGCCTGTGGGGTCGGCCAGCAGTAACTCCTCGGCCAGCCCCGCCAGTCCGCGCTCGTCGAGCTGGTGACGGACGTGGTCGACGGTCCAGCCCAGCGTGATCCGGCGTGCCGCGGCGGCCAGTTCCCGAGCCAGCGCCGCCACCGGGTCGGCGCCCGGCAGGATCGGTGGCAGAGTCCGCCAGCCTGGTTGGTCGGCCATCACCGGCAGCAGCCCGGCGCGGACCAGCGAGGACTTGCCACACCCGGAGGGACCCACCACCAGCAGCGCCGCACCCTCGGCGCGTTCGGCGGGGGATCGCAGCAGCTCACTGAGGTGTCCCACCTCGTCGGCGCGGCCGAAGAACACCTGATGCTGGTCGGTGTCGAACGGGCGCAGCCCCGGAAACGGGGACTGATCGTCCGGCCACGTGGCGTCAACTCGGTGTAAGGCCTTGAGTACCGCGGCGCGGGCTGCGGGCGGATCACTCGTGTAGTCGGTGTGCTGGACTGACGTCAGCAGTGGGTGGGTCACCACAGGCTCGACGCGCAGCGGCAACAACTGGATACCCAGCGACCGGGCGATGCCGATCTCGGCGGCACACCACGTCGAGTCCAGGTAGGCCGAGGTGACCACACAGATCACTGCGTTAGCCCACCGCAGCCGCTCATGCAGCCGCTTCTCCCACTCCTCGCCGGGAGCGATGCCGTCGTGCAGGTCCTGGTCCAGGAACACCTCATGGCCGGCCTCGACCAGCCACTGGTGCATCTCACCGGCCTGCGCGCCGTCTTCGCCGGCATGGCTGACGAAGACCCTGGCCACCCGCACCTCTCCCGCCAGCCGACATCACCGATATGTGCAGGAACCCTACCTGCTGCGCGACTGACCGTTGACGCACAATTCCGGCGGGTGGAGCTGCGTGTGCCGGATGTCTGTTTCGTGTTCGGTGGCTATCGCGGACTGACGCTGACGACGTGATCGGTGGACGCTGCCGCCCGCTGATGTGGCTCCACGGCGGAGAGATCGACCGGCTCTCCGGCTTTTAGGCTTGCCGTGTTGGCCCTGGCTGAGGCGATTTCGTGGCCGCACTCGATCTGGCGGTGGTTGATCTCGAAGGTGGCACTGGCGAAGTATCCGCGCGATGCCTTGTCAGGGTCAGGGTGCGGGTTGTGGTAGAGCCGCTCGGCGAGGTCGCGCAGGCGCAGCATCGCGGGCACGCCGAGGATCATGAATCGGGGCCTGCCGTTGAAGGTGATCTCCAGGTGGGCGAGGAGTTCGGCGTAGGCGTCGTTGAAGGCCACCGCGTGCTCGTACACCGCCTTGTCTTGGTACCGGGCGTAGTCGGCGACGGAGGCGTTGGGATCGATCCGGTAGGCGTCCTCCCAGCACACGTCGATTGAAGGGCCGGTGGGCGGCGCGCCGGGGGTGTCGTGCGGGCCGTAGGTGCGTCCGGTGAGGATCTCGTTGAACCGGAAGTAGTGGGCGACCTGGCGATCCTCGCCGAAGAGCTGGTCGTCGCTGTCGAAGATGGAGTCGTGCAGCCCCTCCCCCTGCTCGGTGATCACCCGCAGCGCAAGGAGCGCGGATGTCAGATCGGTGACGGGGAATGCCTCGCCGCCGGAGTTGTAGAAGTCCTCCGGGCCGACCTGCCGCTCCCGTCGTCCACAGAAGACCTTGTCCGCACCGAGCTCCTCGACCAACCTGAGCAGTCCCGTGCGGATGAAGTCGTAGAACTGCCCGATCGAGGTCCAGCCCTTCCCCGACTGGAGCGGATCGTTGTCGAAGTGCTGCGGGCGCTCGATGAGCAGGAAGGCCCGCATTGCCGCCGGGGAGAAGTGCTGCAGCGGGATCTCGACGTCCAGTGCGCTGTAGGGAAGCCTCGCCGGGTAGCGACGGACGAAGTCGGGATGGGCCACCCGCGGTCGGCCGCCGACCGCGTTGAGCAGGTTGGCGACCAGCGTCATGTGCAGCATCTCCTCCAGCACGACGCTGCGGATGGTGTAGTAGGCGTCCTTATTAGTGCCGGCCCGGATCGTGTACATCGCCGTCAGGTATGGCGGGATCGTGAGGTGCTCGATCTCCAGCGCGCCCTGGAGGTACATCCGCAGTTCGGGGAGGTCCTTGGGGAACGCGAAGGGCAGCTCCCGGTCGCCGAGGACAAGGCCGTCCGGCTCGTTCCCGGTCACGGCCGGACCTCCGCAACGTCCACGCCGGCTCGGGCATGATCGCCGCTGAGGTTGGCCGGGCGGTGCAGCTCGACGAGGTCGCGGTGGATCTGCTCGGCGCTGCGCAGCGCCAGCGCCGCCATGGTCAGCGAGGGGTTCGACGTGCCGACCGACGGCATGCTGCCGCAGCCCACCGCGTACAGGTTGGGGTGGTCCCAGCAGCGCTGGAAGGAGTCGACGACCGAACTCGCCGAGTCACCGCCCATGATGTGGGTGCCTGCGCCGTGCCCGGCTCCCTCGTAGCTGTAGTCGCGGTCGCGGTAGCGGAAGTAGCCGAGCGGGGCGACGCCGTCGCGGGGGCTGTGGTCGGTGTGCTCCTCGGCCCCGAGTTGGGCGTAGATGGCCGACGCGACGCTCCTCGCCGCCGTCATGCCCTTCTTGACATGATCACTGAGGTTGTAGGTCAGCACCGGGCGTGGGTTTCCCATCGCGTCCCGGTAGCGGTCGTCGATCGTCACCTGGTTGTTGCGGTCGGCGGGCTGCTCCATGGCGAACTGGAGCTGGAGCTGACGGCCGATCTGATCGCCCAGGGTCTGCCGCAGCTTTGTCCCGAAGACGGCGACCGGGACGATGTTCCCCTCCCGGTCCCCGCCGACGCCCAGCGCGGTGCCCACGTTGCTCATCGGCGCTCCTGCGGCCCAGCCCCAGCCCCAGTTACCGATCTCGATCCGGAACGGTGCGCGCGTGCGGCGCGCGCCCCCGAAGCGGAACGCCTCCCAGCCGGAGGTAGAGCCGGGGCCGCGGAACGGACCGATCTGGTCGTCGTCGGTCAGCGCCCAGGTGAGCATCGTCGGATGGTCCATCAGGTTGCGGCCCAGCTCGCCGCTGCCGCTCGCCAGATCAGAGGTGAGTAGCAGCCGGGCGTTCTCGATCGAGTGCGCGGCTACCACGACGATGTCGGCTTCGGCCGTGTAGGGGCGGCTTGCCGCCGACGCCGGGTCGTCGTAGGTGCGGTACTCGACGCACTTGATCCGCCCGTCGCTTCCGTTGATCACCCGGGTGACCACGCAGCGCGGGGCGAGGGTGACGCAGTCGGCGAACTCCGCCTGGGTGCGCAGCGGCGTCCACCGGGCCTGGACGGGGCAGAACGGCACGCAGCTGGCGTTGCCGACGCAGCGTTCGCCGTAGTTCGGCAGGCCGACGGCGCCCGTGGGTCGGTAGCCCAGGCCGTCGGCGTAGCGGGGATCGGGGGTGCTGTTGCGGCCGTGCGGCACGCTGAACACTGTTAATGCGAAGTCCTCGCCCGCCACCGGGTCGTGGACCGTCCGCCCGTCGAGGCTGCGGCAGACCTCGTCAACGTAGCTCGGCGGGATCTTGTGCATCGGGTAGACGTAGTGCGGGTCCAACCGGATGCCCAGCGCCCGCTGCTCCTCGGCGTCGCCCGCCACGCCGATCTCCCGCTCGGCGGCGGTGTAGTACGGCTCCAGGTCGTGGTGGCTGATCGGCCAGTCGCGGCCGTAGCCATACCGCGTCTCGGTGGCGAAATCGTCGGGGTGCATGCGCAGGCACAGGCCCATCCAGTGCATGCCGCTGCCGCCGACCGCGCGCAGGTAATCGGTGCCGTAGGGCAGCTCGCCGTTCTGGACGAAGTAGCCGTTCGCCGTGAAGCCCAAGCCGTCGGGGGCGAGGTCCAGGACGTCGGGGGACGGTGCGGCGGCGTTGCGCCGGAAGGGGGAGTTGGGCACCTTCGCCACTGCCGAGTGGAACGTCTCGACCGCGTCGAGGTGACCTTCCCACGTCTCGCGCCCACCGGTGCCCGCCTCCAGGACGAGCACCTGCCAGCCCTGCCGGCCGAGCTGCTTGGCTACCAGGCTTCCCGCGATACCCGCGCCGACGACGATGACGTCGTAGCGCCGCCGGTTCGCGGCCGTTGCGTGCGCCGTCCTGGTCATTGTGCGGGTGTCTCCTCGGTGCGAGAGCTCTGCAGGTTCTCCGAGCTCGGCGCGGTTGCGGTGGCGGGGGAGAAGATGGACGGTGGCAGCGCCGACGGGAAATCGGACCACCTCAGGCGCGGTCCTGGCGCGGGAACCGGCACGGGCGGTTCGGGCCAGGGCAGCGGGGGCGGCTTCAGCGCCCAGGTGGCGAAGCCGGGTGCCTTGGCGCCGGCCGGGTGCCCGTTGAAGGTCCGCCAGACCAGCCCCTCGGTGTAGGCGTCGGGCGAGACGACGAACTCGATGTTGGCGGTCTCGCGGCGTAGCAGCCCATGCGCCTCGGGGGCCAGCCGCGGCCAGGCGCCGGTGTACCACAGGTAGGTCAGCGCCCGCGCCACCTCCAGGTCGGTGCCGCTCAGGGCGTCGAGATCTCGGTCCACCATGCTGAGCACTTCGTCGAGGACGGTGGCTCCGACCTGGTTGCGGGCGGTGGTGAGGTACAGGTCGGCCATGCCGGTCGCCAGTAGGTCATACAGCTCAAAGCCGGTCAAGACCGCGCAGCGCTGCGCGAACCGGCGCCCTTCGTCGCTCAACCGCACGGTTGCGACGTCGCTGCCATCCTCCGTCGGATTGCTTTCACCACTCATCTGCACACCGCCCTCCCGAGATGGTGGGCCAGACGGTCGCGGTCAGCTCTCACAGTGGTACCGCTTCACGCAACACCTTGATGCGGACCCGCTCCTGCAACGCGGCTGGCGTGACGACGTCTACTGGGCCTTCAAGGAGATCGCGGAGATCCATCAGCAGACCACCGAGATCGAACAGGCTACAGCCGGGTCCCGACTCGACCACAATGCCGACGTTACTCTGGAAGGTGTCAGCAGATCCGCCAGGGCGGTCAACTCGTGTTCACGGTCATCCAGTCGGCACCGGGCCCGCACCAGGTGGTCCACGGCCGCGAGGATCTTGTGATCCTGCTCGACTACCGTCTCAGTGCGCGGATTGGTGCGCAACCACGGCGACACCTGGCCGGAAAACAGGTTCCCCTGGGGCTGATGGTGCTGGTGCGACGAATTTTCGGCCCGGAACGGGACTCCCGTCAGGGATGTCGGGGACTCACAAGCGGCCGTGACGAGTACGGCGAGCGGAGCTGCGTGTGCCGGACGTCTGGCGATCAGGGGTAGGGCTGGCGGCACGGCGTCATCAGGTTCTTGCGGCGCTGGCGCTTGCACAGCGCCCGGTAGTGGTCCAGTCCGGCCTCGGTGAGCGTCACCTGTTGCATCCCGGACTCCTGTTCGCCCAGTTCCAGCAGTCCGTCTGTCAGCAGCCCGTCGAGGATGTCGGGGATGAGCCAGCCGGGAACCGGGTTGCCGCGGTCGTAGTAGATGCCCTCCCGGCGGGTCAGGCCACCGCGGCGCACCCGGCGTAATCCCATCCACTCGAAGAAGTCCGGACCGCTGAGCTTCATCGGTCCCTCCCGCGGCGAGCGCACCACACCCGTAGATCGTGACGCCCTGATCGCGGACGGGTGTTGCAGCGCTGGAATGCGCCCCCGAATGGGCTATACCGGCAGGCCCATCCGGTGGGCCATTCTCCGCAGCTCTATGCCGATGGCGTCGCTGTGGGCGCCGGGGAGCAGCGCGGCGATGGTGTCGCGGACATGCGGATCCCGCAGGACCATGGTGGGGAAGATGTTCTCCGCCGTGCGCAGCGCCCGGAACGCGTCGTCATGGCGTCCCCGCAGCTGGGCCAGCGCCCGGCCGAGATGCATCCAGTACACGGACCGGTTCACCAAGAGGGGGTTACGCTCGGGGTCGACCTGCTGCGCGATACGGGCCGCTTGGTCAGGCTCGTGGGCTTCCAGCGCTTGCCACATGCGAGCAAGCCCCACATTCACCGGCCCGAACGAAAAGCCCAGGGAATCGAGTTTATGGGTGGCGCCGAACCGGTCGGCCACCTCGGCGGCGGCGGTCATCGGTGCGGCCATATCACCGAATCGGCGTTCCAGCGCAGCGGCGGTCGCACGGCAGGCGGTGACAAAGCCAATCAGCCCCGCAGTGGTGGCGGTAGTCGGTGGCAGGATGATCGACTCGAGCTTGGCCCGCCCCAGCTCCAGTGCTCCGCCGGCCAGCAGGCCGTTAGCCACCGCGAACTCGGCCACGGCGAGAGTGGTGGTCTCGTTGCGTTCCTGGGCCAGGCGGCGGGCCAGGAAGATGACCCGGCGCTTCAGGTCGGTGGGCGCGCCTGCGTAGGCCAGCCACATGCGGGTGACGTGGACATGGAGGTAGACGGCGAGGCCGAGCAGCTCGGCGTGGTCGGTGCCGATGGCCAGGGTGGTGTGCAGGTTGCGGATCAAGCCGGGCAGCTCGGCGGCCACCTCGGCGAACTGGCAGGCCCGTAGTTGGGCGTGGATCTGGGCCACCTGCTCCCGCAGTACCGCCGCGGGGAGCAGCAGGCCGTCGGGGTGGTCGGCGTCGATGGCGTCCAGGGCTAGGCGGACCGCTTCGGTGGTGGAGTCGGTGTGCCCGTTGGCTGGTGCGGGGATCGGTAGCCTGGTCAGCTCGCTCGGGGCGATCTCCAGGGCGTTGGCCAGCGCTACGATCTCCGAGAGGGTCACAGCCCGCTGGCCATGCTCGATCCGGTGCAGCGTCGATGTACTCACTCCGGCCAGTCCGGCGACGACCTGCAGGGATTTGTCCCGAGTCTTGCGGATCCGGTGCAGCCGGATACCGATGGTGCGCGCGTGCTCCGCATCCATCGCTGCACCTTCATTCACCACGGCCGGCCCCCTGCCGCTGCCCGCGGGCGATCGAGGCCCCGGTGGGGGTGCGGTCACCAGGGTACCGGCCGGCTTTCCGGATCGGGTGGCTCGTTGAGGTGGCCGGGGTGGTGCGAGCCGGTGGCCGCCGAGGTGCATGGTGAGTTGCTGGCTGGCTCCAGCGGCCTCCCAGATCCCGGTCGAGAGCTGCGCGGCCCGGGACACATCCAGCCGCACACTGCCCTGAGTGCCCGCGCAGCTCAGGTGCAGGGTCACGCTGCCGTCGCGGCAGGCAACCAGCTGGACGCTGCCGTCGGGGTCGGCACGGGTCAGGCCCTGCACGGGCACTCGCCAGTCCTCCCGGCTGATATCGCCGCTCACGAGGACGCCGCTGGCAGGCCGATCAGGCTGCGCGTGCTGCGGCTCGGTCAGCTCAGCGCCGCGGGCGGTTGTGCTGGGCGTCCCTGCCTGGTCAGGGGTGGGTGGGATGGTGGGCATCGGGTCCTCTCCCGCTGGCAAGAGTGGGATCACGCTCCTGCGTCCGGCGTCCACCACCGGATGAGGAGCGCTTACTGAACGTGGATACTGCCATGTAACGCGTACAACGCCTACATCGCATACGGAAGGCATCGGCGCGCGGAGCATGCGCCTACGGTGCCGGTCGTGACGCTGGTGACCACCGGACAGCTCGCCGCCGAGCTGGGAGTCAGCCGCAGTGCGGTGCTCAAGTGGCACCGGGCCGGGTTCATCACCCCTGAGTTGATCACCCCGGGCAATCATCTGCGCTGGGACGCGGAGCGGGTCCGTGCGCAGTTGCGTGCCCGCCGCCAACGCGACGAATGATGCTGGAGAGCGGAGCGCTCGGCTCGCCGCCGACGCGCGGGTTTTTCCGGCAAGCTACGGTGTGGATCAATCGGGCTGGATCACCCAGCCTGACACCACCCGGATCAGCGCTCGTGAGTGATCGGCACGCGCAGCCGCACGATGGTGCCGCGGCCGGGGGTGCTGTCGGCGGTGAGCTGACCGCCCAGCAGCTCAGCACGTTGCTGCATACCGGGCAGACCGTATCCCATCGGCCCGGTTCGTCCGGGTACGGCGGAGGGGTCGAACCCGACGCCGTCGTCGGAGACCTCCAGCACGACCGCGCCGGCGGCCAGCGAGAGCCGCAGTTGGACGTGCGCGGCGCCGGCGTGCTTCATGATGTTCTGCAGCGCCTCTTGTGCGATCCGGTAGACGGCGGTCTCGACGTGCTCGGGCAGCTCGGTGCTCACGGTGTCCACCGCGACGTTGGGCAGCGGGGTCGAGCGTGCGAGGCTTTCCAGGCTCGCGGCCAGCCCGAGGTCGTCCAGTACGGGCGGGCGCAGCCCGGAGATCGCGTTGCGGGTCTCGTCCAGCGCCCCCGCGGCGAGCTCCTGGGCGCGGGCGATCTGCTCGGCGGCGCTGGCCGGGTCGGTGCCCACCGCGTCCGCCGCGGCCGAGAGGTGGAACGAGAGGCTGACGATGCGCTGGCTGATGCCGTCGTGGATCTCACCGGCGAGCCGGCGCCGTTCGGTCTCCTGGAGCAGCACGATCTGCTCGGCGAAGCGCTCCATCGCCTCCTCGCGTTCGGCGAGCCTGTCATGCAGGCCGGCGTTCTCGATGGCTCCGGCCATCAGACCGGCTACCGAGCTCAGCAGTTCGACGTCCGCGGTGGTGAACTCGCGGCGGTCCCGGGTGTGCACGTTGAGCACCCCGACCAGATCGCCGGGCCTGGTCAGCATCGGCACCGAGGCCATGGAGACGAACTCCTCGCCACGCAACTCGGGGATGTAGCGATAGCGCGGATCCGCCCGCTTGTTGTCGGTGATCACCACTGGCTGGCAGTTCGCGGCGACCCACCCCGACACCCCCTCACCGAGCGGTAGCTCGATGCGCCGGGCGAGCCGGTCGAACGGCGGCGTGGCGCCGCGCAGCTGCAACCGGGAGCCGGTCGGATCCAGCAGGTGTACGAAGCAGACATCGGTGGAGGTGGTCTCGGTGATCAGGTCGGCCACCCGCTGGGCGATCCCGTCGAGGTCGAGCCCCGCCGAGAGGATCTCGATCACCCGATGCAGCAGCCGGGAGTCGGCGGCGGCCCGGCCCGGCCCCGAGCGGATCATCGGAAGACTCCCTCCCGAAGTGCGGCCGCGACCGCGCCGGAGCGGTCCGAGACGTCCAGTTTGCGGTAGATCCCGCGGGCGTGCGTCTTGACGGTCTCCTCACTGACGGTGAGCCGCCCGGCGATGGCCCGGTTGGACAGCCCGGCCACCATCAGCTCGAGCACCTCGCTCTCCCGCTGGGTCAGCCCCAGGCGTGCCCCCGGCCAGAACTCCCCACCGCGCAGGTGCGCCACCGACATCGCGACCTTCGCCGCCAGGCTGGGATCGATCAGGATCTCGCCCTGGTGAATCCGCTGCAGATGATCGACCAGCTCCGCGCCGCGCACCCGCTTGAGCAGGAACCCGGCCGCACCCAGACGCAACGCCTGGTAGAGGTACTGCTCGTCGTCGTAGACGGTCAGGAACACGACCTTGCTGCCGGGTTGCCGTTTGTGGATCTCTGCGCAGAGGTCCAGCCCGCTGGAGCCGCGCAACCGGACGTCGAGCAGGGTGATGTCGGGCTCCTGCCCGGTGATGACCTTGAGCGCGAGATCCGGCTCGGTGGCCTCACCGACGATCTCCACCCGGTCGGAGTAGGGAGCCAGCATCGCGCGCAGCCCGTCGAGCACCATCTGGTGGTCGTCGACGACCACCACCCGCAGCGGGTCACGCACTCGGCGCACAGTGGCACTGCTCATGGCAGCAGCCTACGCACGGACGGTAGTGCCGCGGCCGGTCTGACTAGCTCGGCACCGTCTCGGGGCAGTCCGGATCGGGCTTCCTGCGAAGCGTCCACGCCGTGGCGGTCGGGAAGGCGACGACGGTGATGACGGCAGCGGTGATCAACGCCGAGGCGGTCGCCGGCGTGATCTGTCCGGCGGCGTCCGCTACCTGCACCACCGCCACGACGAAGGTCAGCTTGGTGCACAGCAGCAGTCCTGAGGCCAGCAACTCGCGGTTGGTCAGCATCCGGCTGAACAGCAGCGTGGGCAGCGCGCGCGTCACGACCATCGCGACCAGCAGCACCGGCACCAGCACGAGGTCCGCGGTGCTGCTCGCCAGCGCGGCGAAGTCGAACCGCAGGCCGGCGGTCACGAAGAAGATCGGCACCAGCAACCCGAACCCGATCACCTCGATCTTTCTCCGGGTGGTTCCGGTGCCCTGCGCCCGGTCACTGATCGCGGACGCCGCGACCCCGGCGATGAAGGAACCCAGGATGGCCTCCAGCCCGAGCACCTGGCCGAGTGCAGCGAACCCGACCATTGTCAGTATCGCCAACCGCACGCCGAGCTGCGTGGCCCCACCGACCCGCTGGCACAGCGCCTGGCGCAGCGCATTCACCGCGCTGATCCTCAGCAACACCAGCGCCAGGACGACCCCGGCTGCGCAAAAGATCACCAAGCTGATCAGCGTGCGTCCCAATGAGGCGCCGTCGGACGGCGCGATCACCGAGATGAGCGCGACCGAGGTGAAGTCGCCGAGCAGCCCGCCGAGTAGTGTCAGTTGCCCCAACGGCGTGTTCAGCACCCCGGCGTCCTTGAGCACGACGACCACGATGCCCAGCGACGTAGTGAGCAGGATGGCGACGATGACGCCGACGTTCACGATCAATCCCACCGCGTGCATCGCCAGTGACAGGCCGGCGGCGATTGCCGCCGAGAACCCGAACGCCCACAGCCCGGTGGCCAGGGTGGGGCCCCGCAGCATGCTAATCCGGACCTCGAGCCCCGCGACGAACAACAGGTAGGTCAGACCCAGCGAGGACAGCAGCTCCACGCCGCCGTCGAGGCGGATCCAGCCCAGACCCGAGTTGCCGACCACGATCCCGATCAAGATCATGACGACCGCGTCCGGCACCGGCACCCGGAGCAGATCCACCAGCAGCGGCGCCACGACCGCGACGAGGATGAGCCCGAACAGGCTCACATAATCGATCGGCATGTGACTCGCGCTGTCACATCGGCCGCATGTAGATGCTGAACCGCAGGTCCAGGTGGGTGAAGTCGTGCTGGTGGACGAAGCCGGCGTGCTCGTAGAGCGCTCGCGCGGCCACCATCATCTCCGCGGTGTGCAGGCCCACCGCCGGTGCGTGATCCCCCCGGGCCAGGGCCAGGCAATCCTCGGTGAGTGCGCGGGCCACCCCCCGGCCGCGCAGCTCCGGGTCGACTCCCAGTACCCGGATGACCGCCCACTCCGGCGGGACCCGCTGGTAGTCCCTGGGGCCGGGCGGCAGGTAGGTCACCGTGCCGGCGAGCCGATCACCCAACTGCGCGACCCGCAACAGGCCCGGCGCGCCGGGCTCGATGACCTTGGCGATATTGCTGGTCATGCGCGCCCAATTGGCCGCAGTCAGCCAGGGCTCGAACTCCGCATACGCCGTTGTGACGATCCGGTGCACGGTGGCCAGATCCGCCGCAACGGCCGCTCGAACCTCGATCACCTGCGGCGACGTTCCCTCAGTGATCACTCTGGGTACCTCCGGTATTCCAGGGCAGGAACACCCCACTGGTACACTGGGGCAATTTTTCTCCCAGGATTGGTCAATGGTGCCCCGGAACCCTGAACGGAAATCTACTCAGCACGCCGTGGAATCCGCCGACGCCACCGTAGTCAACGGTGCCGAGGCGGAGAGCGGCCGCGAGCGGGTCGTACGGGCGGCATATGACCTGTTCAGCCGGCACGGCACCCGCGCCGTCGGGGTGGATGCGGTGATCGGCGAGGCCGGCGTCGCAAAAATGACTCTGTACCGGAACTTCGCCTCCAAAGATGATCTTATTTTGGCTTTTCTCGAGCGCCGTGAGGTGCTCTGGACCTATGGCTGGGTCCGGGCGGAGTCCCAGCGTCGGGGCGATGGTCCAGCACAGCGGTTACTGGCCATCTTCGAGCTCTTCGGTGAGTGGTTCGCCCAGCCGGATTTCGAGGGCTGCTCCTTCATCACCACGCTGCTGGAGGTGACCAACCGGGACAGCCCGGTCCGGCAGGCGAGCGTCCAGCACCTGGCGAACATCCGCAGCTACCTCTGCGAGCTCGCGTCCCAAGCCGGGGTGGCGGATCCCGATTCGTTCGCGCGCCAGTGGCACATCCTGATGAAAGGCTCGATCGTCGCCGCCGCCGAGGGTGACACCCAGGCCGCCGCCCGCGCCCGCGAGCTCGGCATCCTCCTGCTCAAACACCATGGAATAACCCCACACTGATCTAGCGGCCAGACAGCCGAGCGCGCAGTGCGTCTGCGGCGTCGGCGAATGACACGGGCGTCTGCTCGCCGGACTCCATGTCCCGCACCGTGACCTCGCCGGCGGCCTGCTCGTCGGCCCCGTAGATGAGCACGAACCGGGCGTGCTGGTCGTTCGCCCAGGTCAGCTGCCGGGCGAGCTTGCCGGACGACCCGAGGTACACGCCGGTCCGCAGCCCCCGAGCTCGGAGTTGCGCGGCGAGCCGCATGATGTCCTCCTCGGCTCCGAGCACCGGCAGGGCGACGTCGAGGCCGTTTGTGGCACTCTGGCCGGTCTCCTGGATCGCGAGGATGCGTTCGATGCCGATCGAGCCGCCACAAGCGGGTAGGTCAGGGCCACCGAGGGTGGCGACCAGGCCGTCATACCGGCCGCCGGAGGCGATCGAGCCGGGGTAGCCGGTCGCCTCCACCTCGAAGATCGGGCCGGTGTAGTAGTCCAGTCCCCGGACCATCCGGGGAGTGAACACCACCCGGTCGGATGGCAGGCCGGCGGTCAGGCTCAGGAGCCGGTCCACTTCGGCGATGCCGAGCCGTCCCGTCTCGGTGGTGTCGAGCTGCTTGCGGATCCGCTCGGTGTCCGGCGCGGTCACGTCGGTGACCAGCCCCTCGGCGGTGTCTGTGCTGAGCCCGCGCTCCATCAGCTCAGCGGCCACCGCCTCTGGGGTCGCCTTGTCCAGCTTGTCCAGCGAAGCGAGCACCTTCGTGCCCAGCTCCGGCGCGATGCGGTACGCCTCCAGCAGCCCGTGCAGCGCCTGCCGGGAGTTGACCAGGAATCGGAACTCCTTCACGCCCAGCGCCTCCAGGCCCTCGTGCACCGCCCAGACGATCTCGGCGTCTGCCATCGGGGACTGCGAGCCCACCGTGTCGATGTCGCACTGGGTGAACTCCCGGAAGCGGCCCTTTGCCGCGCGGTCGGCCCGCCAGACGTTGCCGATGGCGTAGCGCTTGTAGGGCGAGGGCAGGCGGCTGCCATGGGTTCCGACGACGCGAGCGAGTGGAACGGTGTGGTCGTAACGCAGCGCGAGATCCGCTTCGCCGCTGGCCTCATGGACACCCCGCTTGAGGATCTTGAAGATGAGCGCGGAGGCCTCGTCGCCGAGCTTGCCCGCGAAGACCTCCAGCCGCTCGAACGCGGGGGTCTCCAGGGGGTCGAAGCCGTAATGCTCGAACACCCCGGAGATCCGCTCGAACGCGGCCTTGCGCCGGCGCACGTCGTCGGCCAGGAAGTCGCGGGTACCTGATGGTGGCTCGGCGGCCTTCGCCATAACCTCGTCCTCCGGGCAGTGGGGTGAGATGCATTGTCCGACTACCAGTCGCGGTGGTGCACCGCCGGGTCGATCAGGGGGGTTTCCGCCAGTCCGGGAAGTACCCGCGCAGCAAGCCGAGCACCTGATTCTCAGTGTCAGCGTCACTCCATCCGGTACGCATCAACGGCGTGCCGTCGATCGGCGACAGTTCCTCCCAGCCATCGATGCTGTTCATGAGCGCGGCGACCCCATCCATCAGGGAGAGCGAGATCTGCGGGCCGATGGCATCGAGGCAGTGCGCGAGGAAATAGATCGCCGAGCGTTGTGGTGTGGTCGTGTCTACTCGCTCGCGGTAGTTACTGGCGCTGTAGCGTGGGTAGCAGGCGTCGAGCAGGTGTTTCGGGATTTCCCACAGTGGGAACAGGCAGTTCACGTCAGTCATCCGGCGGACTGGGTACGCCAGCGGACGGCGGCCGTTCATAAGGCAGAACAGCAACTCTGCCAAGAGATCTTCGCGGTTATAGCCGACGCACAGGTTGTGCGCGGACAGCTCGCGGCACAGGCGGCGACCCACGAGGTTGACGAAGAACGTCCCGAAGAAGTGCACGGTGTCCGGGCCGTAGTCGCGCCGGAACGCCTCCCACAGCTTCGCTGGGGATGTGCTCATGTACAGCAGGTTGGTCATGTCGGAGGCGTAGAGGACGCGGTGCTCGAACCCCGCGCGGTCGCACAGTTCACGCGCGCGGTTCACCGCTGACTCCGGCCAGAGCGGGTCCATCGCGAGTGTGAAGCATAAGATCTCTGAGGCTGGTTGCCCCGATGCCTGGACAAACTTGGTGAGGCCATAGACCAGCGTGTTGCTGTCGCCGCCGCCGGAGATGCCCGCGACGATCGGGGTGGTGACCTCGTGCTGTTGGAGGAAGGTCACGATCTGGTCGGACACGATCTCGCGGAGCGTGGAGTCGTCGACCAGGTGGATGCGGCCCAGCGGTTGCCGGCGGCCGTACTCAAAGTCGAGCAGCGCGGCGACGGGGGTGCTGTCACGGCGAATGATATGTGTGTCGGGGCTGCGCAGGGTGTCGATGTCGGTATTCCGAATACAGCGCAGCACAACGTTGTGCTCGGTCGGTATCTCGCTGAGCGGAGTGGTCATCGGTATCGGTACGTGGTCGTCTTCGCTGCGTACCTCGTAGGCTTGGAACAGGCTCGGCGGCAGTCGGTTGGCGAGCAGGATCTCCGCCAGCGACAGCTCGTCGGCGACCTTGATCGACCGCGAGCCAGCAGTGAATTCCAAGGTGACGCGTTTCCAATCGGTTGTGGTCAACGTGTTCCTCCACTGCTGACTCGCGGTCCAATCCGTTACAGGTGCGCAGTCAGCGCAACCGGCGTCAGGAACTCCTCGACTCGGGAAGCGGTCATCCGGTCCAGACCGCCGCCGGGCAGGGTGCGGGTCACGATGGCGGCCAACTCCCGGACCTCCAGACGTTCGGTTGGTACGGTGGTCGGATTCTCTGTGCGTACTTCCAGCGGTGTGGACAAGGAATCGCTCCTTTCGTGTCGTGGTGAACTTCGTTTGAATCGGTGGCCATCCGCAGGCCTGGAGCTGGGCGCAGCCGGGCGGGAGCCGTGAACCCAGGACCTCAGGGGGATGGTTGGTGCTGGGCTTGTGCCCTGCACCAACCGATGTTAACAACAAGCTACCCGAGTTTGTCAAGGTTCTATGCATGGTTAAGTCACTTGACGGTGTCTACTGGGGTTGAGACCATGACTTACCCAGGCAACAACGACGTAGGGATGCATCATGCAGCTCCGCAAGCTAGCGAAGGACAAAGACAGTGACATCGGAGGTTGTCAGACCGTCTATGGCGTTATCGATGCCACCGCTCACCCGGAGTGCATCGTGCAGGGCCCAATCGTCAGTAACAGCCACCTGGAGGACGTGCTTCCCGGCGAGGGCGGGGTCCGCATCAAGCGTGAGGTGCTCATCGACGCGGTGCGCCAACTCCAGGAGGAGGTTGACCGTACAGCTGAGCTGATCTTGCCGGGCTCAGAGGCGTTCGGGGCCCTGTTCCATAGTTTCGCCCATTCGGTGTTCCGGCTGGAGACCCTCCAGTCCTACCGCAGTGCGCGAGATCGGGACCTTCTTAACCGGTTCGTCGCCGGCGAGCCCAAGCCGCCGGATCCCGCGAAAGCCAGGTGGACCTCGATGATCGCCTCGAACGTGCAGTCGGGCAAGACGGTACAACGCGTACACGTTGTCCGCGAGCCGCTGACTGACTACCTGCGATTCGAGCTTACGTGGGGCTATGAACCGAACGTCGCAGTCGGGGAAGACGTCCGGATCATCGCCATTGGCCAGAACTCCTGGCCTGCGGACCTACCTCAGCACGACTTTTGGCTCTTCGATTCGGCCGAGTTGTATGACATGCACTACGACGATGATCAGGTGTGGCTTGGTGCTGGGCACGTCACTGATCCCAAGAGGATCGTGGACGCCTGCCGGTGGCGGGACGCGGCGTTACACTACGGCACTCCGTGGTCGGTCTACGTGCACACCAAGCCTGAGCTGGCCCACCACCTATCTGTCTCGCAAGCACCGTAGGAGCATGAGGTTGCCCGGAAACCCGGAACGGGCCCGCCTTGCCACCCGCTTACGGGAGCTGCGCGCCGGCACGGGGTTGTCGGGTAACAGGTTCGCCACCGAGCGGATCGAATGGCCGCAGTCACGGGTATCCCGCCTGGAGACCGGGACGCAGCTGCCCACCGAGGACGACATCCACACCTGGGCGCAAGCCACCGGTGCCAGCGGCGAGACGGTGACTGAGCTGCTGGAGATGCTAAACCGGGCGCGGATCGAGTACGCCACCTGGCGAGAGACGTACCACCGCGCGGGCGGTCCGAGCGGCAAGCAGATCAGCATCGCCCAGTTGGAGGCGCAGGCCACCCACATCAGGTCCTTCCAGCCCGCGATGGTGATCGGACTGCTCCAGACGCCCGCATACGCGCGCGAGATGCTCACCCTGCCCGGTAGTCCATTGACCTACGCCGGATCCAGGGCCGACGTCGACACGGTGGTGGCCGAACGTATGAGCCGGCAACACGTGCTGTACCAGCCTGGTAAGCAGGTACAGCTGGTGATGGGTGAAGCGGGGCTGTACAACAACGTCGGGACCATTGGGACCTTGATCGGGCAGCTCGATCGTTTGATGACCCTGGCCGTGTTGCCGAGCATCGATGTCGGCATCGTGCCGTTCGCGGTGCCGATGCTCCCCGTGCCGGGATTCGTGATCTATGACGACGAGGTTGTCACCTCGGAGTCACTCACTGCCGAGCAGCGTCTCATCGAGTCCGACGAGGTCGCCCAGTACATTCGCTTTTTCGATGAGCTGCGAGCCGTGGCCGCGACAGGCCCGGATGCGGTGGCGCTGATCCAGCGGGTCACGGCTGAGCTGCGAGCGGAAGCGCTCGAATAATGCGGCGACCCTGCGTTGCTTGCCGTGGGCTGCGGGCGTATCCGTGAGCTGTGGGGCCTGGGAGGTGGTGAGTCGTGGTGAATGATGAACTTGCTGGTCATGACGCTGGGCGAGCGGATCCTGTCGACCCAGCGTTGTTTCGGCGGGAGGATGCGCGCCGGGCGCTGGCCGCTTTGGACATCGGCGCTTTTTACGAGGTCTTGGCAGCCGAGGCTGGGCTTAGCCAGCGGCAGATCGCGGCGCGCGCCGGGCAGTCCCAGCCGGAGGTCAGTGAGATCGTTGCCGGGCGTCGCCAGGTGGAAAACCACCATGTGCTGGTGCGCATCGCGGACAGCTTCGATATTCCCCGGGAGTTCATGGGTCTGTCCTGGTGGGGTCCCGATGGGACCTACTGTGGTGAGGTCAGCGCCGTTGAGCTAGCGGAGGAGAAGGACATGCGCCGCCGCGTCCTGCTCGGTGCCACCTCAATGGCGGCCCTTGGGCAGCTCGTGCAGGGTGTGGGTGAGCTGGCGCTGCCCATCGGGGAACCGCTGCCCTCCCGGCTGGGCATGGTCCATGTGCACACGGTGGAGGCGGCCACCGGGCGGTTGCGCGGGATGGCGCGCCAGTTCGGCGGGCAGGCTGATCTGTTCGGCGCCGCGGCGAGGAATTACACACGGTGGATGCAGGTGTCCGCGCCCGATGCGGTCAAGGCGCAGCTGGGGGCCGCGCTGGCGGAGTTGTATACCGAGGCGGGTTGGTGCTGTTATGACGCGGGGCTGGACGGGGTGGGCTGTTTCACCCGTGCCCTGGCGCTGGCCGATGAGGCGCGCGATGCTTACGGCATCGCGAACGCGGCCTGGCATGCCGGATTGACGATGGTGCGTGGCGGGCACCCGGATGACGCGCTCAAGTGCTTTCAGATGGGGCAGCTCGCCCTCGCGGGGTTTCAGCCCGGTAAGGCGAGGCCGGCGATGCTGCGCGCCGACGATCCGCGAGTGCCGGTCCTGGCCGGCCGGCTGAACCGCAATTCCGCGACCGCCTGCGCCCTGCTGGGCAAAGCCGATCAGGCGCAGCGCTACCTTGCTGACGCCCAGGACGGGTGGGCGCCCCGCACTGCGTTCGAGCAGGCGGGCATGGAGATCGCAACGGCTGGGATCTGGCTCGACCTGGGCCGACTCGAGGCAGCGGAGGTGTTCGCTGCGCGTGCTGTGCGCACTTACGGCGATGCCCACGTCCGGGGCCGGACGGCTGCGGAACTCGCGCTCGCCGAGGTGCACGTGCGGGCCGGGGAGCCCCGCGGGCTGGTGCTGGCTCAGCAGGCCATCACAGCGGTGAGCACCCTCCAATCCGTCGCCGTGCGACAAGAACGCCTCCTGCCGCTGGCCGCCGCCCTGGAGGCCCGCCCTAGCAATGACGCCAAACAACTCGCCCGCACCGCCCGCCACACCGCTGGGACACGCGCATAGCAGAGGTTGGGCGGTGAGCAGGCGGGTGAGCAGGCGGAACGGGGAAATCCACGACGTCGCACTGTGTCCGTGCTGCGGCGCGGGCGTCGCTAGTAGGCCGGCACGGTGTGATCGCGAGGCACTGTCTCGTGCTGCGGCGGCGGGGAAGGCGGGGTGCCATCGCCGAAGGGAGACCCGCCCAGCTCCGCGCGGCCGTGCGGGTGCAACCAGCTGCCCAGCTCCGGCCCGGCGGGCACGATGCCGCTCGGGTTGATGTCGCGATGCACCTGGTAGTAGTGGCGCTTGATGTGGTCGAAATCGATGGTGTCGCCGAAGCCGGGTGTGCAGAACAGATCGCGGGCGTAGGCCCACAGCACCGGCATCTCCGCAAGTTTGCACCGGTTGCACTTGAAATGACCGTGATAGACGGCATCGAAGCGCACCAGGGTGGTGAACAGCCTGACGTCGGCTTCGGTGATCGAGTCCCCGACCAGGTAGCGTTGACGCTCCAGGCGGTCTGAGAGCCAGTCGAGCCGGTCGAACAGCCGGTGGTAGGCTGCTTCGTAGGCGTTCTGGTTGCCGGCGAAGCCACAGCGGTACACGCCATTGTTGACATCGGTGAACACCACGCGATTGACCTCGTCGATCTCGGCTCGGCGATCTTCGGGGTAGAGGTCGGGGGCGCCGGGTCGGTGGTAGGCCCGCCACTCGAGGGACATGTCCAGGGTGATCTGGGAGTAGTCGTTGGTGACGACCTGGCCGGTGGGGACATCGACGATGGCGGGAACCGTGATACCCCGATCGTAGCCGGGGATCCGGGCGAAGTAGGCGTCCTGCAGCCGCTCGATGCCCAGAACGGGATCACGACCGCCGGGGTCGAGGTCGAAGGTCCAGCTCCGCGCGTCGTGGGTCGGCCCGGTCACCCCCATCGACAGCGCATCCTCCAGACCCAGCAGGCGACGGACGATGATCGCCCGGTTGGCCCACGGGCAGGCTCTGCTGACCACGAGGCGATACCTGCCCGGTTCGGCGGGGAAGCCGTCGGCGCCATCGGCGGTGATGCGGGTGGTGATGTAGCGCTGGTCGCGGGTGAACTCGCCGGTCGGGCTGAGGTAGCTGCCGGCGGCTACTGGGTCGGACATCGTCTTCTCCATGGTGTGGTCAGACCGGCGTGCACGTGGCAGGACTGCACAGCGGTGCGGATGACGTCGTAGACGTCGCTACCAGCGGCGATGACATCGGGCTCCAAGACTGGGTCGCGGAGTTCGGGCGCCACATGACCAGGAAATACTCGCGACGATGGTGGGCGGAGTCAATATAGGCGACCCCCCAGGTCGGTGGACAGCGCCTGTCGGGCGGTCCTTGCCTATTTACATGCTCCGGTGCAGGACTATGCTGTCATCTTCACCGCGAATGCTACCGGAGCGTGCCGGTTGGTCGGCGAGGCATACCCGTTCGACCGGCGGACCGGACTGGTGCTCACAGCGGACAACCACAATTCGGTCAACGGTATCCGCGAGTTCGCGCGGTCGAGGAAGGCCACGACGACCTACGTGCCCAGCGCGGCCAGCGACCTGCGGGTGCCCGATGCAATGGTGCACGCCGCGTTCGGTCGGCACAGCGTTCGGGCCTGGTGCCGAAGGCTTTTCGCATATCCTGCGCAGAGCAACTTCAGCGGCGTGCAGCATCCCCTGGACTGGGTGGAGCTGGCGCACCGGCAGGGCTACGACGTGCTGCTTGATGCCGCCGCGTACCTGCCGACGAACACGCTGGATTTCAGCGTCGTCACTCCCGAGTTCGTCACGCTCAACTGGTACAAGCTGTTCGGGTACCCTACTGGCGTCGGCTGCTTGATCGCGAGGCGAGAGGCACTCGCGCGGCTGCGCCGGCCGTGGTTCTCCGGCGGCACCATTCAGACTGTCAGTGTGCAGGGTCACTGGCATTCGATGGCCCAGGATGAGGCCGCGTTCGAAGACGGCACGTTGAATTTCCTGGCCGTGCCCGATGTCGAGTTCGGTTTGTCCTGGCTGAGCAGCATCGGGGTCGAGGTGATCCGGCGCCGGGTGCAGTGCCTGACCGGCTGGCTGCTCGACCGGCTCGGTGCGCTGACCCACGACAACGGGGAGCCGATGGCCCGGATCTATGGACCCAGCGACACGGTGCGCAGGGGCGGCACGGTCGCCTTCAATCTGCTCGATCCCAGCGGAATGGTCATCGACGAACGCCTCATCGCCACCGAGTCGGCCGCCGCAGGTTTCTCCCTGCGCACCGGATGTTTCTGCAATCCGGGCGCCAGCGAGACATCATTCGGTATTGCCCGGGCATCTCTGCGCGGCGCTCTCCGTAAAGGAGCTGACACCATTTGAGGGCTACATCACGCTGCTCCGATTGCCCAGCGGCGGAGCGATCCGGGCCTCCTTCGGTATCGCGTCACCCACGGACTGCCCCCCAGAACACACCGCTAGCTATGAGCAAGCCATTCACCGGTCGACCGAACTCGCACATCCAGTGCCCGTTCGACTCTCTCGATCTCCCGTGCGGGATCGCGCTGTATGACGTCGGGCTGCGCAGCAACTTAGCGGCCAGGCAGCCGAGCGTGTGAACCTCCGGACGTCCGAAGCCCGCGAGCCCGCAGCTGCCCGGCGAGTCGCATGACGTCATCCTCGGCCCCGAGCACCGTCAGCGCCACGTCGAGGCCGCCGAGCTTGGCGACCAGGCCGTCATAGCGGCCGCTGGAGGCGATCGAGCCGGGTAGCCGACCGCTTCCACTTCGAAGATCGGGCCGGTGTAGTAGTCCAGTGGTGCCCCTTCAGCAGTGAGACAGAGAAGATCAATAGCGCGGACGAGGACGATGGGGTCTTCAACCCGCGCCGGAAGTCCCTCAACCAGTCGAGTGTGGATCACCCACACCTCATGACAGATCACGAGCGAACGATTACAGTGCGTTGACCGATGCTGACTGTGTAACTTTTGCTTCTGCGGCAACGATAAATTCTTTTAGAAAGAATCAGATGTGTATTTAAGATACATGAGGCACAATAATGGCGCAGCAGAAGGAGCCGCAAAAGTGGCTAGTCATTGCGGCGATCTTGCTCGCCGGTAGCTCCGTAGGGGCTGAAGCTAACATTCCCTTTTGGGCCGACGCCGTTCTCAGGGGCTTGCTGCTGAGCGGTGCAATCGTTGTTCTAGTGAAGCTGGTCCGACCGTGGCACAAGCGGCGACTCAAGGAACGACCGTTACCGCAATTTCCGCACACCCCAGTTCCTCCCGAAAACGTCTTTTGGCTCAAGAGGAGAGCTGGTAGCTCACTATTCGCAATGGATAAAGCGGCCTTGAAGATATTCGCTTTGGCTGTCGCAAAGCCGACAGAAGTACGTCAACGGGTCGTAGACACTTATGTGCCTGAACGCAGAACGGTTCATCAGCGAGTTTCAATCGAGTGTCAAATACCCAAAGATTACTTACTCGAACACGAACATCTTGTCACGGGCGAGAAGCAACGAGGATCGCCTCCGGTGATTTATTTTCCGCTTCTCATGCCCAGGAAAGGAAAATTGCAAGATGAGTTCAATGTCTTTAATGGAGATGGATCTGCTGTATCTGTACTGGCCTACCGTGAGTACCTACAGCTTGTTGCCTGCACAGTGCGGGCACTTCTTCTCGCCTCGTTCGGCAAAGAAAGATATTCGGAACTGCCAAAGGAGGTGAGGGATGCAGAGCGTAATTGTCTCCTTGAAATCATGAAGCGTAGGGACCCGGGTGCGCGTGTGCCGTCGCTGCAGCCAGAGAGTGACCTTGACAGGCTATCAACGGCAAATTTAAGTGATGTAGTAGATGGCGCGACGTTCGAAATAGTCCGAAGCTTTGTAAGGAAATTGACGAACAACTACGGGATCGTTGCAATTGTGCGTCCGGAGTCTAATGGTCGGTTCCTTGTCAAGTACGAACAAATATTAATTCCAAACATGAAGTTATCGAAGCCGGCGTCTGGTCTGCCTGGAAAATCTGTCGGCTGGCTTCGAGTCGCACTTGGCGCCCGCCCGGTTGATCTCACTATAGGTATTGAAAATGCTTGCACCTGTCAAAGCTATCATCTACGCGTGGCAGGAACCGATGGGCTCTATCTGATGCGACAAGTTCCGCTTGATTACGCTAAGACGATCGCTACCACGGCCAGGGGAGCGCCAACTCTGCCACATCTCCGGTTTCGCCGACGCCTCGGACAGCCACATGGCCATTTCTATGCGCGGTACTTCCCGGAGTCGCAAGGAGATGAACAGCCACGAATCAGATTCAAGTTCGGCGAGATACCACCGGGTTCGCTTTTGCGTGCGGCAATTGCGGCGGCTGCTAGCTTGGTGCTGGTCTGGCTTGTTGGCGTTGTGAACTCCGACTGGGCAGACCCTGGAACAGACGCACCTGCCTTCCTTCTCGCTTTCCCGGCGATTGCGGCGACATGGCTCGGTTTTGAGTCGCTATCGAGACGACTGTTGGAGGGCACGCTTCGCGCTCGCTTCAGCTTGATGGTTACGGCAGGGCAGTCAATCGCCGCGACGGGTTTATTTATGGCACACAAAGCATATGGACAAAGCTTGAACTGGTGGAAACTGCCGGCCAATATGCATGTCTTTTGGGTGCAAGATCTTTCTTGGCTGGCGATACTAAGGAGCCGTAATGGAACAACATACCCACTGAAGTTGACATCGTCGCAGGTCCGGGGCTCCCAAAAATGTCTAACCGGATAAGTTATTTCATTACAATGACTAATCATCGCCCTTGTTAATGCGTCTTATATCTGTTATAAGTATTGGCTACAGGCGTACGAGTATTCTTACTATTCAACGAGAATGGGTGACAGTGGACTTATTCAGAATGGTTAGTTAATGATTGAGGCAGGAGGTGGTATGTGGAAAAATTCACTAGACATTATGAAGATGGCTCTGCTACTCTAGCTAATTCGAGAGAAGGGAAAGGCTGATGACGACACGAGTGATAAGGGTATTGGAATCGTTTGCTACAAGACGACGATGTCACAGCAATGGTGAAAATGGGCTCGATGTAACAGATGGCTACACGGTCATGCCAAATGATTGGCCGGCGCATGTGCCTAGCCCCGATTTGACAAGTGAGCAAATAGTAAGGGGGCTGAATAAAATCGATGACATCTTTGACGCTGCAATGGCAGATCTGCGAGACACACCATTGCCCGGTTGAAATTATTGGACAAACCTGGGCCAAAGGATTCTTCAGGCGGGTGGCGCTCATGGTGTCACATTGATAATAAAATAGTGATGTTGGTGTTGCTGTTTGTCACCTGAGGATCACTGAGTAGTATGCTCTAACCTCCTCTTGATTGCTGAATTACGGATAGATCAGCGAAAAGATAGCCACCAAGGCAGTCTCCTATTGAGAAATCAAGCGTCACGTGACTCGTCCGTATGATGGTCTACTTGCTGCGCACACATAAGATCAACGATCCGTGCCAAGACCAGAAGATCCTCAACCCGCGCTGGAAGGCCCTGCGCCAGTCGAGTGTGAATCACCCACTCTTCAAGATCGACAGAGGGATCAGGGGGAGGAACTGAGGGCTCCATCGCTGCTGCCTTGCTACTGGTGCGTCTGCCTCAGGGGTGTCGAGCGGGTCGCAATGACCGGAGCAGGCGCATCCCCGCCTGCTCGCAAGGGCGCCTGCAGGTGGCTCCACGGGAGCGCTCTCGTAATCGGAAATTCTTAACTGCATGCCCTGGTCTCGCTGTAACAACTTCTCGTTGCCCATCGGATATCGTCAACGGCGCCGCTGATCTATAATTCGCTGTAAATTCAATTGCAAGACACTACACTAGCCAGCGCCCAAGCGGGGCTCGTGGTCTTCGCTGTCGTCGTGCATGGCTTGATCGAGGGCAGTGAGGCAGGTGTGGATGTCGCCGGCGTCGGGGACGCCGAGGTCGGTGTAGAGGGTCAGCGCGTGTTGCCAGTGGATGCGAGCCTGGTCGAGATCGCTGGCGGCCTGGTGGGCGTGCGCGAGGCCGTCGTGGGCGCGGGCTTGCTCGTACCGATCGCTGATCTGCGTGGCCAGGGTGAGGGCGACGGTGTGGTGGGCGAGGGCCTGGTCGGGTTGGTGAGTTGCAACCAGCGTCTCACCAAGGCAGTTCAAAGCGCAGGCCTCACCGTGCCGGCTGCCTATTTCACGGAACAGTGCCAGGGCGTGCTGAAGGTGCTCACCGGTCTGCTGGTAGTCGCCCTGCCGCTGGCAGGCAGTACCGAGATCGAGCAACGCGCGGGCTTTACCGAGCCGGTCGCCGATCTCCTGCGCGATGGAGAGGGTTTGCTGAAGTCGGTTAGCGGCCTGCCGGTAGTGACCCTGCCGAAGGTCGACGTTGCCGAGGCCGGCCAGCGCGTGGGCCGCTCCGAGCTGGTCGCCGGTCTCCTGGAACAGGGCCAGAGCACGCTGGTGATGGTCGGCAGCCTGCTGGTAGTGACCCTGCCACCAGCAGACGGTGCCGAGGTTCAGCAGCGCGCGGGCCTCGCCGAGCCGGTCACCGGTCTCCCGGGTAAGGGTGAGCGCCTGCTGGTGATGGTCGGCAGCCTGCTGGTAGTGACCCTGATGCCAGTAGATGTGGCCAAGGTTGAGCAGCGCGCCGACTTGGGTCGTGGGCTCGCCGGTATGGCGCGCGACGCGCAGGGCGTAGGTATGGATGGTCAGGCCGTCGGCGATGTGTCCGCCAACAGCCAGGTAGCGGGATAGGGTCATGGCCAGACGGGTGGTGTGGCCGGGCCAACCGTAGGTAGCACCAAAAGCGCTGACAGCAGTGAGGGTGACCCGTTCAGCATCGAGCCAGGCCAGGGCGGTGGCCGGGTCGGGCGTCGGCGGGGTGGGGGTGGCCGGTGGGGGGATGCGTGGCCGGCGATGCTGCTCGGCAGGAACAAGGGTGTCCATCGCCGTCGCGGCCGCGGCCAGATAATGATCGAAGAGGCGGGTCAGCGCGCTCTGCCGGTCCGCCCCGGAGTCTTCGACGTCGGTGAGGTGCGTGGCGTAGGCGCGCAGTAGGTCGTGCATGTCGTAGCGGCCCAGGCGTGGGTCCCGGATCAGGTGCGCGCGGGCTAAAAGGTCCACTACCTGCTGGGCATCGTCGAGGCTGGTGCCGGCCAGGGCGGCGACCGCGTAGGGATCGAAGTCGGGGCCGGGGTGCAGGCCGATGAGCCGGAACACCCGCGCCGCCGTAGCCGGGAGGTGCTGGTAGGACCAGGAGAACACGCCTCGCACCGCGGTGCGAGCGTCGCCACCAGCGTCCAGCCGCTCCAGCCGCCGCTGCTCATCGGCCAACTCGCCGACCAGCTGCGTGAGGCTGATGGTGGGGCGGGCGGCGGCGAGCTCGGCGGCGACCCGCAATGCCAATGGCAGCCGCGCACAGAGCTCGGCCAGGGTGGCGACCGCCTCAGGCTCGGCTTGCGCCCGCCCACCGATCAACGCAGCGAGCAGAGCGACCGCTTCCTCCAGCGGCAGCAGGTCCAGGTCCAGGCGCCGGGCCCCGTGCCGGGCCACCAATCCGGTCAGGGAGTCACGGCTGGTCACCATCACCACACACGAGGGGGCACCGGGCAGCAGTGGGCGGACCTGCTCGACCGATGAGGCGTTGTCCAGCACCACCAGGATCCGCCGCCCATCCACCATGCTCCGGTAGGCCGCGGCGCGTTCCTCCACATCCAGGGGGATGTTCGGTCCAGGCACGCCCAGCGCGCGCAGGAACCCCGCCAGCGCGTCGGCCGCCGAGAGCGGCTGATCGGGATCGAAGCCGCGCAGGTTGACGTACAACTGCCCATCCGGGAACTCGCTCCGGACTCGATGCGCCCACCGCAGTGCCAGCTCGGTCTTGCCCACCCCCGCGGTCCCGGACACCGCGGAGATCACCACGGCGGTCGAGTTCCCATCCGTGACTTGTGTCGCCGTCGCCTGGTCGGTGCTGCGAAGCAGGAGACGGTCAAGGTCATCCAGTTCTCGGGATCGACCTGTGAAGACCTCGACGGCTGGAGGTAGCTGTGCGGGCACCGCTCGTGCCTCACCCACCGGCCCGGGTGGATCGGTGAGCCGGTGCTGGCGTTTGAGCTCGGTGTATACCCCCACGAGCACGTCGTGCCGGCGCCGCCAGCTGCCGAGGGCCCGCTGGTCGTTGCCGGTACAGGCGCGGACCAGAGGTTCGACCAGCCGGTCCCACTCCGGCGGCCGGCTGATCCGGCCATCCAAGATCTCATAGAGCTGGGAGCGGCTGTAACCCAGCTGGCGGGCCAGCACTGCCCGGTCCAGCCCGCGACCCTGTACCAGCCGTTTCAACCCAGCGCAGAACTCCGCAACCGGGCCATCTCGTGTTTCTCCTGCCACCGAGGCTTCCCCTTCAGGTGTCCGGTGCGGTCCGGACATAACACCGTCGCACACCCTGACGACCAGCGTCGATACCTATCTCGACGGGATCTGGGCCGGTGTTGCGGACAGTGCTGGCCCAGCCGGTTTGGCTGTTTCTAGACCCGCGGAAAACAGACCGCACGGACCGGATCACAGGAGAGACAACCATGCTCAAGATGATCGCGTTGATAGCCTTCATCATCTTCACTGCCGGTGTCCTTATCGGTGTCCGCTGCCAAGAGATCAATTTACGGCGACGGGAGCGGCGACTCCTCGAGGAACGGCAGCGAGTGAACGAGCAGATCTGTGCCCTCAACGCACGACTGGAACGGCGGCACCGGGCCGAGGCCCTCGGTTCACCGAATTCGAGAGGCTGAGAGCGCTCGATGTTTCGGGCCCGGCGGGGGAGAATTCGGCCAGGAGGCGAGGGACAGTGAACGCGCAAGACCCCGGCACGGTACTCGAACAGCTCAGGGCCGGGCAGGTGGTGGTCTGTGACGGCGCGATGGGCACGATGCTGCATGCCGCCGGGGTTCCACTGGACCGCGCGCTGCCCGAGCTCAACCTCTCGCGCCCGGCGCTGGTCCGTGACCTGCACGCGGCTTACGTCAGCGCGGGTGCCCGAATCCTGCAGACGAACACCTTCGGCGCGAACCGGCTGCGCTTGGCCGGGTCAGCGCTGGAGAACAGCGTCTCTGAGATCAACATCGCCGGCGCCCGGTTGGCCCGTGAGGCGGTCCAGCGCGCTGGGCATTCGGTGCTGGTCGCCGGGTCCATCGGACCGGCGGTCAGCGCTCCCGCGGTGCGCCGGGTGCCCGCGAGCACCCGAGCGGAGTGCCTGCGGGAGCAGATCGCGGCGCTGTGCGACTGGGTCGACCTGCTGATCCTGGAGACCTTCGGCGACCTGGAATCGCTGGTCCAGGCGGTCGAGCTGGCCGCATCGGAGACCGACCTGCCGGTGGTGGCCCAGCTGACCTTCGGCGACGATGGCCGGACCCTGCGGGGGGAGGATCCTGCGGAGGCGGCCGCGGTGCTCTCCGAATTGCCGGTGGTCGCACTGGGAGCGAACTGCACGGTCGGTCCCGCGGTGCTGGTGGGGGTGGTCGGTGAGCTGGCCCGCGGCACCGAGCTGCCCTTGACCGTCGCGCCCAACGCCGGGGTGCCCCAACGGCTCGGCGGCCAGCTGCGCTACGCCCGCAACGCGGCGTACTTCGGCGAGGCCGCGCACCGGTTCGTGGCTGCCGGCGCCACTGTGCTGGGCGGGTGCTGCGGGACGACACCTGCTCATGTGCGGGCGATCTCCCAGGCGGTCGCCGCGTTGCCGCCGGCGCGGCGGACCCCCACCCAGATGCCCCCGACGCCCCCGACCCCGCGAGTCTCCTCGACCGTGAGCCGGGTGGCGCCACCCAGCGGTTGGCCCGCCGCGTGGGAGGGCGAGCTGGTGGTGGCCGTCGGCTTGCAGGCCCCTAACGGCGCTCAGGTGCCGGAGTTCCTCGAGCGGGCGAGTGCGATGCGGGCAGCCGGCGCGCGGGCACTGGCCATTCTCGAGGCGGCCCCGCCGGCGGCCCGGATCAGCCCGGTCGGCGCGGCGGTGGTGGTCCGCGAGCGGGTGGGCGGTGAGGTGTTGTTACCAATGGAGGCCGCCGACCGCAACCTCGCCGCGCTGCAGGCCGACCTGCTCGGTGCGCACGCGCTCGGCCTGCGGATGGTGGTGTGCCGCACGGGCAGCCCGCGGGTCTCCGGTGACTACCCCATCGCGGCGGGCGGGACGCCCTGGGACGTCGATGCGGTCGGGCTCATCGCGATGCTCGGCGCGCTCAACGAGGGCATCGACTGGCGGGGGGTGGCCACTGCGGAGCACACCAGGTTCGTGATCGGTGGCGTGTTGCACACCGCCGCCGGCGACCTCACCGGCGAGTTGGAGAAGGCCGAGTCGATGCTGCGTGCCGGCGCTCATTTCCTGGTCACCGACGTGATCTACGACATCGAGGAGGCGGCCCGGGTGCTCGGCATGGTGCGGGCCCGCGGGATGGCGCTCCCGGTGCTCGCGACGCTCGCGCCGTTCGCTGATATCCGGACCCTGCAACGGCTGTCCTATGAGGACCCGGAGGGCTCGATCCCGCTGTCTGTGCTGGTTGACGCCGCCCGCCGCGGCCGGCGCCACCGGGACGATCCCGAGCAGACCACCGAGTTCTCGGTCGGTGCGGTGGAGAAGCTGCGGCACCTGATCTCCGGCGTCGTGGTGCACGTGCCCGGCGGGGTCGACGAGCAGGCAGCGCGGCTGATCGGCGCGCTGGCCCGGCTACGGACCGGCGGATGACCAGCCCAGGCAGGTCCGGGCGGGCACCCGCCCGGGACGGACAGTCCGCGCTGAGCGGCCTGTCCCGGCAGAACTCGATCTACCGCCGGACCATGACGGTCTGCGACGAGCTGGCGGATGCGGCACTGGGCGGGGCCGACCCGGTCCGGCTCACCGAGGTCTTCGCCCGGTTGGTCGGTAAACGGATCGTGTTGCTGGACACCGCATTCCGGCTGCGGGCCCAAGCCGGCGGGTCGGACTCGTTGCCGGGGCTGCGCTGGAACCGCACCGATCCCAGCGTGGACCGGCTGCTCCGCGCGCTGGAGGCCGCGCGGCGCCCGCTGCGCATCCCGGCCATCCCCGGCTCGCTGCTGGACCAAGCCTGCCTGGTGGCGCCGGTGGTGGTCCGCGAGACCAGCTTGGGTTACCTGCTGGTGCTCGACGAGGCGGCGGCCGGCGGCTACGGGGCGGCACCCGATGACGCCGAGTTCCTCACCGTCACCTACGCGGCCACGCTGTTCGCGTTGACCCTCGCTCATGAGCAGACCAGCGCCGAACTGGACTTGCGTTACCGAGCCAGCGTGGTCGACGCCCTGGTCTCGGGTCATTTCCTGGACGCCCAGGACGCCCGGCGCAAGGTCCGGTCGCTGGGGCTGCGGGATGACGCACCACTGCGGGTGGCGATGCTGCGCCCGGTGCCGTCTGATCCGGGCTGGGCCCACGGTGACTGGATCCAGCGGATCGCGTCGATACTGCCGGGGGCGGGCGCAGCGGTGCGGGACGGTGCGCTGGTGATGATCGTCCCCGCGGACCCCGACGCCGACGCGCTGGCGGCGTTGTGCCGGCTGCGCCCGAGCCTCACCTGCGGGGTGAGCGAGCACGTGGAGTCCCCGGAACTGCTGCCCCGCGGGGTGCGCCAGGCTGAGCGGGCGATCGACCTGGGGCTGCGCCTGGGGCGGGCCGGCCAGCCGGTCCGCTACGAGGAGCTGGGCATCTACCGGCTGCTGTGCACGATCGGCGACATGCGGCAGTTGATGGGGTTCGCCCGCGACGTGCTGGGGCCGTTGCTGGACTACGACACCGAGCATCGCACCGAGCTGGTGCGCACCCTGGCGGTGTACCTGCACCACCACGGCAGCCACAAGCAGTCCGCCCGGATGCTGCACCTGCACACCAACACCGTCGCCTACCGCGTCGCCCGCATCGAGACGATCACCGGGTTGGATCTCGGTGATCCGGATGACCGGCTGGTCGCGCACGTCGCCACGAAGATCATCGAATCGCAGACCCCGCCGGGCGGCGACGGATGCTGAACGGCGTGCCACTTTCTTGGCGGCGAGGTCGATGGTGAACGGACTGAGCGTTCAATGCCGCTGGGGTCGCAGCGAGCCGATCACCAGGAGCAGGCCGACGATCAACGCCAGGCCCGCGAGCAGCCACCGGCCATCCAGGTCGGGGAACCAGGTGATGCCGCCGATCAGTGTGGTGGTGGCGATGCCCAGCGCGCCCAGCCCGGCGACCATCGTGAGCAGGTCCGGTCCACCTCGCGCGGTCGGCTCGTCGGCGGGTCGCGGTTCTGGGTCAGCCCCACGTTCGGGCATTGTCGGCTCCCTCCCGGTCATGACGCGCGATCCACGTGTACCTGGCCGACACCGGCACGCACGTCCAGGATCAGCTTTCCGCCACCGGTGCCGTCCGGTCCGGGGTCGGTCACGTTCACCCGGGATGGTTGGCCGTCGAAGTCGTTCCGGCCGAGGCAGTAGACATCGCCGAGCTGGGTCTGGCAGCTCACCTCGGCGTCGACGTTCGGTGGCAGCAGGACGTACGTCTGGCCGACGCCCACAGCGACGCTGGTCCGCACAGTCTGGCCCTCGGTCAATTGCAACCTGGTGAGGTCCAGATCGCCGTTACCCAGGGTGACCGAATAGTGCGGCTGCACCTGAGCGGCTGTCACCGGGTCCCAGTGCCGGCCGCCGACCGTGAGATCAGTGGTGGGGGCGGCGCTCAGGACCCAGGTGAGCAGGGCCAGCGGGATAGCGACCAGAACGAGACCGCGACCGCCTCGCAGGAATGAGCCCACCACCAGGCCGAGCCCGATCACACCCAGCAGCATCGCGGCGACCTGGGCGGCTGACAGTGTCGGTGCGAACGCCAGCGCGATCCCCCCGGTCAGCAGCGCGAGACCGAGAGTGATCGGAGTGATCTTTGATCGGGCATGCTGCGGCGGTGTGCTGGATTCGGGCGGCGCTGAGGGCTCCGGCAGGTCCCAGGCGAATGGTGCCGCACCCAGCGGGTCCCACGCGGGCGGAACAGGCGCGCCGGACTTGTCAGTCGTGTCGGCGGGTGTTGCGGGAGCCGGCTCGCCTGGCATTGCCGTCCCCGCGGCCGGCGCCGACCCCGGAATCTCGCCCAGCGACGCCCGCGAGCGGTGCAGCAACAGCAGCGCGCCCAAGCCGACGGCGAGGCCGATGATGCCGGACCCCCCGTGGTCACCGAGCACCTCGCCGGTCACCAGGATCAGCAGCAGCACGAGCATGATCGTGAGCACCGCGGATATCGAGTTGCGTGCCTTGCTGGTCGGGCTCCCAGCACCGGAGGACTGGTTGCCCTCCGCGGGCAGCACCAGCCAGCCCAGCAGGTACAGCAGGATCCCGCCCCCACCGAAGACGGTGGCCACCACGAACGCCACCCGGACCAGCACCGGGTCGATGGCGTAGCGTCGCCCGATCGCCGCCGCCACGCCAGCGATCTTGCGGTCGTCGGCCTGACGAGGGGGCCTGGTGGCCCAGAAGTCCCGTGCCGTCTGCTCCACGTTGATCTCGCTCACGGTGTTCAGCCTGACCTTCGCGGACCGCGCGCACCATCGGGGGTGACCCTGAACCGCCCCGGGTCGCGGATACCGGGGACGACCCTGATACCCCTGAGCGCGCTGCACGTGTGACCATGGCAGGCGTGCGCACACCGGCGGATCAGGCGAGGAGGGCCCGGCCGCGCGCTGCGCCGGTGCCTGGGTCGCCGCGGCTGAGCCGGCACCGGTCCGACCGGGTCATCGCCGGGGTGTCCAGCGGGATCGCCGAGCACCTCAGCGTGCCGGTGCTCTGGGTACGGGTGATCTTCGTTGCGCTGGCCGGTCTCGGTGGGGCCGGGCTGATCGGCTACGGGCTGCTCTGGGCGTTCCTGCCCGCGACCGACGCACCTCCCCGGCGACCGAGCACGCAGCGGGATCGTCAGCAAGCGGTCGGTCTGGTCGTGCTCGCCGGGGGGCTGGCGTTGGCCGGCGCGGCACTGGGCACCGCCTGGGGTGGCTGGGTGACCGGACCGCTGGGTGTCGCCCTGATCGGCGTCGTCCTGGTGTGGCGCGAGGCCGACGCCGGCCAGCGGACCCGCTGGCGCAGCGGCGCGGGCGTGCTTCTCGGCGGCGGCGGCCGGATGGCGCTGCTGCGGGTACTGGCCGGGATCGTGCTGGTGACCAGCGGGATCGGGGTGTTCCTGCTCAACCAGGGTGACCTGGGCCAAGCGCGGTCCGCGCTGCTGGCCGCGGCCGCGACCCTGGTCGGGGTAGCGGTGCTGACCGTGCCCTGGTGGCTGCGGTTGATGCGGGCGTTGGGTGAGGAACGCCGGGCCCGGATCCGCACCGAGGAACGGGCCGAGATCGCCGCGCACCTGCACGACTCGGTGCTGCAGACGCTCGCGCTGATCCAGCAGCAGTCCGAGTCGGCCCGGGAGGTGCGCCGGCTGGCCCGTGGCCAGGAACGGGAGTTGCGCGCCTGGCTCTACGGACCGCAGGGCTACGGGCGGGATGAGCGGGCCCGGCTCAACGGCTCAGGTGGCGAGGTGCCGGCGTTCGCCGCGGCACTGCACTCTGCCGCCGGTGAGGTGGAGGACACCTACGCGGTGAGCATGCATGTCGTGGTGGTGGGCGACTGCGCATTGGAGGAGTCGCTGCCCGCGCTGGTGCAGGCCAGCCGGGAGGCGATGGTCAACGCGGCCAAGCACGCCGGCGTCGCCGAAGTCAGCGTGTACGCCGAGGTCGAGTCCGGCCAGGTGCACGTGTTCGTCCGGGACCGGGGCGCCGGATTCGATCCGGCCGCCGTCGCCGCCGACCGGCACGGGCTGGCCGACTCGATCCGCGGCCGGATGGAACGCCACGGGGGTACGGTGTCCCTGCGTACCGCGCCCGGTGAGGGCACCGAGGTCCAGCTGGCCATCGCTCGCCGGAAGGGTGGAGAAGACGCATGACCGACGACGGGGACGTGAGCGAGGACCGCGCCATTCGGGTCTTCCTGGTCGATGACCATGCACTGTTCCGTACTGGAGTGAAGGCCGAGCTGGACCGGGCCGGTGCCGCCGAGTCGGGCCTGCCGGCGGTCGTGGTGGTCGGCGAGGGCGGATCAGTGAACGAGGCGGTCACCGGGATCGGGCACCTGCGCCCCGACGTCGTGCTCCGGGACGTCCACATGCCCGATGGTGGTGGCGCGGAGGTGCTGCGCCGCGTCCGTCCCGCGCAGCCCGATGTGGTGTTCCTCGCGCTGTCGGTGTCCGACGCGGCCGACGACGTGATCGCGGTGATCCGCAGCGGCGCCCGCGGGTACGTGACCAAGACGATCTCCGGGCGGGAGCTGGCCGACGCGGTGCGCCGGGTGCACGGGGGTGACCCGGTGTTCTCCCCGCGGCTGGCCGGATTCGTCCTCGACGCCTTCGCCCAACGCTCCGGCGAGGCACCGGTCGGTGACCCGGAGATGGACCTGCTCACCCCGCGCGAGCGCGACGTGCTGCGCCTGCTGGCCCGCGGCTACGCCTACAAGGAGATCGCTTCCGAGCTGTTCATCTCGATCAAAACGGTGGAGACCCACGTCTCCTCTGTGCTGCGCAAAACCCAGCTCTCCAACCGCTACGAGCTCTCCCGCTGGGCCTCCGACCGCCGCCTCGTCTAACCTCCCGCCCCGCCTCCCCGATATGGAGACATATCGGGTTTTCGGGCTCCTGTGACTCCGATATGTCTCCGTACTGTCCGCTAGTGAGCTAGCGTGCGGGCATGACGACCGCGAACCAGACCACTCTCACGGCGGGAACTTACGAGCGGGTCAGCCGGCTCAACGATGACGGCGCCGATCAACGGGGCCGTGAGCGCTCGGTGGAACGGCAGCAGGTCGCCAACTCCAAGGCATGCGCGGCGCAGGGCTGGACGATCATTGACCGGTACTCCGATCCGGGCCGTTCAGCGTCACGGTTCGCCACCCGGGCCCGGGAGAATTGGGCCATGTGCTCGACGCGGTGAAGGCGCGCCAGTTCGATGTGCTGGTGTTGTGGGAGACGTCCCGGGCCTCCCGTGACACGGTGAGAGGTGTCGACCGACGTCCACAGGAAGGTCGTGTAGGTGGCGTGCTCGATCACCGACGTGGACGCCCCGTTGAGGTTTGGGCTTGGGGTCCGGCGCCGACGGCTGTTCACAGCGGGTCGGGCAGCAGCGCGAACGACCCCACATGTTTGGGCCGGACCACCGTGAAGTGGCGCCGATCAACTGTCGCCACGCGCGTGATTCCCAGTCGCTCCGCCGTCGCGATCACGGCTGCGTCCGTGCCGCCGAGCTTGAGATCGGCGTACTGTCTGACGAGGACGGCCATACGCATCACGTCTTCCTCCAGGAAGTCACCAAGCGAGAGTGTCTGGCCGGGCCCGAATGCGTCGAGAAACGTCGCCTCGGCGGTGGCGCCGAGATGCTGGCCGATCAGATAACACGTCTCCGCTATGACGAGCGGCGGCACGATCAAGGGCCGGGGGGCGACGGCCAGCCAGTGCACGCAGGCCTTGTGGTGGGTGTCGCGGCGATCAGCCAAGGCGTAGAGGACGCCCGTGTCCACGATGATCACGATAGGTTATGCGCTGCCGAACCCGTTGGCAAGGAAATCGTCTACCCGCTCGGAGACATCCGATCGGCCACTGTCGCCGATCCCGACGAACGCCGGCAATGGCTGACGTGGGCCTGGAAGGATGTACCGCTCCATCGCAAGACTCAGCAGCTCGTCGGCTTGCTCCTCGGGCAGGTTCTCGACGAGCTGCAACAGTTTGTCCCTGCTGGTCACACGCGTATCGTACGCATACTCGTGCGTGGACTTCCCAAGGGACTTGCCAAGCTTGGAAACCGGATCCGGCTAGCGAAGGCCGCCCGGATCTGCTCCGGATGCCCCTCGGAGCGCCAGAGTGGCCGGCCGTGCCGAGGCTGTGCGTCGCTGATCCGCTGGTCCGAGCGGGTGATATACCCCTCTACCAGCGCTCAATTGGGGTCGATATGTCTCCATGTTGGGGTCAAGGGCGAGGCTAGGCTGCTGGTTGTGGAGCGCAGCGAGGCGGCGAAGACCCGCAGCCGGGGAGATCGCCGTTCGCTGTTCGACCGGTTCGTTGAGGCGGTCTACCGCAGGGTCAGCCGGACGTCGTTCTGCGTTCTGTGTGTCTTCATCGTCGTGGTCTGGCTGATCAGCCTTCCCTTGTGGGGGGACCTCGAGGAATGGCAGACGGTCATTCACACCGTCGCGAGTATCCTCACGCTGTTGCTGGTGGCGCTACTCGAGAACGCCAACCGCCGCGCGGAGGAGGCCGCCCAGGAGAAGCTCAACGTCATCGCTGAGGCACTCGCCGAACTGATGAGCTCGGGAGCGCGTCAGGATCCTGATCTCCAGGACGCCGTGAACCGCCTGCGCGAAGCCGTCGGTCTCGAGGAGCGCCATTGATATCTGGGCAATGAACGGAATGATCCGGAGTGGCTTCGGTCATGGAGACGGCTGTAGTCGATTGACGCAGGCTCAGTCCGACCAAGGGAGGACCAGGACGCCCACCGGGAAGCTACGGTCTTCGGAATAGGTTGAATGGAGTATGCTACAGGGCGCATCGCCGCCGCGTCCCCAAACCGATAGCGCGGTCTGGACGATTGGGGCCGTAGAGTCTCAGGCATGCTAAGTTCCCGGGAGGTTCTGGCATAATAACCTGAACACAGGTGATCCTTCCGACTGGAAGGCAGATCATGTTCGGAGCGTTCGTACTACTCGTAACCGCCCCCGTACGGATGGTAGGGGGACTAGCTGTGGGGGAGTATTGCTATTGGTTGCTATCGCAGGCCGTGTGGAGACCAACAGAAAACTCGCCGAGCTCAACCGCCAGTCGCAGAAGTCGCTTTGGGTTGGGTACTTTGGAATAATACTGTCCGTAATCGGACTGCTGGCTCTGTTGGTAGGTGTTCGGTGATCGGGTGGGATGGCATGGTGGAGGTCCAGCCGACCGCGACCTCCGGCCCACCAAGACACAACAGAAGATCTCCAGGCGGCTCACCAGCGAAGACACCACCCAAGACCGACTCGACATCCGCAGCTACATCGACACCGCCCGCAAACACGGCGCCGACATCATCACCGCACTACGCCAGGCCATCACCGGCAACCCCTGGACACCACCGCTCCCGGCGCCCACCTGACCACCGAAACCGCAACTCACATCACCACACCGACGCCGCCTACGGTCGCTTCGCCATGCCCTCCGGGACGTGAATGTTTACCTGCCGGTGAGGGCGAAGGCGTCGATCCGGGAGGCGGACTCGATGACTACGCGGCCGTCGGGTGAGCTGCCCATGGTGAGTTGGTAGCGCTCGAATGTCGATTTCCGGTTCACCGGATCGAACACCAGGCCCACCAGCACGCTGTTGCCCTGCACGGCAACAGGTCCGCGGATTCTTACTCTGTCGATGCCGTTCCAGAAGTCGTTGTATCGGGCGAAACCCTGGGTGCGTGCAGCGGGCCCGAGGTGTTCCCACGCCACGGTGGTGTCCGCGGGGAGCAGACCGTAATAGGTGCGGACGGCCTGCTCCATTTGCTCGGGCTGTAGCTCCTCAGCCAACGGCGCCTCGCCCAACGGCTCCTCAGTCAGCGGCGGCTGGGCGGGTTGAGGCGGTTGTGGGGCGGGTAATGCCCGCGCGCCGGGAGCGACCGCCCCGGTTGGCGTCAGCTGACCACGCCCGTCCGTGGGCCCGGAGAACACGGGCACCGCCCCCACCACGGCGAAGACGACGGCGAGCGCCACGAGGCAGGCGGCAGTCCCGAACAGCACCGCGGGCCGCCGCCACCACACGAGCTCGGCGGCTCGGGGTGGCGCCGCGGGCGGCGGGCGGCTGGGCGGCAGGCCCACCGCGGTGGGTGGGGGCTCGGCGCTGCGCGGGGGCGCGGCCCGGACCGTCGGGGAGCTGAACAAGGGGAGGGCAGCGGCGGGGGCGCCATCGTGTTCCGCGATCGCGCGCAGTGCCGCCATCACGTCGGTCATCGACGGGCGCGCCGCCGGATCGCCGGCCAGCAACTGCATCAGGACCGTGGACAGCGAGCCGGCCCGGCGCGGGGGACGTACCCGACCCTCGGCGACGGTGCGCAGCAGGGCCAGCGTGTTGTCGTCCAGGCCGAAAGGCGGCTCGCCCTCCACCGCGACGTAGAGCATCGAGCCCAGCGAGAACACGTCGCTGGCGGAACCGGGCTGCTCACCCCGGGCCACCTCGGGAGCGAAGTAGGCGGGCGTGCCGGCCAGCACACCGGTGCTGGTCACGGTGGCGTCCCAGCTCGCCCGGGAGATCCCGAAGTCGGTGATCTTGACGGTACCGTCCTGGCCGAGCAGGACGTTACCCGGCTTGATGTCCCGGTGCACGATCCCGGCCTGATGGGCCGCGGCGAGTGCCGCGGCGACCTGCCAGCCGATCTTGGCCACCTCGTGTGGCGGTAGCGAACCGTGCTCGGCCAGAACCGTGGCCAGGCTGCGGGACGGCAGGTATTCCATCACCAGCCACGGCACCACCTGATTCCCGGTACCGGTGCCATGATCGAGAGCCACGTCGTAGACGGAGATGGCGTGCGGGTGTTGCAATCGAGCCGCGATGCGGCCCTCGCGCATCGCCCTGGCCCGGGCCGTCTCCGCTTCCCCGTCGTCCAGCCCGGATTGCATGAGCAATTCCTTGAGCGCGACCGTGCGGTCCAGCCGCTCGTCGTGCGCTCGCCAGACCACGCCCATCGCACCGGCGCCCACCTGCAGGTCCAGGCGGTAGCGACCGGCGATCAGCCGGGCATCGGAGTTCACTTAACGACATTCCTCGCGCACGACCTCAGGCTAGAGCCCTGCGTGCCATGCACAACCCGCCGTGGCCTGCTCCGTCGCTATCCGGTAGTTACGGCGGGACGGGCGGTGCCCCCCTTATTAGTTCACCCCCCGCTGCGGTAGCGGGTCCGGCTGCTTTGCAGCGCCTGGTAGCCCACCACACCACTCCCGGCGCCGGCCAGGATGGCCAGGATGTCCGCAGCTGCGGGACCGGTCGTGAGCAGCAACGCGAGCAGGGCGACGCCGAGGGTGACCCCGGCCACCGGAACCCGGCTGCGCACGTACTGGCTGACCGGCTCGCCACCGGCACGCCGGTTCGCCGCTGAGCCGAGCATCGCCAGGTACCCACCGTGGGCCGCGGCGGCCAGCAACCCGGCCAGCGCGGCAAGGACAGCAATCACATTCAGCACCATGCTGTCCAGTGTGCTCCTGCCGGTGCGAGTGGCGCGGGTGCGGATCGCTCAGCGGCCGAGCTGGCCGCGTCCCAACCGCAACAGCAGCATCGCCAGCTCGCGGCCCTCGGTGCCCAGCGCCCGGTAACGGTCGAGCACAGCCATCTCACGGCCGTGCACCACCCGCGGGCCGCCGGCGGCCCGACGGACCTGGCCGATCATCTGGGATACTGCGGTGCGCCGCTGCACCAGCCGCAGGATCTCCGCGTCGAGAGAGTCGATTTCGGTGCGCAGCGCGGTCAGGTCGGGCACTGAACCGTCCAGGGCCGTGGGAGCCGCCTCGCTGGTCGCATGTGGGGACATCTCGGTGGTCTCCTTAATCTTGTCTCGGAGCCCGCGTTCCCTGGCAGCAACGACGCCCCGAGTCCGTGGACTCCGGGGCGTCGTCATGGTCTGTGTGTGTCACGCCATCACGGGCACCGGATCCGGTACCCGTAGAAAAAGCGATGGCGGCGCAGCACGTCACGGAGTCTGCCACGGCGCCCGCTGCGCCGTCCACCCGCATTCGGGGCGAGTCGCCGCGGTGGAGTCCGAGCTCGACGGTGTCCCCCGGTACCGTGGTCGCCACGATGAGTGCCTCCGCTGCCCCTGCGGGCCCCCCGACCGACCCCGCCCCGACTGACACTGGTCTGATCAACACCGGTCTGATCAACGCCGCCCCGCCGCAGGACCTGCTCGCCGGGCTCAACCCGCAGCAAGCTGCGGCGGTGGAGCATGCGGGCTCCCCGCTGCTCATCGTCGCGGGGGCCGGGTCCGGCAAGACCCGGGTGCTGGCCCACCGCATCGCCTACCTGCTCGCCCACCGCGGCGTCACACCCGGGCAGGTGCTGGCGATCACCTTCACGAACAAGGCCGCGGCGGAAATGCGGCAGCGGGTCGCCGCGCTGGTCGGCGAGCGCGCCAACGTGATGTGGGTGTCGACCTTCCACTCGATGTGTGTGCGGATCCTGCGCCGGGAGGCCGCGCACCTGTCCGGGTTGAATTCGAACTTCTCCATCTACGACGCCGACGACACCCGTCGGCTGATCACCATGGTGGCCCGCGACCTGGATCTGGACCCGAAGCGCTACCCGGCCCGGACGCTGGCCGCGAAGATCTCCAACCTGAAGAACGACCTGGTCGGTGCCGATGCGGCCCTCGACGCGGCGGGTGATGATCTGGAACGCCGGGTGGCCGAAGTCTACGCCGCCTACCAGCGGCGGCTGGCCGCCTCGAACGCGGTGGACTTCGATGATCTGATCATGAGGACCGTCGAGCTGCTGCAGACCCTGCCTGACGTCGCCGAGCATTACCGGCGCCGGTTCCGGCACATCCTGGTCGATGAGTACCAGGACACCAACCACGCGCAGTACGAGCTGGTGTACCAGCTCGTGGGTCCGGAGACCACGGACCCCGCCGAGCTGTGTGTGGTGGGTGACGCCGACCAGTCCATCTACGCTTTCCGGGGCGCGACGATTCGCAACATCGAGGAGTTCGAGCGGGACTTCCCGAACGCCCGCACGATCCTGCTGGAGCAGAACTACCGGTCCACCCAGACGATCCTGTCCGCGGCCAACGCGGTGATCTCCCGCAACCCGGGCCGCCGGGACAAGCGGTTGTGGTCGGCCGCCGGGGACGGTGAGCCGATCGTCGGTTACGTCGCCGACAACGAGCATGACGAGGCCGCGTTCGTCGCCTCGGAGATCGACCAGCTGGTCGATGCCGGTCAGGCGCGGTTCGGCGACATGGCGGTGTTCTACCGGACCAACAACTCCTCCCGGGTGTTCGAGGAGGTGTTCATCCGGCTGGGGCTGCCCTACAAGGTGGTCGGTGGGGTGCGCTTCTACGAGCGCAAAGAGGTCCGCGATGCGCTGGCCTACCTGCGGGTGATGGACAACCCCGAGGACACCGTGTCGCTGCGCCGGATCCTCAACACGCCCCGCCGCGGGATCGGCGACCGCGCGGAAGCTGTGGTGGCCACCTACGCCGAGCGGGAACGGGTCTCTTTCGCGGCGGCGCTGCGGGCGGCCGCCGCCGGCCAGGACATCCCGCTGCTCAACCCCCGGTCCCGCAATGCGATCACGGCTTTTGTGGCGCTGCTGGAGGAGTTGAGGGAGAAGGCGCTGGCCGGCGCGGAGGTCGCGGAGATCCTCGAGGCGGTGCTGGAGCGCACCGGCTACCGGGCCGAGCTGGACGCCTCGGAGGATCCGCAGGACGGCTCCCGACTGGACAACCTCACCGAGCTGGTGACGGTGGCGCGGGAGTTCGCCACCGAGGCTGCGCCGGTGGTTGCGGTGCAGGACGGTGGCGTCGAGCCCGGTTCGCTCGCGGCGTTCCTGGAGCGGGTGGCGCTGGTCGCCGACGCCGACCAGATCCCCGACGACGACGGCACGGAATCCGGTGGTGTGGTGACCTTGATGACCCTGCACACCGCGAAGGGCCTGGAGTTCCCGGTGGTGTTCCTCACCGGCTGGGAGGACGGGTTGTTCCCGCATCTGCGCGCGCTGGGGGACCCGACCGAGCTCGCTGAGGAGCGCCGGCTCGCCTACGTCGGGCTGACCCGGGCCAAGCAGCGGCTCTACCTGTCCCGGGCGGTCACCCGCTCCGCGTGGGGCTCGCCGATGAGCAATCCGGCGTCGCGCTTCCTGACCGATGTGCCCGAGTCGCTGGTGTGTTGGCGACGTGAGGAGCCCGGCCGCGCCGGCCCGGTCGGGCGCACCGTCTTCGGCCGTCGTGATGTCACCGGCGCGGATTCGGCGCAAGCCGGGGTGGCGGCCCGCGGCCTGCGCTCCACGTCGTTCCCGGGCTGGCAGAACACCCCGGCACTGTCGCTGGACGTCGGCGACCGGGTCACGCACGACAAGTACGGCCTGGGCACCGTGGTCGCCACCGACGGCAGCGGCCCCCGGGCCACCGTCACCATCGACTTCGGCACCTCGGGAACGGTCCGGCTGATGCTCATCGGCGGCGTTCCCCTGGCCAAGCTGTAGCGTGCCCTCACCGGCACGCGCTGTCAGGCACCCACAGCGCGGTGACCAGCCTCGGAGATAAGGCCTGCTGCCCGGCGGTGATCAGGATGTCGCGGTGGATGAACATCGCGGCCGGTGCGGGGGGTGTCGGGCTGGGCAGGTCGCGGCGGCATTGGTTCGCGAGGTCGGTGAGCTCATCCTCTGTCGCGCCCTCGAGCCAGGCCCGCCGGAATTTTAGCCACGCATCAATCCAAGGATCGCCCGTCCATTCGAGAAGTTCACTCATCCCCGGCTACCTTCCCGCGAGATCGGCGCGCACCACCGGATCGCCGTGCGCACGCATTCCGGGCAATAGTGGGGATCGTCCTCACCGCCCGGTGCGCTGGTCATCGGCTCCCCGCAGACTGCTACGGGCGTGCTCGGGTAGCCCTGCCGGAATGCTTCACCAGCCGGGAGCAGGTGGGCAGCTCGCCCGACGCTCACCCCAGCCACTCCCCGAGCACATCGAACAACACCTGGTACACGGCCTCGATCTCCACTCCGGGGCGACTCACGACGCGCACTTCGCACACCGGCCGCGACCCGGCTCCGTCAAGCTCGCTGCCAGCAGTCGGGCACCGCAGAACGCCCGGTAAGCCCCCCGCGCCCGACCAGCCAGCAGCGCATCAGGACTCACCCGGTGCGCCACCCGGGTCCGCGCATCCACCAGCTCGATACCCGGCTGACGTGGCGCCGGGATCCGGGCGCGCGCATCCCGGCGCTTGCTGTGTTTGCCTGCCATGAGTCCCCCTGCTACATCGAGAGCGTGAGGTGCCGCCCGCCGCGCCGGGTCGGCTGGGAAGCAACCGGACAGGCGCGGCGGGCGGCCACCCCCGAGCGGAGAAGCTCGGGCGAGCGGACCGCCCGGGGGTGGTGTCGATATCCTCACGCCGAAGCGCAACGACACCAACTTGACGAAATATAGCAAACGAAATTTCGTGAAGACATATCGCGATCGGGTGAACTTCTCGCCGGGTGCGCGCCAACACGGCACAATGCGCTCTCATGAACACTGCGCGTAGCCAGACGGTTCGCCGTCGCCAGCTCGGTGGCGAGCTGCGGCGACTGCGGGACGCCGCCGGCAAGTCGGCGAGAGAGGCTGCCGACTGGGCGGGAGTCTCCACCTCGACCCTGTCGAAGATCGAGCGGGGTAGCCAGGCCATCAAGACCGGGCACGTGCGGCTGCTCGCGCAGCTCTACGGCATCGGCGCACCCGCGGCGGACACGCTGATCCGTCTCGCACGCGAGGCGAACCAACGCGGATGGTGGGCCGTCCACGGCGACACCGTGCCGGACTGGGTGCGCACCTACCTGGACCTGGAGCAGGACGCCTCGGAACTATGGGCCTACGAGAGCGGGCTCATGTTCGGGTTGTTCCAGACGCCGGGTTACGCTGAGGCCGTCATGGCCGCATTCAGGCCCGACGCGAGCCCTGACGAACTGGCCAAACGTGTGGCCTTCCGCACGGTCCGACAGCAGCGGCTCTTCGGTGACCGGGCCCCGAGCCTGCGGGTCGTCCTCGATGAGGCAGTATTGCGCCGCGTGGTCGGCGGCCCGGCGGTCATGCGCGAGCAGCTGGAGCACCTCGCCGAGGTGGCGAGGCTGCCGTCTGTCAGCGTCCAGGTGCAGCCGTTCAGCGCCGGGGCGCACCCCTCGATCGGCTCGGCCTTCACGCTGCTGCGGTTCGCCGACGCCGACACCGCAGACATGAACTGCGTGTACCTGGAGAACGCTCAGGGTGGGCTCTACCTGGAACGACCCATCGACGTCGACCACTACGCGATGATGTTCGAGCAGCTCAGCACCTCAGCGCTCTCAGCTGACCAATCCCTCGAACTGGTGACTACGCTGACATCACAGTTACCGGGCGAGCGACCAACAGGAAGTGCACCATGACCATCGACCACATCACCTGGCACAAGAGCAGCTACAGCAACGGCGCCGGCGGCGCCTGCGTCGAGGTCGCCGACCTCGGCACCACCCGTGCTGTGCGCGACTCCAAGAACCCCACCGGGCCGGCGCTGGTGTGCACCGCGGCAGCGTGGTCCGCATTCACCGCCGGTGTCCGTACCGGCGAGCTCAGCTAACCCCGACACGGGAACGGCCCCACCCGCCACCCGCTGGGTGGGGCCGTCTCGCCAATCGCATACCAGGAATACATGGTGTACGGACACTTGGTCGATGATCAAGGCATCGTACGCGAGTTATCTGGCGTGTACGACCAGCTCTACGCCCAGGCTGTCGACGAGAGAAAAGCCTCGACCTGATCGTGGAGCTAATACAGCGATAGAGAGGAGACGCGGTGCAGGAGCTGACCAGGCGCGCGTGGCGGAAGTCGACGTACTCGGTGAATGACATCCAGTGTGTTGAGTTCGCCGAGGGCCAGCACGGCTGCGCCGTGTGCGACAGCAAGGACCCACCGGACCAGTGCTGACCTGCAGCCCGACTCACTGGATTGCGTTCACCGCTGCGATCAGCCAAGGACAGCTCGGCTGATCGCAAGGTTGACAGCGGTAATCAACGAGGCCGCGCTGCACCGCTGAGTCAGCCGGCCCCGAGGTCAAGCACGCGCAGCTGCGCCACCTGCTCGACGTTCGGGCACTACGCCACTGTGGAGGTACCGAGGCCGCCAAGTATCCCGCCCAGGGGCAGCTCCTCGCAGGCAGGCTGATCATTATCAGCGATCAGGACAGCGCATAATCAGACGAAACACCCTGGCCACGACCGACCAGGAGAGCAACAAGAGATCAACCAGGTTCGCCACGTTCCTCATCGCCGTGAAGGACGGGCACCTGAACCGGTAAGCTGGCTGCCGAACTCGGCGGAATGCCCCGGCCCAAACCTGGTGGGCCGGGGCATTCGTGTGGGTACCCAGTAGGAGATGATGCCCCAGCCGGTCCACGTACGCTCACGACGGTTTCGAACACTCCGGTGAGTCCTATGCGGTTTCCGGCATGAACGGGCAGGGTCCTGGCCCTCCCCTACGAACTCAGAGAGCTAAGACATGGCTGCACGCGTAGACGAGATCGCTGAGGGCATCTTCCGGATCTGTACCCACCGCCCGGACGGACTGACCGAGGGGCTGGTCTACAACCAGTTCCTCATCCGGTCCGAGCAGCCGTTGCTCATGCACACCGGAATGCGAACGATATTCCCCGATGTCGCCGAGGCTGTGGGACGCCTCATCAAGCTGGAGGATCTGCAGTGGATCAGCGGGGCGCACGCTTCGCGGCCCGATGAGTTCGGCGCGGTCAACGAATTCCTCGCCGCCGCCCCGACCGCCCAGGTGGTGGCCGGAAAGGTGGCGGTGAACGTGTGCCTGCGGCACATGGTCGACCGACCGGCCCGCGTGCTGGCCGATAACGAGGGGCTGGATCTGGGAGGCCGCACGGTGCGGTTCGTCGCCACTGCGCACGTGCCGTTCTGGGAGGCCGGGATGCTGCTGGACGAGCGCGAGCGGGTGCTGTTCTGCGGCGACTTGTTCACCGTGGAAGGTAACCCACCGCCGATCTCAGACGCCGACCTGATCGCTCCCGCGTTGGACTTTGAGCGTCGTATGAAGCACGTCACTGTCTCTGCTCACTTGCCGCCGGTCCTGCGGACGTTGGCGGCGCTGCGGCCGAGAATGCTCGCCTGCATGCACGGCCCTGCCTACAACGGCGACGCCGTGCGGACTCTGCAAGAGCTAGCGGCCCATTACGACACCCAGCTCGCTGCCGCGTGAGGAGGAACGGTGCCGAAAGAGCTGGGCCCGACGCTCCGGGAATGGGTGCACGAATTGGTCCTTGCCGTGGACCGTGACAACGTCCGCCGCGGCCTGAGCTGTGAGAACACCGCCACACAGCACGTGTTAAGGGTGGCACCGGACGAAACACGTCACCAGGCGCATCTAGCGGTGGAAGATCTTCTCCGGGCGACCGGCAGGCCGCTCGCGGACCTGCGATCAGACACCGTCGCCCACCACTTCACCGTCAATCCAGCAAGATCTGGGCCGAACGCGCTGGTTGCTCGGATGACCGTGCCTGGAGGCCCGTGGCCGGGACACTTCGGCCTGGAGGCTGCGGTCTTCCATAGCCGCCCGGCTGTGATGCCGACGGGCTTCCCTCCTGCCCGCAACGAACTCACATTGAACTTCGGCACGTTGCTGGCGGCCTCGCGCGGCTACCGCGACGGAGCGGGGGCAGTGCTGTTCCCCGAGCAGTTGTCCGTGGCGAGCAGGCCCACGCGTCAGGCGTTCGGCGTGGTCTTTCTGGATCGGCTGCAGAAGCTGTTTCTCGCTCGCGTCCTGCCTTTGCTGGAGGAGGATACTTTCACCCTCACCGAGCGGGAGAATCTGTTCGAGTTGCGGCGGCGGGCCTTCCTCGCCCACGAGCGATGTCACTAAGTTAGGGCCGCCGAACCGTTCATGATCACCGTTTTGGTGCCGAATTCGACACATTTTGTCACTTTCGACACCAAAACGGTGATCATGAGCCACTCTGTCATCCTTAGCTAAGTGGCATTGGGACTAGGGGACGCTGCTCCGACCGGAACCGCAAGAGACAGTTGCGATCCCTCGTAGGGGGAATGAGGACACCAGCTTAGCCAGGGAGGTAGCGATCCTGATGCCACGTTGCGATCCCTCGTAGGGGGAATGAGGACGCGTGCCGGGAGCGCGGTTGTCTGTGTGAGCGCTGGTTGCGATCCCTCGTAGGGGGAATGAGGACGGGCGCCACGGTGCTCGTGGTGTCGGCTTATTACCTGCAGTTGCGATCCCTCGTAGGGGCAATGAGGACAAGGCAAGCAGCTTGCGACGCGCGTAGATATTGTAGTTGCGATCCCTCGTAGGGGCAATGAGGACGAGCCGATGAAATTATGCGGTTACGTGCTTCGCTAGTTGCGATCCCTCGTAGGGGCAATGAGGACCCTTGAGTTGCCGGATGAGCACCCTGCTTTCGCCAGTTGCGATCCCTCGTAGGGGCAATGAGGACACAGGAGTGGACCCGTGAGCAGTGTGCCAAATGATGTGTTGCGATCCCTCGTAGGGGCAATGAGGACGCGATCGTCGCTGCCGTCCAGCGTTCGCGGCCGTGAGGTTGCGATCCCTCGTAGGGGCAATGAGGACGCAACACAGGCCGGATCAAGGCCCGGCCCCACGAGATGTTGCGATCCCTCGTAGGGGCAATGAGGACTGGAGCTCGCCTGCCGGGTGGCGTCGCACATGAACTGGTTGCGATCCCTCGTAGGGGCAATGAGGACGTGAAGATGGGTCCCGCCGCCGCGTGCCCGGCCTGTTGCGATCCCTCGTAGGGGCAATGAGGACGGTCATGGGGTGCTCTCCGCTTGGCACGCCGGCTGGTTGCGATCCCTCGTAGGGGCAATGAGGACGCGGTACTCGTCGGGATGGCTTCCGGTATCAAGTTGCGATCCCTCGTAGGGGCAATGAGGACGTGCGTTGCGCGGCTGCGGGCGCAAGCTGGCCGTGCTGTTGCGATCCCTCGTAGGGGCAATGAGGACCTGGGATCGCGTACACGTTGCTCGGTGTCGTTGGGTGTTGCGATCCCTCGTAGGGGCAATGAGGACGCGCACGGTCATAGGTCGGTCCTCACAAGTACGTCTGTGTTGCGATCCCTCGTAGGGGCAATGAGGACCGCTGGATCCGACCGCCGAGCTGTGGGTGTTCGTCATGGGGTTGCGATCCCTCGTAGGGGCAATGAGGACGATGATGGGGGCGGCCTCACCGAACCCCGCTCTCGGTTGCGATCCCTCGTAGGGGCAATGAGGACCTCTCTCCAGTCGGGTTACTCGTCGGAACAGCTGAAGTTGCGATCCCTCGTAGGGGCAATGAGGACGCGGAACGTTCGCAGGGGGTGCCGGGCGTGGCGCTTGATGTTGCGATCCCTCGTAGGGGCAATGAGGACTTGGCAAGCCGAAGACCGTCAAGCCGAGCGCCGATGCACGTTGCGATCCCTCGTAGGGGCAATGAGGACCCCATGGTAAAGCTGCAGGTCAAGGGCGGGACGTTCGGGGGTGTTGACGTTGGTTTTGCAGCGATCCGGCGGTTGTGCGGGGACACGCGGCGGTCTGCTGCACCTACGGCGTGTCGGCTGGTCACAGGATGTCGTCGGGCTGGCTGTCTTGGGCGCCCCAGCTGTGGCGTTCGGGCTGGGCTCCGGGTGGGAAGGTGTAGACGAGGACGCGGTCATAGCCGGAGTCGATTTTACCCTCCATCGCCGCGCGGAACCGTTTCATCTGGGCGGGGCTGAGCTGACCTTCGAAGACGCTGCGTTGGATGTGGTGCAGGTACTGCCGGCAGGTCTTGAGCACGCCGGGGTTGCGCTCCGCGGCAGTGTCGTACACCACGACCACGTACACGGGGTCACCACCAGATCCGGAACGCCTTGTAGGGGACGTCCTCCAGGCAGGTGCGGGTGAGCCGGAGGGCTTCGTGGTAGATCAGCTCGTCGTAGGCGACGAGTCGCTGCAGCTGGCGGTGCTGAACAGTGGTGGCCAGGTCGTCGCGGACGGTCTGCACGACCAGTCGCCGACCCTCCTCGCTGAGAGAGGCCTGGTTGGAGGTGGTCTCGAAGTGCTGGGGTTGAAGCTGGCGGCGGGAGGCCAGGCGCAGCAGCAGCCGCTCGGCGAACAGCGGTTTGAAGACCTCGGCCACATCCAGGGCAAGGGTGTGCCGGTGGCGCTCCATGGTGCTGTGCAGGAAGCCGATTCCGGTGTGCAAGGGAGTGAGCCGCAACGCGGTGAGGACGCGGGAGTAGACGATGCCGTTGACGTAGCTGATGAAGGCGTTGCCCGCATTGCGTGGTGGTCGCCGGCTTCGGCCGTGTAACTGCAGCCAGTCGGGCAGCTTGGTGTCCATCAGCTCCCAGGCTGACCGGCGGAAGGTACCTTCGGCGCCCATGAGCTGCTCCCGGCAGGTCGCTCCCGCTGCGCTGTCCTTGAGCACCTGGTAGGACCGGTCGAGCAGGGTCCGGTCCACGACTCGACGGACGTTGAAGGCGCAGGAGATGACCAGTTGGCGGGCGATCGCCATGCGCCGCGCGTCGTCGCCGGCCAGCCGGACCTGAGCGATGACGGTCTCACCGGACGTGCTGGCCTGGGCGCCGAGGAGGGAGCCGGCGTAGTCGCCGTAGTAGCTGAGCAGGTGAACGTCAATGGCATGCTGGTTCAGCAACGCCACCACCGCCGTGTTCACGTCGACGTTCTCACTCGCGATGATGTCCCGCACGTCGGTGACGGGGATGTGCCGGTCCGGGTGACCGTCGCGTTCGATGACCAGCGACTGGTCCTTGCGCCGGATGCGGCAGGCGGTGGTGAGCCAGTAGGTGCGGGACGCTTCGGGCATTCACTCCACCCAGCAGTAGTCGAGATAGCTGCAGCCCCGGCAGCGGGAGCGAGCCAGCTTCGGTGGCGCTGACTCCAGGGCGACGGTGCGCAGTACGGCGTCGATGTCCGCTACCGCGCGGCCCGCCTCCTCGGCGCCGTATGGCACGGTCACGGTGCGGCGGGTCGACGGGTAGTGCAGGATCCCGCCGCGTACCGGCACGCCCACCTCGGTGAGTCGGTGGCAGTAATGGATGGTCTGGGCCTGGTCCGCCTCGGTGGATCGGGATGAGGACTTCACCTCATGCACCCAGGTCTGCCCGTCGACGAAATCGATGCGGGCCGCGCCGAGATCGACCGGGGTGCGCCGGGCGTAGGTCGTGTCGTGCACGGCCTCACCGAGCTGCACCAGCGAGCTGAGCCGTTCCGGGCGCAGGCCACGGGCGAACAGCCACAGTTGCCGGGGGCAGTGGTATAGGTACTTGACGTGCCCGCCGCCCACATCCTCGGCGCTGATCACAGCACCTCCCCGGGCTCGTAGTGAACCCCGCTGTGATCACGGATTCCGCCCAGTCCATAGGCGGTGTGGTAATCGGCGTCGAGGACCCGGACCTTGAGCCGGGGGTTCCAGCGGCAGCGGGCGACGGTGTAGTGCGGCACGGGAATGAGCAGCTCCTCGGCCAGCAGGCGACCGGCGCTGCCGCGAGCCGAGAGCAGCAGTTCGGCGTACTCGTCGAGATCGTCGGCCAGTACGGCCTCTGCGCCGTCGAACAGTTCGTCGAACCGGTCGGCCAGCCGGCTGCGGTCGTCGAAAGGGTGGGCGAAGTCGAGGAACGCCATGCGGAACTCGTCGCGGGACTGCTCCACCGCGTGACGCCAGGCGGTTCCCCAGTCGCTGGTGTAGATCTCGTTGAGCCAGCCGAGGACCTCACGTTCGTCAACGACCTGCCTGTCGTGGCGGGCCAGCAGGTCCAGGGCCAGCCGGGTGGGTTCGGCGTCGTAAACCCCGTCGGCGTACTCCGTCGGCCCGCCACCGCGGCGCGGCCGGTAGTCGGGCGGATGGACGGCGGTCGGAGCCGGGGATCGGGCCCCGAGTCGGTTGACCCGGCCGAAGCGCTGCAGCAGCGCATCGAGCGGTGCGCCGCTGGTGTGCAGCACGTCGAAGTCGACATCGAGGGAAACCTCCACCACCTGGGTGGCCACCAGAATCCCCGGGCTTCGGGGCTGCCGGGTGCTGAAGCGGGCCTGGATTGCCGCCTCGATAGCGGACCGGTCCTTGCGGCGGAACCGGGAATGCAGCAGCAGCGCCGCCTCCGGTCCGTACAGTTCGATCGCCAGCGGGGCGAGCGCGTCGTACAGGGCCCGGGCGTCGGCGACGTTGTTGGCCACGACGAGGACCGACTGCCCGCCGCGCAGCCGCTCAGCGATCTCGGAGACGGCTGACGGCTCGGTCAGGTGGGTGGTCCGGACTGTGATGCGGTGGCGGTCCGGCCAGGATCCGGTCTGGGCCACCTGCTGGCACGGTGCGTCGAGGGTCGTGTCGAGCAGCGTGGCCAGGGCATCGGGCAGGGTCGCCGACAGCACGGCGATCCGCCCACCGAGATCCTCCCACAGCCGCAGCATCGCCAGGATCATGCCGAGCCGCCGCGGATCGTAGGCATGCAACTCGTCCAGCACGAACACCGAGTTGGCGGCATCGATCAGGATGCTGCTGTGCGCCGGCCCGGCCAGCGCGCCCCGCAGCAGCTGGTAGGGCGTGCCGACCCGGACCAGCTCGCGGAACAGCCGGGTCGCCGCCGCCCGGGACACGGCCTTGTGCGCGGCGCCCCCCTGCTCCTTTCCGTCTTCGGGCGCCATGGCGCAGTCGTCCTGCAACGCGCGGGCGAGGTGGTAGGACGCCGCTCGGGAATGCGCCACACCGATGTCGACCGTCGCGAGCTCGGTGCGCAGCCGGTTGGTCATCGCGTTGATGGATGCCAGGTAGGGCAGCGTGTAGAACAACCGGGGGGTGCCACCGGTGTCACGGTTCAGCGCGTGGATCTGCGTCTGCGCCCACAGCAGCGCCGCCTCGGTCTTGCCCGAACCCGTGGGGGCGCGCAGCAGCAGGTGGCCCTCGACCGCCGTAGCCCGGATTTGATGGGCGCGCAGCTCCGCGTTGCGCTTGCGGAGTCGTTCCCGCAGCTGCACGGGGTACTGCGGGGTCAGTGGTTGGTCTGTGCAGAGCTGGCCGTGCGCGGAGGACACGTGATCGGCGAGCGTGACCGCCCCCTGCAACAGCACCGCCGTCAGCCCGTCAGGCCTGTGACGTGCCCGTAGCGGCAATTCCCACCGATCACGCAGCTCCTCGAAGAGCTGGTGAGCGTCCTGGCCCAGTCCGTCGCTGCCCGGATCGGACCCGGTGGATGCAGGCAACAGGCCGTGGGCACGGGCCGTTGCGGTCAGCCAGTCCTGCAGCTCGCCGACCAGATCCGGGTCGGCGGTGCCGAAGCGGGTGGCGAACTCGGCCGGTTCCCACTCGTCATAGGAGCAGAACAGCGGGAGCCTGCCGTGGGAGTCACTAGTGAAGGGCCGGTGGTGGGTGGCCACGCCGGTCGCGACCCACAGCCGGTCGTCCCGGTCGAAGCCGGCGAGTATGCGGGCTACGAAGCCCAGCGAGTACACCTCGTGCCGCTCACCCCACGGCTCGGCGGGGCGCTCACTGTTGCCCACCATGATCTGAAAGCCGTCGGCGACCTTGCCCGCATCATGAAGCAGGATCGCCAGCCGCGCCCACGTCCAGAACCGCTCCGGCAACACGGCGACCTGCCCGATCCGGCGTTGCAGCTCGTTCATCGCCTCCAGCGCCGCGGCCAGGTGGGTGGTGAGCAGTTCGCCCTGGGTCTGGGGGTCTTGCGGGCTCTTGGCCCACAACGGCCTGCTCACCGGGCGTCCTCGACGGTGAACTGGTCCGGGTGCACCGGGGGCAGCAGCGCGACGGCCTGGCCGTCCTCGGTTGCCCACCCACCGTCCACGTCGGCCGGGCTCCCGTCCGGGTGGTACCGGTAGCCATGCCACTGGGTGCGAGAACGGTCGTGGCTGATCGCGGTGGGTAGCTGCAGCAGCGTCCCGGCGGTGGTGAGCTCGGCCGGCAGCACGGCATGCCCCTGGCGGCCTGCATGCGCCACCAGCCGGACCCGCCGGGTGCGAGCGGTGGCCAGGTCCTGGCTGCGGCCCAACCGCAGCGGCCACACCGGCCGGCGCAGCGCCCGTTCCCACCGCTCCAGGTCCTCGACCAGCCAGATCCGCAGGATCACCTCGGCCAGGAACGGCCGGTCCTTGGGCGTCGGGTCGGCCTTGCTGCCCGAGGCGTCCAAGGGGTGGTAGGTCTCCAGATCGGTGCCCCCACCGGCGGCCGCGAAGGCCATCCCGAACCGCAGCTCACGCGGCACCCGTTCCCAGCCACCGGCCGCCGCGGCGAGCATCCCGCCGACGGTGGACGGCGGTGGGCAGGGCAACCCCACCTGCACCCCGGCGTAGAGCGGATTGCGGAACGACACGACCGGAGCGCGGACCTCGACGTCGAGGGCCTCGGTCATCCGGTGGGATCCTCGAACCAGGCGTCGTGTGACCCGCCCGCGACCTGCTCAGCCAGCCGGGTCAGCACCACCCGGGGGTGGTCGATGAGGACCTTCCCGGCGTCGATCAGGTCGGCCAGCTCGGCACGGGCCTTCTCCCGCTGCTCACCCAGGAAGCCGGGAGCCCAGCCGATCAGCACCGGACCATCCAGCTCATCGGCCCAGGCATCCAGCTCCTCGCGCAGCACGTCCTCGTCGAACACCGTCTCCTGCGCCCGGGGGCGCAACACCCGGGCGAACGGGTTGACCCCGCCCTGCACCGGCGCGAGCAGCACGAACGCCGGAGTCCGGTCCCCGTAGTGCAGCGACCGCTTGGCGCCACCCTGCAGACCGGCGAGGGCGCGCAGCAGCACCCCGACCCGGCGGCGCCGCTCCGCGATCGGCATCCGGAGTGCCGCAGTGCCGCGGAAGCTGACCTGCTCAGCGCCGGCCTGCTCGGCATCCTTCGCTCCCTCAGCGGGCAGCGCGGTGCGCAACCCTGACCCACCCATCTCGAAGGTGCCCACCCGCGGCAGGTCCAGTAACACGTCCCCGGCCACCTCGGCGCTGTAGTGCTCGTGCTCGTGCAGCACCGGGTTCTCGCCCGCGTTAAAGCCCCGACTCATGGTGCCGAAGTCTCTCGTGGGCCGCTGCGAGGTCACCGCCACGAACGTGCCGGTGGCCAGCACGGTGTCACGCTGGTAATTGGCTTTACTCACCGCGACCATGTAGCCGAAGAGATCGTCGTCGAGGTAACGGTCCGGCCGGCCCTCGGTGTAGGCCTGCTGGTTCTTGCCCGTGCCGGAACGGGTCACCCCGGAGCGGGGTTCATCCGCGGGCAGCGAGTCGCGCAGCCAGCGCCGGAATGCCTGGGCCGATACGTAGGGGTGGATCTTCCCATTGATCCACATCTGCTTGACCATGGCGACGTTGTTCTCACCACGGCCGTTGTTGGGCGCTCCCGCGAGGATGTCGAGAGCGATCTTTCCGACCAGATAGGTCACGGGGTCTCCTCAGCCATGAGGTCGTCGTCGAGGTCGTCCCGGGCGTCGGGGTCATCGACCCGCCACCCGCTGTGGTGAAGCTGTTCGAGTACCGCGATGAACAGCAGGTCCTGATGCAACCGGCCCCGGCCGTCGGAATCGAACAGCAGCCGCCACTGCTCCGAGGTGACGAACAGCTCAGGCCGATCGCCAGGTCGGGACAGAGTCCAGCTCACCGCGCGTTTGCGCAGCCACTCCTGCAACCGGCGGGGATCCCGGTGCGCGCTTTCATATCCTTTGAGCACCCCGCGCTCCCGGTGCGGAGCCAGGGCCTCGGCGATGTGCTTGGCCAGCTCTTGGATACGGTCGACGTCCTTGGCGTTCACCTGCAATACCTCGATGGCGTAGGAGAGACACAACGGAACCAGCTGCGGCGCCTCGCCGGGCACGACCGAGGACTCGGCCGACACCCTGCGCAGAAAGGCGACGGCTCGGGTGAGCACCTGGTGCGGGGCGCGAAAGGCGTGACGAGCGAGCAGGGAGCTGCCGGGGACGTCCTTGGTCCGGTGCGCGCGGACCAGGTACCCGTGGCCGAGCCGCCGCTGCGGGTTGTGCGCCGTGCTGCGTAGCCATTCGGCCAGCGGCTGCTCCATCGCATACTCGTCGAGCACCTGCTCCTTGTTGCTATTGCTGAAAACGATCAGCTGCACCCCTGCGGTCAACCGGCGTGGATGGCGGCGCAGGTGATGCAGCGCGGTGACCTCACGCCAGTACGGCAACGGATTGGTGGCCCCCGCGCCCACCGCCGCATCCTGGAGGGTACGGCCCACCTGGGTGCTCACGAATCCTTCCAGGAAGTTCTCATCCCAGCTGTGCAGGGCCGCGGCCCGACCACCACCGATCCGGCAGCCGTAGGGCAGCGCGTGGAAGCTGCTCACACAGGGGAAGCACAACGCCAGCCCAGCATGATCGGGTGGTGTGGTGTTGCGGTACGCCGTGCTCGCGCCCAGCGGGACATCGACCTTGCCGTAGTAACCGCAGGCGGGCCGACCGCATAGTGCGCAAGGGACTCCCGGCCACCGGGCCCGATCCGGCAGAGCCCGCCACTGCGTGATCCGGTCCCGCCGCTCCTGCGGCAGCAGCTTCTTCCGGTTGGTCGTGTTCAGGCCCGACGCGTTGGGCCAGAGCAGGTAGCTGGCCCACAGCCAGAAGCCGTTCGACTCCTTCGAGTCCTCCACGTCCGCCGTGCCCAGCAGGTGCTGGGTCATCAACTGGGTCGCTGTGTCGAACTCCTCCGACGTGAGCCGGTCCGGGTGATCGACGTCAACGAGCTCGGCGAGGGCGAAGGCGCCGACCCGTTGTAACGGGTGCGCGGTGAGCATCAGCGTGCGCTGCGTGTCGACAATCTCGGTGTCCACCCTCACGCGGCGACCCAGCCGAAACCGGCGGAATTGGCCTGCCCGAGGCCCCAGGACCACACGGCCTGCAGCGTCTCCGGGGCACCGCGCAGATCCACCTCGACAGGCATGCCCGTTTTCGACCCGTCACTCACCGCGAACGAGCGCTTCGTCCCGATCCAGGTGATGGCCTCCAGCGTCACGTCGGGATCCAGGCTCAGCGTCTCGGCCTTGCGCCGCAGATTCCCGGTGAGATACACGGGGAACTCGGCATCGGTGGGCAGGAGCCATGCCTGCCGGGTCACCCGCTGGCCGTCCACGTCCCGGCCCGAGCCCTTCATCACCACCGGGGTGGTGGTGCGCAACCGGGCCCGGCCGGAAGCGAACGGCGGCGGTTCCATCAGGTGCACACCTTCCAGGTGGAACGCCACCCCACCCCAGTCGACCACCCGCTGCGCCGCCAGGCTCGTCGCCCACGCCTGCACCACAGCCGCCAGCGGGCTGCCCAGCTCCACGCTGCCACGCCCACCCGCCGCGTACACCCCGGGACGGCGCCGAGCGGCGGGGAACATGGGAGGCCCGTGGCCGAACGGCCCCATCCGGTGCACACCCCACCCTGCGTTGTGTAGCCGCGCACTCAGCTCGGGAGCAGCGCCGGCCAGCAGGCCGTACGCGAACCCCCGGCCAGGGCGCAAGACCTCACGCCACGGCAGCTGCTCAGCCGCGGTCCGCACTTCCAGACGAAGACGCACTCGACCTCCACAACCACGCCGAATCCGACTTCTGATCGAGATAGATCAGAAGTCCTGCGCGGATGAGAGTAAGGCTGTCTGTGGTGGCTGTCGGAGAGCAGGGGGGCTGGGTGTACCGCCGATCGACTCTGCCGATCGGCGGTACCGATCGGTCCATACCATTCACCGTCCACATCAGCCCGCTCAACGTAGCCGACACGGACGGCATCGTGTCTCGCGAAGCGCTCGCGGCCGCCAGGGACACCATCATGGCGATCAGACCGGCGAACAGCGGCGTCACCGTCCAGGCAATCGCCGGGTAGGTGCGGCGCATTGCTGCGCCGCACCCCCCTCAGATGTTCATGGGCCCTGGCGGGCCACCCATGGATCAATGTAACTAGGTGCGCACCAGCCCCACTTGCCTCATGCGCACCTAGTTACGTCTCAGAACTGTGCGTGCAACTCGTCGCTGCATACGGCTCAAGCAAGCCGCTGGGGCGGTTCAGGTTGGTTGTGCTGGTTCTTGCCCTGGCGGGTGAGGTGCCCGCGGTAGCAGGAGGCGTATGCGAGGCGGGTTTGATCCCCGTCCGGTGAGCCGGGTCTCCCGTGGTGGACGAGGTAGTCGGCGACTCGGTCACTCGGCGGATGGTCGCCGAGTACGGGCGCCCGGCCTGGCAGGATTGGTGCCGCATCGTCTCGGCGATCAACTTCGGCGCTGACTTCCGCGTCCAGCGCCGAGCCCGGTTCGGCGGCTACGGCCTGCTACCCGCCGTCGCCGAGGGCGCCCCGTACCAGCCCCTGACCTCACCGCCGGACGAGGAGGCCACCTACCAGCTGACCAAGCGCGGCGGCACCGAAGACATCACCCTGGAGATGATCGCCAACGACGACATCGCGGCGATCCGCCGGATCCCGATCCGGCTCGGCCGCAGCGCCGCCACCACCCTCTACCGGTTCGTGTTCGACCTCCTAGCCACCAACACCGCCACCACCTACGACGCCACGGCGCTGTTCCACGCCAACCACGCCAACACCGACAACCCGGCGGCGCTCGGCCAGTCCACCCTGTCGGCCGGGCGCAGGACGATGCGCAAGCAGGCCGCCTACGCCGACTCCTCCGACGCGCTCTCGATCGTGCCGCGCTACCTGATCGTCCCCTCCGACCTCGAGGAGCTGGCCTTCCAGCTGTGCACCTCGGTAGTCGCCGTACCCGCCACCCCCGCCGGACCCAGCGACACCCCGAACCTTCACCGCGGTATGGAACCCGATCACCGTCGACTACTACAGCGACACCAACGACTGGTACCTGGTCGCGGCGACAGTAACCGGATCGAGCCCTCGGGGTTGAGCGCCACACGGCCCATACTGCGCACCCGCGTGCGCAATGGTTCTACCCGACAGAGGCGCGAATTCGGCATGCGTGTGCCGATTTCGCGGACCGGGTCGAGACCCAAATCCGTAGATCAACCGCGGATTTCGAGCACTGGACGCGCGTCAGCTGGCCGGCAGTGGCCGCCGGAAGCTGTGAGCTAGCCACGGTGTGAGCAGTCGACCGCCATGCCGGCCTGCTTCACACCGCCCACCGCCATAGCCGCGCGCAGGCAGGCCGGACAGTAGGCCGTTCTCCCGGAGAACTCACACTCACACTCACACTCGTTCGGGCAGTCCGTCCCCTCCAGGCTGGCGCTGTCCACCAGCGCCCCGCACAAAGCAACATAGGTTGGGTGCAGGCGCCATCTGGGCGCCAGGTCGTGAGCCGACAACAGATGAAACACACCCTCCGGCAACCCCTCACCGGGCGGCGTCGGGCTCACCGGCCAACCCCGCCGAGGAGTCGAGCCGGGGCCGCGGCCCGGGCGGACTGCAGGCCAGCCCAGCATCCTCGTTCTGCCCCGCCGCCTCATCCAGGCACTCCGCGCAGTAGGTGATCATGCGGTCACACCCGGACTCGCACAGCGAAGCGGCCAGCTCCGCGACGGGCAGCTCAGCCCCGCCCAGCGCCCAGTAGACCCGGTGCCGATGGCACTCCGCCAGCAGCTCCCTCTCAGCCGGCAGCAGATGAGTGACGTGCGGCTCGCTCACCGGCTACCGCCACGTCCGGCCGGCAAAGGGACCGCGCCTTTGGGCAGCACGCTCATCCCGAGCCACTCTGTGAGCTGGCCCCACACCGCGGTGGCCTCGGTCTCGTCCAGCTCGATCACACACGCACCGGTGGCGTGCGGATCCAGCGTGATCGTGCCGCCGACCTTGGTCATCACGACGTTGGTGAACCCTCTCGACCCGCCGTGGCGGATGCAGGTCGCGTGAAACACCCGCCGACTGCCAACCGGCCTCACCACCACGATGCCCGCAGCCACCTGGCCAGCGCCCTGTTGCGCATCCCGCACCTGTTGTGTGTTCTTGGTGTCAACCATGAGTGGTGACAATGAACGCGATCAAGCCCGCGGCTTCCCCGGCCAGGGAAGCCACCCGATCCGACTACACGCGCAAACCCGCCCGGAAGGCCATCCCCCGCAACTCCCGGCCCACCGCGTCGCGTCGTGCCCGGGCAGCCAGTTCAGCGAGCACATCCACGACGAACGGGTTGCGCTGCACCTTGCCGGGGGAAATCTTCTCGGCGCGGCGGAAGGCCCTCACCGCGTCGTCGTGGCGCCCTCGCATCCGGGCCAGTGCCCGGCCGTAGCCGGCCCAGTACGTGGCCCGTCGGGTCGGGTTGGCCAGCGCCGCGGGTCGGATCGTCTCGGCCACCCCGGCAGCGCGGGGATGATCGCCGCTTTCCAGCGCTACCGACATCCGCCACACTGCCACCGAGGTTGGCCCGAACCCCAAGTAGTAGGCGTTTTGCTCCCCCGTGCGCTCGGCGAGCTCGGAGGCCACCTCAAGCGATCCGTCCACCTCGGCCTGCTCCCTCTGCGCTGCGGCGAGTAGGGACCGGGTAACGGCGAGCGCACCGGAGAGTTGCTCGGTCTCCGGACTTGTGGGTGCCAGGTCCACCCGGTCAAGCTCGGTGCGCGCGAGCCCAAAATCACCCGAGGCGATCAGCCCGTTAGCGGTGCCAAACGCGGCGATCGCTATGACGGCGGGCTCGCCGAGTTCCTCGGCAGCTTCCCGACCCAGCCGCGCCGCAGCGAAGCACAGATCGTTGCCCGCGCCTGCGGTACGCAGCCATGAGTGGGTGCCCTGGACGTGCAGTAGCGCCGCAAGCGCGAGCAGCTTCGCGACGTCGTGCCCGGCTGCGATCGAGGTGTGTAAGTCGGCCACCAGAGCGGGCAGCGCGGCACCGACGACTTCATGGTCGCAGCGGTTCTGCGCGGCCAGGACCGAGTGCACTCGTTCGGCGATGACCTCAACACTGACGACCTGCCCGCTGAGGGACCCGAAGCTGACACGCTGAAGCGAGAGACGTAGTGCATCCACACCGGCGTCTACGGCGCCATTACCGGGTGCCGGCATCGGTAGCTCGGTCAATTCAGACGGAGCGATCTGCAGCGCGTTGGCCAGGGCCACGATTTCCGACCGGCTGTCCAGAGCACGCTCACCCCGCTCGATGCGGGATAGGTGCGACTTGCTGATCCTGGCGAGACCGGCGACAACCACCAGCGACTTGTCCCGGGCGTTGCGGATCCGCCGCAGGCGGGCGCCGACCGTGCGCGGGTCATCGTCAAAGTCCACCTGTGGCCTCTCCTCACCGGGTTCCCCCCACCGATGCCCCCGGGAGCTACCCGGGGGCGGAAACCTCGGTGAGGAGGTGGCTCAAGGCTAGCGCTGCGCGGACTGGACGGTCCGTTCGGCCCGTGGCGGGGCGCCTTTGTGTGATCGCTCTCAGTCCCGGATAACGCAGGGGGTACCGCTCTCCGATTCTGCCTGTTCCCGCAGGTCAAGCATGCCGTTCAATCGTCCGTAGTGCGCGACTATCGGTCCGGGGTGGTGCGCTACAGCCCGATGTTGCGATCCCTCGTAGGGGCAATGAGAACCTCCGCCACTAAGTCCCCCGACTTGATGCTGGTCACACTCGTTGCGATCCCTCGTAGGGGCAATGAGAACCACCGTCGCAGAACATGATGAACCCGGTGGTGTCGATGTTGCGATCCCTCGTAGGGGCAATGAGAACGCGAGCCCGTTACCGACCAGCGTGCCCGCCAAGCAGTTGCGATCCCTCGTAGGGGCAATGAGAACAGTCGTTTCGAGCACGGCCAGCGGCTGCCCCCACGGTTGCGATCCCTCGTAGGGGCAATGAGAACCCGAGGCCGCCGGGGCCGCTGCGTCCGGTGTGCACGTGGTTGCGATCCCTCGTAGGGGCAATGAGAACCACGGCGTGCACGATCGGCGCGGCGCTCGGCCTCTGGGGTTGCGATCCCTCGTAGGGGCAATGAGAACCGGAACGTCGGCTCGGCTCCGTGATGCGGGTCAACCGGTTGCGATCCCTCGTAGGGGCAATGAGAACGTCGGGCGGCCACCCGGGTCACGCTGGCGCAGTAGTTGCGATCCCTCGTAGGGGCAATGAGAACAAGTCCTCGCTGACCTCGGGTGACCTGGGGGACATGTTGCGATCCCTCGTAGGGGCAATGAGAACCGGCCCGGATGTCGCGGGCGTGACGCTCATTGACGTGTTGCGATCCCTCGTAGGGGCAATGAGAACTCGGGATGCCAGATTTGCTCCCCCTGAGGGCCGAACAGTTGCGATCCCTCGTAGGGGCAATGAGAACGTCATGTCCCACACGCATGGCTACGCCGGGACGCTGTTGCGATCCCTCGTAGGGGCAATGAGAACCCCATGGTAAAGCCGCAGGTCAGGTACGGGATGTTCGGGGTGTTGGAGTTGGTTTTTGCAGCGATCCGCCGGTTGTGTGGGGACACGCGGTGGTCCGCTGCATTTACGGCGTGTCGGCTGGTCAGAGGATGTCGTCGGGTTGGTTGTCGTGGTGTCCCAGCTGTGGTGTTGTGGCTGGGTGCCGGGTGGGAGGTGCCGTCGAGGACGCGGTCGTCGCTGGGGTCGATTGTGCGCTCCGTCGCCACGTCGAACCGTGTGATCTGGGCGGGGCTGGGTTGGTGGTAACGATCGGTCCGTACCGCCACCGTCCATCTCGACCTATCAAATGTAACTGACGTGGACCGTAACTGACGTGGACGCCATCGTGTCCCGCGTAGCGTTCGCTAGCGGGCGAGCAGGAACACCACCACGGCGATCAGGCCGGCGACCACCGGCGTCACTGTCCAGGCGATCGCGAAGTCGCGCAGCGCCTGCGGTTGAGCCGGGCGACGTCGCGGCCTGCGGCTCCGGCGATCGCGCCGGTCGAGACGCGCGTGGTGGACACAGGCAGTCTCGTCACGGTGGCCAACGTCACCCACCCGCTGGTGCCGACCAGGACGGCCAACGCGAAGGCCGGGGTCGCAAGTGGCCGAGACGATGCCCTTGGAGAACAGCGCGGTGAGCTTGGCGGCCAGCGCCAGCGAGCACAGCGAGCCGGCCAGCGTGGTGATGGTGCCTCACAGGATCGCGGTGCGGTAACGGGCGACCCCCGCGCCGGCCAGCGTGGCGACGCCCTTGGGTACGTCGTTGCTGCCGTTGGCTGCGGCCAACGCGACGAGCAGCACGAAGACAGCGCTCGTCATGACGGGCGCCGCGCTCAGCAGCAGCCGGTCGCCGGCTCGCTCCCGACGGTCGTCATCCCGGAGACCAGGCGGCGCGCGGACTCGGCACCGGCGGCCGGCGTCGCCGCTGGTAGTGCACAATCGAACAACGGTGCCGTGGCCGGGTCGACCGCCTCGGCCGGCTCCAGTAGGTGGAACTGCCCCGCGTAGGGCTCCCGGGCGTAGATCTCGAAGCTCTTGGCGCACACCGCGGTCGGCACGCCGCGGGTGAAGACGTGCTCATCGTCGTCGAGAACCGCCTTGAACGGACCGCGGTAGATCACCGCCTGGCCGTGGTCGCGGCATTCCCCTTGCTTGCCCTTGTAGGCCAGCACGGTCACCGACCGGAACTCGATGCCCTCGACCACCCGCCAGGGCGTCGAGTCCCGCTTGACCAGGTGCACGCCGTAGAAGCCGGCACGCTCGAACGCCGCCAGGAACGCCTCCTCCTGGTAGGCCCCGGAGATGCAGCCGCTCCACAGCTGCGGATCGGAGCGCAGGTGGGCGGGCACCTCGACCGCGCTGACGATGTCCGAGATCACTGCCCGGCCGCCGCGGCGCAGCACCCGGAAGATCTCGCCGAACAGCTGCTCCTTGTGCTCGGTGGCGACGAGATTGAGCACGCAGTTGCTCACCACCGCGTCCACCGAGCTGTCAGCGAGCAGTGGTTGCTCGGCACGCAGCCGCTGCTGCTCGGCTTCCAGCGCGGTCAGCGTGGGTACGTCGGTGACCGGGTGCTTCGCGAGCCAGCCGGCCAGCGCGTCGAGATCCAGCCCGAGATCCTGGATACGGCCCTTGCGGAACTCCACGTTGTCGTGGCCGACGGCCTGCGCGACGGTAGGGGCGGCGCGCCGGGCCAGGGCGAGCATGTCGTCGTTGAGGTCCACCCCGATCACCCGGCCGGTGGCGCCCACCACCTGCGAGGCGATGAAGCAGATCTTGCCCGCACCGCAGCCGAGGTCGAGCACCGTGTCACCCGCCGCGAGGTAGCGGCTGGGATCACCGCAGCCGTAGTCGCGCTCGAGGACCTCCTCGGGGATCGCTGCCAGGAAACGCGGGTCGTAGTCCACCGGACAGCACAGCGCCGGCTGCGCTTCGAGTGCGCCGGCGCTGTACCGGTGGGCGACCGCGGCCTCCACGTCGGTGGGGGTGGACATCGTCGCCATCACGGTCTCCCTGTAACCCGTTAGGGTGGCCCCCTCCGGAACTCTTACGCATCGACCTTGCCATCGGCACGTGCAGACGTCGATACCGTCCTAGGACCGGGGGTGGTGGTCAGTGCCCGACCGGAGGTGTGTATCTTCCTTTTGCGCTCCTGGGCCCGGACCCCCGACCTGGGTCCAGGAGCGCTTCTCGGGTTTGAGGCGACCGGTGTGAGTCAGCTCGCCACCGTCCCTATGCGGTCAGCGCCGACCCCGAGTTGCGGGCACTCGTCGACGAGTTACGGACCTATCCCGATGTCGCGCCCGGCCCGCCGTCCGACGATCTCGCGAGCCGGTTGTTCGTGCCCTTGGTGCTCCGCCACAACGGGAGGGAACTGAGTTTTTTCAGCACCATCGCGACGTTCGGCACGGCGTTGGACATCACCGTCGCCGAGCTCTCCATCGAATCGTTCTTTCCCGCCGATGCCGCGACCGCCGACGCGGTGGCATCACTCAGCGCGAGTGGCCCTCGCTGACGGACCCGGCAACTTGTCCAGAACGCTGCCATCGCCACCACCACCGAGGCGGCCCCCAGGACGTGCAGCGAGACGAGCGCCTCGGGGACCCCGGTGAGGTATTGAACGAGGCCCACCGTGCCCTGCGCGAGCACCACGCAGACCAGCACCAGGTAGCGTCCCCAGGTGCGGGCGGGCACGCCGGTGGCGCGAAGGGCGAACCCGAGGCCGGCGAGCAACCCGAGGAAACCGACGAGCAGGTCGGCGTGCAGCTGCGCCAGGAGCGCGACGCTGATCCCGAGCCGGGGCGTGGCGGCGCTCCCCGCGTGCGGGCCTGCGGCGGTCACCAGCGTTCCGGCGATCAGCAATGCGGCCAGCACCGTGACGGTGGTGACCAGCAAGCCGCGCAGCGGGCCCGGCAGGTGCCAGCGCGGCGGGGCGTCGCCCTCGGCGAAGGCGGCAACCAGCAGCACCGCGAGCCACACCAGTACCATCGAGACCAGGAAGTGTGCGGCCACGGTCCACCAGGCCAGCCCGGTCAGCACTGTGATGCCGCCGAGGACGGCCTGCGCCGCGACGCCCAGTGGCATCGTCGCGGCCAGCAGGACCAGCCGGCGCCGCCGGGGCCGGATGAGCAGCGCGGCAACCAGGCAGGCCAGCCCGACCAGGCCGACCAGGCCGGTGAGCAGGCGGTTACCGAACTCGATCCACTGGTGCAGCGCGGCGACCTCGGGATGTGGCCGCGGCACCAGGCTGCCCGGGAAGCACTGCGGCCAGGTCGGGCAGCCCAGGCCCGAGCCAGTCACCCGCACCACCGAGCCGGTCACCGCGATGCCCGCCTGGGTGATCACCGCGGCGATCGCGCTCACCCGGGACAGGGCCGCCAACGGGCGACCTTGGGTGGGGATCCCGCTGGCAGGCACGGCCCTGATCGTAAACCTTGGTCAGCGGGTGATCGCCGGGGTGAGTCCGGTCAGCTGCACCGAGAGGTCCCAGAGCCGGCGCGCTGCCGCGGTGTCCCGGGCGGCTCTCGACGGCCGCTCGCGCACCGGCGTAACGCCCAGCACGAGGAACCGGGGACCGTAGAGTTCCCCGCCGCGCACCGCGGGATCGGTGATGGCGCGCAGCATCGGCCGGGCGCCGAGTTCCGCGCTCTGGGTGACCAGCGGGGCCAGCTGCATCGCCTTGTTGAGCAGGCCGCTGCCTTCGGTGCCGAGGTCGGTGCGCGAGGCGCCGGGATGGGCGGCGATCGCGATCGTCGAAGCCCCGGCGTCGGTGAGCCGCCGGTGCAGCTCCGCGGTGAACAGCAGGTTGGCCAGCTTGCTGTGGAGGTAGGCCCCCCAACGCTGGTAGGGACGTTCCCCCCGCGGGTCGGGGAGGCCGCGGGCACCGCGGTGACCCATGCTCGACATGCTGGCGATCCGGGAGCCCGGGGTGGCCAGCAGCAGCGGCAGCAGGCGCGCGGTGAGCGCGAAGTGGCCGAGGTGGTTCACCCCGAACTGCATCTCGACGCCCTGCGCGGTGCGGGCCTCATCGATCGCCATCAGCCCGGCGTTGTTGACCAGGATGTCCACCTGGTGGTGCGCGGCGAGCAGGCCCTCGGCGAAGGCGGCTACGGAATCCAGATCAGCGAGATCCAGCGCGCGCACCTCGAGCCTGGCAGCGGGCGAGCGGCGCCGCACCCTCTCGGCCGCGGCATCCCCTTTGGCGATGTTGCGGCAGGCCAGCACGACCTGCGCGCCGCGGGCCGCCAATGCGGCAGTGATCTCCCAGCCGAGCCCGGCGTTGGCGCCGGTGACCACGGCCGTGCGGCCGGTCAGGTCCGGGATGTCGGACGGGGTCCAGCTCACGGCGTCCTCCAAGATGATTGAGAGCTCACCATTGCCACGATAGTGAGTCGCGGCCGACGCTCTGCCGGACGTTACGTCGATATCGTCCTCGCCAGGCTGGCCGGTGCAGCGTCCGATCGTCCCGGCTGAATAAGGTGTCGTCGACATCACTCCACAGGTTCTGGGCCGGTCGCGGTACTGCGACGGACATATGGTGTATATCTCACCTTTCACGGGGCTCGGTTGGGGGAACCGGCTGGCCGCCGGGAGCTCAGCGTCGGGGGCCGCTGGCTCGACCGGCGGCCAGCCGAAGATCTGGTGTGACTCGCTGGAAGGCGAAGTCGTGGTTTGTGGCGAGGTCGAGCAGCCGTTTCGCGGCTCTGAGCTCGGGCCCCTCGGCAGTAGTACTCATCGCGGGATCACCCGGACCAGGTGCGGCCGGATGCTCACCGTGTGGTCCTCGCCCTCGAACCGCACGACGATGCGGGTGGTGCCCAGGTATGACGAGCTCGCACCTCGTGGATGCCATTCGGACTCGGCCGGATGGCATCTAGACAAGTCACATCATCCCAGTTCAGAGGGCATCTACCCCTCGCCGACACCCTCACGCCGAAATCTGGAGACGTGGCCGCGGGAGCGAACCACCCCACCGGCGTGGACCCGCGCCGGCGCCACCCAGTCGACCAGTTCTTGTGCGGTCAGCATCGGGGCGGTTTCGGGTTGCGGCCGGGCGAAATCTCAGCGTGTCCACGTCCGTGCGGACGATCGGGCTGGTCACCGGTCCATCTCGCGTGCCCCGCGGCGTCCTCGTTGTTCACCGGCGGGTTCCCGGCCGTGAGCCTGTCATCACGGTGATCCGGGGGGACAGCTCACGTCTACCTCGGCCTCCCAGTTGCGCTCCGTGGTGGCCGCATGCAGGCATGCCGGGCAGTAGGTGAGCTCGCAGTCACACTCGCCTGGGCAGCGGGCGCTCGGCAGGCCCGAGGTGTCGATCGACTCGCCGCACAGCGCGAGATAACCCCCGAACCGGTAGCCCGCGGCCAGCGCCTCGTCGGCGGAGAGCAGGTGTACGCTGCGCAGCGCAGTCACCCCAACCGCTCCGTGATGGTGTCCCGGATACCAGGTGCCCGTCTGAGCGCTCAAGAGCCCAGGACCGGCCCAGTCCCTTGATCCGCAGCGGAACCACGAGCCACCCGCCCTCGGCGAGCTGATCCACCCAGGCCGGCGGGAAGTCCCGTGCGCCAGCGGTAACGATGATCCGGTCGAATGGGCCGTATTCCGCAGCGCCGAACTCTCCGTCCCCGCACAGCGTGCGCACATCGCGATAGCCTGCTGTCACCAGACAAGCGCGGGCCCGGTCGACCACCTCCTGGTCGATATCAATCGTGGTCACCGAGCCGTCCGGCCCGACCAGCTCCCGAAGCAGTGCGGCGTTGTAGCCGCCGCTGCCGATCTCCAGAACCCGATGCCCCGCCCTGACCTGGAGCTGACCCAGCATCATCGCGATGATCGTCGGCGCGGAGACCGAGCTGAGCGAGTTCCCACGCTCGTTGCGCTTGGTGATGATGGAGTCATCGGCGTACGCCTTCTCCAGCGGCACCCCCGGCGCGAACAGGTGCCGGGGCACGGTGCGCAGCGCGGCCCCGACCTCACCCGGCAGGACCAGGCCCAGCCGTTCGTGCCGCACGATGATCTGGTCGACCAGGGCTCCGCGTAGCTCGTCCGCGTCCTGATCCGAGTCCACGCCCTCATGAGTGGTGTCAGTAGCCACCGGGTGGAGCCTAGCCGTGGCCTCGGCTGGATCGGTGTTCACGTCAGGCACGGAATAGTTCCCCTTCCCTTCCTCGGACGTTGTGGTCCGCGGACTACTGGTTGGTTCGGCAGGTGACCACCGTCCCGCCGCCTGGCAGGTTTGGGGAAGGGGAGTGTTCCCTGAAAACCCTGAATTTCCTCCGCTGCTGGTGATCTGAGACCTACTCTCCGTGGTGACACGTTGCCCACGACGGCGAGGACAAGAAGATGGCGGCTGACACCCCGAACGAGGCGCTGAGCCGGCTCTTGGCCCGCCTGTCCTGGAGCGGCGAGCGCCTGGCCCGGGAGATATGCCGAGTGTTGGGTGAGGGAGCGATTCACTCGACCGCGCCGTACAAGTGGCTCAAGGGTCATCAACCGCGCCGGGACGAAGTACGTCAGGCGACCGCGTTCGTGCTCTCCCAAGCTGGCAACCAGCCCGTCGCGGTCAGCGAGCTCTGGCCTGAGTGCACGCCGCACGAGTCACTGCTGATCCCCGCGGTCACCGGGCTGGAGGTAGCTTGGACCCTGACCGGCACTCTGGCCATCCTCCACGACTGGCTACTGGGGGGGCTTAATGGATCGTCGCGTGTTCATGGCGGTGGGCGGCTCGGCCCTGACCCAACTCGCATGGACCGCGGTAAACACCGAACCAGCTCGACTGGCCGCGGCCCTGACCGGCGGGCGGGTGGGCGCTACCTTGATCGAGCAGGTGGAGGAGACGATCCCCCGGCTGCGTCAGCTGGACGACCAGCAAGGCGGGGGCGGGAGCAGCCTCACCTATGTCAACGCCCAGTTCCAGGCCGTTGCCCAGCTGCTCACGACAGCCGACCATAGCGGGCAGATCACCCGGCGCCTGTTGGTCGCGTTGGCCGAACTCGGCCAACTGGCCGGCTGGATGGCAGCAGACACCGAACGCCACGGGCTGGCCCAGCGCTACCACCTCACCGCGCTGCGGGCTGCCCACAACGCCGGTGACAAGGCCCTGGGCGCCCACGTGCTCAGCACGATGGCTTTCCACGCCGCCGACCGCGAGCAGGCTGCCGACGCCATCAGTCTGGGCACCGCCGCGGTGGAGATGGCCCACCGCAGTCCCGTCATTGTCCAGGCCCTGGTCAGCAGCCGGTTGGCCTACGGTTACGCGCTGACCGGTGACGTCGAGCGCTTTCACGCGGCCCACGGCCGGGCCCGTGAGCTGGTCGAGCATCCGACCGGTCACCGGCCGCGCTGGGCTTATTGGGTCAGCCCGCAGAGCATGGACGGTGCCTGCGGCTTCCAACAGGTCAGCCTGGGGATGGCCGGCTCCCGCGACAGCCAACGCCATTTCGGCAACGCGATCACCCTGCTCACCCCCAGCGCGATCGCCGCAACCTATCAGCTGTACCAGCGCGACGCGTTCATAGACGGCATGTGGCTGGCAAGAGCCCACGTCGGCCGTAGAGAGCTGGAGCAGGCGTGCGAGGTGGGGCGGACTGTTCTGGAGTGGCTGCCGCACGTCAACTCACCGCGCGGCCTGACGTTCCTGCGCCGCCTCTCCGACGAGCTCCGCGTCCGGAAGGCCAACTCGTATGTCCGTGAGTTCTCCACTGAGCTGGACCGCAGGCTCAAACTGGTCGCATGACCAGTGCCACTGCCCCCTCACTGACTCTCGTTACCTCCTCCCCCGACCATCCCAACGCACGCACACTAGCTGGCCAGCTCGACGGCGAACTGGCCAACATCTACGGCGGTCCCCACACCGGCCGCGACACCGCCGTGCCCACCGACCTCGCTGCACCTCACGGCGTCGCCCTCGCTCTTGCCGACCACGGTCGACTTCCAGCTCCTGCAGTCGTCTCCCGATGGGACTGCATCCTGCTTCTCTCCTGACCTCTGGCTCTGACCGCTCGGGTGGTCGCTGTGATCGCCATGTGGTCTCCTGTGGGCTCGCTCGTCGCGCGTTGGTCCGGTTTCGGTGTTCGCACAGCATGGTGTCGATTACCGGTGGGGGAGCTTGGTGCGGGTGGGAATTTTTCCTCGCTCCTTGTCATGGCGCTGAGCTGGGTGAACAAGCCGTGGACAGGTCAGGGCTTCCGTCCGGTCAGGCTGTGGGGCTCCCACGTCTGGTTCGTCGGGGTTACCGTTTCGCCGCGGCGTCAGTGCATTGAGGTGGGGGTGGGCGGTGGCACGGAAGGCGGGGACCTCAGCGAAGGCCGAGCGTGATCAGTTGCGTGACCGGATGTGGGGTTACGGGTGCGCGGTGGCCCAGATCGCCACTGAGATGGCCCGCTGGTTCGGTCTACGGCCCCGGGCGGCGTGGCGCCACGCGCTGGGCTGGCCGCAATGGAAACTGGCCCAGCGTTACAACACTCTGCATTGCGGAGCCCGGCTGTCGGACAATCGGGTCAGCGAGTTCGAGGCGTGGCCGCACGGCGGTAGCCCGCCCAGCTTGCGTTACCTGGTTGTGCTGGCCGCCACTTACGGTCATGGCTGCACCCCGGCGGCCCTCGTCGACGCCGACGACCTGGCACACCTCACCCCCGTCGACCGCTGCCTGCTCACCACCGGCCACCCACCCACGGCGATCACGGTCGGGGCGGCGGACTCCGCCCTCTGTGCCACGGTGGGTGAGCACGCTGACCCCGGCCGTGCGGTGCGGCGTGGAGGCGGTGACACTGGGGTTGTCTGGGGGAGCCGACGCCTTGTGCGCTGCGACGCGCGGGGCCTGCCGATCCGCGAGGAGCTCATCGTGGCGGCCGAGGAATCCGCCCAGTTCCGGCGCTGGAGCGCCACCAGCAACGTCGATGACGACGTGCTCGATCAGATGACCGCCGATGTCGCCGAACTCGCCCAGCGCGAGCAGACCGACCCGCCCGCCACGATGTTCTCCAGTTTGCTCGGTGCCCGCGACGACGTGTTCACCCTGATTGCCGGACGCCAGCAACCCCGTCACACCACCAGCCTGTACAAGATCGCTGGACAGGTCTGCGGCATGCTGTCCATGGTCACCTTCGACTTGGGGCACCCGGACGCCGCCAACACCCACGCGCGCACCGCGCTGCACTGTGCCGAGGTCTCCGGCCACACTCCTTTGCGGGGCTTCGTTCGCTATGTGCAGTCCAACGTTGCCTACTGGGGCGGGCGTTACGACGAGGCCGCCGCGCTCGTTGAGGCCGCCCTGCCCGATGCCACCAGTGGCACCGCGCTGCTGCGACTGGCCAGCCAGCAGGCCCGGATCAACGCCGCCCGCCGACAACCTGGTGAGGTCAGCCGGGCACTGGCGCTCGCCGCGACCGCACCCACCGAGCGCATTCCCGATGAACCAGGCACTTTTGGCTTCGACGCCGGTACTGCTGCGCTGTGCGCCAGCGAGGCCCACGGTGCGTTCAGTGAGACCGAGCATCTCGATGCCGCTGTGGACTGGGCGCGTACCGCCGTGGACGAGTTCACCGCCCAGTCCCAACCCAAATCCATGTACCTCGTCGCCGCCCGCTTCGACCTCGCGATCGCTCACCTAGGCCGAGGTGAACTGGAGGCGGTCGGCGAGCACCTGGCCCCGATCCTGCGCTCCACCGACGCCGAGTACCGCACCGTGCCGATCATCGGGCGGGCCCGGTCCCTGAACACCCTGCTGGGCCAGCGCGCCGACCTCGCCTCCAGCACCCTGGCCGCGCTGCGAGACGACCTCGCCGAGTTCGTCACCCACCCCGCCCCCACCCCACCAGAACTGGAGTCCGGCACCACCCCCTGACCCGCCCCGGACCTGTCCGACCGGTCAGGCACCCTCGGAATCAGGAGAGAAGTAACAGGGCGTCCCATCGGGCGGGGACCGGTGGCGCTGGTAGCTGCCCATGATCTGCGAGGGCGAGGGCGACGCCGGCTGATCCGGTGAGCAGACCGGGTTGATCGGACGGCACGCCGTTGTGAAGGTGCCGGAAGGCGAAGGTGAGGCGTGGGTCGAATGCTTCGGTGACGGCGGTTGCTGCACTGTCGCTGGTGCCGCCGTGGCTGGTGGTCGCGCTCTGCAGGACTCCGGCGTATCCGTGGCACAAGGCCGGCCCTTCAACGTCCCACAGACCCGCGGGGCGGTCGGAGAGGGATGCGATGGCGGCGTCACCGACTGTGATCAGCTGGGGATCTGCGAGCGCGCTGCCGGCGAGGATGAGGGCGCGGCCGATTCCGGGGGCGCCGTAGCACCAGGCGTCGCGTCGCCCGGCGGTCGCCGCTGGGGTGTCGCTGTCCAGTTCGTCACCCGTGACAGAGGGCGCCCAGCTGTGCGCGGCGTCCGTACGCCAGCGCAGCAGCCAGTGTGCCGCGCTCTGGATTGCTGCGCGCTGCCCGGCGACGGAGCATCCGGCTGCGTGTGCTGTCGCGAGCAGGGAGAGGGGACCGGCGATGCCGTGTGCCATTCCTGTGGTTGCCGCCCCTGACGGGTGGACGGTCGCCGCTGGGGAATGCTCATCGGCGGGGAGCCACCAGCCGGGCCTTCTGCCGTGCTGGGTGTCGATCATCGCGGTGAGGGTCCGCAGGGCCGGGAGGAGCCCAGGTTCGGCCGTGTCGTATCCAGCGGTGAGCGCCGCAAGCAGGACTCTGCCGATACCAGCCAGGCCGTTGATCGCGTCATAGATCGGCCACGGCGTGCCCACGCCACCGGCCCGTAGGTGCTCTTCACGGCTATGGGCGAGGTCGACGGCACGAGCGGCCAGCCAGCGGACGGCCCGTGCGGTCGCGGCTCGTTGCGAGTCGGGGTCAGGCAGGTACGCCGACCCGATGATCAGCGATGCCGCCAGGCCTCCGGGGCTGCTGAAGATGCCCGCCGCTCCACGGTGCGGGCCTGGGCTCTGGGCGGCCGTAGCCCAGTGGTGGACCGCTGCCCGCGCGAACACGGGGTCCACGGCGGCGAGGCGGGCGTGCAGCAGCGCGGTACCCGCCAGCCCGTTCAGGAATCCTCCGGCTGGGATGGCGGCAAGGATGTCCTCGGTGTTGAGCAGCCGTTCGGCGGTCGCCAGCGCAAGCTGTCGGCTGACGTCGGTCATGACGGGGTTGAGAGGAGGTCGGCGGCCAGTGCCCGGACCATCCGTTCGGACCGCATGTCGCCGAGCAGCCGGTTGAGATGCATGTGGATCAGTGACGACGTGCAATCGGCCTGCCGTGCCGGATCGAGGAGTTCTCGGTAGCTGGCGAGGGCGTCGTGCCGGGCGTTCCACGCCGGGCGGATTGCGCCGAGGTCAGGGCCGGCGATGACCTGGCCCCGCGTCGCCCGTACCTGCGGGCGAAGGTCCATCATGTGGCGGCGGGCGGTGCGGTCGACATGGCGTCCGTCCAGCGCCGCCCGGTAGGCGTCGGTCATGGCGCGGGCGATGGCGGCGGCCGACAATGTGGCGATGATCAGCCTCTGATCGTTGTCGCTGACACTCGCCAGGATCGCCAGTGCAAGCGAGCTGTCGGCGGCGAAGACATGCTCGGCGGCGCCGATCGCGGCGGGTCCGCCGTAGCGCTCGATTTCCTGGTCATACGGTTCCACGGTGAATCCGCCCGACAGCCGTTGCCGGATCATCTCCTGACACCACGCGGACAGGGCGGGCAGGACCCGGCTGCCGAGGGTGGCGGGCTCGCCGCGGAAGCGGGCACGGATGTGCGGCCCGTGCTCGGGGGTGTGGTAGCGCAGCCAGAACCAGGTGTCGTAGTGCTCGGCCAGGTCGTCGGCGAGGGCGGCGAGGCCGGGCAGGAGTAGCTCGCAGGCGGGAGTGCGGATCGCCAGGGACAGCCACCGCCCGCCGGGCAGGTACAGGCCTGTGTCGCGGGCGCGCACCGCGGCGGGGCGCACCGGCGGTGGCACAGTCTCCTGTCGCGCCAGCGGCACGACCAGCTCCAGGAGGTGACGGCCAGCGGAGCCGGGCAGGACGGCCTGGATGGCGTCCGGACCGCCGGGAGGCTCGGTCACCGCCGTTACGCCACGGCCCGCGTAGCGGCGCAGCAGCTCTCGGTCCTCGGCCTGATCCACGTCGAGCGGCAGGCAGCGGTCGCCGTCGTCGACGACGATGATGTTAGGCAGGGCCGGGACCGTCTCGGCCCGCCACCTTTCCAGCACATCAGGCCAGGCGGCACGGTCGTGTGCCGCACGGGTCAGCGTCGGCGGCAGGACCCACCGGGCCGGGGCGAGAATGGTCCGCCGGTACCGGACGCGAGGAGTGAACGGGCCGCCGCCGGCTGGCTCCCACGACCAGCCGTGCAGCGGACGGCAGCCCGTGCGGCCAACGAGCTGCAGGAACCGGGCCAGCGGTGGTAGCAGGCGGGACATCAGTCGCGAGTACAGGACGGGGATGACCTGCCGGTCCTGGCTGGACGACCACAAGATCAGGCGGCGGCCGTCGGAGGCCAGCAATAGGTCATCGAGCAGCACATCGCCTGGCTCGGCAGGCACTCCCACCGGGATACGCTGCGGCGCGAGCCCGGTCGGCGGGGCCAGTGTCATGCCTTCCGAGACACGGGGACGCGCGAGGATTTCGGCGACCAGCCCCGCGTCGTCGCGGTCCTGTCCAGCAACGTGGAGAAGCCCGGTGAACCGGCCCAGCGCCGTTCCGGCATCTGGAGACCCGCCGGGGCACACGGCCAGCTGCAGCCGCCCAGCGGCCAGGTCTTCCGGGGTGGCGGCGATGACCCGGACGCAGATCTCCGCCGTCCGGGGCGGCGAGAGGTCAGGCTGGCGCTCCGCCAGTTCGGTGATATCGGCGTCATCGAGCACGACCTCGACGCCGCCGTTCGCGGTGGCGCGGCCGATCAGCGAGGCAAGCACCCTAGTCCGCCGGTCCGGCAGGCCAGCGGGGCCAGAGCCGGAAAAGACGAACAGGCAGAGAACGCAGAGCGTGTCACAGGTCCTCCTGCCGACGTGTCAGGTAACCGACCTTGCGGGGCACTCTTTCTTAATGGCCGGAACAGGTGCCCCGCGGTGGCCTTTCAGCACTTGGTATGCCGGGTACAGCCGTCATCTGTGCAGTCGCCGGAGCATTCATCGCCGGTCAGGTCCTCGGTGGGTTCCGCGCGCCGGTCGAGGGTGAATAAGTCGGCGATCACGGCATTGAGGGCGGCAGCAGTGTCGGGGGGCATGGCATTCTCGTTCTGTTGGCGTTCATGGGTCTCACTCATTGGGGATAGGGTCCGGACGATCACTCGGACGTGACGCTTGGCGGCCGTCAGGAGCGTGTCGGTGCCCGGGGATGGGACTGGCGCACCGGACGGGTAAACCTCGATCTGCGTAGCCAGCCTTCGGCCGGTGTCCCAGGCACGGATCCGCTCAGTGGCTCGGCTGGCCAGCTCCTCGCTAGCAGTGCCATATGCGCACACCCCCAGCTCGTACCAGCTGGCCTCGCCTGCTGGGCGCTTAGTCAGATAAGCGAGGGTCTCGCCGTCCAGCAACGCCATGCTTCCATAGGCCAGCGCGGGAGCGACGAGTCCATGATCACGGGAACGGGTCAGCAACCGGCACAGGCCATCCGGGGCAGCCAGGAAGTAGTCTAGGTTCCCGAATCCCGTCGCTTTTTCCTTGCTAGTGACCATTACCCCCGTCCACAGCTGTGCCGGGGTCCTACCAAGAGCGCGGCGCAACGCATGGGCGTCGGCAGGCCACCCGTCGTCGACCCGCAGGATCAGCTTGCCGTCGTCGTCCAGCCGGATGTTGCGCTCCGGTTGATGACCAGCACCCCGCAGCGGAATGAACCCGTCGTTCTCCACGGAGACGCTTCGCCAACCCACCCCGTGGCGTTCCAGGGCGACTGACCGAGTCAGGCCCCGGATGCGCAGCGGGACGACGATCCGCCCAGCCGGGGCCAGTTGCTCAAGCCACGTCGGCGGGATGTCCCACGCGCCCGCGGTTACGATAATCCGGTCAAAGGGCGCGGCAGCCGGGTAACCATCCGCGCCATCGCCGCAGATCGCCTGCACCCCTCCGTACCCGGCGGCGTCCAGGTTCCGCCGCGCGCCCTCGGCCACATCCGCGTCGATATCGACCGTGGTCACCTCTCCTTCCGGCCCGGCAAGGTAGGCCAGCAACGCCGCGTTGTACCCGGTGCCAGCACCGATCTCCAGTACCTGGTGCCCCGGACGCACCTCCAACTGCTGCAGCATCCCGGCTACCGTCCCCGCCGACGATGCCGAGCTGACAGCCACGCCCTCCGAATCACGGTGCGTCACGACATTGCCGTGAGAGTACGCCTGCTCGACGGGAGTATCGGGCAGGAACATGTGTCGAGGCACGGTACGCATGGCTTTCTCGACCGTAGCGACGCGGAACGGTACCCACTTGCACAGCTCATCGACCAGCTTGCCGCGAAGCTTGGCTGCGAGGTCAGTGACAGTGCTGGTTTCCTCGCTCATCTCAGGTCCTTCCCGCGTCTCGCTTGGAATGGGGTCAACGGTGACGTCACCGGTCAGTAGGAACCCGTCCCGGGCCAGTTGGGGAACGGTAAACGTCACGTGGCGCAACGCGGACGATCACCTGGATGTGACGCTTGTCGGCTACCAGGAGAGTCCCCGAGGTGGGTGCCGCCGCGCCGCCGTATGGGTAGACCTCGATCTGCGTGGCCAGCCTTCGGCCGGTATCCCAGGCACGGATCCGCTCGGCGGCTCGGGCGGCCAACTCCTTGCTGGCGGGGCCGTACGCACACACCCCCAGCTCAGCTCGCCGGTCTCACCGGCCGGGCGCTTCGTGAGATAGGCGAGGGTTTCCTGATCCCGGACAGCCATACTTCCCCAGCCGTACACCGGGGCGACGAGGCCGTGATCTGGGGAGCGCGTGAGAAGCCGGCACAGGTCGTACTGGGTTGCCAACCAGTAGTCGAGATCACCGAGGCCAGTCTTCTTCTTCTCCTCATCGGTGACTGTCGTCCCCGTCCACAACTCTGCCGGCGCTGCGCCGAAGCGCATCGTCGTCGGCGGGTCGCCCTCATCGATCCGCAGAATCAGCTTGCCGTCGGAATCGAGCCGGATGTTGCGCTCAGGCTGATGACCAGTACCCCGCAGTGGGACGAACCCGCAATACTCGGTGGAGCGGCTGCGCCAGCAGGCGCCGTCGCGTTCCAGGGCGACCGACCGGGTCAGCTCCCGGATGCGCAGCGGAACGACGATCCGCCCATCCGGGGCGAGTTGCTCCAGCCACGCCGGCGGGATGTCCCACGCACCCGCGGTTACGATGATTCGGTCAAACGGCGCGGCAGTAGGGCAACCATCCCGACCATCGCCGCAGCTCACCCGCGCTTCCCTGTACCCGGCGGCAGTGAGGTTCCGCTGCGCGCCCTCGGTGACATCCTCGTCGATGTCAACCGTGGTCACTTCCCCCTCCGGGCCGGCAAGGGAGGCCAGCAGGCCGCGTTGTAACCGGTCCCAGCGCCGATCTCCAGCACCCGGTGGCCCGGCCGTGCATCGAGCTGCTCCAACATCGCGGCGACGAGGCCGGGCTGCGAGGCGCAACTCAACGCCACACCCGCGCTGTCGCGGTGCGTGATGATGCTGTCGTGGGAGTAGGCGTCCTCGAGGGGGACGCCAGGCAGGAACACGTGCCGCGGCACAGTACGCATCGCGTCCTCGACCGCAGCCGTACGAAACGGCTGCCACTCGCACAGCTCATCGACCAGCTTGCTGCGAAGCTCGGCTGCGAGGTCAGTGACGGTGCCGGTTTCCTCGGTCATCTCACATCCTGCGTCCCGCTTGCTTCACACGCTGAAACTACCAGGCCAACCAGCGAGCTTTTCCCGTGATCTCCGCCCGGTGAGCCGGCATCGACCAGCCGGTCCGTCAGCGGCGGCGTCGGCGGTCAGGGGCCGTTCGCAGAAGCTGATCTGATCAGCCAGGTTCCTGGCATCCCTCAGCTTGTCCAGCCGGACCGGATCGCCGGGGCGGTACCGGTCGGCGTCTGCCAGCAGCCTGCGCAGCCTGGCCAAAGCCACCCGGAACGGGCCGGTCGATGATGAGCGCGGGACCGGCGGTTGAGGCCGAAACTGCCGTAGAACGGCACGGTGCCGGCCCGCCAGCGATCCTCGTTGTCGCGGGCGAGGAGCGGTTGCGCCGTCATCGCGATCCCGCCAGTGTCGTTCCAGGTCGGCCGCTGGCAGGCGGGATGATGAAGGCTTGCGGTTGCCGACACCATCATGTCGTTGATCACGAGCGAGGGGCGGCGGTTGGCCGCAGCTCTGGCAGTCGCCGCTTCAGGTTGTTATGCGCTCGGTCGGACTGTCGGCGGAGTCGAGCCAGATCGTGGTCGTTCCGTTCGGGGTGACGGTGAGTTCGTATCCGGGAGCCGGCGGGGCCGGCTGTGTGCCCGCGGGTTCCCATTGGGGCATGGTCACCACTGCACGGTCAGGCTGATGCTGTCGCCGTTGCGAGTGATGGTGATGGTGGGTTCGTGTAGGCGTGGCCCGGTGTGCCAGGTGCGGGTCAGCTCCAGGAGTTCGCTGCCGAGTTGTTCGGCGGCTGGGCCGTGCGCGGCGATGCCGATCTCCTCGCCGTCCTCGACGTCGCGGGTCGTGAGGTAGGCCAGGGAACCGCTGCGGAACAGGGCCGCCCCGGACCATCGCAGGGTCGGGTCGGCGATGCTGGCTTCCCGGACGTCGTTGGACAGGGACAGCCGGCCGAACGGGATTGGCTGCTGGGTGGCCAGCCACAGGTCCAGGTGCCCGAACGAGGTGGGCGTCATGCCGAAGGTCAGCCCGGTCCACTGCTGCCAGGACGGCCCCGAAGCCAGGGATTCGGCCAGGCCGGCGACGTCGGCGACGTCGGCGACGTCGGCGGGTGCGTGGTCGAGCAGGACGTCATCGGCTAGGCGGGTGCGGGTGGTGACGACCGCGGACTGGCCGCGCATCGGTACGAACCCGCAGACCAGTTGGTGGGTGGA
>JBOHFF010000077.1:0-9293 GCA_050699515.1 Pseudonocardiaceae bacterium
ACTAAGTTAGGGCCGCCGAACCGTTCATGATCACCGTTTTGGTGCCGAATTCGACACATTTTGTCACTTTCGACACCAAAACGGTGATCATGAGCCACTCTGTCATCCTTAGCTAAGTGGCATTGACTCATAGGAACGGGATGCGAGGAACCGGACCTCGGCCACCGCGTCATGAGCCCGGCGCTTCGGACGGTCGGGTAGCCCGGGGCATTTCAGCCCCGAGCTCCCACAGATCCCGGCGTAACCGTCTCCAGTTACCGGGCTCTTGTCATCCTGATCACCAGACAGCTGGCGCAGAGGCAGTCCATTTCCAGTGCGCGAACATACACGGGTATCGTTGGACGATTCCCCGCCAACACCGGAAGGCTTTCGTCTTCGCCCGCAGTCGTTTGTACTTGTTGCGGATCCAGCGTATCAAGTAGGCATTGATGCGCTGCAGGAGAGGATACATCGCCGATCGGTTGAACGCGCCGTGTTAAACTGCTTCCCATTCTTGCTCCGCGACCCGCGCTGCCGGAACGTAAACCCCAGGAACGTGAACCCTTCCTGTTCGGGACACACGAACCCGTAGGAGCACGGGAGGAAGTCCACCTCGAAGATCGGCTCCAGCACCAGTTTCAATGATGCCCGGACCACCCGATCCCGGATCGTGGCGATCCTCAGGCGACGCAGCTTGCCGTTCGCCTTCGGGATCATCCGTTCCCGGACCGGCTGGGGGCAGAAGCTGCGGTCCTTCAACGAGGCCCGCAGCGCGCCGAGGAACTCCTCCACGCCCATCCCCAAGGTGATCGACGCCGCAGTGCGGCCGTCGACCCGGCGGTCTTGGCACCCTTGTTCCCCCGCATCCGATCCCACGCAACCAGCAGAAACGCGGGATCGGCGGCGAGGTTGAACAGATCATCGAACCTGCGATGAGGATCCTCACGGGCCCAACGGTGCAGCTTGGTCTGGATCTCCAGTACCCGTCGCTCCGCCCCGAACAGGGCTAGCTCCAGCTCGTCGGTGTTCACCGGCGACAAACCTCCCGGTCTTCCAGTTCTTCGGCTGCTGACTTGCTGTCCCCCTTCGCCATGTGCACACCCCTCGCGTGCTCGGACTACTACGGGGACTCCGCCCCATCCATCGGCCCTCGGTCGGCAACGGACCTTGCCCGCCCACCGGACTGGATATCATCGGCGTGGGTGGCCGGCACAAAGAGCACGCCATCGTCATCGTCCAGAACCACATCCCCACGAGCCACCATCCAAGCTCCCACAGTGGCGGACTCCAACGCATCGTAATCCGATCGCTCGCAAGTCAGCTGTGTCGCGATGCAACCCCCAGATCACGATTCCCGATAGACCAGCAGCCTGAGCCTCGAGAACCACGAGATCGCCGACGCAACTCTCGTCGAGTCGTCCGCCATTGTCGACTACCAACACGTCGCCAGGTGCAGCCTCTTCGAGCGCCTCCAGGAAGACATCGACGCTGCCGACATGTCGAGCAGGAGACGCCCGCCCGGCCAAGCGACTGACATGTACTACAGCGCGCGCAAGCGCAGGCGCACAGCGCACCGGGATCTGAGCGCGAATACATGCATCCGCCAGATGGGCAGTAGTCAGCGTCGCAAATCGACACCGAAGCTCCTGGTGATCCATATTTATTTTGTTTCCTCTCGCTTTATTTCTCTCACACGCATCCCGGAGAGTTCGCCAGCGTCCACCCGTGCAACATGGTTGTCGATAATTTAAATTCGCGCCGTTCATGCATGCCCAGAAATGGCGATCATAGGAGCCGCCGGTCGGTGGACCGCGACAGCGCTGCTGCCACAGCCCACCCGCTTGCCGTAGCGGTCAAATCACCTGGAGCAGAGTCTTCATCTCGCTGATCTCGGCTTGCTTCGTGCTGATGATCCGTTGGGCTAGGTTGCGAGCGTCTGGATTGCTGCCCTGGGCCAGCTCGGTCTGGGACATGTCCACTGCCCCCTGGTGGTGGACCATCATTATCTGGAGAATCATCCGGTCGAATCCGGTGCCGCTCACCACCCCGGGCAGCTGACCATTCCCCGTAGCGCCGGGGCCGGCTGGGACAGGGCGCCCCACACGGTGAGTAGTTCACTCATCTGCTGGATCTCCGGACCCTGCCCGGCCTCGATCCGGGCAGCGAGATCCTTCACATGCGGCGAACTCGCCTGGTTGCGGACCATGTGGGACATCGTGATGGCCTGGGAATGATGGCGGATCATGTTCTGGAGGAACACGACGTCTGCCTGGTTGTGCTGCTGGCCGGCGCTAGTGCATTGTTCTCAGAGCGGACCTGGGTAAACTGCCGTACCAGCTGGGTTATCATGTCAGCCTGCAGCGACGACGTATTCGCTGTTCGGACAAAATTTACCGGCTCCGTCGTCCTCGTAAATCCATCTTCAATCATCGACCGCACCTCGGTCGAATGGGCTTCCTGTTCTTTTTGAACATTCAATAAACGGTTTTCGAAATCAATCAGGTACTGCACGACCAGCACGATCCCACCGATGAAGACGGAAATTGTTATCCCCAAAAGATCCGACGACTGCGAAGTTTAGAACCCTACCCACGGACGGGGTGCCGAGCAGAATTCGCAGCGACGAGACGAGCTGGGAAATCTTTTGCCGCTCCATCTCATCCAGCTCAGCGGTCCATTCCGCGCGATAGCGGTCGCGGTAAGCGCTCGGCAGGAGCCGCACCGCCAACCTGATCACCCGCAGCGCCAGACCGGAGGCCCGTTCCTTGACCAACTCCACGACGAGCGGCATGAATAAAGCGTTGACCAAGAAGGGAAGCGCGATCAGCACAGTATTCACGCCGACGTCTCCCGCGGCCGCAGGCGGCCACGCGGGCGGCGTCGAGTCGGCGCGAGGGACCGCGCTGCCTTCGCGACCTCACCACGGGCGAACTCCAGACCGTCTGAGGTGAGCCGGTAGTAGCGCCTGCGGCGGCGCTTCGCGGCGACCTCGTTGATGTCCTCCCACGCGCTGGTCACCAACCCTGACACCTCCATCCGGGCCAGGATCGGGTAGATGCTGCCAGTCGGTAGGCCCGACTCTTTCGATATCTCCAGGCCGTAGTGCTCGCCCGACGGGTCATCCAAGAGAGCGCGCAGCACCTGCAGAGTTTGCAGAGTGGGTCGCAGCGGCTTTCCCATGCCTGCGAGTCTACATAGGTTCCACCGGCTCCCTCGGTGATCTACAGGACAGGCGCTGAGTGCTCGGGTCAGGTACGGGGGGCTGTGATCAGGGCGGTGGTCTCCATCGGGAGTTCGGCGACGTGTTCGATGTCCAGGCCGGCCCGGTTGAGCAGGGTCCTGAACGTGTCGAGGGTGCGGTGCCTGCCGCCATTGGTCATCAGCAGGTGCAGGTCCCACAGGGCGGGCAGCACGGTGGAGTCCTCGTCCACCACCAGGCGTTCGAGAATCAGCAGTCGCGACGAGGAGTCCACCATCCCCCGCCGGCAGTTCTCGAACACCCTGACGAGCGCGTCGTCGTCCCACCCCGCCAGCACCCGGCACAGCAGGTAGACGTCCCCACCCGGCGGGACGGCGTGGAACATGTCGCCACCGACCAGCTCGACGCGGTCCAGCCCGATCGTGGCGGCCAGATGCTCGCGAGCGACGGGCATCACGTGCTCGCGGTCGATCAGCGTGCCACGGGCATCGGGGGTGGCTTCCAGGATCGCGGTGAGCAGGTGCCCGCCACCTCCGCCGACATCCACCACCATTTTGCCGCCGGAGAAATCGAAGATCTCCGGCACGTGGTGGAAGAAGAGATTGCCGGCGTTCATGGCGCGCTGGAACCGCTCGGAGATGTCCTCGTCCCGACTGAGATAGGTGTAGAGCGGCTGGCCATAGGCCGCCTCGAAACCCGAACTCACCGTGCTGATGGCGTGGTGGGCGTGACCCCAGGCGGTGTAGAACTCCTCACCGTAGAGCAGGCACATGTCACGCAGGGACTGGGGCCCCTCCAGCAGCGCGGTACTCACCGCGGTATTCCGGTAACCGGTCCGCTCGTTGCCCTGGAATACGCCCATAGCCACCAGGAGCCGCATCAGACGGTGAATACCCTCTGTTCGGGATCCCGTCGATTCGGCGAGCTCGCCGCTGGTGGTCCGACCGGCTTCGATGTGGTCAGAGATACCGAGTTTGACCGCGGTGTAGACGGCCTGCGCCCGCCACCCACCGGTGATCAGCTCGACCACATCTCGACGCGCCTGCATATCGACTTTCATGCGAATCTCCCGACACAGTGACATTGATACACAGTGGACATCACACGTACAGCGTTCCTCGGGCGACGACGACCGCGGACCCCGACACCTCGACCGACTCGATCCGTTCCGGTGTTCCCCGGGCCCTGGCCCGCATCGTCGAGGGACGGCCGATCTCGACACCCTGGCGGATCTCGATCCGCTGCCCGAAGGGGATCAGACCGTGCCGGGCGAGGTGTATCGAAAGTGGGCCTGCGGCCGAGCCGGTGGCCGCGTCCTCCACCACGCCATAAGCGGGCGAGAACATCCGCAGCCGCCATCGCGAGCCCGAACCCGCGAAGCAGTTGGCGGCCATGTCGGGCAACCTGGCGAGTATCCGCTGGTCAGGTTCGACACCGGAGAGCGCGGCCACGCTGTTCAGGCCGACGAACACGTGCCGCGGCCCATTGCGGTAGACCTCGACCGGCACGGTGGACGCCGCCAGCCCGAGTCCAGCGAGCAACTCGTCCGCGTGATCGTAGGGCTCCCAGGTGGGGACCGGTTGCCACATCCGGGCCGAGCCGACCCGGCCGTCGCCGGTCCGCTCGAGATCGAACGGCACGGTGCCCATAGCGGTCTCCAGCCGGATCTTCTCCGCCGTGCCCGACTCGCCGAGCACGATGGCGGCGCCCAGGGTCGGATGCCCGGCGAACGGCAACTCGTTCACCGGGGTGAAGATGCGGACCCGAACATCACCGCTGTTTTCCGCGGGGAGGACGAAAACGGTCTCCGACAGGTGCATCTCCTGCGCGATCTGCTGCATGCGCTCGGGGGAAATACCGGCGGAATCCACGAAGACCGCAACCGGGTTGCCTTCCAGCGGGGTGTCGGTGAAGACGTCGGCCACCACGTACTGATACATACTCATTGGTTCCCTTTCTCGCAGTTGCGACGGCGAGTGGTCGTTGCGGTGCTTTCCGGACTGGGAGTGGCGCAACGTCGAGATCCACGAGACGCAGGATCCCAACCGGTTCTGGGTCGAGTGCGACGGCGCGGGCCAGATCCGCTACCCCGACTACCCACCCGGTTACTACTCCAACCACTTCATTCACTCGTTCCTACTCGAGAACGGAAAGATCAAACAGAACCGCGAGTTCATGAACCCGTTCCAGCAGTTGCTGGCACTGGGTATCGAGGTGCCGCAGATCAGGCGCGGTGGGATTCCCACGTAGTGCGGTCTTCGCCGGTGTCGGGGTCATGGCCCCGGGCCCTCGGGATAGAGCGCCTCGATCTCGGCGGAGTACTTGGCCGCGATGGCGCTGCGCTGGAGTTTCATCGTGGCGGTGAGTTCGTCACCGCCGGGTGACCACTGGCCCGCCAGCAGCGTCCAGCGCCGGATCTGCTCGGGCCCCGACAGCTGCGCGTTCGCTCGGGCCACCCCGGCGGCGAGGGCGGCGAGCACTCGTCGGTCCCGGTGCAGTGCGGCCTGCGCGGCGTCCGGCAGGCCGTAGCGAGCGGCGAACGCGGCGGCGGCATCCGGATCCAGCACGAGCAGTGCCACGTTGTACGGGCGGGTATGACCGATACAGACCGCCTGACCGATCAGCGGGCCGGTGGCCTTCAGACGTGCCTCCACGTTGGCCGGCGACATGTTGATCCCGTGACCGTTGATGATCATCTCCCGTTTGCGGTCAATGATCCGCAGGTAGCCGTCCTCGTCGAGCTCACCGATGTCACCGGAATGCAGCCAGCCGGCAACGTCGATCGCCTGGGCGGTCTGCTCCGGCAGGTTGCGGTAGCCCAACATCATGCTCGGCCCGCGCAGCAGCACCTCCCCGTCGTCAGCCAGGCGCAGCTCGATGCCCGGGACCGGCAGGCCCACGGTGCCGATCCGGACCGCATCGATCCGGTTGACGGTGGCGCCGAGGATCTCCGAGGAGCCGTACAGCTCGCACAGCGGCACTCCCAGCGCCCAGAAGAACTCGATCACCTCCGGAGCGATCGGTGCCGACCCGACCAGCGCGGTCTCGACCCGATCCAACCCCAGCCCCACCCGCAGGCCGGACAGCACCTGCGCGTCGGCCCGCCGGTACTCGGCTGACAGCTGCGCGCCGGGCTGTTCACCGGCCTGCTGGGCGCGCACCACCCGCAACCCGGTCTCGATCGCGTCCTGCATGGTGCGGCGGCGCTGCTCGTCCGGTTGCGCGGTGATCGAGGACAGCACACGGGCCTGGAGTCGCTCCCAGACCAGCGGTGGGCCGCCGAAGCGGGTAGGGCGAGCGTCCCGCAGCGCGGCGGCCAGATCGTTCAGGTCAGCACAGCTGGTCAACGTGCCGCCCAGGAGCAGGCAACCGTAGTGCTCCACTACTCCGGCTCTTCCGTTGGCCAGCGGCAGATACGACACCGCCGAGAAACCCTCGCGGTAACCAGGCATGGTGTGGTGCATGGCGCGGGCGTTCGCGATGACCGCCGCGTGGGTGAGCTGCACACCCTTGGGCGGCCCGGTCGTGCCTGAGGTGTAGATCAGCGTGACGACGTCCTGCGGCGCCACCGCGGGGCAGGACGTGGCCAGCTCGAAATCGGGGTCTCCGGCGGCCTCGAGCTGCTCCAGCGTCAGCATCCCCTCGCCACCGTCGACCGAGACGATGTGTTCCAGGCGCGGGCAGTCACGGCGGGCGCGCCGCAGCGTCCCGACGAAGGCCTGCTCGGTGACGACTACCGAGCAACCGGCGTCCCGCAGTACGTGCTGAACCTGGTCCGGCGCGAAGGTGTTGTAAATCCCAAAACCGGTCGCACCCAGGTGTATCGCGGCCACGTCCACCCAGTGGAACTCCGGCCGGTTGTTCAGCATCAGGGCGACCGTGTCGCCGCGGCGCACCCCGAGCGCGGCCAGCCCGGCCGCGGTGCGCCGCACCCGCTCGGCGTACTGCGCCCAGGTCACGACGACCGCATCGCCCGGCGTACGCAGCGCCACCCGCTGCGGGTGCCTGGCCACGGTGATCTGGAACGCCTCGCACAGTGTCGTCGCGTCCAGCGCGGTCGCCGCGTCCAGTGTGATCATTGTGGATCTCCGGAGGCGACAGCACGGAAGTCGGGGCCGTACGAACCCTCGCCGCCGGGCAAGGGAGTCTCGAAGAGCTCCTGCGCGGCGCTCTGGAGTGCGAACATCTTTCCGATCGAGCCACCCAGTACCGCGTTACTCCCTTCCGCCCACGCTTTCTCGAGATCCTGGAGTATGTCTGTGTACGCTTCGTTGAACGTGCGCAGCAGATCCCGGACATGCTCAGCCGGATCGGGCCATCCACCGGCCGGGACCACACCCATGGGGTAGACGTCAGGGAACGGGACGACGTCGCCGGTGAACTCCCACTTACCGTTCACCTGCCGCAGTTCGCGCCCGTGATAGATCTCACCGAACTTGTAGTAATGCGCGAATTCACCGCCGGATTGGGGAGCTTCGGGCGAGGTCGAGTTCCCCTCCCCCTGTCCCTTGATCAGAGCGATCGCGCTCTCGACATCGAGGAGGTTCTCAAGCGGCTTGAGTATATTATTCGTGCCGACGTTACGCGGTCCCAACTGGTTGCTCATGCTGATCGGCGGCCGCACAGCCTGAAAGGCCGCGTTCAGCGCGTCGTAGAACGCGCCGATGGTGGGCGGCCCGGCCACCAGACTCGCGACCGGGTGCTCCGGCATCTCGATCTCCATGAACACGTCATGGACGTAGTCCCTGGTCAGTCCGGACAGGTAGACACACAGCTGGGGACGCACACCGCCCGGCAGCGGACCGGGATAGACCGGAGCAGCAGCGATGATGTCCGGGGTGCCACCGATCCCGCTCAGCATGTTGCAGACCAGGCCCATGTGGAACATCTCGTCGATGACGATGCCTCTGATCAGCTCCGCGGCCTCGTCGCCGTTCTTGATCGACCATAAGCCGCACAGATACGGTGGAATAGTCGACAACTCCAACGCGATGGCGGCCTGGAGACTGTCTTTGATCCATACCAGGCCACGTTGGTCCTCGGAAACCCGCATCAGCCGGATGATCTGATCCTGGGGGGCGGCTGTGGTCGTCATAGCGTCTCTCCTTCGGTAGTCAGGGCTGAAGTCGATCGGTGCGCCAGCCGGGGCCGGGCGGGGTGGAGAACTCGGGAGCCGCCGGCCGCAGGGTCGGTGCGGTGGCTTTCATGCGCTCAGTGCCTCCTTGGTCACCAGCAGTGGTGTCAGCAGCGAGGTGAGGATGCGCACCCCGTCCTGGGTGAGCACCGATTCGAGATGGAACTGCACCGAGCTGAAATGCGGCCCCCGCAGGGCGTGCACCTCGCCCGTGCCGGCATCCCTACTGACCTGCACCACGCCGACGCCGGGGCAGCCGAGCTGGTCGGCAGGGCTGCGAGCCACGAAGGAGTTGTAGAAACCGACCCGTTGCGGGGAGCTGAACAGGTCGATCTCGCGCTGGACGCCCTGGTTCGGGACCTCCCGGCGCACCAGCTCGAGCCCGAGGCGCCCGCTGAGCAACTGGTGGCTCAGGCACACCGCCAGAAACGGGGTGCGGCGGGCCAGCAGTTGCTCGATTGCCACGGTGAGGTGGGCCATCTTCGGGTGGCCCACCTCGCGCGGGTCACCGGGTCCGGGGCCCAGCACGACGAGGTCGTGGCCGTCGAGGTGATAGGGCTGGTCGAAGCGGGTGAGGTGCACCGCCAGGCCGGTGGCGCGCAGCTGGTGGGCCAGCATCGAGGTGAAGGTGTCCTCGGCGTCGATGACCAGCGCCCGGCGGCCGGTCAGCACCGGCTGCGGCTGGGCCCGCGCCTCCGCGCCACTGAGCCAGAAGTGGGCGATCGTCGCGTTGCGCCGCACCAGGGCCGCCTGGACCAGTGGGTGATCGCCGAGCCGCTCGGCGGCTCCCAGCGCCGCGAGCAGGCCCGCGGCCTTGGTGCGGGTCTCGGCGACCTCGGCGGCGGGATCGGAGTGCCGGACCAGCGTCGCGCCCACCCCGACCTCGACGTGACCGTGCTCGTCGAGGTCGGCGGTGCGGATGAGGATGGCGGAGTCCAGGGTGCGGGTGCCGGCGGCGTCGCGGCCGATGAGGGCCGCGAC
>JBOHFF010000078.1:0-10034 GCA_050699515.1 Pseudonocardiaceae bacterium
CGCGTCGACCTCAGCGTACCCGATACGCACCCGCGGGTTCTTTCGCAGCAGGTCGAACCGGCCGCTGACCTCAGCCCATCCGGGAATGACCAGCACAGACGAGTAGAGCCCGATCGCCCCCAGTGCCGCCCGTCGCGAGGGATCCATATCCGCGCTCCCTAAGTCGATGAGTCCGGCCACGGTATCTGCGGCATCCTCGTATTGCTCTGCGCCCAGGCCGGCTGAGGCAAGCGTCACCGGCCTGCCGAGGCGGCGCGAGAGCACCTCGCAGACCACCGGCCGTACACGGTCACGGGGAAGGGTGCCGGCCAGCCAGTGACACACCGCACTGTCGTCATAGCTCAGCTGCAGTCCCGCCTCGGCCCCGACCCGGTTCACGGCACGGGCGAACTGCCCATTCGTCCACTGCGCTTGCACGATGAGCGCTGCGAGAGCGGTGTTCGGAGTACGCGTCCTGGCCGCCATGGGACTCGCTCCTCAGCTTTCAAGGCTTTCAACTCCATTCGGCTCGCAGGACTGGCATCGATTACCGTTGCTCCGTGACGCAGCAACAACGGAGTTTGGCCGGGGACCGCTGGTTGCAGCGGGACGGGGACACGACGGCCGATGACGTGGGGGCGGTGGTGTTGGCGTGGCGGACTGCGGTGGGGCGGACGCAGACTGAGGTGGCCGGGATGTTGGGTACGACCCAGCAGCACCTGAGCCAGATCGAGACGGGGCAGCGGCCGGTGCCGCTGGAGTTGCGCCGCAAGATGGTCACTGAGCTGGGTATTGCAGCTGAGGATCTGGGCTTGTGCTCTGGGCAGGTTCGCAAGCTGGTGTCCCTCGATGATGCCAGTCCAGAGATCGCGGCCAGTCGGTTGCGCTGGCGGGATGAGCGGCGCTGGCTCAACCAACACCGATTCGAGCTGGCGAAGCTGGCCGTGCAGCTCTACCCGGTCGAACACCGGGTGCAGCACACGACCATGCTCGCACCTCCCGAATGGCTGCCGGGTGAGGCCTCTGGAACTGGGCTCGCTGGCACTGCGGCTCGACGAGGGTCCGCAGACCGTCATGGTGGACGGGTCGGAGCCGGAATCGGCGGCCACCCGGCCACTGCGCACCACCGGGATGCGGTTTGAGCGCTACACCTCGGCAATCAAGCATCTCAGCCCGCCAGCGTTGTTCGAGTCCCGCCCGAGTTACCGGCTGCTCAGTGCCTCGCTGGCCGTCCGGCGGATGGAGTTCGGCCTGGGCACCTACTTCGACAAAATTGACATCTGTGAAGCGGTCGGGCACGAGGTGGCCGCAGCGTGCATGGCCGAAGGACTGCCACACTCGCCGGAGCGGCTGCGTGGCCGGTTGCCGTTCCGGGAGCTCGTTGGTGATCCGTTCGACCCGCAGCGCCGGGTGATCATCCCGGGAATCGCCACGCTGACGATCCGGCTGCGCTGCTACCCGGCCGAGCCGTCATTCCTGCTGCACTGGCGCAATGCAGCGAAAGTGGCTACCGCAGGCGGCACCTACGGCGTGATACCCACTGGCGAGTTCCAGCCCTCCAGCATGGCGCTGTGGGACCGGCATAATGACTTCGATCTGTGGCGCAACATAGCGCGGGAGTACTCCGAGGAGTTGCTCGGCGAGCCAGAGCATGACGGTACTCGGAGCCAGCCGATCGACTATGAGCGGTGGCCGATGTATCAGCGGCTCCAGGCGGCCCGGGCGGACGGCTTGGTGGGCGTGTTCTTTCTGGGTCTCGGTCTGAATGTGCTCACCCTCGCTGCTTGCGTCCTGACCGTGGTGGTGATTGATGACGATGTGTTCACTGAGGTGTTCGGCTCGATGGTGCGGTTCAACGAAGAAGGCGAGATCGTCGCTGTTGGCGGTGGCACCCCCATCGAGGGTGTTCCGTTCACCGAGGCGGCGGTCCGCCGCATGCTGGACACCGAGCCAATGGCTGGATCAGGCGCAGCCTGCCTCGCGCTGGCCTTGCGGCATCGCGATGCCCTGGGCCTGTAGCGCCGGAACCACACTGACCGAGTCGGCGAAAGGTGACCCCTGTGGGTAGCGAGCTGCCCGAGATCGCCGAGAGCTGGTTGCGTTGGCGTGCTGAGCGGCGTTGGCTCAACCAGCACCGGTCCGTGCTGGCGAAGCTGGTCGTGCAGCTCTACCCCGCCGAGTTCCGCGTGCCGCGCGCTGCCCTGCTCGCGCCTGCCGAGTGGCTGCCGGGTGAGCCCCTGGAACTGGGCTCGCTGGCACTGCGGCTCGATGAAGGGCCGCGGACTGCTGAGGTGGACGGGTCGGAGCCGGAATCCGCGGCGACCCGGCCCCTGCGCACCGCTGGATTGCGTTTCGGACGCTACACGTTGGCGATCAAGCGCCTGAGCCCGCCGGCGTTGTTCGAGTCCCGCCCGAGTTACCGGCTGCTCGGCGTCCACCTGGCTGCGCGTCGGCTGGAGTTCGGGTTGGGTGCCTACTTCGACAAGATTGACATCTGCGAGGCTTTGGCACACGAGACCGCCGCAGTCTGTATGGCTGAGGGACTGCCGCTGTCAGCGGATCACCTGCGTGGGCGGCTGCCGTTCCGGGAACTGATCGATAATCCGTTCGATCCCCAGCGGCGGGCGATCATCCCGGCGATCGCCACACTGACTATCCGGCGGCGCCGCTACCCGGCCGAGTCCTCGTTCCTGCTGCACTGGCGCGACCCGGCAAAAGTGGCCACGGGCGGCGGAATATACGGGGTGATTCCCACCGGGGAGTTCCAGCCCTCCAGCGCCGCGCCCGGGGATCGGCACAACGACTGTGATCTGTGGCGCAACATGGTGCGGGAGTACTCCGAGGAACTCCTCGGTGAGCCCGAGCATGACGCCACCCGCAGCCAGCCGATCGACTATGCGCGATGGCCGCTGTTCCAGCGGCTTCGGGCGGCCCGGACCGACGGCTCACTCCGCGCCTTCGTGCTGGGGCTTGGCGTGGATGCGCTCACCCTGTCCCCCAACATCCTGACCGTCGTCGTGATCGATGACGACGTATTCACCGACGTGTTCAGCAAGGTGGTGCGGTGCAACGAGGAAGGCGAGATCGTCACCGCCGGCGGCGGAACACCCACCGAAGGCATCTCCTTCACCGAAACAGCGGTACGCCGGATACTGGAGGCCGAGCCGATAGCTGAAACAGGCGCAGCCTGCCTCGCGCTGACCTGGAAACATCGCCGAGTCCTGGGCCTATAGCGCACAAGGCGTGGGATTGGCGTCCTCAGGCAGCGACGCGGCGACCAACTCAGGCAAGCGGGCCATCCCGGCTGCGCCCTCGGGCAGCCGCGCCGTGCGCACCGCCTTACCGTGCTCGTCCTGCACCTCCACATCGTGGTGATCCTCAGCCCAGTCATCTCCGACGAACAGCACCCCAGGTCCCCACTCAGCCATGGTCACCGTCAGCAGCCCGCGGGAGAACCCTGCACCCTAATAGATCAGTGCTCACGTCAAGCCACGGCGGGCACGACACCCCATCAGCCGTCCATCTCCCGGCCACCGGCGGGGGCACGCTCTGACCCCAGGACTCACAAACAGTCCAGGCGTCCGGAGTGCTCACCCGCCAGCGACTGCGGGCACCGAGTCTGCCAACAGTCGACCCGGTAGCTCCCATTAGGTGTCCGCACTGAAGGGACAAGCTCAGGGAACGTGATTGTGGTGAGCCTGGCCGCGTTCGTACAGGTCGCGTGCGTGGGGGTTGTGCTGGTAGCGGCGGAGTTCGGTCATCATGGTGTGGTAGCGGCGGTCGCACCAGCCAGACTGGACGGCCGGGTAGTCGTCGAGCATGCGCCCCCAGTCGCGGCATGCTTCTTCGAGCCGACCGGCGGCGAGTTTGCGTTCGGCGAGTGTGCCGAGGTTGCGGATGCGGATGCGCCGGTAGGCGGGCGGGCGGATCCGGTCGGACTGCTCCATCGCGGCGATCGAGTTGTCCAGGTCGCCGAGTTCGTAGTGGACCTGGGAGATGTGGTAGCTCATGGCGGCGGGGTCGTAGGAGCCCAGCGCCTTGGCGCGGGACTCGGCGCGGTCCAGGGCGGTCTCGGCCGCACGGAGTTTGGTGAGGGCCTGGGTGCGATCGCCGTACTGAGCCGCGGCGTGAGCCTGCTGCCCGGCCAGGAAGGCCAGCATCCGCGGGCCTGCCTGCGGCGAAGCCGCTGCGGCGGCGTCGGCAAGTTGCACGGCGGTGGTGCTGTGGCGCAGATCGACTGCCTGGACCGACATGCCACGCAGCGTGGTGCAGTAGGTCAGGTGGTCTCCGGCGTGCCCGGCGAACTCGATGGCCTGCAGATAGTAGTGCTGGGCGAGTCCCTCGATACCTTCATCGGCGGCCAGGTAGCCGGTGAGGTAGCAGTGATCGGCCGCCGCCGACAGCATCTGGATCCCGATGTCCTCACGCGCCTGCGCCCGCAAGTACGGGGCGATGGTGTTCACCATGAACGCGGCGGCCAGCGGACGCACGGCCCGGCCGCCGAACTGGTCGTCCAGGCTCGACAGGTGATCGGTCATCACGCGGACGCTGTCGACTTCTTGCTGGCCGATGTGGGTGTGCGGGTCGCGGCGTAGCCGCTGGAACCGCTGGGACACCTCCGGCCAGTTGGGGATGACCGGCGCGGCCGAGTACAGGCCCAGTCCCAGCAGTGCCCGCCGGGTGGGGTCCATGTCTGCTCTTCCCAGGTCGATCAGTCTCACCGCCATATCGGTGGCCAGGCCGGGGCAGGTGGGGCCGGGCGGCCGGTCAGCGGGTCCCAGCCCGGCGTCCGCAGGCGTGATGGGGCGGTGCAGACGCCGCGCGAGTGCCTCGCTTACCAGGGGGCGGATGGGTGGGCGGGGCAGGGTACCCGACAGCCAGTGGCAGACGGCGCTGTCGTCGTAGCTGAGTTGCAATCCAGCCTCCGCGCCGAGCCGGTTGACGGCCCGGGCGAGGTTCCCGTTGCTCCAGCGCGCCTCGGCGATCAGTGCGGCGAGGGCGGTGTTGGGCGTGCGTGTGCTGGCTGCCATCAGGCCGACTCCGAAGCCTCGTGCGAGCTTTCAGGACTTTCAACCTTTCGTTCAGTCTGAGCCCTTCACGCCCGCTACGGAAGCGCGTTCACTGGCCGTAACCAACCCCTGTGGAGGATGTGATGGTACCCAGCCTTACCGCCGACACGGCGATCCAGCAGTTCGATCTGAGGGTCGAGCTGATCGAGCGGTTCGGGATCGCCGAGCAGGTCAACCTGACTGACGACGGTTGCAACCCGACCTGTGCCGATTCCTGCACCAGCGCCGTTAACTGACCAGCTCGCAGCACCCGTATCTCAAGAAGGGCTCTTAGCAATGACAACCGCCTGCGCCAGCACGACGGATGATTTGTTCGACCTGAGCGTCCAGACGATCACCGTCTCGGACGTTGCCACCCAGTTGTCCGAGTCGCGGTCGCCGCGAAGCTGGCCGCCGAGCATCAAATGCGTGCGCAAGCCCGCCAACTCACACACGATCCCTACGCCGACGACCACGTGGGCGAATCCCGCGCCACAGTGCTGCACACCGAAACCCTGGGGCAGCTCGTCGACCGGCTGGCAACGGTATGGACACGCTCCTGTTTGATTGCCGAGAACGACACCGGCCTGACCGAGTCCACGTGGGCCCGGGTGGCGCTGCACCAACTCGGCAAGCTGTGTACCGGTTACGACGACCTGGTCACCGACGTAGAGCGCGGCCGACGCCGACTGCCAGCCTACCAGACCCCGACCGGTCCCGACATGGTGGCGTGAATCATGGGCAGGATACGCGAGATCGTTGCCGTTATCGTCGCGGCCGACAGCCCGGTCGGCCGGGCCGCCCAGGCGATCGACGACATGTCCGCGCACCTGCCGCCGCCGGACGATCCGCGGGCATGCCCGCTGTGCTCTACCCAATCGTGGCCCTACGCCCGCTTCGAGAACGCCGCCCACAACCTCCAGGCCGCCGGGGTTTGGTTGGGCGAACTGGTGCCGCCGGACCTGCACACTCGCCTCTGGCCGCCGCCCCGGCCTCAGCCAGGACCGCCCACCACCCGCCACACCGACACCCGGTTCGACAGGGAGCAGCACGATGGATGAAATTCTCGCTGGCACCATGCGCAATGCGGTGTACGGCCGCCTGGACTACCTGGACCAACTGGTGGCCGACGCTGACGAGCCGTCCCGCGCTGCCCTCGCCAACACGGAGATCTCGCGGCTAGCCACCGCTTGGCGAGACCTGCTCGCCGCACACCACCCCGACGAGCACGGCCGGTGCCCACAGTGCTCCGGATGGCGACGCCCTCGCCAATACCCCTGCTCCGTGTGGACCACCACCCACCGGCACCTGATCGCCGACGACGGTCCTCCCGAGGCCACGTCCGGCCGGCACGCGGCTGCCACCGGACAGCCGACCGTCGCGGTACTAGGGGCCTCCTGACGGGGGACGTGCCGGCCAGCACGCATCGTCCAGGTTCGTTCTGCATGACCGAGAAAGGAGGGCCACATGAAGGCAAAGGCCACGGGCGAGAATTCCCTCGCAGACGAGCAGATCACCATCTCAGAAAGGTTTGACTTCAGTGCCAGCCATGAACTGAGGCTGTTGCCGGACAGCCACAAATGTCACCGCAACCACGGACACAACTATTCGGTTACTGCCTCGGCTCTCGTGCGCGACGGCGCCCGAGAGAGCTTGTCAGCCCTCGGGGACTACCTCGCCGAGACATTCGACCACCGTCTCCTCAACGACCGGGTCCCTTTCCATCCGACGAGTGAACTTCTCGCTGGTCACCTCGCCGAGTGGTTCCGGGACACCATCGAATCGGCGACGCCGATCACGCTGGTCGCAATGGTGGTGTCGGAGACTACGACCACCTCGGCCCGTTGTGACGGCGTCACCGGCGAGATCACGATCTCGAAGACCTTCCCGACTAGCCACGGCGACATCACGCTGGTCCTGGGAGCGGACGGCCTCGACGAATTCGGTTTCGTCACCGACTTCGGTGACCTGAAGCCGTTCGCGGCACACCTGCGTGGGCCCGGCGCCGATGTGGGGCTGCGCAGCGCGGGCCCCGCGCTGGTCGCCCACTTGGCCCACTGGTTCGTCGACAACCTCGAACCGAAGATCGGCGGTCGCCTCGTGTCCGCACGAATCGCGTCGGGAGCCACCACAGGACTGTGGGAACAGGGTGGGGCAACGTGAATGCCGCGGCTGTGCTTCCCGACCGCGTGCAGGGCACCGCGATTCTCACCGAGAAGTTCGAGTCGTTCCAAGGCGAAGGCCCATGGACCGGCCAGCGCTGCGCGTTCGTCCGGTTTTCCCACTGCAACCTCCGGTGCGGCTTCTGCGACACCCCGGAAAGCTGGGACTGGACCAAGTACAACCCGACCGAGGTCAGCGAAAGAGTCCCCGTCACCGGCCTGGTGTCGTGGGTGCGCGAACGCGCCGTGGACCTGGTGGTGCTCACCGGCGGGGAACCCATGCTGCAGCAACCTGCCATGGCTGCCGTCGCCTGCGGCGTTGGGCCATTGCGGGTGCAGGTCGAGACCAACGGAACGAGGATACCTATCCCTGAACTGGTACCCTTGGTCGATCTGTGGGTGGTGAGCCCAAAACTCGCGAACTCCGGTATGTCCTATGGGGTCCGGATCAAGCCCGAGGCGCTCACAGCGCTGGCCGGGACTGGTCGTGCGGCGTTCAAGTTCGTCGTCACCGACCCCGACCGTGATCTCGACGAGCTCGCCCAGCTCGTCGATGAATACCAACTGGACCCGGTGTGGGTGATGCCGGAGGGCACCACCCGCGAGAAAGTCCTGGCCGGCATGGACGCGCTCTACGACCCGGCAACCGCCCGAGGGTGGAACGTCTCGACTCGGCTGCACATCCTGACCGGTGCCCGGTGATGCCAACCGAGCATCGCCGGGTACGAAGGCCGACTTTCTTACGCACCACCTGTTTCCGGAGCAAGTGCATCGGAGGGTCGCGGTCAAATGTCTGATGAGGACTGTCTGGGTGGTCGCGGATGCCATCGTGTGCCACCTTCGGCACCTCCCCAGCGCGCGTACATATCGACCTTCGTCGTGCTCAGCCCCAGTTTCTCCTGCCACCCGGAAGCGAGGCAACGTCTATGACCAACACCGTCTGCAGCCCTGCGCTCGGCAGGAGTGTGGCCTTGTCACCACAGCTCCAGCCCACCGCGCCGGGGCCGGTCGACACCGAGCGCGTCGCCGATCTCGTCAGCCAGCTCCTGGCCGCACTCGGTGAAGACCCCGCACGGGACGGACTGGTGGACACGCCGAACCGAGTCGCCGCGTGGTGGAGCACTTTTCTCTCCCCCGACTCGTCGGTAGCGCCGACGTGCTTCATCGAGAGCAGTCTGAGCGGCCAGTTGGTCGTGATCGGCGGCATGAGCGTCTGGTCATTGTGCGAGCACCACCTGCTGCCCATGCACCTCGACGTCGCTGCCGGCTACGTACCCGATGGCGAGGTGGTGGGCCTGTCGAAGTTCGGCCGGATCGCGCAGCGGCACGCGGGCCGTCTTCAGGTGCAGGAGCGTTTCACGCGACAGGTCGCTGATGACATCGCCACATTGATCGAGAGCAAGGACGTAGCTGTCACCGTGCGCGGCACGCATCTGTGTATGAGCGCACGGGGAGTGCGGATGGAAACCGCCCGCACCACCACACATCAGGCCGTCGGCCGATTTCAAAGCGACCCTGTTCTCTCCCAACAGTTCCTCACTCTCGCCACCGGCACGTGGCAGGCCAGCTGATGGCCAAGAACATCGACGAGGCGGTGATAGAGCGCGTTTTCGAGCACCGGCGCGTCTGGCGCCTGACGCAGGATGCTTTCGCCTCTGCTGCCGCATTGATCGCCGGGCAGGAGCCGACGCCCGACGTGGTGGTCGGGATCGCGCGCGGGGGAGTTCCGCTGGCCCAGTTGCTCGCCAGCCACTACAGCGTGCCGGTTGTCGAGTTGACGGCCCGCCATAATCGCAGTGACGACCTGCACCTCCCCGCGACCGGGCAGGTCGAGCTGCCGAAGGAACCTGATGCGGCGCTGGCGGCGCATCGCGGCGCCCGGGTGCTGCTGGTCGATGACATCTGCGGCACCGGGTCTACCTATCGCGCGGTGGTTCCGTGGCTGGCCACACACCTGGCGCCGGCTGCCGTGCGTACCGCGGCGCTATGCCGCAGCAAGGCGGCGACCTTCACCCCGGACACGTGGGTGTGGGACACGCTGGACTGGGTCGTCTTCCCCTGGAACGAGCCGGTACAGACCAGCGAGGACCTGATCGTGCCGGCCTCGCCGCGAACCCGCCCCGCGCCCGGCGCGGCCGAGGCGGAAGCCAACGAACGCGGAGACCGCGGATGAGCGGGCCGAACCTGCCGTACTCCGCCGGGCCGGACCCACACCGATACGCCGCCACGGGCCCCGGCGCTCCACCTGGACAATTCACTGGAGGCACATCGATGAACGCTGGGCAACTGCCGGAGCAGTACACGACCCGGCTGGGAACCCCGATGGTGGGGCCCTACAGCACGAACCAGATGGACGACTTCTACCAAGCACTGGGCCGCGGTGAAGCCAAGCCGTCGGGCCTGATGAACCTCCTGCAGCACTTGATCGTCGCTGAGCAGTGCGCGCCGAACTCGCGCGTGCTGGATGTGTGCTGTGGCCGCGGGCTGGCGCTGCCGCTGCTCTACCGCTACGCCCCGACGATCGAGGGATACGTCGGACTGGACATCAGCGCTGACAATCTCGATGAGGCCCGCGAGCGGATCGAGGCCCTGCGCGCGACGTACGGCGACCCGTTCCCGGTGGAACTGGTGGAGTGCGACGTGGCCCAGCCCTGGCCAGCGCTGCCCTCGTTCGACATCGCCCTCTACACCTCGGCGCTGGAACATCTGCCGTTCGAGCTCGGCGTGCAGAGCCTGCGGAACACCGCCGCCGCGCTGGCGCCGGGCGGAGTGCTCTATCTTTCCACCCCGGCGGCCGTCGGCCTCCCGCCTCGTCCGCTGCAGTACCGCGTCCACGTCTACGAGT
>JBOHFF010000079.1:0-70343 GCA_050699515.1 Pseudonocardiaceae bacterium
TGAGCAGGTCGCGACCGCGCTCTACCACCTTCTCGGGGAATGGCTGGGGTATGAACCGCCCGCAATGCCGTGACCGGGACGATGGCGACAGCAACACGCCCAATCCCGTCGCCGAGAAAACCGCGTAGCACCGAGTGGCCCGGTGAGGTCATGAACCCCCCTCTGTCGATCAACCTACACCCAACACCTCGCGGCCCACGTTGTCTGCCAACGGGTATGGACATAGTCCCCCGCTGGAGCCCGCGACCGGCTACTCGCCGCGAAGACGTGCTCCGACATCGATGGCGGCTTGCTGATCGACCTGTGGTGGTTAGGCCGATTCGCGCACGACTCGTCGTGCTATCTCTTCCACCTGCTCCACGGTGAGAACTGGTTCCATACCCTCCCGTACGGCGCGGGTCAGAATCCGCCGGATCAACGCCGACGTCGGGACATGTTGCTCGGCAGCACGCATCTTCAGCGTCTCGGCAAGAGCAGTAGGCACCCGCACTGAGAGGACAGCTTGGCTGTTCTCCAGCGCCTCTGCCTCAGCTGCCTCGGCTTCTTCGTCCATGTACTCGGCACGGATGGCGTCTCGGCGAACACGGACAGCTCTCTCAGTCATCGCTTGTCACCTCCCTCCAAGTAACTGCGCAGGTCTACGCCGCGTGCTTTCCACGCGGTGATCCCGGCCCAGTCGACCGCGTCGACGATCACCGTGAGGACGAATCCCGCGCTAGGTGAGTAACCGATCAGCCGGATCGCGCCGGTGCGGCTCTTCGGATCGGGATCTCGCACGATCACTCGGGGTCAGCGGCCGCCTCCAAGGTCCACTCTGGTTCGATGTTCAGTGCGCCCGGGTAGCGTTCGGAGCGGCGACGGATGTAGTCAGCATCTTCTTCGTCCCACCACAAGCCAGCCACGACTACATTGTCACACAAACAATGACATGTCTCCTAGCGAGGGGGCAAAATCCCAGTTCAGCGGCCCCTACGGTCATCGCGGTGCACCATGCCCACAAAACCATCCCGACCGGCAACCGAGGTGCCACCCTGCCCAGGGCGTGTCGCGGTGGCTGTCGCAACCCACGATCCCGGCTCCTGGCCGGCCAACAGCGAGCGCAAGCAGACTCCGCGTCGCGGGGTGGGCCGGGGGATCATGAGCACTTCCTCTGAGCAAGGATCACCACCCAGCGACTCCCCACCGGCCCGGTGGGCGCCAGTCACCGCCGGGTGCTGACAACGACCTGCCACACCCATGGTGCAGCGTGCTTCACGAGCACCCCAGCCACCCAGGTCGCCGTAGGGCTCCTCGGCTGTCATGTCCTGGAGCGGCGATCAGTATGCGCGGACATCACCAGCCGGCTGCGGCTCCGACTGGAGCGACGAAATGGAAATTGCCCGCACCAACGGACTGGGCCAAGGTGCGGCTCACCGCGGCCGGATTGTCATAGGGGCCCTGAATGTAGAGCGGGACACCGTCGCGTCCGAATGTGATATCGCTGGTTTCCTGCCACGTCCCGAGATGACCCGAGGCGGGCTGAAAGTCAGGATGGGGTGAGAACCCCAGGTCGCGAGCGTAATCGACCGCTCCCCACACCAGGTGGCGAGCCAACTCCAGCGGCGCCTCGACCGGCTCTCCGGCATCCTTGAAGGCGTGGAAGAACCTGCCGACAAAGCCGGGCAGATCGCGATCATTCATCACGTCCGGCCCGAGCGCGTTCTTCACACCCAGGCAGTACCCATCGACTAGGTAACCGCACACCGACACCCGTCGCGGCCGGTGCCGCCGAGCCACGACGACTCCGGCCAACCCGCCATAGCCGTTGTCTGCCGCGTCACGGCACGGCCACTCCTCATGGCCCTGGACCGTGAGACCGGCGCTCCAGTTCGGGCTGACCCAGCACCCGACCACTGCGGCTTCGGGCTCGTCAGCGGCTTCTTCTCGGGCGATCACCCGCATCAGCGGTGCGACCGCGCTGGGTCGTACGCCCAGCGCACGGGCGATTTCCTTGGGAGACCGGTGTGCCGCGCGCAGCTCTCGGGCCCTGGCGAGTAGATCATCATCGAGCGGGTGGTGTGATGTCATGCGCGACCTTGTACCAGACCTCGTGGCGACCGCGAGGGAGGCTGAGCGCGACACGCCCGAACGGGCTCTGCGACGTTTCGTCAGATTCGTTGGATCTTGACGAGCGGGCCAGCGGTCCCCACTGTGGACGTGTTGCGCAGCTCTATCCGGACCCGATGGTCGATCTGGGCGAGCGGTGACAGGTCCACCGGTTCATCGATTTCGAGCAGAGCTACCTTTTGCAGGTGGGGCAGTCTGGCCAGTGGGGCGAGGTGTACTGCGGGGAATCGCCGCAAGCACACCCCTCTCAAAGACTGCAGCGTGGCCAACGGCTCCAGGCTAATGGCAGGGTAGTCCGCCAGGTTGATTGCATGTAACGAGCTTCCGGCTAGCCCGTCGAAAGATGTCACTGTCGGCACTGACCACACGGCAAGCTCTCTGAGCCGGTCAAGGACGGGTGCGAAAGCAATAAGACCACCCGGAAGCGGTGCATCGCTGACGTACAGCTCCTGAAGATCGGGAAGCCCTGTAAGGGCACGCAGGTGGCGGAGGGCATGGGCCTCAAGTAGACTTACGTGCCTCAGTTGCGAAATCGATACCAATGCCGAGAGGTCCGACAGCTCAGTACAGCCGCGCATGATCAGTTCGATTAGTGAGGGGCATTCGGCGAGCGCCGAGAAGAATGATGCGTCGCGTCCGCCATCAGGAGGATTCACGAACAGATCCCGTAGTGCCCCCAATGTAGGAAGCACATCCCACCCGGCACGCGCCTCACTCTCGAGTATGAACGCTGCGTCCAGCGTGGGGAATTTCGCTAGCGGCGTGAGGTCGACTGGGCCGTTGACTTTGACTTCCAGTCGGGTGACCACCGGTGGCGCGTCATGAAGGAAATTGAGATCATCGGCCTTGCCGGCGTCTGCTAACTCGATCGATGCGTTGTTGAGGTGTCGTAGTTTGCGCAATTGTGACACGTGTTCGAACAGCTCGATTTTGATCTTTCCGTTATCCAGTGGCGCGTCTCGTAGGACCTCCTCGGCATAATCGCTAGGGTCGAAGTAGCGCCATACCTGGGCCAGGGCACGCTGCACGGCGCCACGAGGATCGGCTGCCCACCGGGCCAGGAGCCGCTGCGCCTCGGGGCCACCGACCCACGCGGCGGTTTTCACGCACGCGGCAGCTGATGCATCGCTCAGCCCGTCGAGCATCGAAGGCAACCGGCGCAGCACCCGGTTACCGGCCAGTGCCAGCGAGCGGGTCTCCGGCTGGCTGCGGGGCGGCACCAGCTGCTCCAACGCCGCCTCGATGCGATGGGTGATCTCTGAGTCAACCACCTGCGCGGTGTCCAGGCAGGCGGCGGCCAGCAGACGCAGGCGCCGGCAGTGCCGCGGTTCGGCGTCGGCCCGGTCCAGCACTCCGGCCAGCAGGGCAGCGCGGCGCTCCGGGGTGGCGTGCCCGACCGCCATCACCAGGGTCTCCCACCACTGGTCGAGGTGCGCCCGGCTGACGAGAGTGTCGACCGGCTGGTCCTCGGTCGCTTCCTTGGCGGCCAGGTACTCCTGGAAGGTGCGGTGCACGAAGTCAACCCGACCCAGTGCTGGCTCGCGGATCACACCGCTGCGGTCCAGCAGGTGTTGCAGCACGTCCTCGGCGGAGTGCTCGACATTGGGCATCCGTGCCACCGCGCGGGCCACCAGTTCCAGCACCTCGTCCCGGGACAGCTCCGCGCGCCCGGCCAGGCTCAGTCGCCACGCCACATGCTGCAGGATCGCCAGCTTGCTGCCGGTGTCCAGCACCACGCTGCGACCCGCGGGGATCTCGCGCTCCGCGTCGCGGCGTTCCAGCAGCAGCGCCAGTGCGTCCCGGTAGAGCGCCATCCGGTCCGGGGGCAGTTGCCGGCGGCGGTCGAGGTTGAGCGCGCAGAGCATCGCGCACAGCAACGGGCTGCTCGCCAGCCCGCGTAGATGCCTGCGCCCATCAAGCTGGCGCAGCAGCGCCCGCTCATAGTCGGTCAGCTCGTCCACGGGGCACGGCAGTGTGACGGCACGGCGCTGGGCAGCGTCGCGCAGGGCGTCGTGCCAGCGGCGGCAGAACGCCGCCACATCCAGCGGGGACATCCGTTCCAGCAGCACCGGCGCGAACTTCTCAGCGGCCAGCCAGCCGCGGTCGGCGGCGCCGGGTCGGGCGGTCACGACCACCCGGATCTGCGGATACTCGGTGAGCAGGCTCTGCAACCATTTGCGCACGGCGGGTCGCTGGGCGCTGACCAGCTCGTCTACTCCATCGACGAGCAGCAGCGCCTGGCCGGAGTTCAGCTGCCGGTGCACCCAGCCCGGTGGCAGCAGGTCCACCAGGGGGTCAGCGACCCCGGCGAGCAGCTGCTGTGGCTGCGGTAGCGGACGGTCGGCATAGCTGCGCAACCGGACCAGAAAAGGCACGCACCCGTTCCAGCCCGCCAGCGGCCCGGAGAACCCGCCACGGGCGGCTGTGACGGCCAGCCACTGCAGCAGAGTCGTCTTCCCCGAACCGGCCTCGCCTCGCAGCAGCGTCCGCGGGCTCTGCGCCAGCGCCGTCTCGGCCCGCACGCTGCCCTCTGTCACCGTGCGCCGTCCCTCGGCGAACCGGTGCTCGGTGAACCAGTGCTCGTCGAGCTGATCGCCACGGGTTCGACGAGCACGGCCAGTGCTGACCTGCAGACTCAGGTACGCGACGCTGACCAGCGTGCGCGGCTTGTAGCGCCGCACGTCAATGCCGAACTGCTCCAACTCGTCGAGTGTCTCGCTGAGGTGTCCCAGGTAGCGGGCGCGGAACTCCTCGTCGTGCTCGCTGCCGCGAGGCGCGTCCAGCGTGGTGCGCGGCAACCGGTGCAGCACCTCGGTGATGGCCTCGACAACCTGGGAAAACCGGCCCAGCAACTCGGCCAGCGCGCGCGGCTCGAACGCGGGCAGGTGCTTGACCACCTGCACCAATGCCATGCAGCTCTCGTCGAGCACCGCGTCGTAGAACCGCTCTGCCGGCTCGGCCAAGCCGACCTGCCGGACGGGCACCCGCTCCCGCACCAGTCGCGCCAGTTTGCGGGCGTCGACGTCCATCGCGAACAGGGTGGTATCGGTCAGGTCGGCGCGCTCCAGCGCGTCGACCACGGCCTGCAGCGCGCTGACCCGCTCGTTGTCGGGCACCTCGCGGAAGTCGTGCTCATAGACCGGCCGCAGCCGCTCGGCGATCTGGTCGGCCAGATCCTCCAGCTGCCGGACCAACTTACGCCGCTGGAAGTGGTCCCGAACGCTGAGTCGCACCAGGTCGATCAGCTCTGCGTCACGCTCAGCGACTTCCCGCCTCGCCCCGAACCAGGTGCGCACGGCGTGGGTGACCACTTGCTTACCGATCCCGGTCGCAGCGGTGGCCAACGGCATATCGGGAGGATATCTCCGTGCGCGCTGACCGTTTCCTGGCGCATATATTGTGATGCAGAGGTACGCTCGATGTATGCGTACTCGGGTCACGGTCACCGTGGATCAGGAGGCCGTCGCTGCGGCTGAGGCGGCGGTCGCCGCTGGGCAGGTGGCGTCGGTCAGTGCGTGGGTGGCCGAGGCGATGCTGGCGCGGGCGCGGCGGGAGCAGCTTCGTGATGTGCTAGCGGAGATCCGCGCCGAGCTCGGGCCCGCGACAGAGGAGGAGACCGCGTGGGCACGCAGCGCCCTCGGCCTGTAGTCCTCGACGCCGGAGCCCTCATCGCGATCGAGCGTGCCGACCGGCGGGTGGTCCGTCTCTTGGAGCTGGCTGACCAGGTACACGTGCCCGGTGCGGTCCTTGCCCAGGTCTGGCGCAACCCGGCCCGTCAGGTGCGGTTGGTGCGGGTTCTCGCCGCCGAGCCGGTCACCATCACCCCGCTGGACGCTGATGAGGCACGGGCCGTCGGGCAGGTGTGCGGTGCCACCGGAACCTCCGACATCGCCGATGTCTCCGTGGTGGTGCTGGCTCGCCGCGTGCATGGCGTGGTGGTGACCAGCGACCCGCACGACCTGCATCGGATCGACCCGGGCCTCGATCTGGCCCAGTGTTGATCCGACCCAGTGCTGATTCAAGCCCCCGTCACGAGGTGCGTATCGCGAGCAGCGCAGGTTGCGAACGTCGTAGGTGAAGATGTTCAGGTCGGTGAACCCGCAGCGGGAGACCAGCGCGCGCAGGGACGCGGCGTCGAACATGGTGTGGTGGGCGTTCCAGATCCAGCGGCGGACACCGCGCGCATCGACGCCCCGGTGCGCGGCCCGGTCGGAGTGACCGCCGAGGATCCAGTAGTTCGCCTCGGCGGTGTCGATCTCGCCGCGAACCCACTGCGCAGCGACGAACCGGGCGTCCGGCACGCCGATGTCCAGCGCCGCACCCGGGCGCATCACCCGGGCCCACTCGCGCAGGGTGGGCCCGACCAGCTCGTAGCTCTGGTGTTCGAGCACGTGGTTGGCGCGCAGCGCGTCGACCGACGCGGTGGCGAAGGGCAACGCCTCGATCCAGCTGATCACTTCGATATCGGGCAGCGGGAGGATGTCGACGTGCACATCGTAGTCGGGATGCGGCTTCTCGCCTGCGCCGATCTCGAGCTTCACTGCGGGTCGGCTGAGGCAGTCTGACCGACCATGCCGACCTTCTTGATCATCTTTGCTGGGCGGCCTGCGACGACCGTGTAGGGCGCGACGTCCTCCAGCACCAGGGAGCCCGCGGCGACGACCGCGTGCTTGCCGATGCGCACCGGCCCGAGCACCATCGCGTGGCTGGCCACCCAGACACCGTCCTCGATCACCACGTCACGCCCGGAGTGGGGAAAGGTGGTCTGGCGTTCCCTGCCGAACTTGGTGATGTCGTGAGTACCGGTCAGGACGGCGACCTCGTGCCCGAAAAAGGCGTACTCACCGATAGTGATTTCCCCACCGGAGACGTTGAACAGCGCGTTGTTGACGATCGCGGTGGGATCGATGTGCAGCCGTTCCAGCCTACCGTGCACCCGGTAGCGGTAGAGCGGGTCCGCGCTCTCACCGTGGGTGAACCGGCTTCGTTCCTCAGCCAATAGGCGCTGCACGGGACCGCGCAGGATCCGAGTCAGCAGTTCGTCCAACATGATCGCGCACCCTAGCGTGCATGATCGAGCACCCTAGCGTGGGCCGGGTAGCCCAGCACGCACCAGAGTCTCGGTCAACCGCCAGGTCAGGGCTTGGGGCCCGAAATGACGCCGGGCCAGCGCATAGTTGCGGGCCAGCAGCGCGGGATCGGGATCGGCAATGAACTCGGCGAGTGGGGACGGGTCGTCGACGGGGAACCAGGTGAATCCCAGCTGGGCCACCTCCCTGGCCACCGGGTAGTCGCTCACCGCCAACGGCCGGCCGGCCAGTGCCGACTCGATCAGCGGCATGCCGAAACCCTCCCACGTCGAGGGCAGTACCGCGGCGTCCGCGGCGGCGTACGCGTCAGCCATCTTCAGCCCGCTGGGCAGCCCGCGGCGCACCGGGCAGCGGGCCCGGGTGAGCAGCTCGGCCAGCTGCGGACCGTAGCCTTCCTCGGCCGCGCCGGTCAGCCAGTAGACCGCCTCGAGGGACTGCGCCAGCGCGATCCCGGCCGCGACGTTCTTGCGCAGGATCGCCCGGGTGGGCTGTAACAGCAGCCGCTGCCGCGGTGCCACGCCCAGCGCCGCCCGTCCAGCGTTCCGATCGCCGCGGCGCGGGATCCGTGCGTAACCGTGGTAGACGGTGGTGGCGGCAATGCCGCGACTGGCCAGCTGCGTCGCGCTGTGCTGGCTGATCGCCACGTGCTGCCAGCTGGGATCGTCGGGGGGCCAACCGCGCAGGTGCGCGTAGCGCTCCCGCTCCCAGGGCAGATCGTGGTGGCGCAGCACCGCCCGGCGCCCGCGCAGTGCCAGCGCGACGGCCTCGGTCACCGGCGGGTTCATCGGTAGCGAGCAGACGTTCTCCACCACCACGAGATCGGCGCCGCGCAGCGCAGTAGCCAGTTCACCCGAGCCGGCCGGCGGGTGGGCGTCGAGAGCGAGCCCGGGCACCAGACGATCCGCTGTGCCGGCTCCCGCGATGGTATGCACCCGGCAGCCCATCCGGCGTAACGCCGCGACCCACTGAGCCGCCGCCACCGACACCCCATCCGCCACCCCGAGCCGGAACGACAAGACGGCGACTGAGGTCATTCGTGAGTATGTATTCAGTGCCGGCTATGGATCAGTTGACGGGCCTGCGGCCTGGACGGGTTCGTCGCCGGATCGCTGCAGACCGGTCCAGAACAGGCCCATCAGGCGGGTGGTGAGGGCATCTGGGGTCTCCTCGGGATGCTCCAGTGCCCAGTCCGACAAGGCCTCGGCCGCCCCGACAACCGCGTACGCGGTGGGCAGCGCGCGGGCTTGTGCCTCGTCGCTGGATGAACCCGCCAGGAGGCCGGCCACCATGGCGATGATCTGAGCACGGGCTGCGGCGATCTCACCGGCGGACGGTTCGCGGACCTTGGCCTGCCGGTAGAGCACAATCCAGCCGTCGCGGTGCTCGGTGACGAAGGCGAAGAAAGCCAGCAGGCCGTGATAGAGCCGCTCGTCCGTTGCGAGCCCCGCGGGCACGGCCTCTGTGATCAACTCCATCAGGTGCCGCGCCTCCCGCCGGATGCACGCGGTGAACAGGTCGTTCTTGGCTCCCAGGTAGGCGTAGATCATCGGCTTGGATACCCCGGCGGCTTCGGCGATCTCGTCCATCGAGGCCAGGTGGAACCCACGCTGGGAGAACACTGCGACGGCCGCATCGAGCATCTGCCGCTCCCGCACCTGCCGTGGCAGCCGCCGGCGGGGCGCCGGCGAGGGCTCGGCGAGGGACGGGCTCACGGTTGCGAGTCTACCTACCAGGCCGTAATGTTACTCGACAGTAGATACCAGGGGAGTGATCATGGCGAAGGATGACGCCAACGGCGTGGATCCGAGGACGCTGTCCGTTGCGGAATTCGTGAGCCTGCTCGATCCGGCGAACGGTGCGATGGAACCGCGGGCCTTCGCGCGGCTGATCAAACACGCCTCGTCAGAGCAGCTGGACGCCGTCCTGGACGATCCACCGCGGCGCGCGGCGCTACTCGAGGCGATCTTCAGCCGGATGGTGGGCCAGTTCCGCGCGGAACGGGCGCCGAAACGGGACTCCGCGATTCACTGGCGGATCACCGGTGGCCCGCACGGTGAGGACGTGTACGAGACCTGGATCACTGGGACACAAGGCCCCTCGGCGCCAGGTTCCTCAGTGCCGGGTTCCTCAGTGCCGCAGTGCTCGATCAGCAAGGAACCCTCGCACGATCCGCGCGTCACCCTGACGATGTCGGGTGATCAGTTTCTCGCGCTGGTCTCCGGCAACGCCTCTCCGGCGGTCATGCTCATGACCGGCAAGGTGTCGTTGGACGGCGACATCGGATTCGCTGCCACTCTGAGCAACATTTTCGACATCCCGCACGCCTGAGATCGTCCGTTCCTCGTGCTCAGGTGATGTGCACGGATCCGGCAGGGACCGCGGGATCGGCGTGCTTCGATGGCGAGATGGCAGCCAGCTTCAGGCGCTGCTGGGCCCGGAGCCCGTTGCGGGCGCTGCTGAGGGCTTGCCGGAGCCTGCGCAGTGGTGAGATCTGGGTTGCCAGATGAACCTGGTAACGCCACCACGGATGATGACCGCGGCGCTTCCACAGTGAATAGGAGAACTGAGTGATCGGCTGATCGATACAGCTCGGCACATTCTCGAACCATTCGGTGCTACTCACCGCCGCGTTCTGCAGGTCCAGGATCTCGGCGCGCCGCTTCTCCTCGTAATGTTCGAGGGCCACCTCGAGATCGTCGTGGTTTTCCAGGCTCTCGGCCAGTCCGATGGCGTCTTGCATCGCCAGCGTGGTGCCCGACCCGATGGAGAAATGTGTGGTGTGCGCTGCGTCGCCCATGAGCACGATCTTGTCATGAGACCATGAGGTGTTGGTGATACGGGTGAAGTTGAGCCACGGAATCTTGCCGAGGTCGCGCATCGAGTTCAGGAGGGAGTGGCCGTCGAGATGGTGCGCGAAGATCTCTTGTAGCTTATTCAGGCTCTCATCGGGTCCTAACGTGTCGAAGCCGAGTCCGTGCCAGGTTTCTGGGGAGCACTCGACGATGAAAGTGGTCGTGTCCGCGTTGTAAGGGTAGGAGTAGAACCAGATCCAACCCGCTTCCGTCTCTTCGAATGCGAACATGAAGGAATCGAAGATCCGGTGGGTGCCGAGCCAGATGTACTTGTTCCGGCCGATCACCGCATCGGTCTGAAAGTGCTGGTCATGGAGGCGACGTACCCGACTGTTCGCGCCGTCGCAGGCGACGATCAAATCGGCATCAGTGAACTCGGAGAGGTCCTTGACCTCGCGTTGGAACTGAACGTCGACACCGAGCTCTATCGCCCGCTCGACCATGATGTCGAGAAGATGCTTGCGGCCGATGGCGAACCCGTACCCACCGAGGTGGGCTCGCGTTCCCCGGACGTGTACCTCCTGGTTGCCCCACGACGCGGGACTGTCGAATATTTTCCGCGCGCTGACCGGATCGTTCTGGTGGAGACTGTCGAGCAACGGATCGGAAAACGTGACTCCCCAGCCGTAGGTCACTCCGGCAGGATTGCGTTCGATGACCGTGATGTCGTGATCCCGGTTGCGCAGCTTCGCGGAAATGGCGAAGTACAGACCCGCCGGTCCGCCGCCGACACACACGATTTTCATACCCTCTTCCGCCTCCCTGATCGACGGTGAGTGAATGGACTTGGCATGGCTGGAAGCGACGATGATCCGGCTTAGCCGGAGGATACCCCGGGGCTCGTGGGTGGCGAAACCGTGTGATCGCGACCCCGCCGTCGAGATCCTCGGAGCAGGCTTTTCACCTCACCGAACAGCCGACGGCCGGTCTCGGAGCGCCACGCGAGGTCGTAGGCCAGCCGCAGCGGCGCAGGCCTGATGAGCTCCACCGCGGTGGGGTAGCGGAACGCGGTGCCCCCGAAGGTGAGCTTGGGCTGATCGGCACTGTGTACGGCGTCACTGTGTACGGCGTCACTGTGTCCGGTATCGGTGCTGTGGTCGGGACCGTCCAGCAGCGCTGTGAGCGTCTCCGCGCGCAGCCCACCGAAGTCGAACCAGCGATACCCTTGTTCCTTGGCCCATTTGATCATCTCCCACCGGATGGCGGCCGGCACGCTGAGCCGCATCGCCTCCCCGGAACGGTCGAACCCGGACAGCCGGCCGCGGACCATCTCGCCGCATCCGGACATCAGGTCGACCGCGACCGGCACCCCGTCCACCTCGCCGACGAACATCACGACGTGGCCGGTGGCGGCGAGTTCCCGGTACAACGCGGTCATGTAGTCCAGCGGCAGCGGCGTGTAGCCCTGGTGTTGCGCTGAGCTGGCCATCAGCTCCGCGAGCAGCGGAACATCCTGCTCGGTCCCGAGCCGAACCGTGACACCGCGGGATTCCCACCGGTTTGTCCACGACTTGAGCCGCTTGCCGAACCGGCTACGGATCTCGGCCAGGTCGGCCGTCAGGTCGATGCGGATCGAGCCCTGCGGGGCGATCCCGGCCGATGACGTCCGGAAGCCGCGGCGGAGCAGCTCGTCACTGGTGTCCTGGGCGCCCTCAGGCGGTTGGACGAACAGGATCCGTAGCCGCCGCCGGCTCAGCACCACGAGGGCGTCGACGAGTGCCCCGCGGATGTCATCGGCTGCAGGTGCGTCGGGTGCGATGAGCGGGCCGTACGGGAGGTAGCCCATCGAGCCCAGGACGGGAAACCGGCGAGTCAGGATCTGCGCACCCCCGACCAGTTCATCAGCCTGGTAGGCCAGCAGGTACAGCGGAGTGAAGCCGACCCGGCCGCGTAATCCCACCCAGACGGAGAGTTGGGTGACGTCGGTGCCTGGGGTCCGATCCACCAACTGATCCCAGGCGTGCAACGCTTCGGCGCCGGGATCTTCCCTGGCTACGACTTGGACGCTCCGGTCGATACCGCCGTTGCGGGTCGTCCCCATGCCGGCTCGATCCTGTGGTCTCACATCTACCGTCGAATTCCTGGTCCCTATTGCCATCGCTATCATGCCGAGTCCGGGTTGCCACCCGAGTCCTCTCAACATTCACTTACCCCCAACTCCCCGGTGTGCTGACCCCTGCGGTGTCCCCAACCTCGCAGTGCGCGACCGATGACCCTCAGCTGTGTGTCGTCAACGCACGGTCGGCCGTTACGTTTGCGCTACCACCGCTGTGGCAGCGTAGACCGGTGGCGGATGAGGCGAGGACCGACGGCGACGGCTGGGTGCGTTGCGGCGACGGGCAGGACCGGTGGGGACGCTTCGGGGCAGCCGGGCTGTTGCTGCGCGCCCCGGATGACCAGCGCCGGCCCTTGGTGTTGATGCAGCATCGCGCGCCGTGGACGCACCACGGGGATCTTTGGGGGATGCCGGGCGGGGCCCGGCACAGTGACGAGACCGCGGTGCAGGCCGCGCTGCGGGAGGCCGCTGAGGAGGCCGCCGTGGATCCTGCTCGCGTACGCGTCCGCGGCGAGGTGGTGGACCACCCGGGCGGTGATGACTGGTCGTTCACCAGCGTGCTCGCCGATGTCGCTGAGCCGCTGGCGGTGCACCCCAATCCCGAGTGCACCGAGCTCGCCTGGATTCCGGAGGCCGCTGTCACCGGGCTGAACCTGCATCCGGCATTCGCGGCCGACTGGCCCGCGCTGCAAGTGCCCATGATCGGACTCGTGGTGGATGCGGCCAACGTCGTCGGTTCCCGCCCGGACGGCTGGTGGCGAGACCGAGCCGGCGCCGCCGAACGCCTGTTGCGCGAGGTCGCCGTCGCCGGACCGGGAGTCTTCGCTCTCACGCCCGGTCGCTTCGGCTGGGTCACCCGCCCCGTGCTGGTGCTCGAGGGGGCGGCCTCGCGAGCCCCCGACGTTCCCGGCGTCGAGATAGTTCGCGCCGCCGGCTCCGGTGACGACACCATCGTCGATATCGTCACCGGCGGCGGTGACTGCGCAGTCGTCACCGCCGACCGCGCGCTACGCACCCGTTTACCCCCGACAACCCACCACATCTCCCCCTCCGCCTTCCTGTCCTGGCTCACTCCGCATTCAGCGGGCTGAGGGGCCCTAAGTGAGTACAGGTCAGCCACTTATGGTCCTCTCCGGTCCACGGGGCACCGTTATTGAATCACCGGACAGGGAGTGGCCAGCGGTGCGGGCTATCAGGGTCGTCGAGCCATACGTACTGCTCGGCGGCTGTGGCTGTGAGGCCGAAGCGGTCGTAGCGGGGCTGTCCGGCGTTCTGCCAGAACTCGTGGATCTGTTCGACGATGTCCCACAATCGGCGTGGACCGGCCTGGCTGACGCGATACCGGCCGTGCGTCTTCTCGGTCTCGATGAAGGCTTCCGAGCCGTCCGGAGCGAACAGATACAGCGTGGGCTGGCCGTCGTCTGAGGTGCCGAATCCTCGGCTGACATCTGGTAAGTGCCATTGCACGACGAACCCGAACAGCCCGTGAGCACGCAGCGGTGCCGGATCGACATCGGTGCTCGAACGGCTCGGCTCCTCGGCGCTCCACCGATGTCGGTCCGGCATCTCCGGTTCAACAGCGCGGCGCATCTGCATGAACCCGGACCAGTACGGGACGAACCGGCCGATGGCGGTCCCCTCGGCGTCCACGGTCAGGCGCACCAGGGTGCCGCCGAGCAGGCCGTGCACGTCGGTGAGGATGACCGCGCCGGGGGCGGCTTGCTTGAGCCAGGCGCTCGGGACGGTGTGCGCCGCGCAGGTGGCGATGATGCGGTCGTAGGGCGCCCTGGCGGGGTAGCCTTCGGCTCCGTCGACGGCGGCAAGGGTGGGGGTGTAGCCGTTGGCGGCCAGCCGCTCGTCGGCCAGGTCGATCAGTTCGGGGTCGATGTCCACGCTGGTCACGCGGTCGCCGCCGAGCCGCTGGCACAGGAGCGCGCAGTTGTAGCCGCTGCCGGTGCCGATCTCCAGCACGCGGTGCCCGTCGCACACGTCCAGTGTTTCGAGCATCCGCAACACCAACGAGGGCAGGGTGGAGGAGCTGGTGTACATCCAGCCCGTTGCGGGGCGAAACGCGCGGGACAACGGGATCGGCGCTACCTTGGTGACCAACGTTTCATCGTTGTAGACCGCGTCCAGCCAGCCGGACCGTTGCTCCGGATCGCCGATACACAGCACGGGCGGCTTTTCCAGCGACGGGTAGTAGGCCGGTACGTAGGGGTGTCGCCACGTCCTCAGGAATGCCTCGCGCCATTCGGCGGTGCGCAAGTCACCATCCTCGGTGAACCGGTCGGCCAGCGCGGCGAGCCGTTCTCGGGCGCGCTGGCCTTCTGCCTCGGACAGATCGGTCGGGTAAGAGGTCACGATCGGACGATCCCCTCAGCGAGTAAGTCAGCCAGAGTAGCGGTGATGGGGAATCCGAGTTCTGTTTCCAGCCAGCCATAGGCCCCGAACGGGTTGCATTCGTACATGATCCACCGACCCTCAGGGGTGATGGCGAAGTCGAACGCCCCGAATACCAGCCCGAACGCGCGCATGAACGCCAGCATCCCGGCGGCCACCTGCTCCGGCGGCTGAGTCACCGAATAGGTGAGATTATCGTAGTCGGAACGGAAATCTATTCTCGACGCGTCCGAGCCGGCGTGGATGGCAGCCGCGAATATCTTCTCGCCCACGACGGTTACGCGGGCTTCGAATGCCTTCGGCTCGATGAATTCCTGAAATAAGTGTGCCGTCGTTTCCACGCCGCGCAGGTCATCCAGATCGGAGGGTTCGAGCCGGCGCGTGAACGCCACCTGGACACCGCCGGCCTCGGCGATCGCTGCGGCGGACAGGTTCTTCACCGCCAGCGGCCCGCCGATCTCCTTGGCGAACGCCCGGACCGCGTCGGGCTTGTTCGTCACCAACGTCTCGGGCACCCACAATCCGCACTCGCGGGCCACGTCGAGCTGAGCGGGCTTGGCCGCGTCGGCCTCCCGCGACGGATAGTTCACCCACAGTGCCCTCAGCCTCGACAGCGTCCCGCCCAGCCCGCACTTCCCCTCCGCCGCCGCGTGGCGCCGCTCCACAGAGGACATGCCCTCCGGGAACGTGAAGTGCGACGGGTGGCGATACCACACCGAGCGGATATCCTTCAGCCGTACCGACCGGTACTCGTTGGCCAGCTCCCCGTCCCAGCCGTCCGGGCCGAGCCGAGAATCCACCATGAGCGACTGCGGGAACGCGGCCAGATCGGTGCGAAAGAACGGGACACCCCGGGACGTCAGTCCTTCGGCGACCCGATCGACATGCGGGTCGATGTTGCGCGCGAGGACCAGGACCGTCATCGCGATCAGTCATCCTGATAGTCGGGTGGGTGCATCTCCTCCGGTGGAGGATTCTTCGGATCGCCATCGGTGGGATAACCAGACGTCTCAGACGTCGTCGCGCCAGGCTTGGTGTGCTTGACAAGCTGGATCTTTCCCCCATCCGCGCCGCGCACCACACCGACCTGTCGCTCAGGGTCATAGCTGTAAGTGACACCCGACCCCACCTCGCCCATTGACACCGCAACCACCCCCCGCAGCGAGAACGGACGGATCCCCACCTCGCTCGGCTCATCGTCACAGTCAGACCAGAACTCGGGCGGCGGTCCAAGTGGGAAGCGATCCCCGGGGGTGGACAACGGGTCGCGCCACAACTGCCGCTGGGCGGGTATCGCTCGATATGCTGATCGGCCACCATTCCGCGCGACCTCACGCGAGATCACCGTATGGTCCCGATTCAGCAGTCGCCCAATGTATCGATAAGAGCGTCCGACGGCAAGCTCGCGAGAGATGATCTCTCGCTCCTCGGCAAGAATCTCCGCACCCTGCACTGACAATAATCTCCTTGCCTCTATCGACTGGAGCGATATGATATCAATCACGGTGGTGTGCTCACCCTATGACATCAAGGGATCAAACGCGTCTCGATAACCACGTTGAGCCCGCTGAATGCGGAAACAACGGGGTCAGTAGGTCAGGGCGAGGGCGGGGTCGGTGAGCAGGGCACCGACGTCGGTGAGGAATTGGGAGCCTTGTTGGCCGTCGACGACACGGTGGTCGACGGATAGGGCCAGCTGGCAGACCTTGCGGGGCACCACGGCGCCGTCCACCACCCACGGTTGCTCCCGGATCGCACCCAGCGCGAGGATCGCCGACTCGCCGGGGTTGAGGATCGGGGTGCCGGTGTCGATACCGAAGATCCCGATGTTGGTGATGGTGATGGTGCCGCCGAGCATGTCGCCTGGGGCGGTGCGTCCCTCCCGGGCCGAGGTGGCGAGCTCGTCCAGCGCGATGGCGAGCTCGCGCAGCGCCAATCGATCGGCGTTGCGGATCTTGGGCACCACCAGCCCGCGGGGCGTGGCGGCGGCGATTCCGAGGTGCACGTAGTCGAAGTAGACGATCTCGTCGGCCACCTCGTCCCAGCTGGCGTTGACCTCCGGGGTCCGGCGCGCCGCCAGACACATCGCCCGAGCCGTGAACGTCAGCGGGGTCAGTCTCACGTCGCGGAACGGGGGTTGCTGCGCCAGCCGGGCCCGCAGCTGCATCATCGGGGTGACGTCGACGGTGAGGAACATCGTGACGTGCGGCGCGGTGAAGGCGGAGGCCACCACCGCGGCCGCGGTGGCCTTGCGAACCCCGCGAACCGGCTCCCGGCGCTGCCCGGTGACCTCGACTCCGGTGACATCGACCCCGGTGACATCGGCGGTGCTCGCCATGCCGTTGCTCACCGGCTCCGCGGCGCGGCGCACGTCATCCCGGGTGATCACCCCACCGGTACCCGAACCGAGCACGGTTCCCAGGTCGATCCCCAGCTCCTTGGCGAGCTTGCGGACCGGTGGCTTGGCCAGCGGGACCGATCCCTCGGCGCCGCCCGTGGCAGCTGCCGCAGTGGTCTTGCGCGGGCGGCGGGTCACGGTTGCGGCTCGCGGGCCGTAACCGACCAGAGTGGTGATCCGCCCGCCGGGTCCCACCTCGCCGATCGCGCCGGCAGCGGCAGGCTCCGGCCCGGCACCAGAGGCACCAGCGGTGTCACCGGTGTCGATTGCGATGATCGGGGCGCCGACCGCCACCGTCGCGCCGGGTTCGACGAACAGCTCGCTGACCACCCCGGCGAAGGGACTGGGCAGCTCGACGGCCGCCTTGGCCGTCTCGATCTCCACGATGATCTGGTTGAGCGTGACGGTGTCCCCGGGCGCGACATGCCAGCCCAGGATCTCCGCCTCGGTGAGTCCCTCCCCGACGTCGGGTAACACGAAGATACGGGTCATCACAGCCTCAGTACGCCATCGCGCGATCGACGGCGTCGAGCACCCGGTCCAAATCGGGCAGGTAGTCCTCTTCGCACTTCGCGGGGGGGTAGGGGGTGTCGAACCCGGTCACCCGCAGTACCGGGGCCTCCAGCGAGTAGAAGCACTCCTGCGACACCCGGGCCGCCACCTCGGCGGTCACCGAGACCGCGGCGGGTGCCTCGGACACGCAGATCAACCGCCCGGTGCGGCGCACCGAGTCGAACACCGGGGCCAGGTCGAGCGGGGACAACGTGCGCAGGTCGATCACCTCCAGCTGCCGACCGTCCTGCTCGGCGACGGTCGCGGCGTCCAGCACGGTACGCACCATCGGACCGTAGGCCACCACGGTCGCGGTCGTGCCGGAGCGCAGCACTCGTGAGGTGAACAAAGGCGGGGGCGCCGCCGCGACGTCCAGCGGCGCCTTCTCCCAGTACCGCCGCTTGGGCTCGAAGAAGATCACCGGATCGTCGCAGGCGATCGCCTGCTGGATCATCCAGTAAGCGTCCACCGGGTGGGCGCAGGCCACCACCTTGAGCCCTGGGGTGTGCGCGAAGTAGGACTCCGGGGACTCGGAGTGATGCTCGACGGCGCCGATGCCGCCGCCGTGCGGGACGCGCACCACCACCGGCATCCGCAGCTTGCCCTGCGAGCGGTAGTGCAGCCGGGCCAGCTGGGTGACGATCTGGTCGAAAGCGGGGAAGACGAACCCGTCGAACTGGATCTCGCAGACCGGGCGGTATCCCCGGACCGCGAGCCCGACCGCGGTGCCGATGATCCCGGACTCGCCCAGCGGGGTATCCAGCACGCGCTGCTCACCGAAATCCTTCTGCAGGCCGTCGGTGATCCGGAACACCCCGCCGAGCTTCCCGACGTCCTCGCCCATCACGATGACCTTGGGGTCGGCCTCCATTGCGACCCGCAGGCCCTGGTTGAGGCCCTTGGCCAGGGTGATCGTCCGCGGTTCGCCGGTGCCGGCCATCAGTGCTCCTCCTCGGTGAAAGAGGCGTGATAGGCCAGGTAGTCCGCACGGGCCGTCTCGATCGCCGCCGTCGGCTCGGCGTAGACCTCTGAGAAGATCCGTTCCGGGCCGGGAACGGGCATCGAGGTGCAGTAATCGCGAAGCCGGGCGGCCAGCTCATCGGCCTCGGTGGCCAGGCTCGCGAAGAACTCCGGCGCTGCCAGCCCCTCCCGGACCAGGTGCACTCGGACCCGCTCGAGTGGGTCCTTGAGCTTCCATTCCTCCAGCTCGTCGGCGAGGCGGTAGCGGGTGGGGTCATCAGAAGTGGTATGTGCGTCCATCCGGTAGGTACACGCCTCGATCAGCACCGGGCCGTTGCCGGTACGGCATTCCCGCAGCGCCCACCGGGTCACCGCGAGGGTGGCCAGCACGTCGTTGCCATCCACCCGGATCCCCGGAAAACCGTAACCGCGGGCCCGGCGATACAGCGGCACCCGGGTCTGGCGTTCCAGCGGCGCCGAGATCGCCCACTGGTTGTTCTGGCAGAAGAACACCACCGGTGCGTCGTAGACCGCGGCCCAGACGAAGCCCTCGTGCACGTCACCCTGTGAGGTGGCGCCGTCGCCGAAGAAGCAGACGGTCGCCTCCCCGGTCTCGGCGTTGCCGATCTTGCCGTCCAGCCGTTGTCCCATCGCGTACCCGGTGGCGTGCAGGCACTGGCTGCCGACCACGATGGCGTAGAGCTGGAATCCGGTCTCGCGTGGATCCCATGCCCCCTGGTCGATGCCGCGGAAGATGCCGAACAGCTCGGTCGGGTCCACTCCCCGGCACCAGGCGACGCCGTGCTCACGGTAGGACGGGAAGACCATGTCTTGGGCGGCCAGCGCGCGACCGGCACCGATCTGCGCGGCTTCCTGGCCGAGCAACGGGGCCCAGAGACCGAGCTGTCCCTGCCGCTGCAGAGCGCTCGCCTCCCGATCGGCCCGGCGGACGAGCACCATGTCGCGATACAGCGCCCGGATCTCCGCCGCGGAGATCTCCAGGTCGAACTGTGGATGGGAGATCCGCTGCCCCTCCGGGGTCAGCAGCTGGACCAGGTCTGCACCTTCGCCGGTCGCACGCAACCCGGCGATCACTTGTTGCGGGGTGTGCCGGCCCTCGATCTCCATTGCGGTGCCCACCATGGCGTCCACGGTGGGGTTCCCGATTATCGGGCTTCCGACTCCTCCGGCGGCAGGACTGGAGCGGGATGGTGCGCGCTTACGAGATGGCATGTGGCCTCTCCTTATGCTGTTACGCCTCGCTCCACTCGTGATGGGCACGGGGCGACGCCGCAGTTCAACGTGGCTCCCTGAGATGGGTCGCACCGCCAGGAGCCGACGCTGACACACTCACTCCACCCGAATCCTCGCACGGAGCCGGGCGAGGGTTACATAGTGGCGATAGTTACACAGTACGGGCCTGGTGGGTGGGCTGCGCGACATCCTTGCGCCGCGTGTGCAGGATCGCCCCGGCCACGGCGCCGGTGGCCCCGAACAGGCTGTCCAGCACGTCTTTCACCCGGTACAGATCCGCGTTGATCTCTTCCTGCAACCGGGACAGTTGATGCAGCTCGTGGGCGCTGGAGCGTTCCCGTTGCGTGGCGATGTCCGTCGCCGCGGCCACCAGCCGTTCCGCCTCGGCGCGGGCCTGTTTCACCAGCTGATCCGCTTCGGCGCGGGCTACCTTCCCCACTTTCTCCGCGTCTGCGGTGGCCACCCTGAACAACTCGTCGGCTTCGGCACCAGCAGCCGTGCGCACCTCGCGCGCCTCGTCCTCGGCCAGCTTGAGGATCTTCTCGACCCGGGCGCCGAACTGCCCATCCCCCGCCGGCTCACCACAGGAAGCCGAGCGCGCCTGGCTCAGCGCGTCCTCCAGCATCGCGACCCGCTGGCAGGCCGCCTGCAGCTCGTGGCGCGCAGCGGCCAGCTCGGAGCCGAGAAAGCGCAACCGCTCGTCCACCTGCCGCTTGTCATACCCCCGCAGCACGACGTCGAATGCGGTGTCCGTCACATCTCTGCGATCCGAGCGGTCCATCCATACCTCCCCGACGGTGGTGAGGCATCTTTACACTTGATCACAACATGACGACCACCAGGTCGGATTTCCCAATCACCTGCCGACTGCGGGCTGCGGCACCACTATCCTCGCGAGCACGCCCCGCGGGGGATTGACCCACAGGAGCCGACGCTGAGCTATCAGGACCCATCCTGGCGCCCGACCCAACGCCTGCCCGTCGCCCGGTCACCCGCCGCCTCGCGATCCGGCACCCCGCGATCCGGCACCCCGCGATCCGGCACCCGGTGGCCGCCCGCTGCGTCGCCCCGCCGGCGTCGACGTCGCCCCGGTCGGGTCCTCGCCCTGATTTTCCTGGTGTTGGTGCTGCTAGTGCTGGGCTTCGCGGTCTACGTCGATCGATCGTTGCAGCGCACCGACGCGCTGATCGACTACCCGGGGCGGCTCGCCGGTACCGCGGGCACCAACTGGCTGATCGTCGGGTCGGACAGCCGAGCCGGTCTGAGCGCCGAGCAGGAAGCCCGGCTGACCACCGGCGATGGCGCGGCCGCGGCCGGCGGACGCACCGACACCATCATGCTGATGCACATCCCCGCACTCACCGGCGGAGCGCCCACGTTGGTCAGCCTGCCCCGGGACTCCGTGGTGCCGATCGCCGGCCACGGACGGGCCAAGCTCAACGCCGCCTTCGCTTTCGGTGGTCCCACCCTGCTGGTGCAGACCGTGGAGAAAGCAACCGGTCTACACATAGATCACTACGCCGAGGTCGGGTTCGCCGGCTTCGCCACCCTCGTCGACGACATCGGCGGCGTGCAACTGTGCCCGCCCGAGCCGATCGACGACCCGCTGGCCGGCCTGAACATCCCGGCCGGCTGCCAGCTGCTGGACGGGCCGAAGGCGCTGGGCTACGTCCGGACCAGGCAGTCGCCTCGGGGTGATTTGGATCGGGTGGTACGCCAGCGGGAGTTCCTCGGCGCGTTGATCGCCCAGGCCGCCGGCCCGGCGGTGCTGCTCAACCCGTTCCGGGTGATCCCGCTGACCGCCGACGCTCCGGACATGGTCACCGTCGATGGCGGCGATGGGGTCTGGGATCTGGCCAGGCTCGGGTGGGCGATGCGCTCGCTGTCCCATGGTGACGCGGTGACCACGACGGTCCCTTTCGCCGGTTTCGGTAGGGCCAGCGACGGTTCCTCCGGGGTGCTGTGGGACCGCGAGGAGGCCGGCCGCCTGTTCGACGCGTTGGCTCACGACCGACCAGTGCCCACTAGCGTGACGCGCGGCCCATCGTGAAGAACTCGTCGTTAGGTCGCAACGCCATGAGATGCGCGAGCCGGTTGGACATCGCGAACAGCGCGGTGATCGCCCCGACGTCCCAGATCTCGTCATCGGACAGCCCTGCGGCCCGGGCCTGTTGCAGATCTTGCTCGGTCAGTTCCGCGGAGCGAGTGGCGATCACCAGAGCGAGGTCGACGATGGCCCGTTGCCGGGCGTTCAGTGCTGCGGTCCAGGGATTGCTGGCCACGTGGTCGGCAAGCTGCGGGTCCCGTGCGCGGATCCGCAGGATCGCACCGTGCGCGACGATGCAGTAGGTGCAGTGGTTGGCTCCGGAAGTGGCGACAACGACCAGCTCACGTTCGGCTTTCGATAGCCCGACCTCGGAGTCCATCAGCGCGTCGTGGTAGTCCAGAAACGCCCTCAGCTCGGCAGGACGCCGGGCCAGGCCGCGGAAGATGTTGGGCACGAATCCGGACTTCTCAGCGATCACACCGATGCGTTTCCGCAGATCAGATGGGAAGTCCTCGAACTCCACGATGCCGAATCGGCTCACCTCGTCCATGGCCGCAGACGTTACTGCTGCTGGGGATGTCCAGGTCGCTCACCGGGTGGGGAGGAATGCGCCTATCCATGGCCGATCAAGTGCGGATGGCCGATGGGGCAGGTTCCTGAGTAGTGGTCGAATCCCCAGTTGAAGAAGGGTTTCAAGACCCAGTGCTCGGCGCAGAACGAGCGATCGCAGCGCTCACAGTAGAACGGGACCCAGGTCTGGTCGAGCGCGCGCAGCGCGCCCGCGTCGATGTCGCGGGCTGCCGCTGTGGTCGCCGCGAGGTTGGGCACCTGCCTGGAGAAACTCGTGTATGGCAGGAAACCGGTGACCCGGATCGTGCCCTGGGTGTCGGGAAAGATCCGGTAGATGATGTCCTGTTCATCGTTGATCAGCAGCTGCCCCCGGCGGCTCAGCTCGACGACGGCCGCCGTCCGCGGGCAGCCGGCGTACTGGCACGGAAAGCTGATGCGCAGCCGTGCCGGATCGTCCACCCGACCAGTGTGGCAAAGGGCGCTTGATCCTGACGGGAGTCAGGTTATACGGGGAGTCAGGGGCTACGGTCGAAGAAGGCTGCGGTGAGCACGGTCGGCAACTGGTGATCCCACACGGGTGGGCTGAAGTGCTCGCCCCGGGCGGCGTCCGCGCCGGCGTCGCGCCACCACCTCGCTTGCTCCGCGGTATCCACCCCCGGAACGATCACTGTGGCGCCGGCGCTGTGCACCAGCGGGATGGCCTGGCGCAGCGCCCGCGCGACGAGCGAGTCGTCCCCGGGCCGTTGGGCGATCCGGGCGACGATCGGCGCGGCGATCTCCACCGCTCCCACCGGCAGGTCCTCGAGATAAATCAGGTACCCGAGATCGGCTGCCACGCCGACTAACACCACCTCGACACCCAGATCGGCGAGCGTGCCCACGTTGTCCACGACATCCCCGCGACCGCGCGCCAGGCTCGTCAGTGGCACACCGACCCGGAGTTGACCAGCCGGCAACCCGGTCGCCGACAGTGCGCTGTTCAGCACCGCGAGCAGGTCGGGGTCCTGGCTCAGCCGTTCGGTGAGGTCGACCCGCATCAGCGGTTTTCCACTGGTTGGGCAGTGGGATACCACGTTCTGCACATTGCAGGCCTCCTGCAGCATCCACCGCCCGAGCTCGATTACCAGCGCGGTCTTCCCTGCCAACGTGAGACACTCCGGGTGTTCCACTACCGTGCCGTCGGTGCGTTCCCAGCGCAGTAACGACTGCAGCGCCTCGACCCACCCGCTGTCCAGCCCGTACACCGGCTGGTAGCGCGGTCTGATCTCGCCGTTCTCGAAGCCACCGGGCATCTCGGCGGCCCGCTGGTAACGCTTCCGCTGCTGGGCATCGGCCGGCGCGTCATACAGACTCCACTGGCCTGCGCCGCTGCGTTTGGCTTGGTGCATTGTGGTGTCCGCAGCGCGGATCAACTCGGCTGGGGAGATCTCGCTGGCGGGTAGCTGCACGACACCGACGCCGGCGCAGGCGGCGACGCCGCGGCCGTCGTCGACGTAGAAGGGCTCGCAGAGGATCTCGTTGATGCTCGCGGCGAGCACTCGGGGGTCAGGAGCGTCCGGGCCATCCTTGATCAGGATCGCGAACTCGTCGCCCCCCAACCGCGCCACCATCGCCTGCTGCCCGGCGACGAGGTCGTTCAGCCGCCGGGCGACCGAGCGGAGCAACGCCTCGCCGGCCGTCCGGTCGATCCCGTCGGTGATGACCGAGTAGTTGTCCAGGTTCACCCGGCACAGCGTGACCATGGCCGATGGGCCGGCCGTTCCGAGTACCTCCTGGAGGTGGGACATCAGGTACTGCTCGTTGGGCAGCCCGGTGACGATGTCGTGCAGCGCCTGGGTGGACAGCTCCTGTTGCAGCAGGTGCAACTCGGTGACGTTCTCGACGACGGTGAGGAAGTGGGTCGGCACCCGGTCGGCGTCGTGCAGCAGCGACACCCCGACGTGTGTCCAGGCCACATCACCGGTGGCGGCGGTGAGCTGCCGGCGGTGCCGCAGGCGGGTCAGCTCCCCACTGGCGAGCCGGCGGTATGCCTCGGCCAGCTCCTTGTCACCCTGTGCCTGCAACAGGTCCGGCAGTGCCGCGCCGATGATGTCGACCGGGACGCGGGCGACGATGTCGGCGAAGGCGCGGTTGGCGACGACCACCGTGCCGTCGAAGGTACTGATCGCGATGCCCACCGCGGAGGTGAAGAAGATTTCCCGGAACCGGGTCTCGCAGATCCGCAGTTCGAGCTCGGCCTCCTGTTTGGCCTGCCGCAGCGCCTGCATGGCCAGGCGCTGCCCGGCGAGGGTGTGCTGCCGCAGCGCCTCGGCGTATCCGCTGGACAGCGAGCCGAGCACCCGCGTCACTGCGGTGCCCCGTTGCGGGATCTCTCGCAGGTCGGACAGCTGTGGCAGTCCTTGAGCGAGGACCTCGATGCTGTGGCCGATGCAGCGCGGCTCGATCAGACCGTGTGCGACGAGCTCGCCTGCGACCTCGGCCGCTGCCTGCTCATCAACCGGTACCGCGGCCGCCGCTGCGGCCAGCCGGCTGATCAGCCCGGTGAGCAGGTGCTCGGGCCCTTCCCCGGGCATCGGCATGGCCCAGCGCAGGACGCCCGCCCAGGCCTGGGAGAGCTCGGCCGTGGTCAGGCCCTGCCCCGATGGGTGAGCGGCGGTCATGACGTCACCGCTTAACGGATACTCCGGCCCGGAGCGGGTGGGTGCCGCGGTAGTCGTCCGTACTCACGACGCGGGGTCGCGAGACGTCTGCTCGCTGCGGCACCCAGCTCGTCAGCTGGCGCACATCCTGCCTTTCGGGACACCAAAACGGGTGCCGCCCAGCGTAGTGAGTACAGCCCCGATGTGATTACGACATCGAGGTGACCTCGGGCCGTACCAGTCGATCACGGAGCGTGAAAACGCCGATCCGCTGCGATGGCCTGCCCGCCTCGTTGTCGCACCCACGGCCAGGTGATCAAAGCCCAGGCCGCGGCGCCCAGGATCGCCGCGGAGAGGAGGTACCAGGGCCACGGCCCCAGCGCGTCGAGCACGGACGTCGCCCGCGGCTTGGCGTTGAGGAAACCGTAGTTGGTGCCCTCGGCCAGGTTGAACACGAACATCACCACTGCCCAGCCGATCGTGACCAGCACCGCGACTCGGTAGCTGTGCCAGTCCGGCCGCAGCCCCACCCCCCAGGCCAGATAGATTGCCGCCCACAGCACCAGGCCGTGCATGCCGAAGAACGACAGGAACTGCGGCGACGGGAAGTCCGGTCCGGTCAGCTCCGGGCTGAGAAATCCCTGCGCGGTGAGCGTCAGGCCCCAGAAGTAGGTCAGGGCGAACGCCGTGGATGAGTACGACCACAACGCCCACACCGCGGCCGCTGCAGCCAGGTCGCAGAGTTGCAATGGCAGCGAGTACTTGATTCCGTCCTGCCACGGCAGCAGGTAGTAGCCCTGTACCGGCACCAGGAACACAGCGAATACCAGGGCCGACGCCCTGCTCAACCGACGCGGGATCGGGGTGCCGCGGTAGCGCCGGCCAACGACGACGAGCGCCGCCGTGACCGCCACGAGCACCACAACGGCGCCACCGTGTGACCACCCGAACGCCTCGAACTGGCCTGCCGCCCACATCGGCCCCACACTCCCCGAGCCTAGCGACGCTTCCCTCGTTCCGCGCCGGTTCGACGGACCGTGGTTGGTCACCTGAATACTGTGTGACATGGATGAGAAGGAGGTGGGCCTGCCGGCAGTGCTGCTGCGTGGCGTGGAGAGGGCCATCAGCATCCAGCAGGCTCCCGTCGCCGCCTACGTGGCGCGGATGCGCCGAGCCCGGCCGGACGCGGACCCGGCAGAGATCATCACCTTGCTGGAGCGTCGCTATCTGGCCACGGTCACCGGCACCGGCGCCGCTGTGGGCGGGGTGGCGGCCGTACCGGCTGTCGGGACCGGTGCCGCCCTCGTGCTCAGTGGTGGGGAGACGGTGGTGTTCTTCGAGGCCACCGCACTGTTCGCGCTGGCCGTCGCTGAGGTGCACGGCATCCGGGTGATGGAGCGAGAGCGCCGCCGGACGCTCCTGCTCGCCGTCGTGCTGGGCGAGGGCGGTGCCATGCTGGTGGAGAAGATGACGGGCCGGAAGGGTCAGCATTGGGCGGAGCTGCTGCCCGAGGCGATCCCGCTGTCGTCGATCACCACGATCAATAAGACCCTCGGCCGCTGGTTCCTGAAGAGATACGTGCGCAAGCAAGGGATCCTGGTGATCGGTCGGCTCGCGCCGCTGGGTATCGGAGCGGCGATCGGGGCCGCTGGGAACCGGGCCTTCGGCCGCACGGTGGTCGCTGCCACCCACCGCGCGTTCGGCCCCCCACCGGCAAGCTTTGCCACCGACGGCACCGTGACGATCATCGAAGGCGAGATCGGTTAGACCCGAAACTGCCGGTAAGGCATTAATGTCGGATATCGAGGCCGGTATTACGTGGCTCGAGGTGCGCCGATAAGGTTATGGCCGCCCACCGGGATCTTGGCGATTCTGATCTTTGTTGGGCTTGTCTGTCATGTTGATCCATGATCGATGCGGCTGAACTGAGGAGACCTGATGGACGGATCTTCCACTGGCTTACTCCGCTATAAGCCAGCGGGCCATGACGAGTTCAACCTCGAGAGTTTCTTCCGGGAAGGACTCTCGCAGGCGTTGCGGGGTAAAGCTCGGCTCAATGTGATGCTCGCCGGTCGCGTCGGCGTCGGTAAGAGCACGCTGGTCAACGCCATCTTCGGCGAGCCGATCGCTCCCACCGGTGTCGGTGCTTCCATTACCCGGAACATCGAGCGTTATGTTCGGCCGAATCTCCCGATCTCGGTGTATGACACTCCGGGTATCGAGCTCGGTGTTAAAACGGAGCTGATGGCGAGAGACTACCTCACTGAGATCAAGAGACAGATGGGTGATGACGATACCCGGATCCACTTCTGTCTCTACTGCGTCCGGGCCCGCGATGAACGTTTCGAGGAGATGGAGTCGGACATCGTCCGGGCGTTGGCCAAAGAGGTCCTGGTGGCTCTCGTGCTGACGCAGTGCCCCAGTCCCGACGATGCCCGTGCCGACAACTTCGCGCGGTACGTCACTTCGCTGGGTCTTCCGGTCCTGGACGGGAAGTGCTTCCTGACACTCGCGGAGGAGGACAACCTCGCCGGCATCACGCTTCCGCCCTTCGGTCTGCCCGATCTCGTGAGCTCGATCTACCAGCAGCTACCAGAGGCAGAGCGCCACACGTTGGCGAGCTACCAGCGCGTATCGCTGGAACTCAAGATCGCAGAGGCGAGACGCTCGGTAAACTTCAACACGGGCACGGCTGCGTTGATCGCGGCGACACCGATCCCACTCGTCGACTCCATTCCATTGAGCGCGCTGCAGATCAGTATGCTGGGTCAGATCGCCACCATCATGGGATTCAGGGTCGACCCCAAAGCTGTCGCCGTGGCCTTCTCCACCGTCCTCGGCGTGGCCTCGGTGGCCCGCACCACGGCGAGTTTCTTCAAGATTTTTCCTGGTACCGGCACAACCATCAATACGACAATCGCGTCCACCACTACGAAGCTTCTGGGCGAGGTGTTCATCACCGCCTGCGCGAAGGTGCTCACTCGACAGATGACAGGTGAGCGGATACACCAGGACGATATCGTGGTCGAACTGATCAAGGAGCTGCCACCGATGCTCAGCGAAGCTCTTCACACGTAGGACGGCCGTCAGCGGTCTGGATGGGCGCGGAGCGCGGCGCATATCCCGGAGCAGCTGGCGCAGGGCAGGCCGCAGGACCCTGTTTCGCCCTCCGGCGGTGGAGTTTGTGCCTGCCCGGCGAGACGCTGCTTGTCCTCGTCGGTCAGCCGAGCGAATTCCTCGGTGAGACCGGCGAAGACCACATCACTGAACGCCGCCGTGGCGGACGCATCGATAAGGCTGCGCCGCCCGGCCAGCACGTCATCGATCAGAGTGCGGAAGTCCGGGTTGTCGCTGTGTTCACTCAGCAGCGTGAGCGCGTCCCGCAGTTCCTGAGATGGTTCCGGTTCCGGGCATCCGCCCTCCGTCATGGGCTCGTGGTCGGCCATCGCTCCTCATCGGTGGTGGTCTCGGGCGCTAGCTGGTTGCGCGTTCCGGCAGGTCGCAGTGCGCACCAAGAGGCCATTGTGCACGATCACGTGCGTTGCTCCCTGCGGCTGCCGGCGGTTTCAACGCTGGCGGGCGTACTTGCAGGTGAGTTGGGCCTGGGCCAGCACCTTGCCCGACAGCGCTGAGGGCAGATCCCACCGGGGGCTGGCACCCTCGACGAGGCCGCTGGGCTCGGACAAGGCGAGCAGCGTGAAGATGTAGCGGCGCGGCCTGCTGATGCCGTACGGAGGGCAGGGTCCGGCCCAGTCCGAGCGTCCGTAGTCGTTCTTGCCGCCGACAGCGCCCGCGGGCACCTTCCCTTCCTCAATCCCACCAGTGGCGGGATTGAGCCCGAAGAGAACCCAGTAGACCTGGGTCCCGCCCGGGGCGTCCGGATCCTCGAAGATCAGGACCAGCTCCGCGGTGCCGTCCGGGACTTCCGACCAGTCCAGCGGGGGTGAGATGTTCTCGCCGTCACAGGTGTACTGGACGGGAAGGGCAGCGTTGTCGGCGAAGGCCGAGCTGGTGAGTGTGAGCGGCATAGTAAATCGATGCTACCGCCGATCGCTGCGCCGGTCCGGATACCGTTCTTTCCGGTAACGCTGATCGGTCAGCGGATGTCGGCCAGGAGTTGGTCGAGGCGTTGCGCGAGTTGCGCGAGGGTCGCGGGGGCCAGCGTGGTCCACGCTGTGCCGTCCGGACCGCGCAGGGGCTGGAGGGTGTACCCGCCACGCTCGGTGGCGAGATAGACCAGTGCCGTGGCCGCGGAGTGCCTGGTGCCGCTCCGGTCCCGGCGGGCCGCGCCGAATCTCCCGCCGCCGGGTTTGGGCCCGCGGATCATGGCCGCGAAGGACTGCGCGTCGGCGGGCTTGACCCCGCCGCGGACCAACCCCTTCGCCAGTTGCTCCCCGGTGAGCCCCGGTTTCCCGTCCTGGGTGGGCTGCTCCAGCAGCGCCGAGGGCACCGACACCGACGAGCCCGGCCCGGCGGGGCGATCCGGCAGCTGCCGGGCGACCGCGGTGCACAGCTCGCCAGCCGGGCCGGTGCGCACCAGCAGCCGATGTTCGTCGAGCATCGCCAGCACGGCCCACTCACCGCGTGATCCGGCGAGTAACCGCACCCGAGCGGCTCCGGCGTGCAGCTGTCCGTTGATCTCCTGCTGGGGACTGGCCAGCAACCGCAGCGAGTCCGCCACGTCCGGCGCAATGCCGCGATGATCGGCCAGCCCGCGGGTCCGCAGCGCGTCGAGCGTGCTGCCCAGTTGGGCCCGCCGCTCGTCCTCAGTCAGCTCCGGGAGGCCCGGCAGTTCCATGTTCCAGTGCCGGGTACCCAGACCCAAGGTGCGCCACAAGGCGCGGTACTCCTCGTGGGTCAGCTCGACCGCGGTGCCGCGCACGGGGTCTCCGGCCTCAGTAATCGGCGCCGATCACCGGCGGGGCGGTGGGCGGCAGGTCACCGACGATCGTGTTCGAGTCGTCGTGCAGGAGGTATTTGCTGCGGTGCTCTCCGTCCGGCTCGCCCCGCTGGCCGGCACCTGCGGCGAACGGTTGACCGTAACCGGCGCCTCCGGCGTTGCGGCCCGCACCGGCTGCGCCACCGCGAGCACCGCTCATCTCTTCAGGTGAGGGGTGCGGGCCAGCGGTAGGACGGGGGCCGAACTCGGCGCTGGGCCGCTGGCTGAACTCGGCGTGGCGTGCTCCACCACCCCCGCCCGCACCACCGGCTCGTGTTCCCGTGCGATTCGGTGGTACCGCGCTGACCGCGGCACCCAGTCCCGCGCTGGCCGCCAGTGTTCCGGGAGGCAGGCCCTGGCTGGGTGTCGAGCTCCCCGGCCAGCCGTTGGATGGCGCGACGCTGCTCCCGGGTGCGCCTGGCGCAAGCTGCGAGACCGTGGCTGCCGGCCGGTTGGTGGCCGACTGACGGGCTACCGGTTGAGGAGTCACTGACTGGTGAGTAGCTGGCTGGTGGGCCGCCATGAGGTGGGCCGGTGCGCCACCACCCACCGTCGGTGCCGGGGCGGAGACACCGACGGTGGAGCCGGACAATGGTAGAGATCCGACGCTGCTGTCCAATGCTTGCGGCGCGGTGAAAGCCGGCGCGGCATCGACGTTCGGATTCGAGCTGGCCTGATACACCCGCATCGCCTGCCTGGCCTGCTCGGCGGCTTCCTGCTGGCGTTGCTGGGCTTTCTCCTCCTCGGAGGTCACCCCGGGGAACCAGTCCATCTTCTCGGCGGTCCACTCGCCGGGATCGCTGAAGAAGCCAGTCGATTGCGGTGCCGGCGGGACCGGCGGGACGCTGTTCTTTGCCCTGACCCAGTAATCGGCTTGCTCCTGCGTCCGCAGCGCCGTGGTGGCCGCGATCTGCGCGACATCGTCCATCCACGGCAGCATCGCGCCAGTGGCCGCTACCGCCGCCTGTGCCGCCGCGCCGTCCCGGTTGGCGATGATGTTACTGATCACGCTCTCCACGAAAGACTTCCCGGTGGACCCGATCTCGTGGCCGAGCTTCTGCCACTCCTGGCTGACCTGCTGCAGCGCGCCCGAGCCCGACCCGCCATTGATGTGATCGAAGATCACCTGATGGCTGGTGTCGTCGTAGTCGAAGTTCGTCCCCATCGCTGCCCCTCAGCTCTTCGGCGGCAAATTCATCAGCACCGCCGCCGCCACCTGTTTATTTATCTCGCACGCTTGCTGTGGGTTGTCATTGAATTCTTTGGATCTGTATCCCACCGAGACGCTCTGGTGCTCCGCCGGCTTGATGTCAATATCACAACTAGGATCGTCGGCATTCGTTCGCTTGATGATAGCAGGATAGCCCAGGATTTCGGTGAGCTCGAAGAATGGGTAGCTCTGCCGTCTGCTGTAGACTGTCTCCAAGGTCGGATTGTTCGTAAACATGCTGACATCGACCGTACGGATTGTCTGCCGGTCGCGGGTTGTCGCTGTCCATTCACAGCGCAGGGTGCCGAGCAACCCTTCCATTTGATCTGGCGGGAGATCAAGGCCGAATCCCTTCGCCTGTTGCGCGGTCAGCAACTCGCACGGTCGACGAGCCATCGCGGCGACATCGCGTGCGTTGCTCGTGACCGGCGGAATCGGGCTCACCGCTGGTGGTGGGCCCGACGGGGCCGATTCTGGCGTCGCATTCTGGCCTTCGCTACACCCCGCCAGCGTGATCGCCGAGCCAGCCACGATCACAGCTGCTACCAGACGGGCCCTCATATCATCAGTCCCGGGCTGGGGTCCTTCGGGATGTTCAGCTCGTCGACCTGCAGGTAGGTTGTCAGATCCTCGCGCAATTTGTGCGCCAAGTCCTCGAGCTGCTTCGCGCCTCCAACAAGAGTTGCGGCCAAGTTGTTCTCACCCGCATCAGATGCCCACTTGCCAATCTGGACGACCGCGTTCAGGCTGACTCCATCGAGGCCAGGAGCTGGGATGCTCGCCAAGTTCTCCGCCACCTTGGACCGGTTTCTGAAGAACTTGGCAGCGTGTTCGAGGTCGGCGATGGCTTGCGGGACGCGCTCATAGTCGATCGAGAAGCCAGCCGCGGCGCCGTTGCCGCCGAGCAGGGCGTCCAGTGGCGCGCTGTCCAGCACGTTGCCCGTGTCGCCGGCGGGACTGGGCCACCGGATCTCGCTACTCACCGTGTTCCCCTTGTACGCATCGTGTCACGTCAGCCATGCAGTTTGCCACACTCCACCCATCCATCCTTCGACATGGAGCCAGATCGGGGTGATCCACCGTTCCGCAGGCCGTTATGGCTCCATGTCGGGGGTGGGGGCGAGGCGCACGCAGCAGTACGGCGGGGTGGGGGATAGGTGGGCGGTGAGGCCGGTGGGGGGGAGGCCGTCGAGCAGGCCCTCGAGCAGGCGCAGGTTCATCCCGCATACGAGAGTGGTGTACTCCTGCGCCAGCGCGTGGAAGGGACAGTTGGCGAGCGTGATGTGCTCGCCGTCGGTGCGGGGCTCGAAACCGTGGGTCTCGAGTACCCGTAGCGCGGTATCCCGGGCATCACTGTCGCCGGCGGCGGCGCACGCCGTCTCGCCGAGTTGCCTGCCCAGCTGGTAGGCGCGCTGATCGAGAATCGCCCGCGGCGAGTCGCCGGAGCGCTCGGCGTGCTCGAGTGCACTGGATAACAGCCGCCCGGCCAGCTCGTATCGGCGCTGGGGCAGCGAGACCGCCACGTCCTGATCCGATCTTCGGTACAGCTTGGCCGGGCGTCCCGCACCGGGGCCGGTGCGGCCGGTGCGTCGCTGGTAGACCACGTCGAGCAGCTTCTCGTCCACCAGACGGTCGAGGTGGAACGCCGCAGTCGTGCGCGGCAGCTCGAGAGCTGCGGCGGCCTCGTCGCGACCGACCGGCGCGGGTTGGCGCACCACGTAGTCATACAGCTGCCTGCGGGTCGGCTCGTCGAGCGCGGCTACCGCTGAGATCTGGTCCTCCCAGGACTCCATTCTATAACCAACTTCTGTTGACGAAACGAGGAATGAGTTCTAACGTTAACATATAACGTTTTTAGAAGGAGGGGAGCGCCGATGGATTGCCGGCGCACCGGGCCCCCAGCGGGCGCCGGTGTAGTGAGCGAGGCGGGACGGACCTCTGGCTTCCCCGCCGCTCACCGCACCGTCCGCCACCCGAGGGCAGGACCCAGATGAACTCCCATGAGCATCGCGCCGTGGGCGAGCTCGCCTCCGGAGGCGCCCTCGTCCAGGTCGGCGGCGCCTGCGCCGAGGAGCGTTTCGTCCTCAGCTTCGGCGACGTGGTGGCCTTGAGCGGTGACTTCTTCACGAGCAACGGCACCCAGGCGGGACCGGAAGACCGAGTACCCGATGACCTGTTCGGGTTGGCCGCCATTCCCGGCGAGCGGGGAACCCAGCTCGGTACTCGGGACGAGATCATCTGCGCGCTCGAGGTGATGGCGGTGGACGGGGGCTTCGTGGATGCCCGCTTCGAGCCCGGAGGGGAGTTCGGTGACTTCCAGCTCACCGCCACTGCAGCAGCCACCGAGGTCGAAAGGCGGGTCCGGGATCGCTTCTTGGCCTTGGCCATCGCGAACGGCGACCACTTCGTCGCTCCCGGTCGATCCGGCACCGCTCACGACAACAAGAGCCTGCCGCGCAGCCGCTTCGACTCAGCTGTGGTCGCCTATCGTCGTCTTCACGAGACGGCTCTCGACGAGGCCTATCGGCTGGGGCTGTGCCGGGATGACGAGTCTCGGGCGATGGCCAGGGAGGCAGCAGCCCAGCATTACCTCACCGACGCCTTCGCGGCGGGGCACCTGCGGACTCCGGTCACGGCCATCCGCCGCTTCTGGCATCACCGATACCCCTGGTTCTGGCGGAGCCTGCAACGTAAGGTCGCCGCCGACACGGTCTCGGCACTGCGAGAACTCGCCCGACCGGCACGGATTCTCCCTGACTGTTTCCTTTACGAGCGTGCTCTCGCCGCGGTGGAAGCCCGCACAAGCGGATATCCACCGATCACCCTCGGTGACCTGCTGGCCCGGGTGTTCCACGACTGGGACGACAGCCACGGCCTCATCCTCGACGGAGGTGGCGTGCTGTTCGGCGATGGCCACCTCGAGGAGGGCGTGGGCAACGAGCTGGCTGTCGCCGCTGCGCGCGCGGGCATTGACGATGTCGCGGTCGCCTACCGGCTGGGGACCGCGGGCAGCCGCCTGCGCGGTGCGGCCCTCTACCGGGCGGTCCGGTCGGTCACCGGTGCTCCTCATGACGTCTTCGCACCGGAGACCTGGATTCCGACCCCGTCGCCTGCCAATCCACCACAGAACTGGTGGGCAAGAGATGCCGAGGTCTTGTGGAGCGCTCCCATAGTTGGCAGCGGGGGCACCACCGTGGGCAGGGCGGTCGAGGAGACGCTACAGGTGGGCGGTGAGGTCTCCCGCCGGTTGGCTGGTCTGGGACCAGGCGTCTTCGAGGTGCCAGGTCTCGCAGGCATGGCTCCCGTGCGGCGATGGGTCGCCCGCAAAGCCTGCCAGGCCTATCACCACGGCTTCATCCAAGGTCTAGCCCGGGACCCCAGAGCGGCCGTGCTCGCGATCGTCGACGAGGCAGGTTCGTGTACCGGCGCTCGGCGAGGCTGGCAGCAGCTCAGCAAGCGACCAGCCAACCCGCAGACCACTTCCGTGAACGGCGATACAGGAGTTGACCATGCCTGAACAACCACAGATTTTCGTGATCGTCGGCGCCGGCCTCGCTGGCGCCACGGCCGCCCAAACCTTGCGCGAGGAGGGATTCGCGGGCCGAATCGTGCTCATCGGCGATGAGGCAGAACGACCCTACGAGCGGCCCCCACTGTCGAAGGGCTACCTGCTGGGCAAGGAGGCCAGGGCCACGCTCTACGTCCACGACGAGGACTGGTACCAGGAGAACTCCGTGGAGCTGCAGCGAGGACGCCGGGTGACCAGCCTGGACCGGATTGGGCGCCGGGTACAGCTGGAGGGCGGTGACCAGCTCGGGTACAGCAAGCTGTTGCTGGCTACCGGCGCGTCCCCGCGCCGGCTGAACCTACCCGGTGCCGACCTGGACGGCGTGCACTACCTGCGCCGAATCGAGGACTCCGAGCGGCTACGCGAGGGTATCCGCGGCGGGGGCCGGGTGGTCGTCGTGGGTGCCGGCTGGATCGGGTTGGAGACGGCGGCCGCAGCCCGAGAGCACGGCTGCGCGGTCACCATCATCGAGCCGCGGCCCACACCGCTCCAGGCCGCCCTCGGCCCCGGCGCTGGTGGCTCCGTGATCGGGGGGTTCTTCGCCCAGGTGCACCGCCAGCACGGTGTCGACGTCCAGCTCGGCACGGCGGTGACCGGGTTCCGCGGCACCGGGCGCGTCGCGACCGTGAGCACCGACGACGGCAACGAGATCCCCGCCGATGTGGTCATCGTCGGTATCGGAGCCCGGCCCGACACCGAGCTCGCCGCGCAGGCCGGGCTGGCCGTCGACAACGGTGTCCTCGTCGACGCCGCGCTGCGCACCGACGATCCCGACATCTACGCCGCTGGTGATGTCGCCAACGCGGTGAGCCCGCTGTATGGCACGCGGATCAGGGTCGAGCACTGGGCCAACGCACTGCACGGGGGACCAGCAGCGGCCCGCTCCATGCTCGGCCATCAGGTCAGCCACGACCGAGCGCCGTACTTCTACACCGACCAGTACGACCTCGGCATGGAGTTCACCGGGTGGTTTCCCCCCGGTGGATACGACGCGCTGGTCACCCGCGGTGATCTCGACGCGCGGGCGTTTCAGGCGTTCTGGCTCGCCGGGGACCGGGTCGTCGCAGGCCTGCACGTCAACCGGTGGGAGGAGGGCATCGCACCGGTACAGGCCCTGATCTCCAGCGCTGCCCCCATCAACCCCCACCACCTCGCCGACCCGGCGATCCCCCTCGCCGACCTGCTCCCCCGGCATGGAGCCATATCGGGGGGATGAGGGGATGCGGGATGCTGGGGGTATGGATGTCAAGCCACGGAGTAGAGATGTCACTGACGGGCTGGAACGTGCGGGGGCGCGGGGGATGTTGCGGGCTGTGGGCATGGGTGACGCTGATTTCGCCAAGTCCCAGATCGGCATCGCCTCGTCCTGGAACGAGATCACCCCGTGCAACCTGTCGCTGGACCGGCTCGCCAAGGCCAGCAAGGAGGGTGTGCACGCGGCAGGCGGCTTCCCGATGGAGTTCGGCACGATCTCCGTATCCGACGGCATCTCCATGGGCCACGTCGGGATGCACTACTCGCTGGTCTCCCGTGAGGTGATCGCCGATTCGGTGGAGACCGTGGTGGAGGCCGAGCGGCTGGACGGCACGGTGCTGCTCGCCGGCTGTGACAAGAGCTTGCCGGGGATGCTGATGGCCGCCGCCCGGCTCGACCTGGCCGCGGTGTTCCTCTACGCGGGCACCATCCTGCCCGGCCGGGTGAACGGCCGCGAGGTCACCATCATCGACGCCTTCGAGGCGGTGGGGGCCTGCCTGCGCGGCCGGATCAGCCGCGCCGACGTCGACGCGGTGGAGCGCGCGATCTGCCCGGGTGAGGGCGCCTGCGCGGGCATGTACACCGCTAACACGATGGCCTGCGCCTCGGAGGCGCTGGGCATGTCACTGCCCGGCTCGGCGAGCCCGCCCGCGGTGGACCGGCGTCGCGACGGGTTCGCGCGGGCCAGCGGTGCTGCGGTGGTGGAGCTCATCCGCCGCGGGATCACCGCCCGGCAGATCCTCACCCGCCCGGCGTTCGAGAACGCGATCGCGGTGGTGATGGCCTTCGGCGGCTCCACCAACGCGGTGCTGCACCTGCTGGCTATCGCGCACGAGGCCGGGGTGGCGCTGGAGCTCGACGACTTCAACCACATCGGCGCGAAGGTGCCGCACCTGGCCGACGTCAAGCCCTTCGGCACGCACGTGATGGCCTCGGTGGATCAGGTCGGTGGGGTGCCTGTCGTGATGAAAGCGTTGCTGGAGGCGGGGCTGCTGCACGGCGACTGCCTCACCGTCACCGGGCGGACCGTCGCCGAGAACCTCGCCGAGCTCGACCCGCCCGACCTGGACGGCAAGATCCTGCACAGCCTCGCCGACCCGATCCACCCCACCGGGGGAATCACTATCCTGCGCGGCTCGCTGGCTCCGGAAGGCGCGGTGGTGAAGAGCGCCGGCTTCGACTCCACCCGATTTGACGGGCGTGCTCGGGTTTTCGATGGGGAGCAGGCCGCGATGGACGCGATCCCCGATCTGCAACCAGGGCAGGTCGTGGTGATCCGGTACGAAGGCCCGCGAGGTGGGCCGGGGATGCGCGAGATGCTCGCGGTCACCGGCGCGATCAAGGGCGCCGGGCTGGGCAAGGATATCCTGCTGCTCACTGACGGGCGCTTCTCCGGCGGCACCACCGGATTGTGCGTCGGCCACGTGGCTCCCGAGGCCGCGCACGGCGGGCCGATCGCGCTGGTCCGCGACGGTGACCCGATCGTGCTGGACATGGACCGCCAAGAGCTGAACCTGCTCGTCGACGCCGAGGAGCTGGCGCGCCGCCGGCAGGAGTGGACCGCCCCGCAGCGCCCGCTGCGCGGTGTACTGGCGAAATACGCCCGCCTGGTCGGTTCCGCCGCGGAGGGTGCCATCTGTGGGTAGCCGTCAGGGCGCCGATCGAGCCCGTGTCACCCTATTTCTCGGCAGCTGATCTCTTCACTGGTGGAGGTAGATCGCCCCGTAATGGGATGAGACGCGCACCGGTATCCCTTGGCCGTCCTGGGGGACTAGCACGGGTGGCCGCGGGTTGTCGGCCTTGTCGATCTGTTCCTCCCACCGTCCGGCCTTGGGCCACGGAATCCAGACCTCGACGTCGCTGTCGGAGAAGTTCACGATGATGATGAGGCTCTCGGCGGGCGAGGTCCCCTCGGCGCCGGCGTCGCGGCGGTAGGCGATGATCCCGTCCCGTTGATGGAAGGGGTCGTTGTAGTAGAAGAAAGATCCGCGGCTGCGCAGCGCCCGGTGCTGCGCCCGTAGCTGTGCCAGAATGCGGTAGAGGCGGATCAGCGCCTTGCCCCGAGTGTCATAGAAATATTCCCAGTGCAGGGGCCGACTGTACAAGACACGTCCCAGACCACCCGACGGAACGCCCCAATTCTCGGCGAACTCCTGCCCGTGCCAGAGCATCGGGATTCCCTTGGCCGTATACAGTGCGATGACGTAGGGCTGCGTCTTGTAGAAGAAGTCGCGATTGCCGTAGGGCTGATCTAGCAGGTCATGGAGCTTTTCGGCGCCGAAGCGGTTGATGAACCGGCTGTGGTCGTGCGACTCCAGGTACTGGAACGGAGCGACCGGCAGTGTTTCGCCGGTGGATGGGTTCTGGTATTGGGCGGGGTACCCGATCAGCTCGGGGTCGAGTTGATGCGCGAACGACACCCGGACCGGCCCGTTTGCCTGACCGGCTGCCTCGTCGAGTAGGCCGTTCTGCCAGCAGGTGTTCGAGTAGGTCGTGCGGAGGATTCCCCGCGCGTCCGGTAGGTGCTCGGCGCACTGGATGATCCGGCTACGGCCGGCCCCGGTATCGAACCGCGGGAAGAGAGCGAACTGCTGTGAGTGCCGGTAGGTCCGGAAGACCAGGTTGGCGTAGCCGTTGCCCGCCGGGCCGTCGAGCATTCCGGGCACGTAGTCGTACCGGAATCCGTCGACGTGGTATTCCTCCAGCCAGTATCGGTTGGCCGAGAAGAAGTAGTCGCGAGTGAAGTCCTTGTTGTAGTCCATGCCCGGTCGGGAGAAGAACTCATCCGCGAAGGGGCCCATCATCGGGTTGAGCTCGCCGGACGTCTCGTAGACCAGGTTGTAGGCGAACTCAGGGTGAGCGTGGGCGTAGACCGAGTCCAGGATGACCGCGATGCCCCGCTGGTGGCAGGCGGCGACCAGTCGCTTCATCTCCGTAGGGCCACCGTAGCGGTCGTCGGGGGCGAAGTAGCTCAGCGGCGTGTAGCCCCACTCCACGTCCTCCTTGACGTTGGTTACGGGCATCAGTTCCAAGACGTCGACTCCGAGGCTTGTGAGGTAGTCGATCTGTGCGACCACCCCGCCGAAGGTGTCATTGAACTCGCCCACGTGCATCTCGTAGACCACCATGTCGTCGACCTCGGGGACGAGGAACCCCCCGTCGCTCCAGGTGAACGGTTGCGCGTTGCTCTCGACGGTGAAGCTCGACAAGGTGCCGCGGCCCGTCGCGCGACCGAACGGGTCCGAGAACCAGACGGTGACGACCTGCGCGCCGCGCAGGAGCTGGAAGCGATACAGGTAGGTCCCTTCCTGGCCGAAGTTCCCGGCTGCATTCGCCGTCAGGTCGACGGTCGTGTCCCACAGGTCCAGCGCCGAGCCGTTGTGCCAGAACAGGTCGAATGCCTTCGGCTCGATACCCCGCGTGAACTGGTCCCGCTCGTGGATGACACGAACCTGGACGCGATAGCCCTTGTTGAACGTGATGCCCGGAAGGTAGATGCCGAAATGCGCCTGCCAGTGCCCCGCACCGTCCTTCGTCGTGGTGGCACCGACCTCGTCGAGGTTGATATTCATGGTCCTCCCTGCGCTGTTGAGAGTGGCCGATGTCCATCACTACATCCTCCTGGACCAGACCGGCATAGCTCGGCGAGCAGCTGATCGCTGAACGGGGGCCAGGCCTCGCGTGCCCACGGACCGAAGTCGCGGTTGGTGAGCGCGATGCAGGCTGCTCCTGCTGCCGGGTCGACCCACAGGAATGTGCCGGACTGCCCGAAGTGGCCGAAGGTGCCAGGCGAGTTGCGGCTGCCCGTCCAGTGTGGACTCTTGTGGTCACGCAGCTCGAAGCCCAAACCCCAGTCGTTGGGGCGCTGCATGCCAAAACCCGGCAACAGCCCGTCCAGGCCGGGGTAGGCCACCCGGGTCGCCTCGGCCAGGGTCTGCGCGGCAAGCAGCGTGGGCGCCTGCAGCTCGGCCGCGAACCGGGTCAGGTCGGCGCAGGTGGACACCGCGCCGTGGGCGGCGGAGCCGGACAGCCGGGACGAGGCCATCCCCAGCGGCTGGAGCACCCCTTCCGCCAGGTAGTCCGCGAATCGAATGCCAGACGACGCGGACACCGTTTCGGCCAGCACCTCGAACCCGGTGTTGGAGTAGATCCGCTTCGTCCCAGGGGCCGCCACGACCCGCGCGGAGTCGAATGCCAGCCCCGAGGTGTGTGCGAGGAGATGACGCACCGTGGAACCGTGCGGCCCGGCCGGCGCCTCCAGATCCACCGCCCCCTCCTGCACCGCGAGCAGCACTGCGTAGGCCGACAGCAGCTTGGTCACCGACGCGAGCAGGAACGGTCGGTCCTGCGGGCCGTGGCGATCCAGCACCACACCGGAGGCGTGCACCACCGCGACGGCCACTTCCTCCACCGACCACTGCGCCGCGCCGTCCATGAACAGTGACGCTACGACAGGCGTGCCAGGATCCGGTTGTGCACTCTGATCGTCTGCTGCTCGGGCCAGGTCCGTCCAACCCCTATCCGGAGGCCATCGGGGCGTTGAGCCGCCCGGTGCTCGGACATCTGGATCCCGAGTTCCTTGCCTTGGTGGCCGACACCGCGCAACGATTGCGGACCGTCTTCGGCACCGGGAACCGGCTCACCCTTCCGGTCAGCGGCACCGGGTCAGCAGGCATGGAGGCCTGCCTGGCCAGCCTGCTGGAGCCGGGTGAGCTGGTCATCGTCGGGGTGAACGGCTACTTCGGGGAGCGGTTGTGCGAGGTGGCTCGCCGGGTGGGTGCGCAAGTGCAGGCCGTGCACGCCCGGTGGGGGCGGACCCTGGACCCCCAAGCGCTGCTCGACGCCCAGCGCGCCGCGCCGCACGCTCGGCTCGTCGCCGTGGTGCACGCCGAGACCTCGACCGGTGTGCGCAACGAGATCGCGCCCCTACGAGATCTGCAGGACACCGGCACGCTGTTGCTCCTCGATACCGTCACCTCGCTGGGCGGGATCCCGGTTGAGGTGGACGCCTGGGGCGTCGACGCCTGCTACTCGGCGACGCAGAAGTGCCTGGGTGCCCCGTCGGGAATCGCGCCGGTAACCCTGTCGGATCGGGCTGTGACGCGGATCCGGGACCGGGCCACCCCGGTGTGCTCGTTCTACCAGGACCTGAGCCTGCTGGACGCCTACTACCAGGGCGATCCGCCCCGCTACCACCACACCGCGAGCTCGACGCTGATCTCTGCGGTGCACGCGAGCCTGGGCCGGCTGCTGGAGGAGGGCCTGGCGTCGGTGTGGGCGCGTCACAGCCGGGTGGGGGAGCGGCTCCAGGCGGCGCTGCCCGAGCGCGGTTTCGAGCTGTTCGCCGAGCCCGGCCACCGCCTCCCGCAACTCACCGCGGCCCGCCTACCCGAGGGCCTGCCCGACGCCGCCACCCGCAAACGCCTTCGCGAAGACTTCGGAATCGAGGTCGGCGCCGGCCTCGGCCCCCTAGCCGGCACCGGCTGGCGCATCGGCCTGATGGGCCACAACGCCCACGATCGCCCCGTTACGACCCTCCTCGCCGCGCTCACCTGACCCCGCCAGCGCATTCAGCGGGCTGAGCGGGGCGAAAGAGGTGCCGATAACGCTGAGCGCGCTGAATGTGTCGCAGGATGAGAGACATGATCGTTGCAGCCGGCTTGATCCTGGTGGTGGGCGCACTGGTGCAGGGCGCGGTGGGGTACGGCATGGCCTTGGTGGCGGCGCCTTTGCTGGCCATGGTCGACCCGACGCTCGTCCCGGTACCGTTGCTCTTGCTGACCTCGGTGCACTCGGTACTCGCGGTGGTCCGGGACGGGCGGCACGCCGACTGGACCGGCATCGGCTGGGCCATGCTGGGCCGGTTGCCCGGCACGGGGCTGGGGGTGCTCGCCGTGGTGGCGTTGTCCCAGCGAGTGTTCGCGGTACTGATCGCTCTGTGCGTGCTCGCCTGCGTGGTGCTGTCGTTACTCCGCTGGCGCCCCCGACCCCGGCCAGGGTCACTGATGCTGGCCGGGCTCGCCAGCGGCGCCGGGGGTACCGCGGCATCGATCGGTGGCCCCCCCATCGCGTTGCTCTACCAAGACGCGGAGGGCCCACGTGTCCGTGGCACCATCGGCGGCTATTTTGTCCTGGGTTCGGCGGCCTCGATTGCCGCGTTGGCCCTCGCGGGGCAGGTCACCGGTGAATCGCTGGAGAAGGCCGTGTTCTTCGCGCCCTTCCTCCTTGTCGGTTTCGCCCTGTCCGGTCCGGCGCGCCGGGTGCTCGACAACGGCTGGACCCGGCCCGCGGTGCTGGCCGTGGCTGCGGTCAGTGCCCTGTTGCTTCTCGGACGTGCGCTCCTCTTAAACGGATAAGGGACGACAGCGGTGCACCAGCACCATCTCGCTGGTGACCACGCCGTGCCCGGTGGTGAGCTCGTCGACGATGTCGAAGGAGGCCGCTATCCGGGCCGGGGTGTCGATGATGATCGTGACCACCGGGACGCGACGGCCCAGTTGCAGCAGCCGATCGCCGTGCGGCGCGGCCTCGCCGTGGAAGCCCCAGATGCCCCGCAGCGCGGTCGCGCCCCGGGCGCCGGTCTGCCGCAGCCGCCGTATCAACGCTCGGTGCACCGGCTGCCCGCCGTGCAACGCCTGTTCCGAGGTGAAGACCATCAGCTTCTGCCACCTCGCCCTCCCGTCCTCGGCAGTAGCCGGCAGGGCGCGCGGGCGTTCGAGGAGCTCACCGTCGCGTTTGCACACCCGGATCCGTTCCAGGGTGATCAGCGGTCGGCGTAGCAGGCTACCGAGCTCGGCCAGGACCTGGCTGATGCGCTCGTCCGAGCCGACCGCGACGATCATCATCGGCACGTCGGTGTTGCGGCCGAAGAACCTGGCGCGCTGCCGCTGGCCGTGCGCCGTCCCGTCGACACCCAGCAGTACGGTGGCCCCGGCGATGCCGTGGCAATGCAGCAGCTCACAGATCGCGACGAAGCCCGGCATCCGGTGCACGCGCTCCTGCCGACCGACGTACACGGTCAGCTTGGTGGCTCCCGGTGACTTCTCGGGTAGCCGCACCGCCGCGATGTCCCCGCGCAGCAGCCACGCCCGCTCCAATGTGATCAAACCCCGGTGCTCGACGGCTCGGTGGAGGGCTCGGAGGTCTTCGAGCAGGGTTTCGATCCGTGGGCGGGTGTCCACGGCGACAGAGACGGCAGGCAGATCCTCGGACAAGCTGAGGAGCCGGTCAGTCCGCAGCGGGTGCTTGAGCCCGAACCCCTCCGCGCCGCGCAGCAGCACACTGGTGGCGATCGCCCGCCGTCCGAACAGCTCCAGCTGGCGCTGCGCCAGCAAGGCTCGACCGCTGCGGTGCCGCTCCCCGAAGTAGCTGGTGAGCTTCAGGCAGTCCTCGATCACAGGTGGCTCCCGAGCAGCCGGCCCAGCGCCGCGGCGAGGATTCCGGCGACCAGACTCACCACCATGTTCGCTGTCATGCTCAGCAGCTGCCGATCCTCGGCGAGGCGCTGGGTCTCGAACATCCACGTCGAGAAGGTCGTGTACGAGCCGACCGCGGCGGTGCCGGCCAGCAGGGCCACCTCGTGGTTCAACGTCACGCCCGTGAGCAGGCCGAGCAGGACCGCCCCGGAGAGGTTGACCACCACTGTGCCGTACGGGAAGGAGCGGGATGCCCGGGAGGAGATCGCCCTGTCGAGGAGGAAGCGAAGCACCGAGCCTGCACCGCCGATCAGTGCCATCCCGGCCCACAACAGCACGGTCAGGCCCGCATCCGCACGCGTCGCACCAGGGCGGTGGACAGATGCACCGCGGCGTAGCCACCGGCGATGCTCGCCGACGCGTAACCGGCCGCCAGCCCGTAGTGGCGCGCGTCGAGCATCCCGAGCAGCTCCACCTGCATCGTCGAGAACGTGGTGAGCCCGCCACACAGGCCTGTACCCAGCAGCGGTCGCCGGTAGCTGGACAGCGGCAATCGCTCTTGCAGTCGGGTGGCGAAGTAGCCCAGCAGGCAGGCGCCGAGGAGGTTCACGGCGAAGGTCACCCACGGCCAGCTTGCCGCCGGCGCCGGGTACGCCTCATTCAGGAGCCCGCGACACAGCGTACCGACGCAACCACCGGCGAAGACTGCGGCCAGCTCCCGACGCATCACGATCGCTGATTCAACACGCGACCGGTCAGCATCGCCCACCGTGGCGATCGCCCGGGGCGGCCGTCCTCACCGCCCCGGGCGACCCCACATCCCCCCGCGGGACCCCCAAACGTGCTATTGCTGCAGGGTTTACGCACGCGAGCCGCTACTTTGACGAAACATACCAGCGGGTGTGTTTGGGTCGCCACCCAGATAACGGTGTGACCTGGAAGCGCTGCCACCCGGACCTCGAGACGAGTAGCGTCGAGGCGTCATGTCCAGCACCGGTCTCCCACCACCCAGCGCGAGTGGTGGCGAATCCTACCCGGGCCGGGCCAGGCTGCAGCCACGGGCCCAGGCCACCCGGCTGGCGATTCTCACTGCCGCCGCCGGGCACTTCGCTCGCGCCGGCTACCACGCCACCTCGCTGGACAGCGTGTTGGCTGACAGTGGGGGCACCAAGGGGGCGCTGTATTTCCACTTCGCCTCCAAGGAGATGCTGGCACGAGCGGTCATCGCCCAGATGGTGCAGCGGTGGGGAGATCTCCGCGAGCAGATCAGCCGGCGTGGGCTTGATCCGCTCTCCGAGCTGGTGGCCCTGGTCGACGGAGTGATCGCCCTACTAATCGACGACCCGATCGCCCGAGGCGGCACCCGCCTGCTCAACGAGTTGTCGATGCAGAAGCCGGACGCGTACGGGCACTACGACTTCGGCGAACGCGCCACGTGCGATCTGTTGATCCGGGCCGCGCAAGCCGGTCTGCTCCGGGAGGGGATCCACCCTGTCCTGGTCGCCCGGCAGATCGTCGCGATCGTTGCCGGCCACCGGCAGATCTGCGACGCGGTGGGCGACCGCCAGCAGCTCTGGCAGCGGATCGATGGTGCCTGGGCGCTCCTGCTCCCCGCGATCGCCACCGACACCTGGATAGCCTCTGCCCCCTCCCGTCCCCCCCGACATGGCGACATATCGGGATTGAGTAAAGGGCCCCGGCGTCACGGGGGCAACGCGACGCCGGGGCCATAAACCCGATCCGCCCGGGCGCGGTCGGACAGATCGGGGGCTCATGGCGGCAGAGGTCGGTCGACCTGGCATCGGCAAGACCGGTCAGTAGGACCGGTCACCGGCAAACGACGACCCAAACCGGGTGTCGCGGGATCAGTCCGGTGATGTGGAAGGCTGCGCAGCCAGGGACCCCGGGAGGTCGCTGGTGTCGCGGGCACTCAGACCATGCGGTGGGAGGAGGCTCTCCATCTCCCAGCCGTCACGCACCGCGACGTCTGAGGCGCCCTTGGCGCCGCTACTGCCTCCGGAACCGCCGATCATAGACGGTGATGTGGTGCCTCCCGGCGGGCTCGCCGGCATCGGAGCCACCGGACCGTCGCCGATCGCGACCGGGACAGCCATCGGGTGCGCCGCGGGCTCAGCGGGAGCACCAAGCGCAACGGCAGGGCGCACCGCGGTGCGTACGGAGGTCACTGGGGTGGGAGCCGCGGGCGTAACGGATCGCTCCGCTGCCGGCTGGTCGGCCGGCACGAGCGACTGGGCTACGGGGCGCTGCGGCGCTACGGGGTGCTGCTGCGCAGTGCCAGACAGCGGCCGCGACGCCGGGGTCAGGACTTGGGCCAGCGGTTTCGCAACGCTGACGGAGTTGACGACGGGCCGCAGAAAGCGGACCTGCGCCGGTGGCTGAACGGGCAGCCGCGGCACCGAGGCGCCCGAGAGCACATTCTTGACTGCCGGTCTGACCGGCGACGGCCCACCGAGCAGATCGCCGGACCGGTCATCAGATGCCGAGGCGGTGTTGATGATGTGGATCAAGCCAGTGTCGGGTTGCCCCAGATCGTCATCCGCGTGGCTGGTTCCCGACCCCAGTAGCCATCCGACGGTGACCAGCGTGCCGAGCACGACCAAACGCAGCAGCGCGCGCATCACCCCACGGGGCGCAGACTCTGCGCCACCTGTGTCGGGGATGGCGGTCACCGGTTCCCCCTCGACCTATCCGCCCGATCCGGACTTACCCGGACAGTCGCTCACTGATACTACACACTGTTATCACTTTGCGTAATATCAGTGATCGTTGAAGGTCTCCGGCCGTCCAACCCGGCTGTGACGAGGCGGGCGATCGCCTCGTCGAGCACCTCATCACGCTTGCAGAACGCGAACCTCACCAGGTGCCGCCACGACACCGGATCGTCGACGAAGACCTGCACCGGCACCGCCACCACACCGGCGCGGGAGGGCAGCTCACGGCAGAACCGCAGCCCGTCCGAATAGCCGAGCGGCCGGACGTCCGCGCAGACGAAGTAGGTCCCTTCCGATCGGCGCACACCGAAACCGGCGGCGCGCAGCCCCGCGGCCAGCCGGTGCTGTTTGTCCTGCAACGCGGCGCGGTGTGCCGCCAACCAGGTGTGCTCGGCGCTCAGTGCGTGCGCGACCGCCGGCTGGAAGGGTGCTCCGCCGACGAAGGTGAGGAACTGTTTCGCCGCCCGCGTCGCGGCCACCAGGTGCGCCGGCCCGCACACCCAGCCGATCTTCCAGCCGGTCACGCTGAAGGTCTTGCCCGCGCTGGAGACGGACAGGGTGCGCTGAGCCATTCCGGGGAACGTCATGATCGGCACGTGTTGCGCGGTGTCGAACACCAGATGCTCGTAGACCTCATCGGTGATCACCAGCAGATCATGCTCAACGGCGAGTGCCGCGAGCGCGGCCAGCTCCGGTCGGCGCAGCACCGTGCCGGTGGGGTTGTGCGGGCTGTTGAGCAGCAGCGCCCGGGTGGCCGGCGTGATCGCGCCGGCCACCGCGTCGAGGTCCAGCGCGAACCTGTCTGCTTCGGCGACCAGCGGCACGCACCGCCGGTTCGCCCCGGCCAGTGCCACCGCTGCGGCGTAGGAGTCGTAGTAGGGCTCGATGAGCAGGACCTCATCGCCCGGCTCGACCAGGCCGAGCAGTGCGGCGCTGATCGCTTCGGTGGCGCCGACGGTGATCAGCACCTCGGTGTCAGGATCGTGTGCCACACCGTAGTGGGCTGCCCGGTGCTCGGCGACGGCCTGGCGTAACTCGGGGATGCCCGGCCCGGGCGGGTACTGATTGCGCCCGCCGGCGATGGCCGAGCGGGCCACCTCGAGCATGCCGATCGGGCCATCGGTGTCCGGGAAACCCTGGCCGAGGTTCACCGCACCGGTGCGCGCAGCCAACTCGGTCATCTCCGCGAAGATCGTTGAGGCGAACGGCTGTAGCCGGGTGACCAATCCGTGAGCTCGCACGGTCGTCATCCTGCTGCAAGTCCTGCTCCAAGTCCTCCAAGTCACAGCGTCGAGGCACAATCGGCAGGGTGGAGCTGACCCGTAACGAGCAAGCCAAGCAGCGGGACCTGCGCCGGATGAAGGTGGTTGCGCTCGCGTTCCTGCTGGGTGCCGCGGTGGTGTATGTGGTGACACTGCTCTACGAGGGTCCCAATGGGACCACTGCGCCCTGGGTGGGGTACGTGCGAGCGATGGCCGAGGCCAGCATGGTCGGTGCGCTGGCCGACTGGTTCGCGGTGACCGCGCTGTTCCGTCACCCGTTGGGGCTGCCCATCCCGCATACCGCGATCATCCCCCGGAAGAAGGACGCGCTCGGCGAGAACCTCGGTGATTTCGTGGGTAGCAACTTCCTCGCCGAGGCGGTGGTGACCGAGAAGCTGGCCCGGGTCGGGATCAGTGCTCGGCTCGGCAACTGGTTCGCGCAACCCCGCAATGCCGAGCGCGCCACCGCTGAGCTGGCCACCGCGGTGCGCGCCGTGGTGACCGTGCTGCGCGATGAGGACGTGCAGGCGCTGCTGGAGAACGCCTTGTTCAAACGCCTTGTCGAGCAGTCGTGGGGTCCACCGTTGGGCCGGGTGCTCGGTCAGTTGCTCATCGACGGGTCGCATCACAAGCTCGTCGAACTGGTCGCTGAGCGGGCTTATGAGTGGGTGCGCGACAACCACAGCGCGGTCGTGCGGGTGGTCAGCCAGCGCTTGCCGGGATGGTCGCCGAGGTTTGTCGACGAACTGGTCGCGGACCGCCTCTACGGGGAGGTGCTGTCGTTCGCCTGGGCGGTGCACACCGACCCTGAGCACCCCATGCGTAAGGCGTTGGACACCTTCCTGCTGGAGTTCGCCGAGGATCTGCGGACGGACCCGGAGATGATCGAGCGCGCCGAGGTGATCCAGCGGCAGGTGCTGGCGCACCCCGAGGTGCAGATCCTGCTCGGATCCGCCTGGGGTACCGCGAAGAAGTTGCTGCTCAGCGCCGCGGAGGACCCGTCCTCGGAGCTGCGCCGGCGGGTGCGGAACGGTCTGGTCGCACTGGGTGGGCGGTTGTCCGAGGATGTGGAGTTGCGATCCAAGGTGGACAACTGGCTGCAAGGCTTGGCCAGCTATGTGGTGTCCAACTACCGTGGGGAGATCACCACCTTGATCACCGACACGGTGCAGCGCTGGGACGCCGGGGAGACCGCCCGCAAGGTGGAGCTCCAAGTAGGTCGGGATCTCCAGTTCATCCGCATCAACGGCACCGTCGTCGGCGCCCTGGCCGGCCTGGCCATCCACGCCGCCTCCCAGCTCCTCCTCTGACACTCTCCCGACATGGAGACATATCTGGGGTCAGCGAGCCGGTTACCACCCCGATATGTCTCCATGTCGGGGCACAGCGTCGCCTGCGTATCCTGAGTGGGTGCTGGAGACGCTAGACATCGTGATTTACCAGATCCTGTATCTGGCCGCGGTCCCGGTGGGGATCTTCGCCTTCATCCATGCCACGCTCCAGCGGGCCGATGCCTATACCGCTGCCGACAAGTTGACCAAGCCGGCCTGGCTGGGCATCACCGGAGGCGCCGGCGTCCTGCTGCTGCTCAACTTCCTGCTCAACCGGGTCGGGTCCGGCTCGATGTTGTTGTACCTTGTCGGCCTGGTAGCCGTGCTGGTCTACCTGGTGGACGTCAAGCCCGCGGTGACCGAGGTACAACGCGGCCCGCGCTGGTGATATCGCGCTGGTGACCCCGACCGTCAATTGAGGGTAACTCATGCATGAACATGCATGTATCGTGACGCGCATGGGCGATCACGGGCATGGTCATGGGGCCGCAACCTCCGATCGTCGGCGACTCGGCTGGGCGCTGGCCATCATCTCGGTGGTGCTGCTGGCCGAGGTCATCGGCGCCGCTTCGACCGGCTCGCTGGCATTGCTCGCCGACGCCGGGCATCTGGCCACCGACGTGCTGGGTCTCTCGGTCGCGCTGATCGCCACCGTGCTCGCGCGACGCCCGCCGTGCCAGCGCAGGACCTACGGGCTGGGCCGCGCCGAGATCCTCGCGGCCGCGTTCAACGCCCTGTTACTGCTGGTGGTGGGCGGGGTGGTAGCGGTCGAGGCGATCAGTCGGCTGTCCGCTCCGCCACCGGTGGCCGGCGGCCCGCTGCTGGTCATCGGGGCGTTCGGACTGGTCGGCAACCTGGCCGCGCTACTGGTGCTCAGCGGCGGATTCAGCCGTCAGGCAGCTCGCCAGCGCAGCCTCAACCTGCGCGGCGCGCTGCTCGAGGTGGCCGGCGATGCGTTCGGTTCTGTCGCGGTGCTCAGCGCTGCGCTGGTCGTGCTCGCCACCGGATGGCGCCAGGCCGACCCCGTCGCGTCACTGGTGATCGCAGCACTGATCCTGCCGCGGGCACTGGCCCTGCTCCGTGAAGCGGCCCACGTGCTGCTGGAAGGCGCTCCTCGCGGCGTGGACACCGCAGAGGTGGAGCGGGTGCTGCGCACGGTGGCAGGGGTGCGTGATGTGCACGACCTGCATCTGTGGACGATCACATCGGGCCGGCACGCCGTCTCCGCCCACCTGGTCGTCGAGGAAGCCCGGTCGCTGCACTGCGGAGACGCCTCCGTGCTCGACGCCGCCGCCCAGGCGCTGCGTACCCATTTCGGTCTCACCCACAGCACCCTGCAAGTCGAGCACGACGACCACGCTGACCACGAGCACACCTGCTAACCCCTCCCGGCGTGTCGCGTCCTGTTGCCCGGTGTGTCGCGCTCACCTGCGCGGTGTGTCCGCTTCCCGTGCTCAGGTTCAGCCGGCGCGCAGCCACGTCAACGTGAACTGATACTCCGTCTCCAGCAGCCTGGCGACGCTGTCCGTGATGACCTTTTCCACCTTGCCGCCGAACAGCGGCAGCGGAACCTCGGCGGTGAGCGAAGCGCCGAGCACACACCCGTCAGGGTCGGGCTCGAGGCGCATTGCGCCGGTAACGGTGCCCGGAGCCCCATCGACCACTGCATGCACCCGGCCGGTGGAACCGCTCCAGGTCTCGGTTCGGTGGATCGTCAGCTCGCCCGGCAGCACCGAGCGCAGGAACGAGGGCATCGCGTCCTCGGGCACCGCCTGGTGCACCACGATGGTGACACCGTGAGCATCCTGCCGCCACTCCACCAGCTTGGCGCGCGGCCCGCCCACCGCCTGCAGCTTCGCCTGCAGATACGGCCGATCGGTGAGCACCTCCCGGATACGCTCCGGTGACGCAGGGTAGCGGTGCCGCAGTGCCAATCGGCTGGCCATGACCGGAGGCTACCGTGGGCGCTGCTGACGTGAGAGTGCTGACCGTCGACATGCCGCTTGCCAGCCACGACACATCGAGGAGATGGGATGCGCATTACCGGGCTCGGGCACGCAGGGTTGTACATCGAGACACATGCGGGCAGTGTGCTGTGCGATCCGTGGGTCAACCCGGCGTTTTTCGGGTCATGGTTCCCATTTCCGGACAACAGTGAGCTCGACTGGGACACGTTGGGGCGGGCCGACTACCTCTACGTCTCGCACCTGCACCGTGACCATTTCGACGCCGAGCTGCTGCGCCGCTATGTCCGCAAGGAGATCACGGTGCTGCTGCCGGAGTACCCGACCGATGAACTGGAGCACGAGCTGGCGGCACTGGGCTTCACCGAGTTCCTGCACACTGAGAGCGGTGTCCCGCTCGAGCGTGACGGGCTACGCTTCATGATCACCTCGTTGACCGGGCCGAGTGACGGCCCGATCGGGGACTCGGCGCTGTCGCTGGACGATGGCCGCACCGTGCTGCTGAACCAGAACGACGCGCACCCACTCGACATCGAGGCGCTGCGCGAGTTCGGGGACGTCCATGCCTACTTCACGCAGTTCTCCGGCGCGATCTGGTGGCCGATGGTCTATGACCTGCCCGCAAGCGCGCAGCGGGAGTTTGCCCGCCGCAAGCGCGCCGGGCAGTCTGATCGGGCGCTGCGCTACATCGACGCCGTCGACGCCACGCACGTGTTCCCCAACGCCGGGCCGCCGTGTTTTCTGGACGAGGAGCTGTTCCACCTCAACGGGCACGGTGTCGATGACGAGAGCATTTTCACCGACCAGGTCGAGTTCCTCGCCGAGCTGCGCGCCGCTCGGCCCGCGGTGTCGGCGCACCTGCTGCTGCCGGGAACCGTCGCCGAGCTCGACGGACCCCTGTGCTCGCTGACCCACGAGAAGCACACCGGCATCGAGATCAGGCACATCTTCGAGAAGAAGACCGCGTACTTGCGGGAGCAGCAGCGGCGCAAGCAGCCCGCGCTGGACCGCGAGCGGGACAGCCGCGCCCCGGTGCCCGCGGATCTCCTCGATCAGCTCAAGGCATGGTGGGAGCCGCTGCTCAAGCGCGCCGACAACATCTGTGCGGGAGTGGGCGGCCCGGTGCACATCGACGCCGGCGAGTCATCGATCGTCGTCGATTTTCCCGCCCGTGAGGTCCGCGATTACGCCGGGGAGAACTGCCGTTACCGCTTGTCCACCTCGGCAGATCTCATTGCGACGAACGTTGCGCGCCGTGAGGTCGACTGGTCCAACAGTCTGTTCCTGTCGTGCCGGTTCAGCGCCAGCCGCGTCGGGCAGTACAACGAGTACGTCTACATCTTCTTCAAGTGCCTGTCCGCCGAGCGCATCGACTACGTCGAGAACTGGTACGACGAACGCAACGATGACGGCCAGGACATCGAGCTGGACGGCTGGCGCATGCAGCGGCGCTGCCCGCACCTACGCGGCGATCTCACCAAGTTCGGCAGCGTCGAGGGTGGCGTGCTGACCTGCGCGCTGCACGGCTGGCGCTTCGACCTCACAACCGGCCGCTGCCTCACCTCCGCAGGCCACGAGATCCGCGCCACGCGCACCGAGGCATGAGAAACCAGGTGCTGGCACGCATGACCCGCGCAACCGGACGACCCTTCCGGACGAACTGATGCGTGCAGGTCGGGCGATTGAGCTGCGACATCACGGAGTGCTCAGGTAACGCTGAGGCGGTATGCCTGCGATAGATAAGCATGCGTAGCCCAGGGGCCCGTAATATCCGCGATGCTGCCGAACGACACTTCGGTCGCGGAGCCCGCAAGAGCAGTCCCCACTATATTCGCAAGCTCGATGCGCATCCAGGACAACCTCGTGGGGGTCAGCGTGAGGCGCGGAAGTAACAACGATTCGAACGCATACTTGGTCGTGGTCATACCCGGCATCGGTGGCAGCGTTCTGGAATCGCCCACAGGAGATGTCCTCTGGAAGGCGAGTCCGACTGCTGTCGGGCGCCTCCTGTGGAATCCGGACAGGTTCGCTCGCGACGAGACCGCACGTCCTGTCGGTCTGACCGGGGACTGGGGACTATTACCAGGATACACTGTTCTGCACGGCTACCAAGGGCTCCTTAAAGAGATTGGTAAAGCTGTTGGTGTCACCACGGACATCGATATGGGACACCCGGACAATTCGAATCTCGATGCCCGCGTCGTCGCATTTCCTTACGACTTTCGTCAGAGCATCGTAAAATCCGCCGAAGAACTCGACAGGCAGATAGATAAACGTCTAGCGCATCTAGGATGGAAGGGTCAACACAACAGAGTCATAATAATAGCGCACTCGATGGGTGGCCTGATCGCTCGTTATTGGGTTACTCAGGGCAACTGGAGATCTTGTCGTGCGATCATCACGCTGGGCACACCACATCGCGGTGCTCCCAAGGCGTTGGATTATCTCGTCAACGGACCGCCGTGGTGGATTCCCGGCCGCCGTGAGCTGCTGCGAGACCTCCTCCGAGATTGGCCGTCAGTGTACGAGCTCGTACCGAGGTACCGGTCTGTTGAAGATATGCGCTCACAAAAAAACAGCGATACCCAGAGCCCGAAATTGTACCCCAAGGACTTGTCCCTGCCCGGGCTGCAGAACGAAATCGCCGCAGCATTCACAGTGCATCAGCACATCGAAGACGCATGGGAACGGAATGCTGTAGAGACCCACTGCATTGCCTACGTTGGCCGTGGCCATGGGACGCTGCTGAAGGCGTCTTGGGATGGGAAGCGACTCATCTCCAGCAAGAAACTACCGACCTGGCTATCAAAGGATCACGAGACGCGCGGCGATGGGACTGTTCCTGTGATGTCGGCCACTCCGATCGAGCAGAGGAACTACGCTGAGCATAAGTTTCTTACTGAGCGCCATAGCAATATGGTGACCGCACGTGAGTGCATCTCTAATCTTAGTGATCTTCTTGAAGAGATGCCGGATACGACCGGTGACGTACGGGAGAACTTGCCCCTAATGATCGGCCTCGATCTAGAGGATTCATATCTGCGTGGCTATCCAGTTGACATCCAGGCTTGGCTTACGCCCCGCCGGCTTATGACCCCAGGGTTATCGTTGGCTTTTAAGCTAATCCGCAATGGAAAGTTTGCGCGCGAGGGTTTGCTCGACCGTGATGACGTCGGCGTCTGGTCGACAACGTTCACTGATCTCGCGGCGGGCACTTACGAGGTAACCGTGAACGCAGTACCCCGCGACAGATTTCAACTGTCAAATTCGGAATGCTTCTTCGTCCTTGATGGGTCAAGGGCAAGAGCGTGACCTGTCACGATCGCTAAGGAAATCAAAATGATGACTGAGCAGCAGCTCCGTGAAAGCTGCGTGGCTGTGCGGACGGGCAAGATGCAGGTCAACGAAATGCTGATCGCCGATGTCGAGTTGGACGTGGGCAGGTATCGGAACGTTCGGGATTGTGACCCAACCCAGTTACCTCCGGATGACCTCACAATGCCACTCTGGTTGATGGGCTGGCTCATCTACGAGGCGTCCTGGATCCTGCTGCGGCGCATCTCCCCGGCTTTCGAATTACTCGGCGGCGAGCAACAGGCGGAGAGCGAGGCGGCTATCGCACTCATCGTAAGGCTGGCCGACGCCACACGTCGGCTGCCCTGGCCTGAGTTGGCTCCTCGTGCATTGGGAGCCATCCGAGCACAGGCGCTGGCATCGTCAAAGCGAGATACAGAACGCGGGTACGACGACGCTTGGGTCTTGCACCGTGAGTGTCGTGCCAAGTACCTCAGCTACAAGGAAAGCCTTACCGGTGCTGATCCACGATATCTGCTCGCGCTCGACGAGACACTCATCCAGCTCACACTCGCCGAAACCGGCACGGCCTGCCGTACCGCTGAAAACGTCATCGGTCGCTGGTCAGAGGGAATCGGCAATCAACTGTGGAGGGCACAGGACGAGGCGCCCTGGATACAGCGGATGTTTCGGGAGTTGTGCGATGGAGCAGCGGGTGGGGAGGAAATGCTCGACCTGGTAGCCAGGATCGAACGCAAGAATGGCCTCGTGCGTAAAGTGGACGAGGAACGGTTCGCATTGGTGACGGCGTACCGAAATCCGGGAATCATGACGGCACGCGCCTTGCTCCTGCTTGTGCCGATGTGTACCGAGATGGAGAAATTGTCCCGGCGCCCTCCAGGAAAAAACGAGTCCTGGGATGAGGCCCGAGAGGACCTCCTCATTCGTTTCGAACACGCGTATTGTGCCATCGAGCGGTCGGCCGAGAATGCCGAGGGAAAATCTTGGCCATTGATAGCGGACCACAAACGCTCGGTCGTCCAGCTCCGCCTCAATTTGGCCCTGCTTGCCCCGGGACGTTCGCTGCCGTCGAAGCTCACGTTCGATCCCTGCCTGGACATGGATCCGCTCGACTACCGGGCGGTCGAAGCACTGTCGCGCTGGCTCGCTGAACCTGTCGATGGCAAACGGCGGGGGGACGCCAACGCGATCGGCAGTGCCACGATGCCGAGTTATATTCGAGCAGTCGAGGCGTGCCGAGCCAAGTTGGGCGCGGACGATGGATACCGGCAGTGGCGAAGCCAATGGTTCGAGCTCGACAGGTACTCTGATGATCCTGGGCGCCGTACCCGTGTCGAGCAGGCCCTGGGTCTTTGCCGTGGCGGGCGATGACTAGCGAACGAAAGCACTGAGGAGTCCCCAGTCATACACATCCCAACCCTCTCTGAGTAACTTGCACTGCGCGTCTCTCAGGGCTACACTGAGCCGCGCGCCTTGGTGGACGCTATCTACTATGGCAGCGGCGATCACCCCGGTCCCCTTGTCGGAGATCGATTGAATGCCTGCCACGACGCACTGGGCGCCACCAGCAAGGAGCGCAGTGGGGAAGCCAAAAGGTTCGGCCTCCCGGAGGTTGTCCACCTTGCCGACGTGACACGCGGCCAGCAGGACCGAAGTCGGCCACCGGATTCCGAGCGCATGCCCAGCTGTGAGCCTCTCGGGCAGCTCGATTTCTTGCGCAAGCCCGATGCCGCTACCGTGTGCCGCGACATGTACAAATCCGTACTTCGAGTTCTTGTCGTCTAGGGCTGAGGCCAGGTTTCCGAGCACCTCGATAACGTTGCGATGTGGTCCCAGATCGCAACGGCTTAACGGCACTTGTCCATGGCTGTCTTCATAATGGTCGATGCTGAGACCCCATGCTTCGCGCTCGTGTTCGACGTTGACCCCGTGTGGCGGTGCGACGAGGCGGACGAGCGCAGGGCCACGAACCGGAGGAATAGTCGCATGAGACAGACACGTCAACGCCGGTGTTTGCGTGATGACTGCACGCTCGATCAGACGAGTGCTAGAACCGTCGATCTCGAGCGCCGGCCACGGGACGAAGCACAAGTCAGAATGTGGGGAGATGAGCAGATCGATCGGCTCGTTTGAAGGTGTCGTAGCGAGTTGATCGAGCAGAGATATTGGGAGTAGCTCCTGTGCAAGCCCGTGCCAGATTTGCTCGAGTTCGAGTGTTCTGGCAGCGAGCTTACTGACCAGCGCCGAACGCCCGTCATGTCCGTGAAAGAATGCTTGGAAGGCCGGCCCCAGTGGCAAAAGGCCGAACTCGATAGAGCCGTCTGGCCAGATCAGTGTGCGAAACCAGTTGGTTTCGTGCGTTGTTGTCTCTGGTAGCGCGACGAAATCGACCACGCATCGGGCACCCACGGACTCGACCACAGGTTCCACGTCGGTCGGCTCGGGGAGAACGAAGTCCGCAAGCAATGGGGTGACAGCATCTTCTAGTTCGGCTCGCAGCCTTTCCAAGTTGAGATAGATTCTCTGCTGCTCATCATCATTCGTGAAGTTCGTATATTCGAGCTGATCTTCGCACACGACGATTTCGTCCACCAGCACGCTCAGGTGGTTGTTCATTAGGAAACGATTGGCTCTCATGAGGCTGGCGAAGCCGGTCTGCTTCGCCGACAGGGCAACCCTGAGCCCGAGCCGGGCAGCCTCGGGATTCCCCGACATCCTCGATACCAACAGAGCAATGTCACCATAAATTCGCTGGAACACGAGCGAGAGCGGACTGCGCGAACGCGCGACCACGCGCCAGCGGCCGCGAATTAACTCGACGAGTGACACGGCTTGGGTGATGAGATCGAGCGCCCGCCCAGTGGTTGCTTCGCTCATCTCTCTCATCGTCAGAAATTCGATGAACGCTAACGTCAAGGATAATATTTGTATATCGTGTTGGGTCTCCCTGCTGCGCGTTTCCGGGAGGTAGGCAAGCGCGGCCTTGAGATACCTCTCGGTTTCACTGGCATCTCCCTCTGCGAAAGCTGCGAGTGCGCGCGCGAACTCGTAACGATTTCGCGTGGGCCATACTGCTGCCCGGGATGAGGCCCAATGCCCCTCGGACTCGTTCAACGCTGCCATCGCCTGAGACGACTCGGAAAGCGCAAGCTTGCAAGCAGATACCTCGAACTCGAAGTGTCCACGATGGGGCTCCGCACCCGTACCATAGAAATATTCATCTGGCTGCCAAGCCAGGCGCAATGCGTCCAACGGCTTCCCGGCGAGGCGAAGGTTGCGTACCGCATGGTAGGTCGTTAACACTCCAAGTGTAAGATCTTCATGATTCAGAGTGAGAGAACGCTGCCGCTGCCTAATTGCAGAAAGTTCTTCGAGAGCTTGTCTGTAGAGAGCAACGGAGTCGTGCTCGGGCGAGATACGGATATCGGTAAGCTCGCAGAATCGGACGATTGCCCCCGCATACGCCAGATGCTGCCCACGGATCGCCCAACTCTCGGACTCGTCGGCACCCTGCAGGTGTCGCCGAAGCGCGAGGTCGAAAAGCTCGGGCTCAGTAAACATGGCGTGACCGAGGCGATCGTTTTGCCGGACGATCCCGACCGCGTCCTCTGCGTCGTAGGCAACTTGGAGAAGGTCGTCGCGGGCGAGTACTCGCTCGGCCGCTGCCTTGAAAGCGTCCGATTGGGATGTCACGAGGTGCACCGGGCGCCACGGGTTGTTCCCTGAACAAGGTGGTACGCATCCGATCGCAATTCTGTCCTCCGCCGGTCGCGGTGCGCGTTGTCAGCGCCATGGTACCGACGAGGTCCGCCCGCTGCTGACACCTGGGATGGCACCGGTTGTGGAAACGAGTGGACGGCTCCTAGTGGCGAGCTAGACTCGGCCCAATGTGTGGCATGCCGGCCGCCGAGCCGAACACTCCGATCGCTGAACGTGGCGGAGATCCTCTTCGGGGCTTCATCGACGGCTGGAGCGACCGCTGCCACTCCTTTCCCAGGGCCAGGATCGCCAACGAGATCCTCGAACACGCTGCCACCGTGGGGTGGACTGCTAGCACTCCGCCCACGCGCGTGGCTGCGCGCCCGACGGTCTCTCTACACCTACACTGCGTTGGCACTCATCACCACGGTGACTGCGCGAACCGCTCGCTCTATTGCGCCCGGTGTTCCCCGGGTAGAATGGCCCCGGGTAGAATGGCCCCGGGTAGAATGGCAGGGACTCGAAGGAGATGTATCGATAATGACCAGAGTTCTAATGTTGCACGGTTGGGACTGGGAGAAATATCCGGTATTCAATCCTAAGAATCAGTGGCAAAATCGGCAAGAGCTGTTGACTGAACTGCAGAAACACTATGAAGTCGATTATCCGAGCTTGCCGGGATTCAGTCGTGACGACAAGTATCGCACGGGGTATTGGACACTTGATGATTACGCGAATTGGCTTCAAGAGAAGATCGTCAAACAATGTTACGATGCCATTATCGGTTACTCTTTTGGATGTGCGGTAGCGACTCGCTGGCAGTATCTTCACCGAAATACTTCAGTGCCATTGGTGCTCCTGTCTCCCGCAATCGCCAGGGCCTATGACAGATCCCCGAACAAAATTCTCACCACTGCTGCTAGCGTATTGAAGCGCCTCCCGACGAAGCGTCTGATTTTTTTTCTGCGAAAGCTGTACCTGACTCGCGTGATCAAGAACCCCCACGTGATACACGGCACACCGTTTCTGCGGGTGACATATTCTAATATTGTTTCCGTAGACCTATCCGGCGAGCTTGCTCGACTGATCGACACTAATTATGCGATCACCTGCGTGTTTGGGAGTGACGATACTGCTACGCCACCGGAGATTCTGTTTTCACGGGTGCCCGCAGCGCAGCCTTTATCGCTCGTAATCTCAGCTGGCGGTCATGATATTGGCAGTACCCATCCACGGGAACTGGTGAGCCATGTTGTCGATTTTCTGAATCGCCTGGACTTGAATCACCTGAAAGTATCACAGTGAGAATAACGACTGAAGACATTTTTTCGGTAGAGCCTTCAGCTGAGATTCGCTGCAGCGAACGTGATTTTGACTATGTAGACATCCTTGGGTTTTCGTCTAAACCTGATATCGTAGCCTACTCAAAAGTATTGTGGTGTGTCACAAAGTCTACGACGCGGGAGGACCTGTCCTGGTACGGTGCCCCGTTTGATAGATCCGCGAAGGTGGCAGAGGTAAGCTCGAAACACCGCAATTGGGTAATTCTTACTGATAGTAGTCAGGTGGCGGATACGGTGGCGGACCGCTGCATACTCGTTCCGCACGTGGCGAATTTCTTGGAGCGATTACATCATCATGTAATTACGGTTGCGGCGCCCACCGTCGTGGGGGTTACTGGATCCGTTGGCAAGACAACTTGCGTTGCTCTCTTCGAAGACATTCTTTCCCAATATGGGAAGACTTTGCGTATTTATGCGAAACGCATCACGCCTTTAAGTTTGTTTGAAATGGTGATCAATCAGCTCGAGGTAGAGCATCAGTATATTGTCATGGAATATGCGATGTTCCACACATGGCACATCGCGGAATTGGCACGTCTACTTGAGCCTACAATCGGCGTCCTGTTAAACGTCGGCACTGAGCACGTGGGGATCGATGGCATTCGAGATTCTCGGGACATCCTCATCTCAAAGAAGAGGCTTCTTGAGCGGGCTACCTACGCATTTGTCGAACAAGGGGTCGCTCATCAGTTCGATGAAGACTTGCAAGGGATTCCGGTATTTGACTGGCGAGATTTCGTCCAACCGTGCGGTTTTGATGTTGAGCCATTTGTGAGATCGCAACTACAGTATGTTCAGATTGGGGCGGCGCTGTCGACAAAGAAAGTGTTGATCGGTCCGGTGACTTCAGCCGACATCGCTGTAATAAATAATTTTGAACCCAAAGAAAATCGACTGCGAAAAATTGAGTGTAAACGTCATTCGATTTTCTTCGATGGCGAAGTCACGGTTCCGGTCAGGTTGAAGGCCATGGGCGATACGATGTACTCATCACGAGTCTTGGCGGTGCACGCGGTCTCCGATGACGACGAATATTTTGATCTAGACATGGCACTCCAAAAAGATTGTCTACGCTCAGCGCTGCAGCAGTTCGACTCGATCTATGTATCGCGAGCCGTAGATGAGCGGTTCTGTTCGTTCGTCGAACGTTGCTCACCCGATGCAGTACTGTACGACGGTCAGATTCCAAGCCTCCCGCCGGAGGTGACACTGTTCGTCCACTGGGGTGGCTACTGGCGAACACATAGTGATGAATCAGCCATCCTCGACATCTTCTAGTAGCGTAGTGTCTTGCAATTGAATTTGCAGTGCATTATACCTTGATGTCAGGGCACCAACGCACCACCCGGCTTGATCTGGGGTGAGGGCTCGTACGCTTGTCTGCGGATCGGGCAGGTACCCACCTGCCCCTGATCAAGCCCGATGTGAGCCCTCGCGAGGGTCCCAGGTCAAGCCGGGTGGTGCACTGGTGCGCTCACCACTGGTCACCGCCCCTGAAAGCGAACAACGACAACCCAAACCATTCGTCTGGACCGCCATCGCTGAGCAAATCCTCGCCAAGGTCGCCCGCGGACGGGTCGCTCTCCAGCAGCGGAAATCAATAATGAGACACTACACTAGCGTATACATGCAGCCAGCGCTTGGAGCTTCCCGGATGATGGGCGACGTTAGTTGGCCGCTGGCACGGCGGTAACGTGTGCGGGCGTGCACACTATGTTCGCCGAGCTCACGACGATGCGCCTGGGAGGTCCTGCGGGCGAGTATGAGGTCGCGCACGCGACCGAACACCTTGTCGCTCTGATCCGGGAAGCAGACCTCGTGGGCAAGCCGCTTCTCGTGATGGGGGGCGGCTCCAACCTCGTCGTTGGCGATCAAGGCTTCGAAGGTCTGGTCGTGCGGGCCGCCACCTCGAGGCTGGTAATCGATGGAGAAGAGGTCACCGTCGATGCTGGCGTCGAGTGGGACACCGTCGTCCAGACCACTCTTGACGCGGGACTTGCGGGATTGGAGCCACTGTCGGGCATCCCCGGCTCGACCGGAGGGACTCCTGTGCAGAACGTGGGCGCGTACGGCGCCCTTACCTCAGACCTCCTCCGCCGCCTGACGGTGTACGACCGCGCGACCGGGATGACCGAGCAGTGGGCACCGGACAGGTGTGGCTTTGGCAGCCACCGGCAGTCGGTCTTCAAACACACAGACCGCTACGTGGTGCTCGACGTGACCTTCCGGCTGACCCGCTCCACCCGATCGCGCCCCATCCACTATGCAGGCCTTGCTGAACGGCTCGGCATCGCCCTCAGCGCAACTGCGCCGATCAGAGCAGTACGGGACGGCGTCCTCGCTCTGCGCCGTGATCGAGGCATGATCCTCGATGCCGACGACCACGACACGTGGAGCGTGGGGTCTTTCTTCATCAATCCCGTACTCAGCTCGGTGCCGGACAAGGCGCAAGAGTGTCCGCGATATCCCGATCCCGCGGGGATCAAGCTGTCGGCAGCGTGGCTCATCGATCATGCAGGATTTCCTCGTGGGTACGGCCATGACTGGGGTCGTGGCACAGTCGCGTTGTCGTCGAAGCACGCCTTGGCCGTAACGAATCGCGGTACCGCCACCACCGCCGAGGTCATGGAATTTGCTGCCCACATCCGGGAAGGCGTTGAGCGGTGTTTCGGCATCCGCCTCGGGCCTGAGTGCGACCTGGTGAACTGCAAGTTTGGCTAGGAGTCCAGGTTTACTCGAGACCGGGGTGGGCGGTGAGCAGCTTGTCGTACATGACCCGCATTGACCAGAGCGCGGAACGGATCTCCTGGAGCCACTGAGCCGTTGTCCACTCAGCACGAACCGCGGCCTCTCGGCTCGTAGCTATGTGTGCGCCAACCGATGTGATGGTGGCGCCGGTAGGCAGACTCAGCTCAGCGAGCGCTTGAGCGTGCTGAAAAGGGGCATGGATGGCGGAAGTGATGATCAACAAATTGTCTTGGCCGTTGACGTTTCCGGCATTTTTCAGGAAAATTCTGTAGGTGTCACTGGTCGTTGCCCGTATCTTGCCCTGCTCGGGTTCTGCGGCAAGGCCCACAACGGGTACCGGGGACTTGGCTAGTTGACGCACATTGCAGGGAGACTGCCGCGATTCTTCGGCACCGTTGGACAGATTCAGGGCGTAGCGCAGCGCCGCGCACATAGCGTCGAGCTCATCATCAACAGGACCGAGGTGCAGTTCCGATGCGATCTTGCGTTCCGTATCGATCACGGCTCGACGGCTACCAAGACCCCAGACGTTTCCGACCGGCAGGCCTTGCTCGACAAGGTCCGCAAGCAAGCTGGAGCGCAGCAGGCAGCTTTCGATACCCCCCCCGAGTACCAGGCCATGGGCCGGCGCGCCGAGCTCGTTTGCTGGGAGGGTCTGCGGATCACGGTAGATGCGCGCGATGAGGGCATCAACCGCTTCGGCTGTCTGTTGCGGGAACTCGGTTTTTTTAGCTTCCCATCGTTCGCCGCCCTGCCGAAAGTCAAATATTTCACGGGAAATCTGTTCGGCTTCTGCCAGGCGATTTTGCAGGCCAGTGGTTGTCAGTGAGCGATTGAAGCGTGCTAGCAACTCCGTCATTTCAACTGAATCCAGCCATGTCGCAGTGCTCTGCTTTATGGCCTGAGGATCGCTGGCGGTCGATGCGAAGTCGATGATCGAATAGTCGACGCCACCGAGATGGTCACGGTTGGGGCGGCTCAGTATTTTCACGCGCCTCATCATCTCGCGGGCGCCCGATCGTACCCGCGCGCAGTCCTCAGACGCGCCGGGAGGCGCGCAGTGCGGAGTGCTGGTCTCGTGGTTTGAGGACGATCAGGTCCAAGTTGACGTGGGAGGGTCTGGTGACGGCGAACACTATGACCTCGGCCACGTCTTGGGCGGTCAGGGGGGTGAGCCCGGCGTAGACCGCCTCCGCTTTCTCGGCGTCACCATCGAAGCGCACCAGGGAGAACTCGGTTTCCACCATGCCAGGTGCGACCTCGATGAATCGCACCGGCTGCCCGAGGTGCTCGGCACGCATCGTGCGGTGCACGGCCGCCTGCGCGTGTTTGGCCGAGGTGTAGCCGGAGCCGTTGTCGTAGGCCTCCAAGGCGGCGATCGAGGTCACAGTGACCAGCACACCGTCCCCGGAGTCGATCAACTTCGGCAGCAACGCCTTGGTCATCCGGAGTGTGCCGAGCACGTTGGCCTCCCACATCCAGCGCCACTGGTCCTCATCGGCTGCCAGCACCGGCGAGAGCCCTCTCGCGCCCCCGGCGTTGTTCACCAGCACCCGAGCGGCGGGTACCGCCGCGGCGAAAGAAGCCACCGAGTCGGGGTCGCGCACATCGAGTGCCATCGCGGTACCGCCGATCTCGGCGGCGATCTCCTGGCAGCGTTCCAGCCGGCGAGCCCCCACTACCACGTGGAACCCCGCCCGGGCCAACGCCCGAGCGGTAGCCGCCCCGATCCCACTACTCCCCCCAGTCACGACCGCCGTCGCCCGCTGCTCACCCACACCACCAATCCTGTCCCGTCCGCATTCAGCGGGCTCAGCGGGGTGAACGAGGTGTCTACCGCCCCGCTGAGCGGGCTGAATGCGCAGGGGTGGCGTGCGGGAGGATGTGGGGGTGGTTGGGCGGGCGTTGAGGCGGGTCGCGGTGCTGTCTGTGCACACCTCGCCGCTGGATCCGCCGGGTACGGGCGACGCCGGCGGGATGAACGTCTACATCGTGCAGACCGCGACCCGGCTGGCCCGTCACGGCGTCGAGGTCGAGGTGTTCACCCGGGCCACGTCCTCGGGGCTGGCCCCGGTGGTGGAGCTCGCCCCGGGCGTCACGGTGCGCCACATCCCTGCCGGGCCCTACGAGGGTCTGGCCAAAAACGATCTACCCGCGCAGTTGTGCGCCTTCACCGCCGGGGTGCTGCGGGCTGAGGCTCGCCGTGAGCCGGGCTTCTACGATGTGGTCCACTCGCACTACTGGCTCTCCGGCCAGGTCGGTTGGTTGGCCCGGGACCGGTGGGGGGTGCCGTTGGTGCACACTGCGCACACTCTGGCCAAGGTCAAGAACGCTGCGCTGGCCCGCGGTGACGCGCCTGAGCCGCACACCCGGGTGATCGGCGAGCAGCAGGTGGTGGCTGAGGCCGACCGGCTGGTCGCGAATACCCTTGCCGAGACCACTCAGCTCGTCGAGCTTTACGGTGCTGACCCGGCCCGCACCGCTACCATCTCTCCGGGAGTCGACCTGGAGCTGTTCACTCCGGGACCCAGGGACACCGCCCGGACCACGTTGGGCCTGCCGCTTGACGCCGTGGTGCTCGCCTTCATCGGTCGTATTCAACCGCTCAAGGGGCCGGATGTGCTGCTGCGCGCCGCAGCCGAGATGATCCGTCGTGAACCGGTGCTGCGGGAGAGGCTGCGGGTACTGGTGGTGGGCGGACCGTCGGGCAACGGCCTGGCCGAGCCGACCGTGCTGCACCAGCTGGCAGCCGAGCTGGGGATCTTGGCGCAGGTGGTGTTCGCGCCCCCGCAGGGCGGTACCGCGCTGGTCGGGGTGTATCGCGCGGCGGATGTGGTGGCGGTGCCCAGTTACAGCGAGTCCTTCGGCCTGGTCGCGCTGGAGGCGCAGGCGTGCGGGACACCGGTGGTCGCCGCCGAAGTGGGCGGCTTGCCGGTCGCAGTGGCCGATGGCGTGTCCGGTCAGCTGGTGGGTAGCCACCACCCGGTTGACTGGGCCGACGTGCTCTCCGCTGTCGCGCTGCGCCCGCAGCGTCGTGATGAGCTGGCTGCTGGTGCCGCCCCGCATGCCCGGCGGTTCTCCTGGGAGCGCACCACCGAAGCTTTGCTACGGGTCTATTCGGACGCGGCCGCCGCCTACCGGGTGGACGTGTTGGAGCGCGAGGTGGCGGTGTGAGCCGGCCGGCACAGCTGGATCAACTCATCGCCGGGGTGCTGGCCGAAGCCGGACTTGAGCACCAGCAGCGCGGGCCGGGGAGTTTTCTCATCAGCCTGCCGGGCAGCAAGAAGCTGCAGACCAGCTGCTGGGTGCTGGTCGGCCGGCACGGAGTGTTGGTGGAGGCCTTCGTGTGCCGGCGCCCCGACGAAGCTCACGAGGATGTCTATCGCTGGCTGCTGCGCCGCAATGCCCGGCTCTACGGTGTGCACTACGCATTGGACAAGGTGGGCGACATCTACCTCATCGGTCGGCTACCTCATCACGCGCTGACCTCCGACGAGCTGGATCGGCTGCTGGGCCAGGTCGTCGAGGCCGCTGATGGTGATTTCAACACGTTACTCGAGATCGGGTTCGCTTCGTCGATCCGGCGCGAATGGGCTTGGCGGGCGGCCCGGGGCGAGTCCTTGAACAATCTTGCCGCTTTCGAGCATCTGGTGCGTTGAGCTGAGAATGGGACGCAGCGGGTTAGTGGCGGGGCGGCCCGGGGGGAGAGGGGGGAGTCGCACACTCGAGCTCGCCCCGCCACTGTGTTGTCCCGCGTGAACGGATCTTCCTGGGCGGGGGCACCCAAGAATCCTGGCGGGCCGCGGTCCGATGGGGGACGAACCACGGGCTTACGCTCGCCTGCCGGGAAGTGCGGTGGGGGGCGGCGAGGAGAGCGGTGACACACTCTCAGTCATGCGGACGGATCTCAAGACCTTGGGGGTAGTTGATTTCTAGCGCAACCCGATTGGCCTATCCCAACGGCCGGTGGATGGGATCGCTCGGCAGCCGAGTAACACTCGGCCCGGCCAGCGCGACAACACGGTGTGCGACCACACTGTGTGCAGGTACCAACACCGTGAGTAGCGACGTAGCTGCGTCACCGCCCCGTCGTCGTCGGCTCGGCGACGCATCTGGCAAGGTAGCCGCGGTGAGTCGGCGGGGTGTCGGCGAGGTTATCGCCGAGCGCGCCACCATCTCGACGTATACGGTTGGTTGCACAGCGTTGTTATCACCCGAACGGCGGTATGGGGGGCCGGAAACCGGTGGTATAGACGTCCGACTTGACGGCCGGTTGTAGGATACATCGATCTCTGGGAGGTAGATGGACATGAGCATGGCAGCGATCCTGGCCGAGTTGCCGGACATGTGGCGAAGTGCGTTGACCGCGCATGTGCCCGACCCGCAGGGTAACTGCTGGGCTTGTCGCGACGAAAGCGGCGTCGCGGCGTCCTGGCCATGTCTGACTCGTGAGGTCGCCGAAGAAGCTAAGTATCTCTACGAAGGCGGGCTTCCGGGCACCTTCGGCGGGCGCCACGCCGCGCGCAGCGGTTGACCATTGGCGCCGCTAGCTGTGATCGACACCACGGTTTGTCGCCCCTGAGCATTTCTCCCAAGGAAACCGCTGCGCAGGGAACCGCTGTGCAACCAGCCTTTCCCGGGGGGCGGGGGAAGCGGGCGAGCAGCGGTTCCCTGCAACGACGGTGGGGTGTCAGCAGGGGGTGCCAGCGCACCGTCGTCGCACGTTAATGTACGGGTAACCCGCCTGTCACGGCCAGCGCCCGTTCGGGCCATTCGGCTGACGCGGATTGATCGCCATTTCGTAGGCCCAGCTTCTGGCTCCGCGGGTGCCCCGGACGCATTGGCGGCGGGACCTCAATGGATCCTGCTTCGCCGCACCTGCAAGGCTGCCGGTATGAGCGTTGGCACCCTGGTCCTGCTTCGCCACGGCGAGAGCGAGTGGAATGCCAAAAACCTGGTCACCGGATGGGTGGATGTGCCGTTGACGCATCTGGGCGAGCGGGAGGCGACGCGGTCCGGTGTCCTGATGCGCGAGGCCGGGCTGCTTCCCGACGTGGTGCACACATCGCTGCTGCGCCGAGCGATCAGCACCGCTTATCTCGCGCTCGAGGTCGCCGACCGGCACTGGATTCCGGTCCGCCGAGATTGGCGGCTCAACGAGCGGCACTACGGCGCACTGCAAGGCCTGGACAAGGCGCAGATCCGCGACGAGTACGGCGATGAGCAGTTCGCGTTGTGGCGCCGCTCATACGGCACCCGGCCACCGCCCATCGAGCCGGGCGGTGAGTTCAGCCAGGACGGCGACCCGCGATACGCCGGCATCGACATCCCTAGGAGCGAGTGCCTCGCCGACGTGGTGGACCGAATGCTGCCGTACTGGGAATCGTCGATCGTGCCGGATCTGGCAGCCGGGCGCACCGTGCTGGTTGCCGCGCACGGGAATTCGCTGCGGGCGTTGGTCAAGTATCTCGACGATATCGACACGCAGATCATCGCCGGCGTCAACATCCCGACGGGCATCCCGCTGCGCTACGACCTTGATGATCGGCTGCGGCCGATCATCGCCGGCGGAAGCTATCTCGATCCAGAATCGGCGGTCGATGCGATGGCCGTGGTCGCCCAACAAGGCCGGTAGTTCCGCTGTCCAGACGCCAGTGCGGCGCCGGGGATGAACCCACGGTGAACGACGGACGAAAGTTTGCCCTATTGCGGGTGGATGTCCTCACTTGTGGTGCGCTGAGATTAGGGATTTCGCCCGGTCCGGTGCATACGATTGCGGCGTGACACTCGCAGTCGTCGTGTTCATCGCGATCGGCGCGCTGATGGTCGGGTTGGTCGGGGGGTTCCTGATCAGCCGGCGCTCCGGGACGCCGACAACGCCGCCGTCTACGGACGGCGCGACGGTCGCTGACTTGGTCCAGCGGGTCGTGCTGTCCTCACACAACGGGATAGTGCTGCTCGACCGGCTGGGCGATGTGGTGCTGGCCAACCCGCCGGCCGTCGACTTGGGACTGGTCCACGGCTTGCGTTCGGATGAGCGGGCCCGCAAGGCCGCCGAGCAGGTGCGCGACACCGGCGAGGTGGTCCATGTCGACCTTTCGCCGCTGGACCAGGGTGCCCGGTCCGGTCGCGGACCCACCGCTGTTCTCGGTGAGGTCCGGCCGCTGGGTGACGAGTACACCGTGATCGACGCGTCCGATGAATCGGACGCGGTCCGGCTGGAAGCCACCCGGCGAGATTTCGTGGCCAATGTCAGCCACGAGCTCAAGACCCCGGTCGGGGCGATGGCGCTGCTGGCCGAGGCAGTGCTGGATGCCGCCGACGACCCACACGAGGTGCGCCGGTTCGGCACCAAGATCCTCAACGAGGCCAACCGGCTAGGCACGCTGGTGACCGAGCTGATCGCGCTGTCGCGGCTGCAGGGCGCCGAACGGCTCCCTGAGCTGGCCACCGTTGAGGTCGACAAGGTCGTCCGCGCGGCACTGGATCGCTGCCGGCTGGCGGCGGAATCGGCCAACATCCGGATCACCGTCGACCCGCCCAGCGGATTGTTGCTCGACGGTGATGCGACGCTACTGGTCACCGCGCTGTCCAACCTGCTCGACAACGCGGTCTCTTACTCGCAGCCCGGCAGCCCGGTGTCGGTCATCAGGCGGGCGGAGGATGGCTTCGTGGAGATCGCCGTCACCGACCGCGGCCTCGGTATCGCCCCCGAGCATCAGGAACGGGTCTTCGAGCGGTTCTTCCGGATCGATCAGGCGCGCAGCCGATCCACCGGCGGCACCGGGCTGGGTCTGGCCATCGTCAAACACGTCGCCGCCAACCACGGCGGTGCGGTCACGCTGTGGAGCAAACCCGGCACCGGCTCCACCTTCACCCTACGGATTCCCGCCCATCCGAAGGCACCACAGCCGGACGCCTCGCAAGACACCGTGCGCACCTCGTCGACACCTGAGTACGTGGGAGGACCGTCATGATCAGAGTTCTGATCGTCGAGGACGAGGAGGACTTCGCTGATCCGCTGGCTTTCTTGCTCCGCAAGGAGGGTTTCTCCGCCGCGGTGGCCACCACCGGATCCGAAGCGTTGGAGGAGTTCGACCGCAACGGTGCCGACATCGTGCTGCTCGACTTGATGCTGCCCGGGATGAGCGGCACCGACGTCTGCAAGCAACTCCGGGTGCGGTCCACTGTCCCGGTGATCATGGTAACCGCCCGGGACAGCGAGATCGACAAGGTCGTGGGGCTGGAGCTGGGCGCCGACGACTATGTCACCAAGCCGTACTCGGCCCGCGAGCTCATCGCCCGAATCCGCGCGGTGTTGCGCCGCGGGGCGGAAGGCGCCGATGGCGCGACGGCCACCGCCACTCTCGGACCGGCAGTGCTGGAGGCCGGGTCGGTGCGGATGGACGTCGAGCGGCACATCGTGACCGTCGCCGGACACGAGGTGGGCCTGCCGCTGAAGGAGTTCGACCTATTGGAGTACCTGTTGCGCAACGTGGGCCGGGTCCTCACCCGCGGCCAGCTCATCGATCGGGTGTGGGGAGCGGACTACGTCGGCGATACCAAAACTCTGGATGTACACGTCAAGCGGCTGCGCTCCAAGATCGAGCAGGATCCGTCCGCGCCCCGGCACCTTCTCACTGTCCGCGGCCTTGGCTACAAGTACGACATCTGAACGGCCACCCGGCGTAGCCTGGCCTCTCGTGCGGCTAGGTGTGCTGGACGTGGGTTCTAACACCGTCCACCTCCTGGTGGTGGATGCACACCACGGCGCCCATCCGTTGCCGCAGACCTCAGAGAAGTCGGTGCTGAGGTTGGCCGAGCAGATGGACTCCCGCGGGAAGATCACTCGGGCAGGAGCCGATCACTTGATCCGCACCGTGCACGACGCCGTTGAGTCGGCCGCCGCGATGGGTTGTGAGGATCTGGTGGCTTTCGCGACCTCCGCGGTACGTGATGCCTCCAACTCCGTCGCTGTGCTCACCCGAGTACTGGCCGAGACCGGGGTCGAGCTCCAGGTCCTCTCCGGTGAGGAGGAGGCCATCCTCACGTTCCTCGCGGTCCGCCGGTGGTGTGGTTGGTCGGCTGGTCGGCTGCTCATGGTGGACGTCGGTGGCGGATCACTGGAGGTCGCCAGCGGGATGGACGAGGAACCTGAGGTGGCGGTATCGCTGCCGCTGGGAGCGGGCCGGCTCACCCGGTCCTGGCTGACCCGCGACCCGCCCCGCCGGCGCGAGCTGGAAGCCCTGCGCGAGCACATCGTCGAGCAGCTTGCGGAACCTGCGCGCACACTGCGCGAGGCAGGCACCCCAGACCGGGTAGTGGGCACGTCGAAGACGATCCGGTCGCTGGCCCGGCTCAGTGGTGCCGCACCATCCTCGGCGGGCCCGCGGGTCCGGCGTACCCTCACCGATGCCGGGCTTAGCCAGGTGATCGCCTTCATCTCCCGGATGAGCGCCGAAGACCTGGCCGAGCTGGAGGGCGTCAGCGCCAGCCGGTCACATCAGCTCGTCGCCGGAGCCCTGGTGGTGCAGGAGACCATGCGTGCGCTGGACGTCGATGAGATGACATTGTGCCCGTGGGCGTTGCGCGAAGGTGTGATTTTGCGGAGGTTGGATTGGCTGGACTGGTTGGACGGA
>JBOHFF010000080.1:0-5527 GCA_050699515.1 Pseudonocardiaceae bacterium
TGAGCAGGTCGCGACCGCGCTCTACCACCTTCTCGGGGAATGGCTGGGGTATGAACCGCCCGCAATGCCGTGACCGGGACGATGGCGACAGCAACACGCCCAATCCCGTCGCCGAGAAAACCGCGTATCACCGAGTGGCCCGGTGAGGTCATGAACCCCCCCTCTGCCGATCAACCTACACCCAACACCTCGCGGCCCACGTTGTCTGCCAACGGGCATGGACGTAGTTCCCCTCTGGAGCCCGCGACCGACTACTCGCCGCGAAGACGTGCTCCGACACCGTAGGCCAACCGCGGCTGCCACACGTTGAGGTACATCCAGTCAATGGATTCCATCTCGAACACCACATGATCGTCGAGGACATCGGCGACACTGCGCGCTACGCTCATCACGGCTCCGGTCGAACGGGCGGCCAGTTGGCCAACCAACCGCTACCAGCGGTTCATATACCGAACCGGCACGCCGGTCACGGTCTAGACCCGCCGACCGGAGCCCCCAGCCCAACCCGACCACCGAACATGCCCGTTCAGAATGGGGCGAAGCCCGGTTAGGTGATCCATAGCCGATGTTCCCCGCAGTTCCCCGGCACTGTCTCTCCTATCTAGCACGAACCTGGCATGTGGGGCGGCGACCGCCGACGCAGAGCGGGCAGGGCGCCCCGCATAGGGTGGCAGCCTGAAGCCGTCTCCGACGAGGGGTTCGAGTGATGGTCGTTATGTCGGGTGCAATGTAGGTAGACAGGAGGCTTCGGTGAGCGTGGAAGTGCTGTTGACCCTCATGGGACTAGGTTCCGTGTTCATCTCGGTGCTGTTCGGAGTTCGGTTCAAGAAGCCGATCGACGACGTCGTGACCAGGGAGCTCAGGAAGCTCGACGAGGCGCTGCGGGAAACTGTCACGGATGTGGTCGACGACGAGTACGTCGTTCGACAGGTTACACGGGTAACCTCCCCACTCTTGCCGGCGGCGACGGTCGTCGAGGCAGAGGTACAGGATCATATTGATCGAGCGGTGGCTTCACTAAGGAGTCGACTTGAGGACATCGAACAACGATTCCCTGACAAGTCGGAGATAGACAAAATTGCGTCAGTGAACGACGCTATCATGGCGACAAGGATTGAGGCGCTGCAGGAGTCGGTCAAGCGGCTGCAGAAGCAAGTCGATGATCAGCTGACCAAGTGGGACGTCGCAACGATTGTGTTTGCTGTGCTTGGCACCCTCGGTGTCATCGTCGGCTTAGTCTTCGGAGTTATCAAATTCGTAACTGGTGGTTAGCGGGCATCGAGCAAATCGGCCTCGATGTCCGACGGGGAGTGACAACCGGTCACCAGGCCCTCAACGTATGTAGTGTGATTCGTATCCTAGCGCCCCGCCCGACATGGATTCCTTGCCGCTGTTGCGGCGATAACTCGTAGAGTAGAGTTAGTCTTGTTTTCTTCCGCTCCACGGTTTGGCTCAGGCGTGTAACGCCGTGCAGTGAGGAGGTGGGAGGACACGTGGGTGAGTCACACTGCGTTGTGATCACGACGACTGACAGCGCGGAGTCGGCTGAGGGTCTTGGCCGGGGGGGATCGTGGAGGCTCGTCCCGGGGCGTGTGTCCAGGTTGTGGGGCCGATTCGGAGCATCTATCGGTGAGAGGGCGATGTTCAGAATGATCAGGAGTGGCAGTGCTGGGTGAAGACCAGCGCTGACCGGCTCGATGCGCTCACCGAGTACTGGGCCTCTTAGGTCGTTGCGCCTGGATTATACCTTAAAATGAAACTCGCGCAGTACGCTTTTCGAGGTGGACGCCGCAACTCGTGTCAACTCCCAACTGCCAGTGTTGATTTTTGATTCTTTGTCGAACCCCAACCATTGTCCGGTCATCATGCTTCCTGTAGGATCGACTAGCAGCTGGATGGCGCCACGATAGATCGCACCTTTGTAATATCCCGTCGGCGAGGTCCGCTCGATCCAGGTTCCAGTTACAGTTGAATCATTGACTGAAAGGTCGAGGGTCAGCAATGAATGCAGAGAGTTTGCCAGACTCTGTCCGGATAATTGATTCTTCTGCTGGTTGAGTACAATGTAATGCTCGCCGATGCATTCGCTTTGGCGTCCAGAACTGTAATAAACGTAGCGACTGTGCCAAACGCCGACAAAACGGTCGTCCTGTGTGGACGATGGAGCGGCTTGTGCGGCATCAGCCTCGAGCGTTGATATGGTAGGTGCTATCGCCGCTAATGACAGCCCGGCAGCGAGCTTGAGGAGCAACGCGCGCCGATCGATACTGACGTCAACCTGTTGGACCAAAATTGCGCTCAACCGCCCGAATTCGTGCACATCCATCTCATCAAGTCGTTCAACCAGCGCCACCATGCCTGGCTCCATACCGTGATCATTCGGATGGGCGGTTGCTGCGGTGACAACCTCGCGCACGTAGTCCACTTCCTGGCGGGAACTGTACGCTTTATCCCGGCTGCGGAAATCGCCGTAGTCCAATAGCAAGTCGCCAACGCTGCACTCATAGAGCTCAGCCAAGCGACCGAGTACATCCAGGGAAGGTGTGTAACCGGTCTTGCTCGGCCAATTCTCCCAGTATGAGAAGTTCTTGAACGTCTTTGGATCATCAGGCCAGCGTTCGTTCCACAAGCCGACCACGTCTCGCTGACTCCAGCCGTGAACCATCCGCAACGCAGCTCGCATGTTCAGGTTGTACCGTTCGCAGAAGACAGCAGCGATCTCAGTCCAAGTCTTGCGCTGAGCGCGTAACTCGGCTGATAGTTGCCGTTGCTCCTGTCGTTGACTACGAAGCGTAGACGTCATCAACATCTCCTCTCCATCAGGGGCGCAGACCGTACCGCCTCCAGGATGGCGCAGAACGTCCCCGTTGAACAGGGATGGCCAGTACTCCCAAGATCACAGTTCTGCTGGGTGTACCGACGGCCTAACCTACGGTTTCCTTCCTCTGGGCAGCAACACAAGCCGCACGGCCATGTCGACCCAACACACGCCACGATCGAGGAGGATTGCCATTGACGGTAACGCTCATAGTCGCCCGAAAACCAGGAAAAAGGACCGCTTCAGGGGAATTATCTGATCCTCTGCGGAGGCGCCAATCCCTCACTCGCGCCCTAGTGGTCGATTCTCTGGAGCGGTGCCCATGGGTACCGGCACCCAGATATGGTGATCCCGAAAAGACTGCTTAACTACGCCAAGCGGAAGGGTTTTATTTGCAGCGAATCGCGCCGGGCGTAGAGGTTTCGCTGGTAGGATACCGCCTCGGCGATAGCTGGACCGACTTGATCTACATTGAGGCCTTCGGTCGCGACTGATTCACCTGGCGCAAACGGGCATTGTCGCTGATTATATCCGGGGACGCCCTGATGCGCTGCCGGATCGAGGATAGCGCGCTCGATGTACTCAACGAGGTGCGACCTGGCCGTAGCTGTCGCCTGATACAGTACGTACCGTTGCCGCGCATTACCCACTTGGCGGCCCTAACGGACGTCAAGATCTCAGTTCCCCGCTTATGACGACAGGCGACCGGCCCCCTGATTGCTGATTCCTAATTCGCCGGCTGGCTGCCGGTAGAGCCAGCGGCCCCCGGCGCTGGACTCCCGGTAGCCAGCCGGTCGCCAATCATATCCCGAGATGGAGGAGGATCATGCTCACCGCGACACCGCGACCGACCCATGACCGGTGGTGCGATTCTGAGGGTACGCACCTTTCGCTGTTTTCCCAGGTGGAGCAGGTCGACGAGGCTTCCGATTCTGGGGTGCTGTTCTCCCGGGTGGGTCAGCGGGGTGTGGTGGTGGGGCGGGGTCGGGAGTCGCTGTTTGTGCGTTTTCCGGATCATGTGGTGCTCAGTGTGTCGCCGCGGGTGTTGCGTTTGCTTCCCGAGGCGAGTGCGGGTGAGTGCTGATGTGCACGCCGGCTCTCACCGGGGACCCTGCGGTGAGCCTCTCTGACGATGCGGTGGTTCTGCTGGCGTGGATCACGTTGAGCCGCGTGGCTGAGGGGACCGTGGCCAAGCAGGGTGAGAGCTATCTCGATGGGGGCGCTCCCTTACCGCCTTATCTCGTCGTGTCGGTCTCGACGTTGCTGACCGAGGGGTTGTTGGCCGTGGCGGATGCCGATCCGGCCGGGTGGTGCCCCGTCATCCTGACCGAATCGGGACGGACCCGGCGTGAGCAGCTTCGCCGTCGTGGGGCTGGTGGGGTGGACATCCCGTGATGGCCGATGACGGTGATGGTCGGTCTGGTCGAGAGGTGGTGGTCTTGGCTGATCCGGGACCGGACCCCCGGGTGGCTGGTGTGGGTGATGTCCGGCTGCCCGCGAACAGCGTCGAACCGGTCGTTGGCGTGGCTCCCGCGTTGTGGGTGGCCCGGCTGAGCAATCCCGACGCCGACCAGGGCCGCCCGGTCCACCAGCACCGGCAGTGGGGGAGCGCTATCCCGTCTGAGGGCACCAGCTTGCCCCTTCGCCTCCCTGGTACACACCTGCATCCTCAGCTACGCCGCCCGCAGTCGGCGGCCGGTCCCTCCCCGCGAGCGGACAGTCCGGCATGAGGCGGCTGGTGTCAGCAGGGCTGGTTGAGGGTGGGCAGGAGGTGGTTCTGCCCGCAGGGGTGGAGGAACTGCTCGTCCAGGTGGTCACCGATGGGTTCACGCTGTATCGATGCGGCCCCAAGGAGGCACCACGGGCACTGGCGGCCTGCTACCAGTGGGCGCACTACGTGGATCTGCTCACGGTCGGGGACTTCGCGCGGGTCGTCACCGCGCGGGTGCCGACCCTGGGCATGCCGGTGGATATTTTCGCTCCTGAGGTGGTGGTGTGGGCCTATGAGGGCCCACCGCGAGACGCGGTGCGGGCTTTGCTGGAGTTGGTGCACCCCGGACATCCCGATGCCCCCACCGTGAGCTATCCGGCCCCGGCGGGTTTGCGGGTGCCCCGCGCCCAGCAACGTCCGATGCGCATCCAACCCCCGCTACCCGGCCGCGCCAGGGTGCGGGCTGAGCGGCTCGCCACCGCGATCACGACCCCTGTGGTGACGCGGTGAGCACAGCCTCCTACCCCCGGATCCCCGGTGGGTCGCCGATGACGCGGAGCGGACCCCCACGCCCGCTCTCGGCGGCCAGCCGGCCACTCACCAGCCGATGACAGACATCCCAGGAGCGAGGTACACCATGCCCACGCAACCATCCCGAGCGACTGCGATGGCGCGATGCCCAGTGCGTGTCGCAGTGGCTGTCGCGACACACGATCCCGGCTCCTCGCCGACCGAGAGTGAACCGGCGCAGACGCATGCGTCGCGGAGTGGGCCGGTGAGGTCATGAGCACTCCCCCCGCTCAAGGACCACCACCCAGCGACTCCACCACCGGTCCGGTGCGCGGGAGTCAGCGCCGGGTGCTGACAACGACCTGCCAAAAGCACGGTGCGGCGGGTTTCACCAATCTATTGGTCACCAAGGAGGGCGGGTTCATCGTGCTCAACCCGCATGTTGGGAACTGCTGCGTCCTGCGTCTGGATGAGCAGGTCGCGACCGC
>JBOHFF010000081.1:0-21866 GCA_050699515.1 Pseudonocardiaceae bacterium
CGGCGCCGCTGCTCGACTCATGCCTCACAGCATAATCCACTGTAAACTCAATTGCAAGACGCTACACTAGTCCCACTGGCAACGACACCACCAAACCCACGCCCGCAAATGCCACTACCAGCTACAACACCTCACACATCACAAAATGCGGCTGTAGTGCTAGAGAGGCGAGCCTCGGACCGCCAAGTCTGTGGGCACGCCAAGTGGTCCCTGCGGCTTCCTGAGCGCAAGCTCCCACAGGGACTGCCGGTCTGGGGTGGCGGACCGTCGCCATCCGCTGCGCCGAGTCGGGCGACCTAAGCCTTGAGTCGCCGTCGTTGTGCCACCCATCGTGGCTGGTCAGGCGGTCGAAACGCCTGTGTGGGAGCGGACGAGTAGAACGCTACGCCCTCTTGAGAACTTGGCTCAAGTGTCAAAGTTCTAGGGACCAAGGATCCCTAGTGGTCGTCTCGTGCCTCGCTGCGGAGCTGCCCGTATCGGGCGTAGCCGGCGTCAGTGATCGTGACCTGTTGTCGCCCGGTGGGATCGGGATCGCCTAATACCAGCGACCCGGTATCGGTGAGGTCGGCGAACGGCCCAGCCAGATAATCCGGTGCGGGTTCGCCGCGATCGAAGTAGTGATCATCCTGCCGGGTCACGCCACCGTTGTTGACGCGGCTGAGCACGATCCACGCCAGCAGATCCGGGTCAGCGTCGGCGGTCACGTGGCAGCCGCCAGCATCGCTCGCGCCACCTCGACGGCCTCGGCACGCGTGAGCACCGTCGCGGTGTTCATCGTGGCGTCCACCGTCACCACCACCCGGCGCACCACTGTGCCCTCGATCAGATCGGTTTCGCGCCACAACAGGATCGTGCGGCTGTTGCCCTGGGGGTCCTTGCCCGTGAGGGCGAAGCGGTGGGACTGCTCGGCGGTCATCGCGTCCTCCTCTGTGTCAGGTCCCCGGTTCCCACCCAAGAGTTGAACAGCGCAAGGTGAACCCGGCACCACACCGCGCAGGGCCAGCGGCGGCGACGGCCCCACCGTGTCGGGCACGCCGGGCACCGCCCGTACCTGGGTGGCTGGTGCGGCAACAGCACGGCACGTAGCGCGTCGATCAGCGTCGGGTCGTTGCCCGCTCGTTCCAGCTCGCCGAGGCGGTCCCACACCGCACCGACCGGATCACCGTGCCGGGGCAACCCAGCCAGGAACCGCCGGGTGGTCTCCGGCAGGCCACTGCGCTGGCGGGGGACCGTCATAGCCCGCTGGGGTTAGCGAGCGCCTGGATCGCACGCCGACGCTTCAACAACTCTTCCACGAAGACGTCATTTTCCGCGTTGCAGCCCCGATCGGCGTTGTCCAGGAACAGCTTCGCGAGCGCCTCCCCTGGGGTGAGGGGAGGGTCAGCGGGGGAGGTGTCGGCCATCTCGACGCTCCTTCCTTAAGGGCTAAGGCGCCGCCCGACCCGGCCCCCAAGGCAGCAGGCTGGACGGCTGGACGTCAGCCCGTGCTGACGCCCTTAGTGCCCGCCCGGGTCCCCTGGTCTTGGAGCAGCAGGCCGGGCGGCTGACACGCGGTCACTGGGACCAGTATATCAGTACTTATATTTTCTAGAAAGAACACATCTCACGTCAAAAATGGGACTGATGTTTCGCCGAGCGGCGGCGTCTCCGAGACCAGCCGAGGGACCTACACTCAGGGTTATCGGTACGCATAACCGAGCGGAGGCGCCTGATGCCCGGATACCGGGAGATCGCAGCGGAGCTACGCGCAGCGATCGAACGAGGCGACTACCCGCCAGGGGCCACCCTGCCGCGCGTGGTCGACCTCGCAACCCAGTACGGGGTGAACGAGACCACCGCTCAACGCGCCATCACGGTCCTGCGCACCGAGGGGCTCGTAGCGCAGACCAGACGCAGGGGTGCCGTCGTCCGGGACCGCACACCCGTCCGGCTGCCCGTCGCCCGGTACGCCGACGCGACATCCGAGGCTGGACCCTGGGAAGTCGCGTGCGCCCAGCATGGCCTCGCCGGCTGGACCGAGGTCACCAGCGTGGACGAGCAACCGGCAGATGAGACCGTGGCCCGCGAGCTCGGACTAGAACCCGGGACCACCGTGATCCGGCGTGGGAACCGGATGCGCATCGGCGACCAGATGGCCCAGCTACAGGAGACCTGGCTACCGCTGTCGCTGTTCGCAGACACTCCGCTGGCCGCGCCGGAGAAGGTCACCGGCGGCATCTACCGCGGCCTGGCCGACGCTGGCCATCCCCCGTCGGTCGCCGATGCGGTAGTCACCGGGCGCATGCCGACCCAGGCGGAAGCCGACGAGCTGGACCTGGACCTGGGGTCGCCGGTGCTCGACATACGGCGCACCGCCCGCGACCGAGGCGGCCGGGTTGTGGTCCATGTGCACATCGTGGTGTCGGCTGACCGCGTGAGCCTGGCCTACCGGCAGTTGCTGTAACCGTTCCCGGGGCGCGCGCTGGTGGTGAACACTGGAACCGTGGACCGTGACGGCGCCGTGCTGCTGCTGGAAGTGATCCTGTTCGACCTCCCGCGGTTGCCCGGGGCGGAACTACATCGAGCGCCACGAGCTGCCCGGTAGACCGAGCCCCGACGAGCGTCGGGAGCGCTTGGTCTGAGGAACATCTCTACGAAGACTGGCGCTAAGCACTGTCAGTCGCTGGTCGGCGGGCCGCGAGTGTTGGTCACTGGACTGACAGGGCGCCTACCGCAGATAGTCGGACATTATCTGCGGTAGCGTGGTCCGCGCCCTCGAACAACACCTCGCGCAGGGCAGGGCGACTGTTGACCGGCCCGCACTTGCCGATCCGAGAACGCACCCTGTGGCGGCTGCTGTATGAGACCGCCGCCCGCGCCGAAGAGGCGCTGGCGCTGGGTGTCCGCGAGCTGGACCCGCGCAACCGGCGCGCGAAGGTCCGCCGCAAGGGCGGCGCGGCGGACATCATCGTGTGGCGCACCGCCACCGCTCGGCTGCTGCCGCGTCTGCTGGACGGTCGCCGATCCGGCCCGGTGTTCCCGACCGACCGCAGGGCTCGGGTCGAGCTGCCCAGCGGCGACCTCGACCCAGAATCCAGGAGGGCCAGGTTGTCCTACCGGCGGGCCGCGGAATGCTTCGAGGCCGCCACCGAGAAGCTGCCGGGTGGGCCGTGGACGCTGCACCAGCTGCGCCACTCGGCGTTGATCCACGCCGCCGAGGACGGCGCGAACACCTCCACCCTGCTGGCGTTTTCCGGGCACACCTCGGTGGCCTCGCTGGCCCGCTACGCCCGGGTGTCCCCGGAGGCCCTGGCCCGCTGGCAGGCAGGACGCGACCCGGCGGCCCGCAAGTCGGCTGCCCGGTGACTCCCGGGCGGTTCCTGCGCCGGGTCCGCCTGGGCGCCGACGCCGGCGCGGTCACCGACCGCTACCCGTTCACCCTGCCGGTGGTGGCGTGGCTGGCCCGCTGCGGTGGTCTGGACCTCACGCCGGGGGTGACGTTTCTAGTCGGTGAGAACGGCACCGGCAAGTCCACGCTGGTCGAGGCGGTGGCGGTGGCGGCAGGGTTCAACCCGGAAGGCGGCAGACAGAACTTCCGGTTCGCCACCCGCGCGTCGGAATCACCGCTCGGGGACCATCTGATCCTCAGCTGGGGCACCCGCAAACCGCGGACCGGGTTTTTCCTGCGGGCGGAGAGCTTCTACAACGTGGCCAGCGAGATCGAGCGGCTGGAACGCGAGGATCCCGGGCTGCTGGCGGCCTACGGTGGCCGATCACTGCACGAACGATCGCACGGTGAGTCCTTCGTGGACTTGATCGTGCACCGGTTCGGCCCGAACGGGCTGTACCTGCTCGATGAGCCGGAAGCGGCGTTGTCGGTGCGGGGCTGCCTGGCCGCTCTGGCCCGGATCGTCGAGCTGGTCGAGCACGGCAGCCAGTTCGTGATCGCCACACACTCGCCGCTGCTGCTCGCCGTGCCCGGCGCCCGCATCCTCCAGATCGAGGCGGACGGCGCGATCGAGCACGTCGAGTACGACGCGGCCGGGCCGGTGGCGCTGACCCGAGCCTTCCTCGGCCAGCCGGAGACCTTCCTGCACCACCTGTTCACCGACGAACGGTGAGCTGATCGACGATGGTGCGGGCGTGGCGATGCAGGGGGATGGCCAGCTCCGGGTGGTCGCCGTATTCGACTAGGCCAAGTAGTTTCGCTGCGGCGAGCAGCTGCGCGAGCCGCCCACCGGCAGCGTCGAGCACATCGCAGAACACTGCGTGCACCCGCGCGGCGATCTCGGGCTGCAGCAGGCTGGTACCCAACAGCAGCGCGGCGTCGTAGCCCGCCGGCGCGGTGCCCCAGGATTCCCAGTCCAGCAGCCAACACCGCGGCCCGGTCAGGTTCGCCCAGTGCAGGTCCCCGTGCGCAGTGGTCCACTCCAGTTGGGCAGGGTTGATCTCGACTCCGAACGCGGCGAGCAGCCGCCGGTGCACGAGCTGCTCGTCCAGGCACACCCGCTCGGTGGGCTGAGCGGCCAGCGCGTCTAGCGAGCTGCGCAGCTCCTCCCACCAGGCGTCGCCGAACTCCGCAGGCCGCCGCAGGGCCATGTCCTCGGAGATCCGGGTGCCCGGCGCGAGGGTCATCAGCTCGGCGCGGGCCCGCCGGCCTGCCTCGTCCCATTCGGCGACATCGTCGACGACGGGTTTGCCAACACCGCGGATGCTGTTCGCGTCGACGTTGCCCGTCCAGGCCGGACCGGTCGCCCAGAAGCGCGGCTCGGTCACGACCCGCAGCCACCGCGCCCCCTCCGGGGTGCTCACCCGGCATCCCACACTGCGGTCCCGTAGCCCGGTCACCGGCTCCCCGGCAATATCCACGCCCAGCGCGTCGATGCCCGCTTTCAGCAGCTCATGCAGCCACCCGGCCCAGTTTTCAGTCATGGGGCTCCGTCCCCGATCGGTGTCGTGTATCCCAGGGTGCCCGAGCAGCCTCCCGAACGCAGCCGACACCCCGGGTGCGACGACTACTTCAACGGCGGCCAGCACTCCCGCGGCTGGCACAGCGTCGGGCCGCACGTCGGTGAACACGACGGCGAGCACTTCGGTTGGCACGGCGCTGGGTTGCAGCAGTAGGGCTGGCAGCCCGGCTCGCACCGCGGCTGGCACGGATTGCAGGTCGGCGGGCACTCCCGCGCCCCGGGCCCGGTCACCGGCTCGCGGCCGGCGAACGCCTGCGCCAGCTCAGCTCGCACCCGGTGGGCCGCCGACCCGTCCAGGATCGCGGCCAGCTCCTGCTCACGCACGTTGCCCAGGGGCAGCCAGCGGGAAAACACGCACGGCCACACCGCGCCTGCGGGGCTGATCGCCGCGACGCCATCCCCGCACTGCCCGCACAACTGGTCCACGTTCGGCTGCTGGTCGGCCACCCCGCGCCCCACCTGACGTAACCGGTCGTAGCCGATCGAGGGCACCCCAAGGGCCACCAACTCGGCCTGCGCCTCGGTGACCCGCTGCTCACCGCCGAGATCGATCACTCCGGCGCGCAGCGAAATACCCCGTTGGAGAGCCTTGGCGATATTCGCCTTCGTGCGGGCCTGGCTGGGACGGCCCGTGATCGCCGCGTGCTGGGCCGGGTCGTCACTGTAGTAGCTGGTGGCCAGTGACACCCCCGGCCGGGAGAAGAGCTCCCACAGCTCGTCGGTGATGTGCACCAGGTTGGAGAACACCTCCACCGTAAGATCGAGCGCCAGCGCGTGCTGGATCAACGCGGCGAGGTCCGGGTGCAGCGTGGGCTCGCCACCGATGAACTGCACCATCCCCACACCGAGATCGGCGGCCTCCTCCAGCACCCGGACCCAATCCGAGCTGGTCATCGCCCCGTGCGTGCCCGCCGGGCCGCTGGCCGCATAGCAGTGCCGGCACTCAAGCTGGCAACGCTCCGTGATCTCCAACCAGAGAAATGACGTCCGCGCCACCGCGACCTCCCGCATCTGATCAACCGACCCGCCAGTGTGACCGATCCCACCCACAGCCCACCCAGAATTCCCTTCGTTCCACACAGGAGCGCCGAGGACGGCCAGGGGTGACGTGCCCAGCGGGCTGGCCACCCGACCGCGCCTGGTGTTACTGCTGGTCGGTGGTGGCCTCCTCGCCGTCGACCTCGTCCAGACCACGCAACGGCCGCAAGCCGCCGGCGAGCTCGGCCGGCAGCAGGAACGAGTACCGACCCAGGAAGTTGAGGTGGAGGAGCCCGCTGCGCCGGACCTACCACACCCGCCGCGAGCCCATCATCCACGATCTGCCCAGCCCGCTACCCCGCCCCGAGCAGTACCCCGACTATGCACCACCGGTCACCATCGACCAGAACTGGCCGAGCCTGTACCGGCCACCACCCAAGCCGGTCTCCCCACCCGCGCCGGCGTGTGCCGTCGACCCCGACGAAACCGCCGCCTTTCTGAGTGCCCTGGCTGACCCGTCCTCGCTACCGAGGCACGGGCCGGCCGGATGTTGGCCGCGGTGGTGTTGATCCGGGACGACCCCAGGAAGCCAGGACTCGGGCGGGTGCGGCGTGGTCAGCTGATCAGTTGCCGAGTGGATGCCGCCAGCGGAGCCCGGGAAACCGGGCGAAGCCCCGGTCGGCTGTCACCCATTCGCAGCCCGACTCGATCGCCAGGGCCGCGAGGAAGGCATCCGGCACCCGGTTGCCCTTCGCGCCGGATTGCTGGCACAGCCGGGTGAAGATCGACCAGTGCTGCGCGCCGGGGAACACCGGGTGGCAGATCGGCTGGTCTCGCACTGCGCAGGCGAAGCTCAACGCCTCGGTCAGCGGGCTGGGTTCCCGGAAGATCCGGTGATGGGTGACGATCCGCACGAAGCCGCTGAGTACCAGGTCGGAGCAGGCGAAGCTGGAGTCGCCGTTGACTGTGCTGTCCAGCCAGGCCCGGTAATGCTGGTGGTCGGCAGCATCTTTGCGGAACGCGTACACCAGCACGGTGACGTCAGGAAGAAGCACGATCCTCCATCACGTCCAGCAATGCCGCGCTGTCATCGAGATCCACGCCGGGCAGCAACCCCCCGCTCGCAGCGGACACCGGGAGCGCGACCCGCGCGCGCTGCTCGTGCCGTTCGGATTCGGCCAGCAGCCGGCGAAGCGCCTCTTCGAACACCGAGGTCAGGCTCCGTCCCTGACGCGCAGCATGGCTTTTCGCCTGGCGTAGCAGCTCGTCGTCGACCCGCAGCGTGGTCCTCATGCGTCAAAGCATACTGTCATGACAGCAATATGTCATTTAATCGGAGTCTACCCGCCCGCCATCGCCCCTATGACGAGGAATGGCTCGACTCCGGTTGCGACCGCATCGGGTAGCGGGGTATCCGGCAGCTCATGGGACAGATCCTGCTCGCAGGCGAAGAATCTCACGAACGCTCGGCGCTGCCCGGTGACGTGGTCCCGGATCGTCCCGCGCAGCGCTGGGTAGCGGAACTCGAGCGCGTCGAGGACCGCGCGCTGCGTAGCCGCACCGGCCACGTCGAGCTGAACCTCGCCGTCGACGTGCGCGAGCGTCCGCAGATGGGCCGGGAGTTTGAGGCGGATCATGTGAGGGTCTGGACTTCGACCGACAGCACGGACGGAAGATCGCGGACGATGGGCGCCCAGCTGTCCCCGGCGTCGGCCGATGCGTACACCTGTCCTCCGGTCGTCCCGAAGTACACGCCGCACGAGTCGAGCGAGTCGACGGCCATCGCGTCACGCAACACGTTGACATAGCAGTCACGCTGCGGCAGGCCGTTGGTGAGCGGTTCCCATTCGTTCCCGCCGGTCCGGCTGCGGTAGACGCGCAGCTTCCCGTCCAGCGGGTAATGCTCCGAGTCGCTCTTGATCGGGACGACGTAGACGGTGTCCGGCTCGTGGGCGTGCACGTCGATCGGGAACCCGAAGTCGGTCGGCAGGTCACCGCTGATCTCGTGCCACGATTCGCCGGCGTCGTCGCTGCGCATCACGTCCCAGTGCTTCTGCATGAACAGCACGTCCGGCCGCGACGGGTGCATCGCGAGGTTATGCACGCAGTGGCCGACCTCGGCGCTCGGGTCGGGAATCTGTTCGGAGTGCAGGCCGCGGTTGGCCGGGCACCACGTCTTGCCGGCGTCGTCGGTCCGGAACACGCCCGCGGCCGAGATGGCGACGAACATCCGCCCGGGATCGCTGGGATGCGCGAGGATCGTGTGCAGGCACATCCCGCCGGCGCCGGGCTGCCAGGCGGACCCTGAGTCGTGGTCGCGCAGTCCCGCGAGTTCTTGCCAGGTCTGCCCGCCATCGACGGTGCGGAACAGCGCGGCGTCCTCCACCCCGGCGTAGACGGTGTCCGGATCGGTCAGCGAGGGTTCGAGATGCCAGACCCGGGCGAACTCCCACGGGTGCGGTGTGCCGTCATACCACTGGTGAGTGCCGGGGACGCCGTCGTAGACGAACTCGTTACCCACCGGTGCCCACGTCGCGCCCCCGTCGTCGGAGCGCTGGATCAGCTGCCCGAACCAGCCGCTGGACTGTGATGCGTACAGCCGATCCGGATCGGCGGGAGATCCCGTGAGGTGGTAGATCTCCCAGCCCGCGAAGTGGGGGCCGCTGACGTCCCACCGCTCGCGGTTGCCGTCCGACGTCAGGACGAACGCGCCCTTGCGCGTGCCCACCAGTACCCGTACCCCACTCATCTGGACTCCTTCGTCAGGTGACTTGCTGGTCGCAGCAACCGCACTCTAGGACGACGGTCTGACAGAAAACTCATCGCTCGCCCGTCGGAACTTCGGGTGGATGCGGGCAACCGCCTCACAGCCCGAATAGCCGCGCGGCGTTGCCGTAGCAGACTGCGCGCAGCCAGTCATCACCGAGGTTCAGGCGGGCCAGCGCCTCCAGTTGGTGAGCGTAGGGGTAGGGGATGTTCGGGAAATCACTGCCGAGCAGCACCTTGTCGCCGAGTGCACGAACGCGAGGCAGTAGCGAGGGCGGGTACGGGGCTCCGTCGGCCATGAAGTCCGTGAACGCCATGGTGGTGTCGAGATGGACCCGTTCGTAGCGTTCGGCGAGCGCCAAGAACTCCGCGTATTCTGTCGCTCCCATGTGGGCAATGACGGCACATAGCCCGGGGTGGCGATGCAGTACCTCGCCGAAGATGGCAGGCCCAGTGTAGGGGCCGGCGGCAGGCCCAGAACCTGCGTGTACCACGACAGGTACGCCCACCTCGGCTAGCTGCGCCCAGACCGCATCCAGTAACGGGGTGCGGGGATCGTACCCACCCACCTGGAGATGCGCCTTGAACACCTGCGTGCCGTCCGCGATCTCGGCTGCGACGTAGGACTTCGCCTGAGGCTCCGGAAAGAACGTCGCCGTACGCAGGCAGTCGGGGACGCGACGGGCGAAATCCATACTCCAGGCGTTGAGCCATTCGGCCATACCCGGCTTGTGCGGGTAGACCATCGCGGTGAAACGGCGGACTCCGAGGCATCGGAGTGTCTCCAGTCGGCGATGCTCGTCCGTACGGTAGGTAACCGGCCACTCTCGCCCTAAGCGCGGCCCTATGGCATCGAAGTAGGCCCACACCTTCTCCAGTACGTTTTCGGGCATGAAGTGGGTATGCACATCGATGAGCCCGGGAAGGCCCAGCCTGCACCAGAACGCCGGGACTTCGTCGTCTGTACGGGGACCGGGTGCGTTCACCCCGCTAAATTTTTTCGAAAACAATTCTCTGATGATCCATTACTTCTCGTATGAAACACTCCCTGTTGTAACCGTGACGGAGGGTTTCTAGTCGATAGCGGAAGTCTTTGTCCCGCACGAGATACGGGAGCAGTCTAAGTCATTGTAATGAAATAACTTATCCGGTTAGACATTTTTGGGAGCCCCGGACCTGCGACGATGTCAACTTCAGTGGGTATGTTGTTCCATTACGGCTCCTAAGGGCTGCGATCACTTTCGCTGGGCTGGGTTTCCAGATTACATCCCATTGTCGCAAGGTTTCGATGTAGTCTCTTCGCCCGTTGTTCAAGGAGATGACCTTCAGGTATGGCTTTGCTGTTCTTATGATTTGCTCTTCTCCGCTGGGCAACCACGAACCCTCCGAATAGAATTTTCCCAACACGGCCAGCATGTACTCGTTCGAACCCTTGCTGGCTTTCAGTGAGATATCCTCGTATTCGGGAGAGTCCTTGCCCCACATCATTGTTTGCAAATATAACCTCCCGCCTTCCGGTAGGAGTTCGTAGCATAGCTCGAAGAAGTTCCGATAAATTTCCTCCTGCTGGCCCGTGACGTATTCTTCGACTGAGCAGAAATGTTCGAAAGCCCCCAGGCTTACAATGCCGTCGAATTTTCCGAATGTTTCAGCGGAAACATCCTTCCAATCTTTCACGTATGCCTCGAGGTTATTGCGCCTACATGACTCTGCCTGTTTGTTCGATAGGGTTATGCCAATTCCATCCCCTCCTCTTTCTTTGACGGCTCTCAGCATGGCCCCCCAACCGCAGCCTATATCGAGCATTCTTGATCCTGCGTGAAGATCCAACGCATCGAGCGCATAATCATGCTTATCTTTTTGTGCTTGTCCTAGAGTTTTACCGAAATCACCGTTATACATGGCTCCGCTGCAGTCACCGGTTTCGCCGAGACTCAGTCGGAAAATCTCATCCATGTAGTTGTAAGTCGCTTCCATTTCTTGTCGCGTTGCCATCACGTCACCTCCGACATTTTTTTCCACGTAACGGGGCACTTACCTGATGAAGGTGCTGCAGAATCTCCCGATAGGATTGCAGTACGCTGGTCTCGTGATGGGCGATGGACCGCTCCTGACAGAACACTTTGACAATTTTCTCCGCTTCTCTCAGGTTGTTTCGGGACATGCTGGGGAACAGGTGGTGTTCGATCTGGCAGCCGAGCGGACCGAACAAGAAATCGGTACCAGGGAGCGCTTTGAGGTTGCGAGAGGTGAGCACCTGACGACGCAGGGAGTCCATCTGATTGTCCTTGTCCAGAACAGGCATACCTTTATGGTTGGGAGCGAAGGAGGAGCCTAGATATAGACCGAAAAGTGCTCGATGAACGACGATGAAGAGTACGGCCGACCAGGCGCCCAGCAGGTAGAAAAGTAGCCCGGAGTACAGTGTGATGTGGGCAACCAGGAGGAGCGTTTCGGCCAAGAGGTACTTTTTTACCCCCTTCTTGAATAGAAATCGGGTGCTATGGATCAGCAAGTAAAATGCTTCCAATAATAGGAGCGGGAAGAAGAGGTATGCCTGGTATTTGACCATGAACCGTGGAAAACCCTGCTTGCAGAGTGCTTGCCCCTCGGAAAAGGCGAGGATCGGGATGTCGATGTCGGGGTCGAGGTCGGTATGATTGGGATTGGCGTGATGTCGGTTGTGCTTGTCGACCCACCACCCACGGCTCAGGCCAAGCACGAGGTTGCCGAGGAAGAGGCTGAAAATGTCGTTCTTCCGAGTGGAGTGGAAAATCTGCCGGTGCCCGGCGTCGTGGGCTATGAAAGCGATTTGGGTGAAGACGAACGCCAGAAAGGCGGCATTGAGGAGTTGCAGCGCGAGATTGTCTGTGACCAGCAGTAGACTTAGGCTCAGGGCCAGCATGCCCGAAGCGAGGAGAAGTTGGTAAGCGTAGTAGGCGGGCTGCTTATCCAGCAAGCCTCGTAGTTTAATGAGCCGCTTCAGCTCGGTGTATTCGCTTTCGCGTACGGGTAATGCAGGCGGCTCGACCGAATCGCGGACTGCTGCGCCGCTGCTTTGCGTAGGAAAGGGAGCTACTGGAGCTGCGGAGCTAGCTGCTCCGAGCATTGTGTCGTGGTGACGCATCCTTTCCCCCTTTCTTTGAGTCAGGGCCACGGCGGTAGTGTCCGAGCTGTCCCCTGTTTAGGGTACTGGGTCCCGAGCCCAGGACTCGGGCCGCAGCCGGCGCGTGGCGGGGCCGCAGCACGAGCTTGGGCGTGACAGAACTGCACCTGATGCCGGTGCACGGCGGCGTCCAAGCGCTGCCACAGGTCGGCGTTCTCGACCGGTTGCTTGGCAGCGGTCTGCCAGCCGTTGCTCTTCCATCGCGGCAGCCACTTGGTGACGCCGTCGAGCACGTATTTGCTATCGGTGTGCAGCCGCACCATCACCGGCCGGGTCAGGCTCTCCAACGCCCGGATCGGAGCCATCAGCTCCATCCGGTTGTTAGTAGTCTCGGCCGGCTCGCCGCCGTAGATCTCTTTTTCGCGCGTGCCGTACCGCAGAACGGCGCCCCATCCGCCCGGCCCGGGGTTGCCGCTACACGCACCGTCGGTGTAAATGTCCACGGTCTGCTGGGCTGCCTGGTCCGCCACACCGGCAACATACCGAACCGGATCCGCGTTCCCTCCTGTCCAATCGATCAGCGCCGCCCACTACCTGGTTCGCCCCCGGCGGCTGAGGCGAAGGCCGCTGCCCCGTTGCTGACCATGGTCATCGGCGGGGATGCCGTGCCGCTGCGCCAGCCGGGCGATGTCCGGGTAGCCGATCCTGGTGGTGCCGCCCAGGTCGATCCCCATCGTCTGATTGGTCTGGATCAACGGTGTGCCGGACTCGGTGGCGCTCGGACCGTCGACAAACAATCTGATCAACAAGATTAGGGTGACCTCGTCCTGCGCCGTCCTGGAGCCGGGCAGTCATCCTGGGTGCCCGGCGTCACAAGTGGATCGCTCCCCTCGACTGTCGACATCGATTCCGTGAAAGGAAGCTGACTGTGCCGCCGAAGAAAAAGGTCGACGCCGCGCCGTCGACGATGAAGGAACTCGAGGACACCCTGTGGAAGGCGGCAGACAAGCTGCGCGGCTCCATGGATGCCTCGCAGTACAAGGACGTGATCTTGGGTCTGGTGTTCCTCAAGTACGTCTCGGACGCGTTCGACGAGCGCCGCGAGCGGATCCGAACTGAGTTGACCGCGGACGGTTGGGATGAGGGCCAGATCACCGGTCAGCTCAACGATGTCGACGAGTACGTCGGCCACGGGGTGTTCTGGGTCGGGCCGTACTCCCGCTGGTCCTACCTGGCGGAGCACGCGAAGGGGCTACCCGCCACCTTGGGTCAGCCGCGCAAGTCGATCGGTGAGCTCATCGACGACGCGATGGATCTGCTCATGGGGGCCAATCCTTCCCTGCGTGCGACGCTGCCCCGGCTCTACCACGAGGACACCGTCGACCAGCGACGCCTGGGTGAGCTGATCGACCTGTTCAACGGTGCCCGGTTCACCGGTCAGGGCGCCAAGAAGGCCCGCGACCTGCTGGGTGAGGTCTACGAGTACTTCCTGGAGAAGTTCGCCGCAGCCGAGGGCAGACGAGCTGGAGAGTTCTACACCCCCGCCAGCGTGGTTCGTGTCCTGGTCGAGGTCCTCGAGCCAACTCATGGCCGCGTTTACGACCCGTGTTGCGGATCGGGCGGCATGTTCGTACAAACCGAGAAGTTCCTCGAAGCCCACGACCGTGAGGGCTCGGACATCTCGATCTACGGCCAGGAGAACAACGAGCGTACCTGGCGGCTTGCCAAGATGAACCTCGCCATCCACGGGCTTCGCGGCAACCTCGCGAGTCGCTGGGGCGACACCTTCGCCCGCGATCAGCATCCCGGCATCGAGGCCGACTACATCCTCGCGAACCCGCCGTTCAATCTCAAGGTCTGGACACGAAGCGAGAAGGACCCACGGTGGAAGTTCGGCGTGCCACCTTCGGGTAATGCGAACTATGCGTGGATGCAGCACATTATCTCCAAGCTCGCGCCCGGTGGTAGCGCAGGTGTCGTGATGGCGAACGGGTCGATGTCGTCGAATTCCGGCGGAGAGGGCGAGATCCGAGCCCAGCTCGTCGAGGCGGACCTGGTGTCGTGCATGGTCGCGCTGCCGTCACAGTTGTTCCGCAGCACACCGATTCCGGCGTGCTTGTGGTTCTTCGCCAAGGACAAGTCGGCGGGTGAGCAAGGCTCGGTAGCCCGCACCGGGCAGGTTCTTTTCATCGATGCGCGCCGCCTCGGGCACATGGTCGACCGTGCGGAACGTTCATTGTCTGATGAGGACATCGCGCAGATCGCCGACACCTACCATGCATGGCGTGGCACGAAGTCGGCCGCCGACACCGGGCTGATATATGACGACGTTGTTGGTTTCTGCAAATCCATTGATCTCGCCGAGATCAAGGCGGGTGACTACGCCCTCACACCAGGGCGGTATGTGGGCACGGTAGAGGCCGATGACGATGGAGAACCTATTGGTGAGAAAATCGAGCGACTAATCAAGGAGATCTTCGAACAGTTCGAGGAGTCCAGTCGCTTGGAGAAGGTCGTTCGCGGGCAGCTTCGGAGGATCGATGGCTGACGACGTATCGGCGTTGGGAGAGCGGCTGTGGACGATGCGGTCAGTGGACGACCTCTGTGCAGTGGTGACGAGCGGGGGGACCCCTAGTCGCAGTAATCCTGATTTCTTCAATCCCGGTACCGTCCCGTGGATCAAGACCGGGGACCTCATGGACTGGTACATCACCAAATATGATGAGTACATCTCCGATTCTGGCGTAGTGAATTCTTCCGCGAAGTTGCTGCCGGCGGACACGATTCTTCTGGCCATGTATGGCGCTACTGTCGGACGTCTTGGCATCCTCAGTGAGCCGGCCACGTGTAACCAGGCGGCATGCGCCATGGTTGTCGACCCGGATGCAGCAGACCCACGATGGCTGTTCTATGTTCTCCTGAACGACAGGAGAAGGATCGCATCGGAGGCAAATGGCGCGGCCCAGCAAAACCTGAGCGCCCGGGCGATCAAAGCATTTCGTTACCTCACTCCAGCCCTGGATGAGCAGCGGGCGATCTCGGAGGTATTGGGAGCGCTCGACGACAAGATCGCCGCGAACGACCAGCTGGCGGCCATGCTGGCCATGCTTGCTGCGGCTATTTTCGACCAGGCGATCTCGACATCGTCACTAGAGCAATCAATCGCCGAGATCGCAGAATTTGTTGGCCGAGGCATAGCTCCCGACTATTCTGATTCAGGCGATACGATAACGGTGTTGAATCAGAAATGCATTCGAGATCAGGTGGTCTTGCTCTCCCCTGCGCGCCGAACACTGCGCGTGTGCGCGAGGACGGAAAAGATCTTACTCCCCAACGACGTACTGATCAACTCTACTGGGCAGGGTACCTTGGGGAGAGTTGCACGCTGGACGTACGACTGCGAGGCAACGGTTGACTCGCATATTTCAATCGTGAGATTCGACGATCGTTTTGTCGATCCGATCTGTGGCGGGTACGGCATACTCCGCTTGCAGTCGCTGATTGAACAGATGGGCCAAGGGAGCACTGGTCAGACGGAACTTTCACGGGTAGAGCTCGCCAAGGTCCGACTTCGTTTGCCGGAGCGTGACGTTCAGCTCGAACTTGGTCATCGATTGGGGGCGCTCGCCGAGCTTCAGGACGCCCAGAGAAGTCAGAACAACATTCTTGTGGAAATGCGCAATACGCTGTTGCCACAGTTGATGTCCGGGAAGATTCGGGTGAGGGACGTCGAGAAGAGGGTGGAAGAGGTGCTGTAGATGAGTGTGGCGGAATCAGGATTCAACGAGAAGCAGTGGGAAGAGCTCGCACTGGAGGTTCTTGACGAACTGGGCTGGAGGCCTACGCCTGGCAGCGCGATTGCTCTGGGCACTGATGAGCGTCAGTCGTGGGACGAGCTCGTCATACCGTCGCGGCTGCTGGAGACGATGCGGATCCTGAATCCGGTCGGCCGGTGGGCCTCCGGTGGGTCCGGTGGTGGTCGGTCGGGACGTCGTGTTGCGGTCTTGGGTGCGTGCTTCGCTGGTCAGGCGCCCGGAGCTTTTACGTGGTTTAAAAACAGAGGAAGTACGACAACCTTGCTCGTCGCCAGGAGCGCCAACCTTGGCTGAGCCCAGCACGGCCCCGTCGTCATCGCCGACGCACAACGTTGGCAGTGACGACGGCGCGGGGTCCGATGGCGCCCCAGGCCTCCTCGTTCCCACGAGGTCGGAGGTACGTGGCGGTTCACGTCTCCGAAAGGTCGTCGAGGATGGCCAGATCCGGCGGGACGAGGGTGGTTGGCTGGGCGAGCTCGGTCAGCAAGTTATGGTTCAGGGTATTGCCGACCGGCTCGCCGACCTCCTCGCGGGTAAGGCCGGCGACGCCTCCCTGGGACAGCCGCGTCCGCACCGAGACGATCATGTGCTCAACCCGCTTGGCTGTCCAGCCGGCATCCGGTTGCAGCTCGGCGAGCTGCTCGGCCGCTTGCCGCCACGACAGTGGGCGCGGGTGCTCGTCATGCAGCAGGTAGTGCTGGCCCAGCACGATCAGGGCCAGCCGCTCGTCCTTCTGCAACCGCCACACCCGCGGCAACTGGGTGTGATCCTGGTGCCGCGCCACCGGGCGCTGCCCGTCGGGCCCGGTCACGTACAGCTCCAGGAGGTGCTCCCGCCCGCGGGCGCCCTGCACGAACAACGGCGTGTACCCCTCGCCGAGCGGCACCGGCTCGTCGTCGGGGAACAGCTTCCGGGCACCAGGAAGCCGCAGCGGCAGCCGCCCGGTGTTGCTGACTCGCCACTGACCGCGGTGGTGAGTCAGCAGGCCGTGCTGGCGGCTCACCTGCGGATCGTCCTCGCCCACGCAGACGTGCACCTCGGGCCGGTTGCGCCCGAACACAATGGTGCGGCCCTGGAGTGGCTTGATCGCGATACCACCGGTGACGGCGAGCGCGAAGATCGTGCCGGGCGCTGATGACGGCACTCCCAGGGCCAAGCTGCCGTGCGTTGCCGAGAGCTGCTCGGTGTCTGCCACGTCCACGCTGACCTCCGTGGGATCCGCCTGGCGCCGGAGTTGACCGTATCGGTTGCCGCCGGACTGGCAGGCTTGGCTGTCAGCGGGACTGCGGCAGTTTAGCCGCAGCGGCGGCGGCAAGCTCTCTGGCCGATCCGCACATCTGGGCCGGGGTCTGCGGCCCCTCGACGGTGATCTTCAGTAGTTCGTAGGGCCGCTTCCCATTCCCGTCGCGAAAAGGCCGGTAGACCACCCGGGCGCGACAGTTATTCTGGTCGCGTTCCTTCCCGATGTAGACCTCGTGATCGCTGAGCACCTCGCGGTGCCCATCCTCAGCCTCGGTCAACGGTTTGTTCCGATCGAAGGCCAGGAGCACCGACAGCCCGCTGGTGCTGCTGTGCCAGCGGCACTCCCAGTCCCCGAAGCCGCTCTCCGGGCTGCTCGCACCGGCATCGAGGACACGTGTGACGGTAGTGGAGTCCAGCAGCGCGCAGGCATTCCTCCAGGCCAGCGACTCAGGCTCAGGCGGCGCAGCTCGCCGGGGAATCGCGCCCTTGCCGAGCCCTGTGAGCACGGCGACCACGTGGCGGGTCTCGGCCTTCGCCATGCCACACAGGTACGCCGGACCGCGGTCGGTGAGCAGCTTGGCGGTGATCGTGACCAGATTCTGGTCGGCCAGTGGCACCGTCCAGCCGCAGAAGCCGCTTTTGTCGGGTTGCTTGAAGACGCGAAACGCGCCCAGTTCCTCCATGGTCCCCTTCGGCGGCGCCGGCTTCTCGAATTCCACCTTGATCTGCACGCGAGTGCCGCCGCTCCTGGTCAGGACGACGTCGCATCGATTGAAGTTGCCGTAGGCCGTCTCCTTGCTCATCGTGCCGTTGCTGAACGGGGTGAGGGGAGCGGAGTCGGTCAGCGCGCAGGGGTCAGCCGTCCGGGGATCACCCAGGACGGCCAGCGGGCTGGCGAGTGGTGGGCTATCCGGGCGCAACACCCGCAACCCGGCAATGGCCACCAGCGCCGTGACGCCCACGCCCACGGCGGCCATGGCGCGCCGCCGGAAACGCCGTGGCCGGCGGGCGCTCCCGGCTGGCCACCGCAACGGCATTTCCCCCCCGGTCGAGGTAGCCGCGAGTTCCCTGGAGCATCTGCCGGGTCGACGCCGCGTCGGGGCGCTTCGCCGGGTCGGGGTGGAGCAATGCGGACAGCACCGGGGCGAGTGGCCCGGCCCGGCGAAACGGCAGGAGGTCACCCGCGGCAGCCCGACGCAGCACCAGCAAGGGGTTATCGGCGGTGCCGAATGGCGGGATGCCCTCGACCGCGGCGAACAGGGTGGCCCCGAGCGCGAAGACATCGGATGCCGGCGTGGCTTCCTGCCCGTCGGCGACCTCGGAAGCGAGGAAGGCCACCGTCCCGCCGATCACGCCGGAATCGGTCACCGTCACGTCACCGCAGATGGGGCGGGAGATCCCGAAGTCGGCCAGCTTGGCGGTCCCGTTCTCGGTGACCAGGATGTTGCCTGGCTTGACATCCCGGTGCACGATATCTGTGGCGTGCACCGCCTCCAGCGCGCTGGCGATCTGCGCGCCGATGTGCGTCACCTGGCGGGGGCTCAGGGGGCCGGACTGGTCCAGGATCTGCGCCAGGCTCTGGGAGGGCACGTACTCCATGACCAGCCACCGCTCGGGACCCTCGATCACCTCGTCGATGAAGGCGACGACATGCGGGTGGTCCAGCCGTGCCGCGACCCGGGCTTCGCGCCGCAGCTGCCGGCGCGCGCTCGTCGCCAGCTGGCCGGGCGGCCCGCTTGACCGCGACCACCCGGCCCAGTTCCTCATCGACGGCGCGCCAGACCACGCCCATGCCCCCGGAACCGACCTGCTCCTCCAGCCGGTACCGGCCGCCGACCCACTGCCCGGTGGTTCGCACCGCCCCTCCGTCGCCTTGACGAGCGCAACGACGCCCGAGATCAGCCCTGCGTCGGGCGACGGTACTGCATGACCTGCAGGCGGCACTACTCGCGGATTCGGGTCAGGTCGCGAGCCGGCAGTTCAACGGCTCGCCGAACGAGCCCGACGGGTGCTCTTGCTTGTCCAGCGTGATCCACGAACGCATCCTCACAATGCTCCAGCGTGTCGTAGATGCCCTCCAGGTCGAGCATCCGTCCGGCCTGGGCTAGCGCCTCCCGGTAATCCCGGTCGAACGGCTTCGGCGGTGCGGCCGTGGAGGCTGAGTGGGCTTCGACCGGCACCGCCGGCTGGAGTGCCGGTGTACCGATACGACCCATCCAACAGAATCCAGCAGGTGCCCGACATCCGGCGTGGGTGAACTCCACTGAGGGCAAGACCTGGCCCCCGATAGCCTACGCTGACCTGGCAGTATGGGAGAAAATTTGGGTAAATCGTGACCGTGTGAGGTCGCGGCCACTCCGAAGGAGGATTGCGCGGGTTGCGGGTACATGACATTCTCAGCGATGAGCCAAAATTGTCTAGTAGCACTCGGAAGGGCTGCGCCGTGGGCAATTTGCATTTCGTGTGGCTTGAGATCACCGGCAAATGTTCATTGCTGTGCAAGCATTGTTACGCTGATTCCGGGCCGGGGGGTATCCGAGGAACAATGGACGTCGCCGACTGGTGCCGGGTGATCGAGGAGACGGCGCGGTTAGGTGGTCGGATGGTTCAGTTCATCGGAGGCGAGCCTACCTTGCACTCTGCGTTGCCTGACTTGATCGACTACACCCTGGCCCGCGGATTGCAAGTCGAAGTGTTCAGTAATCTCGTACACGTGACACCGGACCTGTGGAAAGTATTCGCCCAGCGAGGTGTCCACCTTGCCACTAGCTATTATTCGGATATAGCTTGGGAGCATGAGTCGATCACGCGCGGACGAGGAAGTTACACCCGGACGCGTGCAAACATTGTTGAGGCGCTACGCCGATCTATCCCATTGCGTGTTGGACTGATCGATGTGCAGGATGGCCAGCGGGTCGGACAGGCGCGCGTCGAATTGACCTCGCTAGGCGTGGCGAATATCGGGGTGGACCGACTGCGACAAGTCGGACGTGGTGCGCGCGATCAGCGGCTGGATGATGTATCGCAGCTCTGCGGTGGATGTGCACGTGGCAAGGTTGCTGTGGCCGGTAATGGAGATGTGTGGCCGTGCGTGTTTGCCCGCTGGATGCGTGTGGGAAATGTGCATGAATCGGCGCTTGCGGAGATCTTGGCCGGCCCGTCAATGGCAGAGACGTGTAGTAAATTAAAGCATATGGCAACCCTGAAGAAAGATAAGAAAAAATGTGAACCGGAGAGCAAGTGTCATCCCGCGGAGGATGATTGCTCGCCGTATTGTCCGCCCGACTACCACTCGGATCCCAAGAAATGCTGGCCCTACTATTATTCGGATGATAAATGATGTCAGCGGATGAGGAGCATCAGGAAAATATGCGGAGCCGACTCCGGCTGGCCGCTGAGCATTTTTCGTTGACGCTAACAGGAGAGCCTATTTTCGGCTGGAGGGATCGGACCATTGGGGGCCGAGCAAGCGGATCCAATGGTGAGTGTTGGCTGCGCGTGTCATGGGCGCATGCTCAATGGGCAGGGGGAAATTATTGGACCGGGAATGAGGACGGATCGGTCATCGTCGGTGTCCCTAAGCCTGTAGTGTTGGAGCTGTACCAATGGGTCGAAGAAGATGGCGATCACAATCGTGCCGAAGTGCTGACATTAGTCACGGATAAGACGTGCTCCGAGACTCAAGAGCTCCGGGCGGAACTCGATCTTCCAGGGCAATGGTGGCGGGATCTGCGGGCTGCGCTAGAGACTTTGTCGACGCAAAAGACCGGTCGCACGATCATCACTCAGGAGAAGATAGCAGGGCGCCTGCTGGCGTTCTTTGGAAGTTCGGTGGATCCGAGTATCACCACGTGGACAACGGCGCACGGCGACTTGAACTGGACGAACCTCACTGCGCCGAGCGTGAAAATTCTTGATTGGGAGTCCTTCGGTACGGCACCTGCCGGATACGACGCAGCCACCCTCTATTGCTTATCCCTGCTCGCTCCCGACACCGCCAAGAAAGTGCACGACACGTTTTCTGATATCTTGGAAAGCCCTGATGGTATTCGCTCTCAACTTCATGTGATCGGGCGTTACCTGAAGAGGGTGGAGTACGGCGATTTTATCGACCTGGCCGACTCTCTGCACCAGCACGCACAGAGGCTAGTGAATCAGTGAGACGTGCGTAGTAAAGCTATTGCATGTGCCTCTTGAGTGTGTGCCGCCGGAACGGAGTCGTATGGACCAGCCCGCACCACCAGTCACCGTGACCTATTCCTCCGTCGGCTCGGCTGCTCCTCATGGCCGAGTGCCCGCAGGTCGAGGGCGAGGTTGGTGACAAAGCGCAGGGTGTCGGGGTGATCGTTGCCCAGAACCTTGCGGCGGCGGGTCAGGGTGTCCTCGGCAGCGGCCAACCGTGCTCGCCGTCGGGGTGATCTTACCAGACCTCCTGCTTGGTGGCGGTAGCGGTAATGCCGAACCGGTCTGAGGATGGGCATCCTGCCTGCCGCCAGAATGTGTGGGCTTGCTCTACCTGGTCCCACAACTGACGGGGGCCAGCCTGCCTGACCGGGAAGCCACCGGGAGTGCTGGCGGCGTAGATCGAGGCGCGGGAACCGTCTAGCGCCCGGAGGTGAACGCCGGCCTGGCCGTCCTCGGTGGCCGGATGCAGGGTGACGTCTGGAAGGTGCCATTGCACCACGAAGCCGAACGCCACCTTTGTGATCAAGGTCTGGTCGCTGTAGACCGCGTCGAGCCACTCATCGCGCCGCTGCGGGTCAATGCATATCAGGCATGGCGCGCCAAGCTCGGGGTAGTAGCTGGGAACGTGGGCGAAGGCGGTCAGTCCGGTTCCGGTGAGGATGACGAAGTGGCGCCGGTCCATGCCTGTCGCCTCCAAGACCTCGCGCAGCGACGCGATCGCCCCCGGGGGCGCCCAGGGGTGGTGTAGACCGTCGTCGGCGGGTACGTAGAGCGCGCCTGCGCTCGTCTGCCACCCCAAGGATGCCAGGGTCACCGGCTCCTGGA
>JBOHFF010000082.1:0-75039 GCA_050699515.1 Pseudonocardiaceae bacterium
TAGCGTCGGATGCCTGTGGCGGGGGCAGCCGGTCCAGCAGCCGCCCGCCCAGCGCCGCGCCGGTGCGCCCCACGGCCCCCACGACGACATCGAACCGGCCGTAGTCCAGCTCGGCGCGGCTGGTGGCCTGTATCTGGGCGCACACCGACAGGTGCGGCGCCCATCCAGCCCACCCGGTCTCCGGCGCCCAGCGCGGTGAGATCCGTGGCGCTCAGGTGGACCTCGGCGGCGCCGTGGCGCGCGGCCCGTTGGGCCAGCGCGGCCAGGTGCCGGTCCCGGCGCTGCCACGGCTGCGGGTCGGGTGTGTGCTCGGGCAGCAGGTGCTCGGGCCACCCGACACCCTCCACCGGGTCCACCGCTGCGCTCACGGGCACGGCGGCGCCCGCCCCGAACCGCTCGACGAAGCGGGTATGCCAGTCCCGCCAGGATCGGCGTCCTGACGTGTCGCCCGCGGTGAGCGCCAGCAGCCGCCCGGCTTCGGCTACCTCCTCGGCCACCTGACCCGGCACCTGCACGTTGGCATCGATACGGAGGTCAATGCTGGGCGGCTGCGAGGACGTGCCGTCCACCGCGTCCAGCCGATGGTGCAGGTAGGTGCCGGGAGTGGTGGAGGTGCCCGGGGCACGCAGCTCGCTGATCAGCACGCCGTGCCTGACCAGGCCCTGCACCATCGTCTCGATGCCGTCGCGGGTCGCGCGCGGGAACCGGTCGGTGATCACCTCGACCAGACCCAGGAGCGGCGTGGGCTGGGCGGCCTCGGCCAGCACGGCCTCCAGCACCGTGCCGGCGCGGACGGACACCTCGGCGGGGTGGTCCTGGTGCAGGTGCGGCATGCCGTCCACCACCAGCCGCCCACCGCGCCAGATCGTCAGGTCGTTGGCCTGCACGCGCAGCTCACGCAGCAGCTCCGGGTCGTTCTCGGCGGCGGTGACGGCGACCGCCATGTCCTGCGCGGCGGGTGTGCTGTGCCGCTGATGATCGACGCCCCACGACACGGTGGTGCTCGATCCGACCTGCACGAGGGCCACCCCCGCGAACAGGCCGCAGGGTGTCGCGCGGCCACCCAGCCGCAGCAGGTAGCGGGCCCGACGGCCTCGGCGGCACGTCGGGCCCGCTGGGGCGACACGGCCTCGCCGCGACAGATTCGGGTGACGCGGGCCGCCAGCGCCGGGCTGGCGTGGGCGATCGCCTCCATCGCCTCCCGCTGGGCGGCAACCTGGGCCAGCCAGGACCGCCACTGCTCGGTGTCCACGTCCAGTGCGGGCCACCAGCCGGGCACGACAGCCCGGTTGTGGGTGCTGGCCCGCAACATAACGGCCTGAAGCACGGGCCGGTAGGTGGGGCCGTCGGCAGTCGAACGCGCCGTGTGCGCGCCCGACTGCCGCGGACCGACCGTCACCCGGTGATCAGCAGTCGCCGTCCTTGCGGGTGTCGCAGTTGTCATCGGTCCTGGACAGCAGCGCTTCGGCCACCGGCCCCGACCAAACGATGGCGATGTCGAGATCCAGCTCGTCCATGAGGTTCCTCCTCTCCTCGTGTGGTGCGGCACCTGCCCCGTCGGGTCAGGTGAGTCAGCCCCGCCGAGGTGTCGTCTCGGCGGGACTGATGGCCGGTCACGACCGCTCCTCGGTTCCTGCGCGGCGCCCACTTCGCAGGGCGCCGGGCTGGTTGGGTGGGAGCTTGCGGACCCGGCCGGCGTTCGTGACCACCGATGCACGCTGCATCATCAATTGAACCCTCATCCCTGAGTGCGGACGTCCGTTCTACAGACTGCGGCCGGAAGATCGTTCACATTGTGGAACACGCCCCGGCGGATGGCTTTGTCGGTAATCTCCCAGAACCCATCGTTCGACAATCTCCCAGAACCCATCGTTCGACGGTGGTGTCGTGACGTTTGTAGTCGTGGGTCATCGTGCCGGCCCGGCGGGGCGTGACCGCCGACATGGTGCTCACGACCTGGAGGAAGAGGAGCAGGTGCGGCGATACACCGACCTCTCGACCGCATCACAAAGGCTGCGCTGTCGCCCGACGACAGCGCAGCCTTCCTCTCCACCGCCGCGGAGCGACTTCTGGAAGGAGCAGGACGATGACCCACATCGACACGGAGTTCGACGGATGGCGGAAGTCGTCCTTCTCCAACGGCGATGACAACTGCGTCGAGGTCGCACAAGGGGCCCGGCCCTCCCCGTATCGGCACAGCAGGTGACCACACTCGACCCTGAATACACCGATGGGGTGGTCGGCGTGCTGGTTAATGGCCTGGCTATGCCAGTCCAGCAGGCTCAACCCCCACTTCATGGGGTGCTCTTGGTAGCGACGAAGATGCCCCGGGCGATCCCGATGGCATCCGCTCTGGAGACCTTCACGCCGGGCGCCCCGAGCCCGTGGAAGGTCCACGCTCCGTCGTTCTCATGCACTACGACCAGTGTGTTGCCGCTGCCGTCGTCGGTGCGGCGGCCTTGGACCGCCATCCGTCCAGCTTCGCATTCGCCGTGCCTCTCGGGCGGGTCCACGCTCATCGCCATTACCTTCCTGATCCGGTGCCAAATAGCCCGCCCGGCGCCGCCGTGGAGCGGACAGCGGCCCTGGGTCGTGAAGTGCGATGGCCTTACCTTCGCGGAGCCAGATTAGCCTTATTATGCCGTCTGATCAAGCATCTAATCAACGTAGAGCGGAATAATACGCCGGAAACTGTTGACTGCGGTAGTGTGGGTCGGTCATGATCGTGGGATTGCCGTGCAAACCCAGGGAGTACCCAGGGAGTACCCATGGCGTACGTACGTATCCGCCGCACCTGCGACATCGGTGAGGCCTGCACGTGCCTCATCGTCGACACCGAAACCGGTGACGCCCTCATTGGAGGAGTTGTCGACCACGCCGCAGCCGCAGAGCTGGGCTTCCCTCCCCACGAAGGCCTGCTCCGCATCTCGGCGCGCGACGTCCCCAGCGTGCTCTACGACATCGGGCCGGACACGTTCCCTGGGAAGGTGTCACCGTGAACCTGCTGAGCCTTGAGCAACTCACCGACCTCGTCGAGACCACGCAGCGGGACTTCTTCCGGATCGAGACCCTGCCCAGCTACGACACCACTATCACGACGAGCGAATACCGCCGATGGCTCGACGACGAACCCGAACCCGACTGGGAGGCCCGCCGGCCGTGGCTGGACAAGCTCGCGCAGTGGGCGAAGGAAGGTCGCCCCCGGCGCCGCGTACGGGTGATTCACGACCCGATCACCGATTACGAACGCTACGCCTGCGAGTGGAGCTACCCATCCAGCGTCGCCGCCGGCGAACTGATCCGAGTGCTGGACATCTCTGAGCAGGCCTCGCCCCGCGAACTGGCTCACGCGCCGGGCGACTGGTCGCTGATCGACGGCCGTAAGGTCGTGAAGATGCACTACGACTCCCACGGCCAGTTCGTCGGGGCACAGCACCTCGACATCCAGCACGTTGAGGTGCACCGGCTCGCCGCCGACGCCGCGTGGAAGGTAGCCGAGCCGTTCGAGCGGTGGTGGGTCCGCCACCCGCAACACCGTCGTCAACCGGTCACATGAGGAAACCTGCTTGAGCGTTCCCCTGCCGCGCGCCGATCGACTGTCGGCGACACTGCGGCAACTCCGCAAGAGAGCAGGACTGTCCGGCACCGACGTGGCGCAACGCGCGGGACTGTCTCAGACAACGATCAGCCGCTTTGAGTCCGGCAAGCGAGTACCCACCGAAAGCGATATCCGTACCCTGTGCCGGATCTATGGCGCACCAGCACAGACCCGTCAGGAGTTACTGGACATCGGTAAGGATCTGCGTGAAGGATCGACGTCGGCCCGGGTGGTGTTGCAGCGGCACGAGGCTGTCTCGATGCAGGCCCGAATCAAGCGAATCGAGGAGGTGTCAGCTCGGATCCGAAGCTTCAACCCGGTGATTGTGATAGGTCTTCTCCAGACTCACGACTATATCCGCGCCCTGCTGTCGCGGCGGTACTCCGGCAGGGAGCTGGACGGGATGGTCGCGGGTCGTCTCGCTCGGCAGGAGGCCCTTGACACAGATCGGGAGTTCCACTTCCTGCTCACCGAGGGGGCCCTGCGCTGGCACGTCGGCTCCCCCTTGGTCATGGCCGCGCAAGCCGAGCACCTCGCCCAACTCGGGCAGTTGGCCAACGTGCGGATCGGGATCATCCCGTGGACGCGGCCCACGGATTGTCCGATCATTCATGCTTTCCAGATCTATGACGAGCGGGCGGTGTGGCTCAACACGGAGATTTCTGCGGCCCTGATCACCGATGAGCGCGACGTGGCGGACTTCGCAGCCCGGTTCGACATCTACGCCGACTTCGCTGATTACGGTGACGCGGCGCGTCGAGTATTCGAGCGAATCGCGAACGAATACCGAGGCATGATGTGACAATGGCCGGGTCTGCCGAATCTGCAAGCGGCGCACTAGGCGCTGGCCGCGATAGAGCACATAGATTTCGCATGCTTGCGTATCTACGGCCGTTTGGTCATAGTTCTCGCATAGGGCCACGTCTGACAGGAGGTTCGCCATGCGGTTGCAGCTGCTTGCCAAGGACATCCAGAGCGGGGAGAAGAACTACCCCAGTGTTAGCGATGATCTCGACGGCGACGAGTTCATCCTCGTCGGCCCTACCGTCGACCCCTCACTGGTGGACCATGTTCTCCCAGATGAGGACGCTGTGCGCAGCAAGCGCGAGGTTGTCATCGACGCTGCGCAGAAGTACCTGGCCGCCCGCTGATGTCAGGTGCGTCGGCCAGTGCCTTCGGGTTCGACGACTATTTCGAACATGCCGAGGTCAATATCTTCCGGCTGGAAACGTTGCAGGTGTATGGCAACTCCGGGGAGGATCCGGCCCTGGCCGCGTTTCTGGCCGGCGAGCCGCATCTGATCACTCCGGGCAAACGCGAGTGGATCACTCTGGTGCGGGACCGTATCGCAGCCGGCTGCGCCATACAGCGGGTCCACGTCGTCAGGGAGCCGATCACGGACTACCTACGGTTCGAACTCACCTGGGGCTACCAGCCGAACGTGGCCGCTGGGGAGTACATCGGGGTTATCCCGGTGTCCCAGGGTCACGGATGGCCCCGGGGGCTTCCGGAGCAGACGGATTTCTGGATCTTCGACCTCGGTGTGCTCTACGAGCTGCGTTATCACCCGGACGGCTCGTGGATCGCAGCGGAGCAGGTGACCGAACCGGCCGCTATCCAACAGGCCTGCCGCTGGCGCGAAACCGCGTTAGGACTAGCCACACCGTGGCGGTCCTACGTCGACTCGAACCCCGAACTCGCCAGGATCGTTGCCCAGGAGGTACGCGCAGTGCCCTGACTGGGAGGGGCTTCCAGTGGCGCCGGTAAGCCCTCGCCGTGCACGCCTCGCCGCGCGACTGAAAGCCATCCGAGCAGGCGCAGCCCCCTCGGGTAGCGAGTTCGCCAGAATGATCGGTTGGCAGCAGCCAAGGGTCTCGAGGGTCAGCTGGACCGACTGGTCTCGGTTATCGACCTGCCGACCGTCGAGTTGGGGATCGTGCCATTCCCGCTGATGCCGGTGATGCCGTTGTCGAGCTTCTACATCCACGATGAGATCGCGTACATCGAAACCTTGACAGCCGAGAAACGACTGTTCGAACCAGCCGAAGTCGCTGTCTACCAGAAATCGTTCCGGTTGCTTCGTGAGGCCGCAGCGACCGGCCCGGATGCCGTGGCTCTGATCCAGCGCGTCGCCGCTGAGTTACGAGGCCGGAGCATGCTCTGAACTTGGGATTAAACCCTTGCTCTACTTGTCGGCCTGCTCTTTCATGATCAGTTCGGTGGCTTTGGCGGCTATTTCGCGCATCTGGGCGATGAGGGCACGCAGCTGCCGGTCGTTGGTGATCCATTCCTGGTAGAGGCGTGCCTGGTGTTCGCTGAGCCTGCGGGTGACGGTCTTTCCGTCCACCTTGGTGGTCCACTGGTAGTAGGGCCCGTGTAGTTGCGGCGGGTCGGCCCGGCAGCGGCAGTTCGTCTTTCCGCATCGGTTGGGCCGGTGGGTGAGGCTGCCGGCGGTGATGAAGCCGATGTCGGCGATGTGTTCGGCCAGTTCGCGGTAGCGGCGTTGGTAGGTGGCCAGCCGCTGCGCGGTTGCTCGCGCCATGTTCGGTTCCTTCCGGCGTGTCGAGGCGATTCTGCCTGCCCCTGTCCGAGAGTAGCCGTACTTACGGACACGGGAGAGGTCATCGCGACCGTAGACGCCACCGCAGAGGGCGCGAGGGGCCAGCTGCGAGCGTTGACTAGCTTCCGGTTCGCCACACCACCACAAGACTCATAAACCAGCAGGAAGCGCGTCGTCGTTGTAGTTCACCCGGTCGGGTTCGAGCACGATGTACTTATCGGGTGTTACATACCTCCTTATCTCTGAAGTTGCTGATTGTGAGTTGGCGGCGGGAAGGGGCGTCAAGATGGCCAAGCTGGGAGTGGGCCGAGGTATCTGCCATCGTGGAGCAGCTCCCCTGATACCGCCACGTTGGCTCCGAGTGTTCCCTCCGGTGTGGAGGGCACTCGGGGGTTGGTCTACCGGCTCTCCAGTGGACTTCGGCGTGACCGGATCAGTGGCCGGCGGCCCGGAATCCGGGGTCCGGGGGAGGGGTGCAGCGGCCGGTGCCCGCGGTGGCGCTGCCCCTGAGGCATCGGTGCCACCGCCTCTCTTCCCGCCTGTCGAGCCGGTGCTCGCGGTGAGCGCAGAGTTCCGCGAGGACATCCAGTGGCCCGATGGCTCCTCCGCGTCGGCCACCCGCAAGCGTGTGGTGCTGCTGCCACACCCGGATCGAACCCACTAACACCTGAAATCTTCGCGGACCGGTCCTGGTTGGTGGCCACGGAGATCGACTCCACGATCGTCGCCGGCAGTGCCGAGCTGATCGGCCCACGAGGGGCTATGACAGTCGCAGCGTGCGGGTGGCCAGCAGGCCGGCACCCACGGCCCACGCCAGCAGTACCGCCAGCGCTCCCCACGGGGTGGCGCCCCTGACCAGCGCGGTGTGCAGCCCCTCGGCCAGCGCGCCGGAGGGCAGCGCGGCGGCGACCACGGACAGCGGGCCGGGTAGGGCTTGGACGGATAGCACGATGCCGCCCGCTACCAGGAGTAACAGCCACACCATGTTCGCCATGGCCAGCACCACCTCGGCGCGCAGCGCGCCGCCCAGCAGCACGCCGAGTGCGCCGAACGCGGCGGTGCCGGCCAGGATCAGCAGAGCGGCCGGGACGGCACCGACCGGCGCCGGGTGCCAGCCCAGCGCCAGAGCCACCGCCCCGAGCACCACCAGCTGTACCAGCACCACGCCGAGCACGGCGAGCATCCGGCCGGTGACCAGTGACCAGCGTGGCAGCGCGGTGGCGGCCAACCGCTTGAGCACCCCGTAGCGGCGATCGAAGCCCAGCGCGATGGCTTGGCCGGTGAACGCGGTGGACATCACGGCCAGCGCCAGGATGCGCGGAGTGACATTGTCCACCCGTGGGTTGGGCACTGGCACCACGTCGAGCGCGGTGAGCCCGATCAGCATCCCCAGCGGGATGAGCAGGGTGAGCAGCACCTGCTCCCCGTTGCGCAGGGTGAGGACGAACTCGGTGCGCGCCTGGGTCAGCAGCATCCGCGACAGCCGGCCCCGACCCGGCGCGGGGGCGAAGGTGCCGGGGGCGAACGCGCCGGGGGAGAAGCCGGTCACGATCGCAGCTCCCGGCCGGTGAGATCGAGGAACACGTCCTCCAGGCTGCGCCGGCACACCCGCAGGTCCTCGGCGAACACGTCCTGCTGGGCGCACCAGGCCGTCACGGTGGCCATCACCTGCGGGTCGATCAGTCCCTCGACGAGGTACCCACCGGGGGTCGGCTCGCTGGCCCGGCAGCCCTCGGGCAGGGCAGTGCGCAGCAGCCTGAGGTCCAAGCCGGGCCGCGCCGCGAAGCGTAGCTGCCGTTCGGTACCCGACGCTGTCAGCTCGGCGGGGCTGCCCTCCGCCACCACCCGGCCATGGTCGATGATCACCACTTGGTCGGCCAGCGCCTCAGCCTCCTCCATCAGGTGCGTGGTGAACAGCACGCTGACACCGTCCGCGCGCAGTGCTCCGATGATGTCCCAGACCAGCCGCCGGGCCTGCGGGTCCATGCCGGCGGTGGGCTCGTCGAGGAACACCACCTCCGGTCGCCCGACCAGCGCACAAGCCAGCGCCAGCCGCTGCTGCTGGCCACCGGAGAGGCGCTTGTAGGGCACCCGGGCGACGGCGTCCAGCCCGAGCACCTCGAGCAGCCATCGAACATCCAGCGGCGCTGCCGCGCAGACGGCCACCAAGTTGAGCATCTCGGCGGCGCGCACGCCCGGATAGGCGCCGCCACCCTGGGCCATCACCCCCACCCGGGGGCGTAATGCGGTGCCATCGGCGATCGGGTCCAACCCCAGCACGCGCACCGTGCCGGCATCGGGGCGCAGGAGCCCCTGGCAGACCTCGACCGTGGTGGTCTTGCCGGCACCGTTGGGACCCAGCAGCGCCAGCACCGTGGCCCGCGGCACCCGCAGGCCGAGGCCGTCCACGGCGCGGACCGTGCCGAAGCTCCGAACCAGGCCGCGGACCTCGACGGCAGCCGATGACGCGGACGGGGTCACGATGACAGAGCCTAGGTCGCGGCGCCGGACTGGGAACTACTGGCACGCGGTACCCGCGGTCAGCGACCCACCGCGGCGCGAAGCACCGCGAGCAGTGGGGGCGTGCGCCCGCGAACCACCAGCAGGGGCAGCACCAGGGTGGCTGTGGCCGCCACTAACGCCGAGGGCAACACCCAGGACCGGAACAGGAAGTCCGAGCCCGTCGGCGCCACCACTATCGCCAGGACCGCGCAGGCCACGGTCGCGGTGATGCGAAACGCCGGGTGGGTCGCGGCGGCCGCTAGTGGGATCACCGCCCACAGCAGGTACCACGGATGCACCACCGGACCCAGCAGTACCACCGAGCCCAGCCCGATCCCGATCCCGGCCGGCGGCTCGAGGCGTCCCCGCCAGCAGCGCCACAGCAGCAGCAGGCAGACTCCGCCGGCACCGGCCAGCCCGGTGAGCCGGACCAGCGAGAGCACCGAGGTGGTGTGATCACCCAAGCCGAGCAGGGTGCCGAACCACCCCGCCAGCAGGCCCAGCTCGGTCACCATGGACATCCAGCTGCGCACCACATTGGGCGTGCCCAGCGCCCCCGTCCAGCCGAAGCCCAGGCCGGTGCCCAGCCCCATCGCCACGCTGGTGACCACGGCGATCCCACCAACCGACATCGCGGCCCACACCACGTCACGCGCTCGCCCACCCCGGTGCCGGGCACACCACAGCACGACGAAGCCCAGTGCCAGCACCGCGGGAACCTTCACCTGTGCCGCGGCCGCGATCAGTGCGGTGCCGCCGATCAGGTGCGGTCCCATCGCGGGCCGGCGCAGCACCAGCTCGAGGCCGACCAGCAGCAGGCCGATCATCAGCGCCTCGTTGTGCACCCCACTGACCAGATGGAACAGCACCAACGGATTCGCTGCGCCCAGCCACAGCGCGAACACCGGGGAGACACCCGCCCGGCGCGCCAGCCGGGGCAGCGCCCAGATGATCATCACCAGGCCGGCTACCGCGAGACTGCGGTGCAGCAGCACACCGAGCACCACGTCGTCCCCGGCGATCCAGTCGATCGGTCTGCCCAGGCTGAGGAACAACGGGCCGTAGGGCGCCGGCGTGTTGCGCCAGATCGTGGGAATCCCCCGGACCAGCGGATGGTCCACGCCCAGTGCGTCTGCCGGACCGAGGACGTAAGGGTCCAACCCGCGATTGATCATCGCGCTCTGCGCGAGGTAGCTGTAGACGTCCCGGCTGAACATCGGTGGTGCGACCGCCACCGGCACCGCCCACATCAGCATCACGCGGTCCAGCTGGACCCGCGAGATCAGGCGAGCCCGTCCGGGAGCGGCCAACGCCCCGAGCCACAGCCAGGCCAGGACCACCATGGCGATGCCGGTGTAGGCGACCGCTAGCGACGCGGTCGGCATCCGGGTGAACAGGCCCAGCACCGGACGGCCGACCACCGGGTTGCCCAGCACCGGAGCTGTCCCGGCGCCGAGTGAGCCGAGTCCCATGAGCAGAGCGCCGACGGTGCCGAAGCGGCGCACCGTGTCGAGCTGCCGGGTCTCGTCTGAATTCAGCCCCGCACCGCCAGGTGCAGCTCCATGTCGAGTGCTGACCGGCACTGTGTTGACCTGGGCTGTGTTGACGTCGACCTGGGCTGCCGGCTCGTGTCGAGGTGCTCCCTCACCCTCAACTCTCCCGGTCACCACGCCGCGAAGGGTAACCGAGCAGTGCGGGCACCTCAGTGGTCGGCGCCGGAAGTCGATCGGGGTTTGCTGTGACAGCGGCTCGGGCGCACAATACCCGGGATCACGACTGCCATCTTGCAACCCCGGCGCCTCCCCGAACCCACTCTGTCCCCGAACAGTTGACCTTCCTGTTAGCTCCTCGCTTCCCGAGCTCAACAGCAGAGCTCCCGGAGCTTGATCGAAAAGCGCTGCTGTTGAGCTCGGGAGGCCCAGCGTCAGCTCGGGAACGGTAGCGAGCCACGACGCGGGCAGTGGTGGGGAGGGAGACTGGAACAGCGCTGGCGGGGGACATGTGTTGTGCAGCAGGCGGGGAATTACGTAACATGGGTGTTGTGAAAAACGTCGGGGCTGATCGTCGCACCCGCGAGTCGGTGGCACGGATGTTGCTGGAGCATGGACCAGTGACTGCCGCGCAGGTCGCCGAGTCGCTGGGCCTCAGCGCCGCCGCCGTGCGCCGCCATCTGGACGCCTTGTTCACCGATGGGCAGGCCAGCTACCGCTCGGCACCGCGCCGAGGCCCCCGCGGCCGGGGACGCCCAGCCAAGGTGTTCCTGCTCACAGCCGCCGGCCGGGCACAGTTCGAGCACACCTACGACGATCTAGCGGTCGCCGCGCTGCGGTTCCTGTCCGAGCGCGAGGGTGAGCAGGCGGTCCGTTCGTTCGCCGAGCGCCGGGTGACCGAACTGGTTGGCAGGCACCGGGCTGAGGTGGTCGCCGCGGCGGACCCAGTGGCCCGGGCGCAGCTGCTGGCTGTAGCACTGAGCACGGAGGGTTACGCTGCGTCAGCGGAGCATGTCGGCGCCGGTGCGCAGTTATGCCAGCACCATTGCCCGGTCTCGCATGTCGCGGCGGAGTTCCCGCAGCTGTGTGAGGCTGAGACGGCGGCCTTCGCCGATCTGCTTGGTGTCCATGTGCAGCGGTTGGCCACCATCGCCCGCGGCGACGCGGTATGCACGACGCACGTTCCCAGTCCACCACTCCCACCACTGAAACCGGATGGAGGCGTCTGAATGACGACCGCCCCTGAGCAGGATGTGCGAACACCGCTCAGTCAAGAAGAAACGCTCTCCAGCCTGGGCCGCTACGAGTACGGCTGGTCCGACTCCGACGTCGCCGGCGCCAGTGCGCAACGCGGGCTGTCCGAGGCAGTGGTGCGGGACATCTCGGCCAAGAAGAACGAGCCCGAGTGGATGCTGGAGGCCCGGCTGAAGGCGCTGCGCCTGTTCCAGCGCAAGCCCATGCCGCACTGGGGAGCTGACCTGTCCGGCATCGACTTCGACAACATCAAGTACTTCGTCCGCTCCACCGAGAAGCAGGCCACCTCCTGGGACGAGCTGCCCGATGACATCAAGACCACCTACGACCGGCTGGGTATCCCCGAGGCGGAGAAAGCCCGCCTGGTGGCCGGCGTGGCCGCACAGTACGAGTCCGAGGTCGTCTACCACAAGATCCGCGAGGATCTGGAGGAGCTGGGCGTCCAGTTCCTGGACACCGACACCGCGCTGCGTGAGCAGCCGGAGATGTTCCAGCAGTACTTCGCCAGCGTGATCCCCGCCGGTGACAACAAGTTCTCCGCGCTGAATACCGCGGTGTGGTCCGGTGGGTCGTTCATCTACGTGCCGCCCGGCGTGCACGTCGACATCCCGCTGCAGGCCTACTTCCGGATCAACACCGAGAACATGGGCCAGTTCGAGCGCACGCTGATCATCGTCGACGAGGGCGCGTACGTGCACTACGTCGAGGGCTGCACGGCACCGATCTACAAGTCCGACTCGCTGCACTCGGCGGTCGTCGAGATCATCGTCAAGAAGGGTGGCCGCTGCCGCTACACCACCATCCAGAACTGGTCGAACAACGTCTACAACCTGGTCACCAAGCGGGCCACCGCGGCCGAGGGCGCGACCATGGAGTGGATCGACGGCAATCTCGGCTCCAAGGTCACCATGAAATACCCATCGGTGTGGCTGATCGGTGAGCACGCCAAAGGTGAGGTGCTCTCGGTGGCCTGTGCCGGTGAGGGTCAGCATCAGGACGCCGGCGCGAAGATGGTGCACGCCGCACCCCACACGTCGAGCACAATCGTGTCCAAGTCAGTGGCCCGGGGCGGTGGCCGGACCTCCTACCGCGGGTTGGTGCAGGTCAACGAGGGCAGCCACCACTCCCGCTCCACGGTGAAGTGCGACGCCCTGCTGGTCGATCAGATCAGCCGGTCGGATACCTACCCCTACGTCGACATCCGCGAGGACGACGTGTCGATGGGCCACGAGGCCACCGTCTCCAAGATAAGCGACGATCAGCTGTTCTACCTGATGAGTCGGGGGTTGACCGAGGACGAGGCGATGGCCATGATCGTCCGCGGGTTCATCGAACCGATCGCCCGTGAGCTGCCGATGGAATACGCCCTGGAGCTCAATCGCCTGATCGAGCTGCAGATGGAAGGAGCCGTCGGCTGATATGACGGCTACCACAGGCCGGCCGGCCGAACGCGGTCTGGTCGAGCACTCGCACGGCACCGAGGCCCCCATGGTCTCGCGGGCGCAGCGGTTCACCTCCTACGACGTGGACGCCTTCGAGGTGCCCACGGGGCGGGAGGAGGACTGGCGGTTCACCCCGCTGCGGCGCCTGCGCGGGCTGCACCAGGGCGCCGCAGCCACCGGGTCCGCGCAGGTCAAGGTGCACGCAGCCAGCGGGGTCACCGTCGAGGAGGTGGACCGATCCGATCCTCGCCTGGGTGAGGGTGGCGTCCCCCCGGACCGGGTGGCCGCGCAAGCCTGGAGCTCAGCGGCGGGCGCCACGGTGGTGAGCCTGCCGGCGAGCACGCGGATCGAGGAACCCGTGACGATCACCGTCACCGGGCCGGGTGTCGGGGAGCTCGCCTACGGGCACCTGCAAGTACGGCTCGACGCGTTCGCCGAGGCCGTCGTGGTGCTCGACTACCGCGGCAGCGGCACCTACGCGGAGAACGTCGAGCTGGTCCTCGCCGACGGCGCCCGGCTGACCCTGCTCAGCGTGCAGGACTGGGCTGACGACGCGGTGCACGTCGCCGCGCAGCATGCCCGGTTGGGCCGCGACGCGGTCCTGCGCGCCACCACGGTGAGCCTGGGCGGTGACCTGGTCCGCCAGTCTCCGACAGTGACATTCACCCAGCCCGGCGGCGACGCCGAGCTGCTCGGGCTGTACTTCGCCGACGCCGGGCAGCATCTGGAGCACCGGTTGCTGGTGGACCACGCGGTCCCGCATTGCCGGTCCAACGTCGCCTACAAGGGCGCCTTGCAGGGCAGTCCCGGCAAGCCGGACGCGCACACAGTGTGGATCGGCGACGTCCTCATCCAGGCCGCCGCTGAGGGCACCGAGACCTACGAGGTCAATCGCAACCTGGTGCTCACCGACGGTGCCCGGGCCGACTCGGTACCCAACCTGGAGATCGAGACCGGGGAGATCATCGGCGCCGGGCACGCCAGCGCCACCGGCCGCTTCGACGACGAGCAGCTGTTCTACCTGACTTCCCGGGGTATCCCGATCGAGCTGGCCCGCCGGCTGGTCGTCCGGGGCTTCTTCGGTGACATCCTGCAGAAGATCACCGTCCCGGAGGTCCGTGAGCGGCTGGCGGCAGCGATCGAGGCCGAGCTGGAGGCGGTGGGGGTGTGACTGCGGTCCGAGTCTGCGCTCTGACGGATCTCAAAGACGACACGCCCGCCGGCTTCGCCATCGAGGGTGTCGCGGTGGTGCTGGTGCGCCAGGGCGAGCAGGTGTATGCGCTGGCCGACGTCTGCTCGCACGCCGAGATCGCGCTGTCCGAAGGTGAGGTCACCCGCAAGGGCCTGGAGTGTTGGCTGCACGGCTCCTGCTTCGACCTGCGCACCGGCGCGCCGTCCTCACCACCAGCTTCCGAACCGGTGGATACCTATGCCGTGACGATTGACGGTGACGACGTCTACGTCGACCCCGCTACCCCGACCAACCGCTAGCACAGGAGTGCGAGAACACACTGATGACCACCCTGGAGATCAAGGACTTGCACGTCGCGGTGCCCACCGACGACGCGCAGACTCCCGAGAAGGAGATCCTGTGCGGCGTCGATCTGACCGTCCGGGCGGGGGAGACGCACGCGATCATGGGACCCAACGGGTCCGGCAAGTCCACCCTGGCCTACTCGATCGCAGGCCACCCGAAGTACCGGGTCACGTCGGGGCAGGTGCTGCTCGACGGTGTCGACGTGCTGTCGATGTCGGTGGACGAGCGAGCGCGAGCGGGCCTGTTCCTGGCCATGCAGTACCCGGTCGAGGTGCCCGGCGTGTCGATGTCGAACTTCCTGCGGACCGCCACCACTGCGATTCGCGGCGAGGCGCCGAAGCTGCGCACCTGGGTCAAGGAGGTCAAGGCGGCGATGGCCGAGCTGGACATCGACCCCGCCTTCGCCGAGCGCAGCGTGAACGAGGGTTTCTCCGGCGGTGAGAAGAAACGCCACGAGATCCTGCAGCTCTCGCTGCTCAAGCCCAGGATCGCGGTACTGGACGAGACCGACTCGGGCCTGGACGTCGATGCGTTGCGGGTGGTCTCCGAGGGCGTGAACCGGTACCGGGCCGCCGGGGACGTCGGGGTGCTGCTGATCACTCACTACACCCGGATCCTGCGCCATATCACGCCGGACCACGTGCATGTCTTCGCCGGCGGGCGGATTGTGGAGTCCGGCGGGCAGGAACTCGCCGAGGAGCTGGAGTCCGGTGGCTATGAGCGGTTCACCCGCCGGTCGGAGGCCACGGGAGTGGCGCCATGACCAGTGCGCTGACTCCCAGTGAGCTGGAGAAGATCCGCTCCGACTTCCCGATCCTGTCCCGCACGGTCCGGGAGAACCGGCCGCTGGTGTATCTGGATTCCGGGGCCACCTCGCAGCGACCCCGGCAGGTGCTCGACGCTGAGCGCGCCTTCCTCGAGCAGCACAACGCCGCAGTGCACCGCGGCGCACACCAGCTCGCCGAGGAGGCCACCGACGCCTACGAGTCGGCGCGGGCCCGGATTGCCGCATTCGTGGGTGCCCAGCCCGATGAGGTGGTGTTCACCAAGAACGCCACCGAGGGGATCAACCTGGTCGCCTACGCGCTGAGCAACGCCTCGATCGGATCGGCCGCGCAGCGCTTCGCCGTGGCGCCCGGTGACGAGATCGTGATCACCGAGATGGAACATCACGCCAACCTGGTGCCCTGGCAGGAGCTATGCCGGCGCACCGGTGCCACGCTGCGCTGGTACCAGGTGACCAGCGGCGGCCGGCTGGACCTGGACTCACTCGAGCTCTCCGACCGCACGAAGGTGCTGGCCTTCAGCCACCAGTCCAACGTGATGGGCACCGTCCCACCGGTCGCCGAGCTGGTCCGCCGGGCTCGCGCGGTCGGCGCGCTCACGGTGCTGGATGCCTGCCAATCGGTGCCGCACACCCCGGTCGACTTCACCGCGCTGGACGTCGACTTCGCGGTGTTCTCCGGGCACAAGATGCTGGGCCCCTCTGGGGTCGGCGTGCTCTACGGCCGCCGTGAGCTGCTCGAGGCCCTGCCGCCGTTCCTCACCGGCGGGTCGATGATCGAGCTGGTGAAGATGGAGGGCTCCACCTACGCCCCACCGCCGCAGCGCTTCGAGGCCGGGGTGCCGATGACCTCCCAGGCGGTCGGCCTGGGCGCGGCGGTGGACTACCTCTCGGCGGTGGGTATGGACCGCATCGCCGCGCACGAGCACGCGCTGACCGAGCAGGCGCTGGCCGGCCTGGCGGAGTTCGACGACATGCGGATCATCGGCCCCACCGACACCGCGGACCGCGGTGGCGCAGTGTCGTTCGTGCTCACCGACGTGCACGCGCACGACGCCGGGCAGGTGCTCGACGACCGGGGCATCGCGGTGCGGGTCGGGCACCACTGCGCCTGGCCGTTGCACCGCCGTTTCGGGATCGCTGCGACGGTGCGGGCCAGCTTCGCGGTGTACAACACCTCCGCCGAGGTCGAAACGTTGCTGGCCGGCGTGCACGAGGTGCGCCGCTTCTTCCGGGTGGGCGCATGAAACTGGAGCAGATGTACCAGGAGATCATCCTGGACCACTACCGCAACCCGCACCGCAGCGGGCTCCGGGAACCCTTCGACACCGAGTCCTACCAGGTCAACCCCACCTGCGGGGACGAGGTGACGCTGCGCGTGACGCTCGACGGTGACCGCGTCGCCGACGTGTCCTACGACGCGGTCGGCTGCTCGATCAGCCAGGCGGCGACCTCGGTGCTCACCGACCTGGTGGTCGGGCGGACCGTCGCCGAGTCGACGTCCACCATGGCTGCCTTCGTGGAGATGGTACAGAGCCGGGGACAGGTGGAGCCCGACGAGGACGTGCTGGAGGACGCGGTCGCCTTCGCCGGCGTCTCGCGCTACCCGTCCCGGGTGAAGTGCGCGTTGCTGGGCTGGATGGCGTTCAAGGACGCTGTCGGCCGGGCAGGCAACGGTAACTCAGACAACGGTGCCCATCGAGCGGAGGCACAATGAGCGTGAACGAGGACAACGAGGTGATCCGCGGTGCAGCCGGGATGCCGGAGGTTCCGCAGCCCCGTCCGGAAGCTGAGCTGGCAGCCATCGACGACCTCGAGGAAGCCATGCGCGATGTGGTCGACCCCGAGCTCGGCATCAACGTGGTCGACCTGGGCCTGGTCTACGACATCCGGGTCGCTGACGGCAACGTCGCCATCGTCGACATGACCCTGACGTCCGCGGCGTGCCCGCTTACTGACGTCATCGAGGACCAGACCCGCGCCGCACTCACCGGCGGCCCCGGCGGGGGACTGGTCGAGGACGTGCGGATCAACTGGGTGTGGATACCACCGTGGGGCCCGGACAAGATCACCGAGGATGGCCGGGAACAGCTGCGAGCCCTGGGCTTCACCGTCTGAGCCGGCGGCGTCAACGGCTGTAGTGGTACCTGCACGCCGCGATCCGGATCTCGTCCTCGACAACCCGGTAGACCAGTCGATGCTCATCTGTGATGCGGCGTGACCAGTAGCCCTGGAAGGCGTGCCGCAACGACTCCGGCTTGCCGATCCCCTCGTTGCCGTTGCGGACGATGTCCTGGATCAGCGCCTTGATCCGGCGCAGCACCTTGCGGTCCTGCGCCTGCCACCACAGGTAGTCCTCCCAGGCGAGTTCGTCCCAGACCAGCTTCACTCGACGAGATCGTGGGGGGTGCCCAGGCCTGACTCGAGGCGGTCGATCGAGGCGAGCAGTCGGCGCGCGTTCTCCGGGCTGCGGACCAGATAAGCCATCTCCTTCAGGGACTGGTAGTCGTCCAGCGAGACGATCACCACCGGCTCGTGGCCCGCCCGAGTGATGACGACCTCCTCCCGGTCGTTGACCACGGAGTCGAGCGTCTCGGCGTAACGCGCGCGAGACTCCGAGTAGCTCATGGTCTTCACGGCAACTCCTCCAGTGACGTACAATAAATTGTACGCTCTCGCGGGCCCCCTGGCTAGATCCCGGCGGGGCGCTGACCGACGCCGGGCTCAGCCAGTACCGGATCGCCCGGCTGACCGGGCAGTCCAGCCGGAGGTGTCGGAGATCCTCAGCGGGCGCCGGGTGATCGCCTACGAGGTGCTCGAACGTATCGCTGAGGGCTTGGGCGTTCCCCGGGAACTGATGGGCCTGTCTTGGTGGGGTTCCGACGGCACCTGGTACGGCTCCGAAGGGGGCATACCCTGAAGAGCTCACGGTAGCCGACCCCCCGGAGGGGGATGATGACGAGATGCGCCGCCGTGCCGTGATTCTGGCCGCGCCTGTCGCGCTGTGAGGTCACACCCCTGTTCGGCGAAGTCCTAGAGCTGCCCGCACCGGACTGGTTGGTTGGGGCGCTGCCGTCCCGGCTGGGGACGATGCATGTGGAGGCAGTCACCAACCTGCTCACCCAGCTCCGGGCGTGGGCTCGTGCGTGGGGTGGGCAGGCAGAGGTGCTCGGGGCGGTCGCCATCCAATCGAAGCGGCTGCTGACGGTCCCCGGCGAGGACAAGATCCGGGCACGGCTGGGGTCCGTCCTGGCCGAGCTGCACACCGAGGCCGGGTGGACCTACTTCGACTCCGGTGCCGACGACGCGGCCAACTACTACTATTGCCAGGCACTGGACATCGCCCGGCAATTCGGGGACCGCTATCAGATGGCCCACGCGCTGCGCCACGCCGGGATGCTGCCCTTGGAGCGGGGCCAACTCAATGACTCGCTGAAACTGTTCCAGCTCGGCCAGATCGCGTTCATGCCGCTGGACGGGGCCCGGGTAGTGGATGATCCACGCATCCCGCCCATGACTGCCTGCCTGGACTCCCTACAGGCCCGGGCACTGGCCCGGATGGACCGCCCAAACCAGGCAAAAACCAAGCTCGCTGCGGCCCACGACAAGTGGCAAGCCCCCGACACGTTCGTCCAAGCCGACGCCGACTACCGCGACGCGGACATCTCCCTGTGCCTGGGCCAGATCGACGGGGCCGAGCAGTTCGCCGCCCTGTCCGTCGGGCGTTGGGGGAATCAGGACCGCCGTCCCGCCGCGAGCGCCCGCATCCTGCTCGCCACCATCCACGTACGAGCCGGGGAGCCGCGCGGTACGCAGCTAGCCCACACCGCCATCACCGCAGCCACCAAGCTCAGCTCCGACCGCGTGCGGCAGCGGCTCCTCCCACTGGCCGATGCACTGGACACCCGCCGGGGCAGCGACTACCAACAACTCGCCCGAGTGGCCCGGCAGGTCGCTGCGACCCGGGCATATCCGTCCACGGCATAGGTCCACTCACCGCCGCCGAACTCGCACAGGCGCAGCGCCGGGTAGGAACTGCCACTGGTCGTCAGTCGGCGTGAGTGGGGTCGCCTACTCCAGTCGACTGGCACCGACCTTCCCATCATCGACGTCTGATCTGGCGCTACTTCTTGGGCATTCGTAGCGTCGGTCATCCTTACGAGACAGGGCCAGCGAGGGTGTCCAGGATCTGCTGCCCGTAGCGCGCCAGCTTGGCCTCACCGACACCGCTGATCGTGCTGAGCTCGGCCAGCGTCGAGGGGGACTCGACCGCGATCTGGCGCAGGGTCGCGTCATGGAAGATCACGTAGGCGGGCACGCCCTGTTCCTTCGCGCTGGCGGCGCGCCAGGCGCGGAGCCGCTCGAAGACCGGCACTGCGTCCTCGGATAGATCCACCGGCGCGGCGCGGCGCGGTGTGGCGGCCTTCGCGGCCCGCACCGGCCGTTCGGGCTCGCGGCGCAGCAGAACCTGACGTTGCCGGCTCAGCACCTCGGCGCTGGAGGCGGTGAGCGCCAGCGTGCCGTAGTCGCCCTCCACCGCAAGTAGGCTCTGGGCGAGCAGTTGACGCACCACACCGCGCCACTCGCCCTCGCGCAACTCGGTACCGATGCCGAACACCGTCAGGGAGTCGTGGCCGAACTGGGTGACCTTGGGTGTCTGCTTGCCGAGCAGGATGTCGATCACCTGGCCGGCGCCGAAGCGCTGGCCTCGTTCCCGGTCGAGCCGCAGCACGGCCGACAGGAGCTTCTGCGCGACGATCGTGCCGTCCCATGACTGCGGCGGCGACAGGCACGTATCGCAGTTCCCGCACGCGCCGGCCTGCTGGCCGAAGTAGGCGAGCAGTTGCGCGCGGCGGCACTCGACTGTCTCGCACAGTGCCAGCATGGCGTCGAGGTGGGTCGCGAGACGGCGGCGATGGGCGATGTCGCCTTCGGAGGTGTCGATCAGCTTGCGTTGCTGGACGACGTCGGCCAGGCCGTAGGCCAGCCAGGCGGTGGAGGGCAGGCCGTCCCGGCCGGCTCGGCCGGTCTCCTGGTAGTAACCCTCGACGGACTTGGGCAGGTCGAGGTGGGCCACGAAGCGCACGTCCGGCTTGTCGATGCCCATGCCGAACGCGATCGTGGCGACCATGACCAGGCCGTCCTCCCGCAGGAAACGTGCCTGGTTCGCAGCGCGGGTCCGGGCGTCGAGGCCCGCGTGGTAGGGCAGCGCCTCGATCCCGTTGTCGACCAGGAACTCCGCGATCTTGTCCACTGAGGCCCGCGACAGGCAGTAGACGATGCCGGCGTCGCCGGCGTGCTCGGTGCGCAGCAGCTCCAACAGCTGCCGTTTGGGCTCGTTCTTGCCCACGATGCGGTACTGGATGTTCGGACGGTCGAAGCTCGCCACGAAATGTCGGGCGCCGGTCAGGCTCAGCCGGGAGGCGATCTCGGCGTGGGTCGCCTTGGTGGCCGTCGCGGTCAGCGCCATGCGGGGCACGGTGGGCCACAGCTCGTGCAGCGCGGACAGGCCGAGGTAGTCGGGACGGAAGTCGTGTCCCCACTGGGACACGCAATGGGCCTCGTCGATGGCGAACAGCGAGATCGTGCCACGCTCCAGCAAGCGCAGCGTCGAGTCGAGGCGCAGGCGTTCCGGGGCCAGGTAGAGCAGATCCAGCTCGCCAGCGAGAAAGGCGGATTCGACCTGGCGGCGGGAGAAGGAGTCCTGGGTGGAGTTGAGGAATCCGGCCCGGACGCCGAGTGCGGTCAGGGCGTCGACCTGGTCCTGCATCAGGGCGATGAGGGGCGAGATGACCACTCCCACCCCGGGACGGACGAGTGCGGGTATCTGGTAGCACAGCGACTTGCCGCCGCCGGTGGGCATGAGCACGAGCGCGTCACCCCCGGCGGTGACGTGGTCGATGATCTCCTGCTGCGCGCCCCGGAACGAGTCGTAACCGAAGACGCGGCGCAGCACCTGCAGTGCATCGCTCACGTCGAGACCTGTTGCGCTGACCGCCATCCCGGCGATCCTATGACCGGCGTCCGCAGTGCCCGCAGTGGCGGGGCTGCTGAGCGCGGCGACGCCGGTGAGCGGCAAGGTCAGCCGGAATGCTTTGATCCGTTCCGGGCGAAGGCGGGAGCGTGCTCGGGGAGCAGTCCTATGCCCACTGCTGTCGCCGGCACGGCTTGGAGCAGGGGGAAACGCTGCAACAGCCGGATGGGCAGAGCCGGCCGGCCTGCGCCGGTTGCGACCGTGGGGGCGTCCCTGTTCGACACCGGACTGTTCAACACCGGGCGGAGCACCTGGGCGTGGATGGCGCGCTGTGCCGCCTGCGTCACCGCCGCGGGTGCCCATCGCCGCAGCTGCACCCGGTCCAGGTCACGGCGGGTCAGCGTGCCTTGTCGCAGCGGCTCGGCCAGCAGTCGGGCCGCTGCCACGGCGTCCTGGATGGCGAGGTTGATACCGACCCCACCGACCGGTGACATCGCGTGCGCGGCGTCACCCAGGCACAGCAGCCCGTCAGTCGACCAGCGGCGCAGCCGGTCCAGGTGCACGTCGAGGAGCGCCACGTCGTCCCACCGCTGGACCGCGCCCATCCGGTCGCCAAGCCACGGGATCATCGCCGCCACCCGGCGCCGGAAGGCCTCGATTCCCTCGGCCCGCAGCACCCCATCAGAGCCCTTGCGGATCAGGTAGGCGCACTGGAAGTAGTCCCCCCGATCGATGAGCACCATGCCCTGCCCGGATCGGAATCGACCGATCCCGCCCTCGACGTCGTCGTCGCGGCGCGGCAGCCGGAACCACCACACGTCCATCGGTACCCCGAAGGATCGGACGCGCAACCCGGCGGCGTCGCGCAACGCTGAGCGACGCCCGTCGCAGGCCACCGTGAGGTCGGCGCGCAGTTCCCCGTTACCCGTCTCGGCGCAGCGGTATCGCACACCGGTCACGACGCCACTCTCGGTGAGCAGTCCGGTCGCTTCGGTGTGCATCCGGAGCGTGAATGTCGGTTCCACGCGTCCGGCGTCGGCGAGCATGTCGAGAAAGTCCCACTGGGGCACGAGAGCCAGATGTTTATGCGGGCCCGGGATCCGGCGGAAGTCGCCGAATGGCACCAGATCATCATCCAGCTGGACCAGAAGACGCTCGACCAGCCGGTGTGGGATCTTGGCGAACTCTGCGCCCAGGCCGAGCTCGTCGAGCAGGGTCAGCGTGGAAGGGTGGACGGTGTCACCGCGGAAATCACGCAGGAAATCACCGTGTTTCTCCAGCACCGTGACCTGCACCCCGGCCCTGGCCAGCAGCAAGCCGAGCATCATGCCGGCTGGACCCCCACCGACCACGCAGCACGTCGTACATTCCACGGCAACCTTCTTTCAACAAATGTTGAATATAGTGCCTGATGGTATGACGGTCAAGCGAGTGGCGCGGTCTTGCTCCGAGTGGTAACGGATAGTGATAATACGTGCACGGAATCGTTACATGTTTTCACCGGGTCAGCAGAGTCGACGCGGGCTCGACGACATCTAAGGTGCTCCGGGTGACTCTTGTGTCGGAGCTGAGCCCTGCGCCGTCGATTCCACTCCAGATAGCCGCTGTCTGCTTCGATGTGGACGCGACTCTGGTCGATTATGAAGCGTCGATGCGGGCGGGGCTGCGTGCGCTGCTCGGCACGGACGATGCGTGGATCGAGTGGTGCGCGCTGACCGATCAACACTACGAGGGATACCTGGCCGGCCAGATCGGCTTCGAGCCGATGCTCCGGCAGCGCACCAAGGAGTTCTTCGCCCGCCAGGGAGAGTTCCTCTGCGATGGCGAGGTGATCCGGCGCGAGGAGCGCCGCACGGCGGCCGTCCGGCGGGCATGGCGGCTGTTCGACGATGCGCTACCGTGCCTGCGGGCGTTGCGCAATCTCGGGCTGCGGCTGGCCGCGATCACCAACGCAGCCGGCGAACACCAGCGCGCGAAGCTCGGCGCGCTGGGCCTGGAGTCCGCCTTCGACGCCGTGCTGATCTCCGGGGAGCTGGGCGTGGCCAAGCCGCATCCCGCGATCTTCCGCAGGGCGTGCCGCGCCCTCGGGGTGCATCCGGCCCAGGCGGTGCATGTCGGTGACCGGCTCGACACCGACGCCGAGGGAGCGCGGGACGCCGGGCTGCACGGCGTGTGGCTGGACCGCTCTGGACGCGGCGCGATCCCGCAGGGTGCTGGCATCTCGGTGATCGGGCGGTTGGCTGAGCTTCCCGCGCTGGTCACGGGGCACACCGGGTGGGCCGCTCGCAACTGAGGGGGGAACCCGGTGGAAGTCGGCGTGGGCGATCGACTACGATCTCTGATCGGTGCTGGTTCGGACCTGAGGAGGGGCCCGGAAACGGACGCCCAGTGGGGTATGGTGTAATTGGCAGCACGACTGATTCTGGTTCAGTTAGTCTAGGTTCGAGTCCTGGTACCCCAGCGAATGCCATCATCGCGTTCTCGCGGCCCCGTCGTCTAGCGGCCTAGGACGCCGCCCTCTCAAGGCGGTAGCGCGGGTTCAAATCCCGTCGGGGCTACATCGGTGTTATTAGCAAGGTCGGCCCCGCGATGTGCCGGGGCTGGGCCTCTTGCTATCCGGCCGCTGTCAGCCGTACCGAACCTCGCCAGGCGATCATCTTGGTTGGCTCTGGCGGGCACGGGACTGTTCGGCCCTCTCCCGAGTTCTTGAGCTGACGCTGATCGCGATGCCTGTGGTCGGCGTCGGTCGCTGCCGTGAACGCGACGTCACCGACATTTTTCGCGCTCCAGATGTCGGTTTCGTCGAGTTCACGGCGCGCACCGTCGTTACTGTTCACGGTTCTAGGTGAGGCTCCGAGGTATACGTCAGATCGATTGGTGCCAGCTCAGCTGGCAGTTCCCTGTCCTCTCGCACACGGCCACCCGGTGGTGCATCAGGCTGCGCGGCGTCTCAGGCGCTGCGCAGCGTCCGGGGTCTCGGTCGGGGTGTGGAGTTTCTTCGGCGGGGCGTCGGCGCGCCGGTGACTCTGCGTAATCTCGGCCCAGAGCTCGGCTACCGTTCGCGCTTCTCCCAGGCTATCGATTCTCGCCGACCAATTCACGTACCGGCGTTCGTCACGGTCGGCGGAAAGATAGGGCAGGAATAGGTTGTCATCGTGATTCTGCGAGTAGGGAAGAAAGGTGATGTACACCCGCCAACCTGCGTCCTCCCGGAACTCGATGGAGAATCCGTAATGCGCGAGTCTGTCTTGTGTCGTGTATGCCATGACGGCCATATTCTCTCCATTCATGATCCGTTGTGGGTCTCCTTGATGATCGCGACCGCGCGGCACTCGAGGGGTCCTCCGTGTCCGCTCGGGCGAGCTCGATCGGTGACATGGATCAATTCTCCCTGCACTGCCGGTTCGTGTCACTCACTCCCGGTAGGCGGATTTCCTCTCCGGTCAGACCGGGCTCTAGCAGGCCAAACGGTGGAGCTCGGGGCAGAAAGCTCACATCACCGCGGCCGGATGTTCCGGTGCGGCGCCGACCCGACCGCCGGTGCCCGCAGGCACATTCGAAATCCGGTGTATACAGGTGGCGGCGAAAGGCGATGCGATGGCGCGTAGACCGGCTACCAAGACATACCGCGATCAACAGTGGGAACGTCTGGTCAGGCTCGGGCTGGCCGGTCGCCACCTCACCGAGCAACTGGTGACCGACCTGATTCGCCGCGGGTGCCGGCCCCGGGAGGCCTGGAGGCTGGCCTACCGGCTCACTCAGGAGGAGGTCGCGGAGCGGTTCAACCAGCTCAGAAGCCAGCTCAGGGGTGAGACAGACCTCAGCATGCGGGGCAGCCGTATCTGTGGGTATGAGAAATGGCCAGGGGGAGGGATCCGACCTTCGGTGCAGACACTGGAGATCCTGGCTGATATCTATGAGATCACCTGGGATCGGCTCGTCGACATCGATGATCTGGAGAAGCTGCCGGACGCCGACCGGCACGCATTTCTGGGCATCGGCGTTCTCCGTTATGGGGACTCGCCGAAGGTACCCCTGCCGCGTCGCCCACTCTCGGCTGCGCTCGTCGAGGGCAACGGCTTGCCGACTGGCCAGTGGGTCGCCACCGAGGAACCAATGGCTGCCCAGGAATCGTTGGCCGGGCCGGCGGCAGAGCTCTCAGCCAAGCGGTCCGGTGGTGGACTGCCCGGTGAGACCACCCATTTCACGGGGCGTGATGGGCCTATGACTGACTTGCGCGATCGGATCGCTGAGCACTCCGACCACGGAACCGCGGTGGCGATCTACGCGATCGACGGCATGGCGGGGGTGGGGAAAACGGCGTTCGCCCGGCATGCCGCTCAGGAATTCGCCACCCGCTACCCGGACGGGGCGGTCTGGGTCGATCTCTACGGTCATACCCCCGGTATGCAACCACGCGAGCCCGCAGGCGCGCTCGAGCAGATGTTGCTCCAGCTCGGGGTACGACCAGAGGCGATCAAAGCCGACCTCGCCGAGCGCCAGGACCAGTGGCGACACCACATCCAGGAGCGGCGCCTGCTGATCGTGCTGGACAACGCCCTCACCAGCGACCAGGTGCTGCCGCTGCTCCCGGAGGCACCTGGGTGCCTCGTGCTGATCACCAGCAGGCGCAAGCTGACCGGTCTGACCGACGCCTACCCGCTGTCTCTCGACGTCTTGCGGTGGGACGAGGCGGAGGATCTGTTCATCAAGCTCGTCGGCGCGGACCGATGTGCCGACCGCGACGCCGTCCGGCAGGTCCTGGCCGCCTGCGGTCGGTTGCCGCTGCCGATCAGGCTCATCGCCGGGCGGTTACGTCATCATCGGGACGAGCTGCTCACCGATGTCGCCGCGGACTTCGCCGACCAGACTGCGGCGCTGGATGCGTTCGTGGCCGAGCATCTCTCGGTGCGGGCTGCGTTCGAGTGGTCCTATCGGATACTGACCGAGCAGCAGCGCCGGGCGTTCCGCAGGCTGGGCTGGCATCCGGGGCCCGAGATCACCCCAGTGGTGATCGTCGCGGTCGCCGAGGTGGGGCCGGGCCAGGGCAGGGGTCTGCTCCGCGAGCTGGTCGACCACAACCTGCTGGAGCAGCTCCCGGCGGCCGGGATCCCAGGCGGTCCGCGTTACCGGATGCACGACCTGGTACGCCTGTACGCCCGGGAACGAGCCGACGCCGAGGAGCCAGCGGCGGAGCAGGCGGCGGCGGTGGGTCGGCTGGCCGGAAGCTACCTGGCGATCACTCGGGAGGCCGATCGGCTGCTGCGGCCCTACGCCTTCAACGCAGTGGGAGACAGCGTGGATCGGGCAACTCCACTGGCGTTCGCCGACCCATCGCACGCGCGCACCTGGCTGACCGTGGAGCGGCTCAATCTGCTCGGCTGCGTGCTGGCGATGAGCCCGACCACCAAAGCCTCGGACCTGTCGATCATCCTGGCTGTGCACTTCCGCGATTTCGGCTTCTGGTTGGACGTCCGGTGCCTGTACAGCCACGCACTGACCGTCTACCGGCATCTCGGTGACCGGCGGGGTGAGGTCCAGGTGTTGTGCGGGTTGGGCGAGGTGGAGCGGCTCGTCGGTGACTGCGGCCAGGCCCGCAGTTACCACACTGACGCCTTGGCTTTCGCCCGCGACCTGGGGGACCGGCGTGTGGAGGTCGACGCGCTGTGGGGGCTGGGGGAGGTGGAGCGGCTCGTCGGTGAGTACGACCGGGCCCGTGACTACTTCAGCCAGGCGCTGGCCTTGGCCCGGGATCTCGGTGACCAGCGCGCTGAGGTCGATGCGCTCTGGAGCCTGGGCCAAGTCGAGCGGTTCGTCGGTGACTACGCCAAGGCCCGCGAGCATCACGATCAGTCGTTGACGCTGGCCCGGCAGCTCGGTTACCGGCGGGCTGAGGCCGACGCGCTATGGGGGATGGGTCAGGGCGAGCGGCTCGTCGGCGAGTACGGCCAGGCCCGTAAGTACTACACCCAGGCCTTGGCGCTGGCCCGCCAGCTCGGTTACCGGCGGGCGGAAGCGGAGGCGCTGCGGGGCCTGGGCCAGGTGGAGCGGCTCGTCGGCGAGTACGGCCAGGCTCGCGAGTACTACACCCAGGCCCTGGCGCTGGCCCGGCATCTCGGCTACCGGCGGGTCGAGGTCGATGCGCTGCGCGGGCTGGGCTACGTCGAGCTGCTGGGCGGCGAGTTCGGCCAGTCCCGCGAGTACCACCTGCAGGCCCTGGCGTTGGCCCGCCAGCTCGGCTATCGGCGCGCGGAAGCCGATGCGCTGCGCGGGCTCGGTCAGGTCGAGCGGCTCATCGGTGAGTGCGGTCCGGCCCGCGATTACCACAATCAGGCGTTGGCGCTGGCGCGGCGTCTCGGCTACCGATTCGGTGAAGCCGATGCGCTGCGCGGGCTGGGTCATGTGGAGCGGCTGGTCGGCGAGTTCGGTCGGGCCCGGGAGTGTCATACCCAGGCGCTGGCCCTGGCCCGCCATCTTGGTGACCGGCGTGACGAGGTCGACGCGCTGTGGGCGCTGGGTGAGGTGGCGCAGCTCGTCGGTGAGTGCGCTCAGGCCCGCGAGTACCACATGCAGGCGTTGACCCTGGCCCGGCAGCTCGGTTACCAGTTCGGTGAAGCGGTGGCGCTGCGGTGGCTGGGCCAGATGGAACGGCTCGTCGGTGAGTATGCGCAGGCCCGTGCCTACTACATGGAGGCCTTGACCTTGGCCCGGCATCTCGGCCTGCGGCGGGTGGAAGGCGAGGCGCTGCGGGGACTGGGCCATGTGGAGCGGCTGGTCGGTGAGTGCGATCAGGCTCGCAACTATCACACCCAGGCGTTGACCCTGGCCCGGCATCTCGGTGACCGGCCCAGCGAGGTCCTGGTGCTGCGCGGGCTGGGCGAGGTGGAGCGCCAGGTCGGCGCGTACGACCAGGCCCGCGAGTACTACGCCCAGGCGTTGACCCTGGCCCGCCAGCTCGGTGACCGGCGTGGTGAGGCTTTGGTGCTGTGGGGGCTGGGCGAGGTCGAGCGGATGGTCGGTGGCAGCGGCCACGCCCGTGAGTACCACACCCAGGCCCTGGCCCTGGCCCGCCAACTCGGTTACCGGTTCGGTGAGGTCCTGGCCCTGCGGGGGCTGGGCGAGGTCGAGCGGCTGGTGGGTGCCTACGATCGGGCCCAGCAATACCACGCGCACGCGCTGGCGCTCGCCCGCCAGCTCAAGGATCGGCGCGGTGCGGCCGAGGCGTTGTGGCGGCTGGGGCTCGTCGCCTCGGATACCGCACAACCGGTGCAGGCTGGCGAGCTCTGGCGCCAGGCGCTCGAGATCTACGAGGAACTCGGTGTGCCGTTCGCCGAGACCGTCCGCGCCGCGATCCACCGGCTCGAGAGTTGATCAACGGCTACCGCGACCGAGCCTAGCCCGTGACGAGAAGTTGTCAGAGCCGGTTGTGCAGGGCCTCGGCCGCGGCGAGCAGGTCGGCGGCCCAGCGGATGCCCGGCCGGCGGCCGATCCGCTCCACCGGGCCGGATACCGACACCGCGGCAACCACGGCCCCGCCCCCGTCGCGCACCGGGGCCGAGACGCTGGCCACACCGTTCTCTCGTTCGGCGATGCTCTGTGCCCAGCCTCGCCGGCGGACCTCTATCAAGGTTCGCTCGCTGAACACCGCGTCACCGAGTACCGCTCGTTGGGTGGCCGGATCAGCCCACGCGGCCAGGACCTTCGCGCCCGATCCGGCCGTCATCGGTAGCCGGGCACCGACCGGGACGGTGTCGCGCAGGCCACTCGGCGGCTCGGCGGCCGCCACACAGACCCGGATCAGTCCCTCCCGCCGGTAGAGCTGGACGCTCTCGCCGGTGACGTCGCGCAGCCGGGGCAGCACCATCGCGGCGGCGTCGAGCAAGGGATCGAGCGCTCCCTCGCCTAGCTCCCGCAGCGCGGGACCGGGACGCCACCGCCCGTCGGTGTCGCGGCGCAGCAGCCGGTGCACCTCCAGCCCCACCGCCAGCCGGTGCGCGGTGGCCCGGGGCAGCCCGGTCCGGGCACACAGCTCGGCCAGCCCGCACGGGCTCGTCGCCACCGTGCGCAGCACGAAAACGGCCTTGTCCAGAACGCCGATACCGCTATGCTGTTCCACAAGTCGATATTAATCTCCCGTTATGTGGGATGTCCAGCATGTGGGAGGCTGAGCGTATGAGGATACCGGCGCTGATGGGACACACACTAGCCGCGAAAGTCTGGGACGCCCATGTGGTTCATCGGGGAGGCAGCGACACCGGAAGCGACGGGGGCGTCGCGGCGCCCGACCTGCTCTACATAGACCTGCACCTGGTGCACGAGGTCACCAGCCCGCAGGCCTTCGACGGTCTGCGGCTGGCGGGGCGTCGAGTCCGCCGGCCCGATCTCACCATCGCCACCGAGGACCACAACGTCCCCACCACGGATATCGAGTTGCCGATCGCCGACGAGGTGTCCCGTACTCAAGTGGAGACCCTGCGCCGCAACTGTGCGGAGTTCGGCGTGCGGCTGCACTCGATGGGTGATGCCGAGCAGGGCATCGTGCACGTCGTGGGGCCTCAGCTGGGGCTGACCCAACCGGGCATGACGGTGGTCTGCGGGGACTCGCACACCTCCACCCACGGTGCCTTCGGCGCGCTGGCCTTCGGCATCGGCACCTCGGAGGTGGAGCACGTGCTGGCCACCCAGACCCTGCCGTTGCGCCCGTTCAAGACCATGGCGGTCGTCGTGCAGGGCCGCGATGGCACCCTGCCCGCCGGTGTCACCAGCAAGGACATCATCCTGGCGGTGATCGCCCGGATCGGCACCGGTGGCGGCGCGGGCTACGTCCTGGAGTACCGCGGGAACGTGATCGAGCGGCTGTCCATGGAAGCCCGGATGACGATCTGCAACATGTCCATCGAGGCTGGTGCCCGCGCCGGAATGATCGCGCCGGACGCCACCACCTTCGACTACCTGGCCGGCCGGCCGCACGCGCCCACCGGTCCGCAGTGGGAGGCGGCGATGCGGCACTGGCGCTCGCTGCACACCGACGCCGATGCGACCTTCGATGCGCAGGTGCACATCGATGCCGACGCGCTGACCCCGTTCGTGACCTGGGGCACCAACCCCGGCCAGGGCCTGCCGCTCTCGGAGCGGGTGCCCGATCCGGACCGGATCACCGACGAGGGCGAGCAGCTCGCGGTCCGCAAGGCCCTGTCCTACATGGACCTGCAACCGGGCACGCCGCTGCGCGAGATCGCGGTGGACGCGGTGTTCCTCGGTTCCTGCACCAACGGGCGGATCGAGGACCTGCGGGCCGCGGCCGCGGTGCTGGCCGGCCGCCGGGTGCGCGATGGGGTGCGCATGCTCGTGGTTCCCGGCTCCATGCGAGTGCGCGCCCAGGCCGAGGCCGAGGGCCTGCACGAGGTGTTCACCGCGGCCGGTGCCCAGTGGCGCTCGGCGGGCTGCTCGATGTGCCTGGGGATGAACCCCGACCAGCTCGCGGTCGGCGAGCGCTGCGCGTCCACCTCCAACCGCAACTTCGAGGGCCGCCAAGGCAAAGGCGGCCGCACCCATCTGGTCTCCCCCCTCGTAGCCGCCGCCACCGCCATCCGCGGCACCCTGTCCTCCCCCTCCGACCTTCCCTAGATCGCAGACCTCGAGGAGTGATGATGGAAGCGTTCAGGTGCCATACGGGGGTTGGGGTGCCGTTGCGGCGGTCTGATGTGGACACCGATCAGATCATCCCGGCGGTGTATCTCAAACGAGTGACGCGCACGGGTTTCGAGGACGGGTTGTTCGCGGCCTGGCGTGCGCACGAGGATTTCGTGCTCAACCACGACGCTTACCGCAATGGCAGCGTGCTGGTCGCCGGCCCGGATTTCGGCACCGGGTCGTCGCGGGAGCATGCGGTGTGGGCGTTGCTGGACTACGGGTTCCGGGTGGTGATCTCACCGCGATTCGGCGAGATCTTCTGGGGCAATGCGGGCAAGCAGGGTCTGCTCGCGGCACAGTGCCGGCGCGAGGACGTCGAGATGCTCTGGAAGCTGCTGGAGGCCGAGCCGGGCACCGAGCTCACCGTCGATCTTTCAGAGCAGACTGTGCAGGCCAAGGGCTTCACTGCCGGCTTCACGATCGACGGCTACACCCGCTGGCGCCTGCTGGAGGGGTTGGACGACATCGCGCTGAGCTTGCGGCACGCCCAGGAGATCGACGCATTCGAGGCCGGGCGCCCATCCTGGTTGCCGACCGCAATGCCCGCCGTTAGGGGAGCCGCGGCGAGCTGATCGTTGGATTTCTTGGTGTGACACATGGTGTTCGCGTGCCGTTCACTTTACGGTGACCCACAACGGCCGCGGTGTCCGGCCGAGGTCGTGTGCGTGGGAGGAGCGGACGTGAACAAAGCTCAGCTGATTGACGCCCTCGCGGAGCGCCTCGGGGACAGGACACTCGCTGCCGTCGCGGTAGCGGGTCTCGTCGATGTGGTGATCCGGACGGTGAACGCGGGCGAGCGGGTCACTATCACCGGTTTCGGGGTCTTCGAGAAGCGCGCGCGGGCGGCACGAACCGCGCGCAACCCCCGGACCGGTCAGGCTGTGCCGGTCCAGCAGACCGATGTGCCGGTCTTCCGTCCCGGCACTCTGTTCCGCGAGGTGGTCAGCGGAGCGCGGGTGCTGCCGGCAGCTGGCATGAGAAGCAGGGCCGGCACCGCACGCCCGGTCGCCGACTCCCCAGCACCGATCGACCCGCCGGCCAGCGCCAACAACCGCCCGGACACAGCGACCGCGACCACTCACCTGAGCGCGGTGCACGCGGCTGGAACCACCGGCGCGACCAAAGCCGCGAAGGCGGGCAAAGCGACGAAGGCAGGCAAAGCAGCCAAAGCGGCCAAGGCATTGAAGACCGAGCCCAAGGGCACCGCCAAGGCCCCCGGTAAGGGCACGACGAAGAAGGCCGGTAAGAAGTCCGCCACCGAGAAGTGACCAGTCCTTGCCAGGAGTGCCGTACTCAGCGCAGCGTGTCCTCGTCGTAGTAATCGGCGCCGAGCAGGATCGGCGGCTCGGGTGAGCCGAAGAACAGGCCCCAGTAGCTGCCCTTGCTGCTGGGCACCTCGAGCAGCCTGCGCCCAGCGGAGTAGGTGAGGTCTCGGACCAGGCCCGGAATCACCCGGCCCTGGCTGCACACCACGGCGGGACCCCCGGACCCGGCCGCGATCTCGATCAACCTTCGCAGGCCGGCCGCGGGATCGGCCAGGTACCCGCGTTCACCGAACTCCGGTTCGTCGATGATCGGCACCCCGAGGTCCGCGGCGAGACCTGCCACGGTCTGCCGGCAGCGCAGCAGTGGCGCCGAGTACACCCGCTGAGCTCCGAACAGCGGGAGCACCGTTCGCAGCAGATCAGTCCGGGTCATGCCCACGGTGGTCAGCGGGCGCAGGTCATCATCGCCCTGCCAGGTCTCGCGTTCCCCTGCCTCAGCGTGCCGGACCAGGAGCACAGTGGCCATTCGGGTCGGCCAGCCGTTGAGCTTGCCCAGCAGCGTCCGGTCGTAGCGGTGGCTGAGCAGCTCATCCGCCTTCGGCAGCGGCAGCCAGCGTAGTTCGTCCACCTCATCGTTGGGACGGAAGTCACCACCAGTGGGATATGCCGCCCAGTAATGCGCCACTTTCACCCCCGTGGACACCAGGTAGCGGGTGCTGCCCAGCCGGGGACCGAGAGTGACGGTGTGGCCGGTCTCCTCGGTTACCTCGCGGACCGCGGTGACCGGCAGCACCTCGCCTGCTTTGGGTTTCCCCTTGGGCAGCGACCAGTCGTCGTAGCGGGGCCGGTGAACCAGTGCGACCTCGACCTCGCCCGAGGCCGACCGCCGCCACACCACTGCCCCGGCGGCACGCAGCGCCGGCACCGGTCATTCACCCCTACGGTGGCGGTGGATCTCCTGCACCTGATGATCACGGACGGTGGACCCGTCCGACGGGGAGGGGCGCCAGGAGCCCTCCGCGTCCAACACCCAGCATCGTGTCGCCGGGTCCAGCGCCGAGGCCAGCATCGCGTCCAACTCGGCGGTGACCGCTGGGTCGGCCACCCGCACCAGCGCCTCCACCCGGCGGTCCAGGTTGCGGTGCATCATGTCCGCGCTGCCGATCCAATGCTCGCCTGCGCCGAGGAAGTGAAAGACCCGGGAATGCTCGAGGAAGCGGCCCAGGATGGAGCGCACCCGGATGTTCTCCGAGAGCCCCGGGCGTCCCGGGATGAGCGCGCAGATGCCGCGGACCACGACGTCGACCGGCACGCCTGCTGACGCCGTCCGGTACAGCGCGTCGATCACCTGCTCGTCGACCAGGGCGTTGACCTTGAACCGGATCCCGGCTGGACGGCCTGCCTGGATGTGCTCGATCTCGGCCTCGATCCGCTCCACGATGCCGCGCCGGATTCCGTAGGGTGCCACCAGCAGGCTGCGGTAGGAGGTCTGCCGCGCGTAACCGGTCAACGAGTTGAACAGGTCGGTGAGGTCGGCGCCGATCGCCGGCTCGGCGGTGAACAACCCGATGTCCTCGTAGAGCCGGGCGGTCTTCGGGTTGTAGTTGCCGGTGCCGATGTGGCAATACCGCCGGATCGTCGAGCCCTCCTGGCGGACCACCAGTGAGGTCTTGCAGTGCGTCTTGAGCCCCATCAGCCCGTAGACCACGTGCACCCCGGCTCGTTCCAACGCCCGGGCCCACCGGATGTTGGCCTGCTCGTCGAAGCGCGCCTTGAGCTCCACCAGTGCGACGACCTGCTTGCCCGCCTCGGCGGCGTCGATCAGCGCGTCGACGATAGGGGAGTCGCCGGAGGTCCGGTAGAGCGTCTGCTTGATGGCCAGTACGTGCGGATCGCCAGCGGCCTGCTCGATGAAACGCTGCACGCTGGTGGAGAACGAGTCGTAGGGGTGGTGCACCAGCACATCACCCTCACGCAGGGTCGCGAAGATGTCCTTGGGGCTCTCGCCCTCACCGAAGGCCGGGTGCGTCGCGGGGACGAAGGGCTCGTCTTTCAGCTCCGGGACGGGCAGCGCGTAGAGCTGCCACAGGCAGGACAGGTCCAGCAGGCCGGGTACCTCGACCACATCGTGAGGATCGACGTCGAGCTCGCGCAACAGCAGCTCCAGCACGTGCTCGGTCATCGTGTCGGCCACCTCCAGGCGCACCGGTGGACCGAACCGGCGCCGGGCGAGCTCGCGCTCCATCGCCTGCAGCAGGTCCTCGTCGCGGTCTTCCTCGACCTCGAACTCGGCGTTGCGGGTGACCCGGAAGATGTGCCAGTCGACCACGTCCATGCCGGCGAACATCTCACCGAGATGGGCTCCGATCAGCTCCTCCAGCGGCAGGAACGTGGCGCCGGTGAACCCGCGATCGTCCTGGTCGCTTTCCACCCGCACCAGGCGTGGCACGTTGTTGGGCACCTTGACCCGGGCGAATCGCTCGATGTGGCTGTCCGGATCACGCACCATCACCGCCAGGTTCAGCGACAGGCCGGAGATGTAGGGGAACGGGTGTGCGGGGTCCACCGCCAATGGGGTGAGCACCGGGAAGATCTTTTCGGAGAAGTAGCTCGACAGCCGCAACCGCTGCTGATCGTCGAGTTCGGACCAGGTGACGAAGGTGATGGCGTGCTTGTCCAACTCCGGTCGGACCGAGTCGAGGCAGATCTGCGCGTGGCGCACGGCGAGCTCCCGGCTGCGCATCGCGATCTGGGCCAGCTGCTCCCGTGGGGGCTGGCCGTCCGCGCTGCGCACGGCCAGCCCGGCCTCCTCACGGCGCTTGAGCCCCGCGACGCGCACCATGTAGAACTCGTCCTGGTTCGACGCGAAGATCGCCAGGAACTTGGCCCGCTCCAGCAGCGGCTGGCTGGTGTCCTCAGCGAGCGCGAGCACGCGGGCGTTGAAGTCCAGCCAGGACAGCTCCCGGTTGAGGTAGCGGTCGTCGGGTAGGTCGGTGGTCGGGGGCACCGGAGTCGCTGCCGGGGGAGCGGGCGGCACTGTCACCGCGATGCCGTCTGCCACCAGTGCGCCACGGCTGGTCAGCGGAGTGAGAGGCTGGCTCACCCGGCCATTGTTCCGTATCCCGCCATGTCACCGCGGTAAACAGAGATGTTCTTTAGGGGTGAATCCCCGGTTGCGGAATGCCCAGCTGCGCAATACCCAGGGCGGCTCGGGTGAAGGGGCCGAGGCCGAGCTCGCGGGCCAGCACCAGATCGGCGGCGGTGTCGACGTCGCAGCGCAGCCCGGGCCAGCACCCGGCGAGTTCCTGAGCGCCGCCGGCCCGGTGCGCGGCCGCCGAGCCAGGTCCGAAACAGGGTGCCAGCTCCTGCCCCGGCGGGGCCAGCAGCAGCGTCGTCCCGGTGCCCGCCTGATCGGTGCAGAACGCCCGGCCACCAGTGGCCAGGCTGTCGCGGATCGCGCGATCCAGCTCGTGGCTACGCAGCGCCGGCAGGTCAGCCGGCACGGTCGCGACTGTCGCATCAGGGTCTGCGGAGCGGAGCAGCGCCTCGCCGTAGCGCAGGGCCGAGTTGAGGCCGGCGGCCGGCTCATCGGGGATCGTTTCCACACCGCCGGTTGCCAGCGCGCGACACACCACCGCATCGGAGCAGATCACGATGGTCCGGCGCACCACCGCCGCGGTGGCCGCGGCCGCGACGGTGTCCCGAACCAGCGCGAGAACCAACCGGGCGTGTGCCCCCGGGGCGCCGAGCCCACCATCGGCCGCGCCGAGCAACCGGGTCTTGGCTCGAGCGAGCGGTTTCATCGGCAGGAGCAGGTCCACTGGCACGCGCACATCCTGCCGTGCCGGTGGCCGCTGGACCGTCGATCCGGCAGCAGGGGAGACTTCGCCTGACGGTACTCAACTCGGGCGGGCAGCTACTCGGCGGGAGGAGGATGGGGTGGCGCGGGAGAAGGCCAGGTTTTTCATCGGCGGGTTTTATATCGGCCTGTGCATCGTGGTGTTCTACCCGCTCACCCGGCTGCTGGGGCGGCGGCGCTTCGAGGGTCTCGCGCACATTCCGGAGAGCGGGCCGGTGCTGGTGGCGTGCAACCACGTCTCCTACCTGGACCCGATCTACGCTGGCGTGTTCATGCACCGCAGGGGCCGGATCCCGCGGTTTCTGGCCAAGCAGGATCTGTTCGAGACGCCGGTGATCGGCCGGGTGATGACTGGCGCGGGCCAGATCCCGGTGCGCCGGGGCAGCACCGAGGCCGGTCAGGGCCTGTGGCACGCTGAGCAGGCACTCGCCGCGGGTAAGGCGGTGATGATCTACCCGGAGGGCACTGGCACCAGGGACCCGGATCGCTGGCCGATGGTGGCGTACACCGGTGTCGCCCGGCTGGCGCTGCACGTCGAGGTGCGCCAGGTGCCGGCTCCGACCGAGTTCTTCGACCCGCTGCCAGCCGGAGGTTCTCCGGGACGCCCCGGGGAGCGGCCGTCATGAGCGTGGCGGTGCAGCGGATCGCGGTGATGGGCGCCGGCTCGTGGGGCACCACCTTCGCCAAGGTGCTCGCCGACGCGGGTCGTGACGTAGTGCTCTGGGCCCGCCGGGTCGAGGTGGCCGACGCGGTGAGCTGCCAGCATGGCAATCCCGATTACCTGCCGGGAGTGACGCTTCCGGTCTCCTTGCAGGCCACCGCGTGCGCGGCAGAGGCGTTGGACGGTGCGGACACGGTGGTCTTCGCGGTTCCCAGCCAGACACTGCGCGAGAACCTGGGTGACTGGCACAAGTCGATCCCACCGGAGGCCACCCTGATCAGCCTGGCCAAGGGCGTCGAGCTGAACAGCCTCAAGCGGATGAGCGAGGTCGTGATCGATGTCACAGCTGTCATCCCGGACCAGGTGGTCGTGGTGTCCGGTCCCAACCTGGCTCGCGAGATCGCCGCCGAGCAGCCCACCGCGAGCGTCATCGCGTGCACCCAGCACGACCGTGCCGTGGCGGTCCAGCTCGCCTGTGGGACGCACTACTTCCGGCCATACACCAACACCGACGTCATCGGCTGCGAGCTCGGCGGCGCCTGCAAGAACGTCATCGCCTTGGCGTGCGGGGTCGCCGCCGGACTGGGATACGGCAACAACACCCTCGCGACGCTGATCACCCGGGGACTGGCGGAGATGGGACGGCTGGGGGCGGCACTGGGTGCCGACCCGAGGACCTTCGCCGGCCTGGCCGGACTCGGTGATCTGGTGGCCACCTGCGCCTCACCGCTGTCCCGCAACCGCTCCTTCGGCTACCGGCTCGGGCTGGGTGACACCCTGGAGCAGGCCCAGCAGGCCAGCCACGGTCAGGTGGCCGAGGGGGTGAAGTCCTGCGTGTCGATCCAGGGACTGGCCGCCCGCTGCGGCGTGGAGGTGCCCATCGCGGACGGAGTGCGCCGGGTTTGTTACAACGGCCAGTCACCCCAGCAGATGGCCGCCGAGCTCCTCGGCCGCGCCCCCAAACCGGAATGAGGTCCTCAGGTTCCTTCGCTCGCCGTCGCGGACGTTCTGCTACGCCGACTCGCGTCGCGGATATCGATGGCAAGACTGCGGAAGTCATCGTAGGCGCGCTGAGCGGCTCGAGCATGCCCGCCGAAAGCACCGTCAGCGGGCTTCAGCGCGAACATCGGTTTTCTCGCCTCTTGCGCGAGCGGCATCAGGCTGTGGTAATGCTTGAGTTGAGCGAGGCAGTACGGATCAGGAGCGGGCGGAGCCGCCGTCTCGCCGAGCACAGCACCATGGAACTCATCGGGAATTTGCGCGATCCACCGCTGGTATGCCTGTACGGGCCGGTCCAGCCGAACCCCGTGGCCGAGTACGATATAGCCGAGCGGTGCCATGTTGCCGGCCGGAAGCGGCCGGCCAGAATCGCCCAGTTCACCCAGTCGCTTTCGCCAGCCGTTGCGCCATTTTTGGAGAGTGGGTCCTAGATTTCGCAGTCCCTGCAAGCTGAACAGGTCGGGGGCGACCGGGACGACAACCTGGTCGGAGGCGACCAGCGCCGCGCGATTGATCGCGCCCAGGCTGGGGCCGACGTCGACGAGCACGACGTGGGCGCGGTGTTCCTCGGCGGCGGAGCGCAGCACCGTCCAGAAGGCGGCAGTGACGAGGAAAGGACGCAGCCGTGTCCCCTCGAGACATTCACGCCACTGGCTGCTCAACTCGTCCTCGAACCGGGACAGCGAGAGGTCGCCGGGCAGCAGCACAAGCTGCTCGTCGGAGGTTAGTGTGGGCGTGACCGGTCGGATAGCCCCTTCCTCATCGACGAAAGGGCGGATCGCCGACCACATTGTGCGGGGTTCGGCGCTGTCCCACAGTTGCTCGATCTCGTCCTCGTCGAGAAAGGCGGCTGTGAGGTTCGCCTGCGGGTCGAGATCAGCCGCCACGACCCGGTATCCCAGGTCCGCGAACATCCAGGCCAGGTGGTACACCAATGATGTCTTGCCGACGCCACCCTTGTTGTTGAAGAACGTGATGATCGGTGGTGTCATGTCCGGCTCCGGAGGGTCGCGGAAATGTAGGAATCCGTGACCGTGAACTCGGGTGGCGGGTTTCCATTGACCTTGAGTGACCGGTGGACCGAGGGTAACCCCATGCCGAAGCGCTGTACATAACCCAAGCCCCGGAGCAGATCGGCGAGTGCCGGATTGCGGTAGTCGGTGACGCCGGGGCGGTCGAAATTGTCCGCCGAAACGATGCCATATGGTCCACCGGGGCTGATCACCTCGACCCGGTCGGAGTACCAGGTGATGCGGACCGGCGAGGCAGTGTGCTCATAGCTGCGGTGCATCACGGCGTTACGGGCCACCTGCTGCAGCGCGACGAGGGGATAGTCCGCAGTGCGCTCCTCTCGGCGGCCGGCGGTGAAGTCAACTGCGGTCCTGATGTTGAGTTCGAGCACCTCATCGAGTTGGCGGAGAACGTCGAGCAGTGTCCCGTCGAGCCGTTTCTCGTCTTTGATCGGCGCGTCCAGCTCGTCGCCGTCCAGGCGGAGAAACTGCACGTATGCGCCCGGTACAAAGGCCAGCGGGTCGACCCCCACGGCGAGCAGGCCCGCTGCCGTCGGCACGCTGTCCTGGCTCGTCAGCCGCAGAGCGGCCAGCCGCTGCTCGGTGCTGCGCTCATTCTCGGCCAGGACGTCTCGCGGTAGCAAAGCGGGTAGGAGCACGGCGCTGAATGTGTAGGTGTCCAGGTCGGCGAGTGAACTGCCGGGGATGGGCCGGGAGTCGAATGGCAGGTCCAGCGAGCGCCTACGTTCGTTGAGCCGACGTTCCTCGTCAAGGGAGGCAATAGCGCGCCGCGGGCCGACCCGGATGTACACCCGGCCCTTGAATCGCACTGGCGGTGCCGCAGAAGGCCGGACCTCGACAACGGCTACCTCGCCGCCGTCGACGCACAACTTCCGGACCGTCATGGTTGGTGGTGGCAGGATGGTGCCCTGGTCCCGGAGATCGGCCAGGCGTCGCAGCAGTTCGTCGGTGACGGGCCGGTCCAGTACCGCACCGTTGTCCGACACGCCGACGAAGAGCACCCCAGGCTCTCCATAGCCTGGCATGTCGTTGGCGAAGGCACAGATCGCCTCGCTCAGCCGATCGGAGTTGGTCGCGTTCTCCTTGCGCTCCACCCGATCGGACTCGAGATCGGAGAGCAGCGCGATCAATTCCTGGTCGGGCAACGCCACGTCGTGATCTTACGGGCCGCTTCGATGCTGCCGGCGTGCGGACGGGGCGGTAGCGTTTCGGGGTATGTCGCGTCCCCTCGGTCTGCCCGTGGTGCGCTCCTCCGCCTTCGCTTTCGACAGCGCGCACGACTACGCCGAGGTGCTCGGTGGCCGGACGCCCGGGTACTCCTACTCGCGGATCGACAATCCGACCGCGGCCGCGTTCGCCGCGGCGGTCGCCGCGCTGGAGGCACCGGGGCGCGACGACGTCGGCCGGGAGCCGTTCGCATCGGGAATGGCGGCCATCTCCGCCACCCTGCTCGGTCACCTCTGCGCCGGTGACGAGGTGATCGCGCCGGCGGACTGCTACGGCGGCACCTGGGCGCTGCTCACCCGCTGGCTACCCCGGTGGGGGATAGCCCCGGTGCTGGTCGATGTCACCGACGTCGACGCCGTCCGGGCCGCGCTCACCCCGCGCACCCGGATGATCTATGCCGAGACCATCGCCAACCCGACGCTGTCGGTGCCCGACCTGCCCGCTCTCGCCGACCTCGCGCACCGCGCGAAGAGCCGGCTGGTGGTGGACTCCACCTTCGCCACCCCCGTCGTCTGCCGCCCGCTGGAATATGGTGCCGACCTGGTGGTGCACTCGGCGACCAAGTTCTTCGGCGGGCACGCGGACGCCACCGGAGGGGTGGTGATCGGTCAGCGGGACAGCCTCGGACCGGTCCGGGAAGCGCGGATCGACCTCGGCGGGTGCCTGGCTCCGGACGAGGCGTTCCTGCTGCATCGGGGTCTGGAGACCCTCGAGCTGCGGGTACGGCGGCAATGCGCGACCGCGTCGGTGCTGGCCGAGAAGCTTGCGGGTCATCCAGCGGTGCACCGGGTGCGCTACCCGGGCCTGCCCGCGCACCCGCAACACGGCAGTGCCGCCCGGCTGTTCCGCGAGGGGCTGTTCGGCAGCCTGATCACCGTGGACGTCCATGGTGGACGGATCGGTGGCATGGCCTTCTGCGACGCGCTGCGCGTTGTACGGATCGCGTCGTCGCTGGGCAGCGTGCACTCCAAGGTCAGCCATGCGGCATCGACCACCCACCGCCAGCTCGACGACACCGCATTGGCCGCGGCCGGGATCGCGCCCGGCCAGGTGCGGCTGTCCGTCGGGGTGGAGGACCCCGAGGAGTTACTCACCGACCTGCGCCAGGCACTCGACGTAAGCCCTTGACGGGCAGGGCAATCAGCTGGTTTGATCATTCATTGTGAGCAGCACTGTCGCCCTGGTCCGGCGGTCCCCCGTGGATCTGCGCCGGGTGGCGAGCGCGCTCTGTCCCACGTGGTGAAGCCCCTGTCCTGCTGACTGCGTGTCTGTGACCTCCCGCCCTGCCGGGTGGTGCTCGCTGCGCGGTCGGCTCACCGATCTCGCTTCAGGAGCCTCCCGTGCACGCTGTGCCCTACCTCACCGTCCCCGCTCCCGACATGACGCGTCCGGGCGGTCCGACCAGCCTGGCGATGACCTTGGCCGCGCATCCCGAGCGGTGGCGCCCGCTGGTGGACTACCGCACCGACACCCGCTGGTACCGGCTACTCGTACAGACCCCGCAGCGTGAGGTGTGGCTGCTGACCTGGCTACCCGGCCAGGGCACTGACCTACATGATCACGGCCAGGCCTCGGGTGCTTTCGCGATTGCCGCGGGCACGCTGACCGAACGGGTTGTCGCCACCAGACCGGACCGCTCGACGGTGGAGGTCACCAGGGAACTGGGCGCCGGGCGTTGCCGCGCATTCGGCCCGCATTACGTCCACCAGGTGACCAACGCCGGGGCGGTCCCTGCGGTGAGTGTGCACGTCTACACACCGGGTCTGGCCACGATGAACCGCTACCGGCTGGAGCCTCAGGGGTTGCACCACGTCGCGGTGGAGCAGGCCGGAGTGGACTGGTGAGCCGTCCACCGGGAGCGCTCAGCGTCGAGCAGATGCTGGCGCAGGCTCGCTCGGTCCTGCAGCGCCTCACCCCGGCGCAGGCGCATGACGCCCTCGCCGCCGGGGCCGTGCTGGTGGACATCCGCCCCGACTGGCAGCGCGCGCAGGAAGGGGAGGTGCCCGGCGCGCTGGTCGTCGAGCGCAACCATCTGGAGTGGCGTTTCGACCCCGAGTGCGACTCACACCTGCCCGAGGCAACCGGGTACGACGTGCGTGTGATCGTGCTCTGTTCGGAGGGCTACACCTCCAGCTTGGCTGCAGCCGCCCTGCACACCCTGGGCCTGCACAATGCCACCGACATCATCGGCGGCTTCCAGGCCTGGCGCGCCCAATCCCCCTCCTCCTGATCACCCCGATCAACTCCGGAAAACTCCGACATGCCTCCATGTCGGAGTTTTCAACTGCCCTCCGACCCCGATATGTCTCCATATTGTCCGCTAGTGAGCTAGCGTGCGGGGATGACGACCGCGAACCAGACCACTCTCGCGGCGGGAACTTACGAGCGGGTCAGCCGGCTCAACGATGACGGCGCCGATCAACGGGGCCGTGAGCGCTCGGTGGAACGGCAGCAGGTCGCCAACTCCAAGGCATGCGCGGCGCGGGGCTGGACGATCATTGACCGGTACTCCGATCCGGGCCGTTCAGCGTCACGGTTCGCCACCCGGGCCCGGGAGAATTGGTGCCATGTACTGGAGGCGGTGAAGGCGCGCCGGTTCGATGTGCTGGTGTTGTGGGAGACGTCCCGGGCCTCCCGTGACCCGGAAGAGTGGATTCCGCTGCTCGCGGAGTGCCGCCGGACCGGCGTGAAGATCTACGTCACTGTCGAGGATGAGCTGTATGTCTGGACAAGCCGCGTCATTGGAAGGCGCTAGCCACCGCCGGTATCGACAGCGCTTTCAGCAGTGAGGAGACCTCGCTGCGGGTGCAGCGCGGGGTCGATGCCCATGCGGAAGACGGTAACCGTACGGTCCGGTCCTGTATGGCTACGAACGGATCTACCACCCGAAAACCAAAGAGCTGGTCGAGCAGCGCAAGCATCCCGAGCACGCGCGGGTGGTGAAGGACATCATCACCAGCGTCTACAAGGGCGAATCGCTGAAGTCCATCGCCCGCCGGCTGAACGACGCAGGGGTCTCCTCGCCGCGGGGGGCGAGCTGGAGTATGCGCAACGTGCGGCGCGTCGCGCTGAACCAGGGCTACATCGGATTGCGGGGCCACAATGGGCACCCCACGAAGGGGACCTGGCCAGCCATCGTGGAGGAGACGGTGTTCTACGGTGCCAAGCGTATCCTGACCGACCCCAAGCGCACCACCACCCGGCCTGGGCCGGGCTAAGTGGTTGGCGTCGTGTATCGCGCGCTGCGGCGTGTGCGACGTGTGGCTGGCGGTCCTTGTACCGGGGCGCGCGGCGCAGGGCGAACTCGGCGTAAGCGTGCACGACCAGATTGCGGGCCCCGGCGGCGCGATCTGGCCGCTGTGCCGTTTACCAGATCGTTTCCACGGCTGCGAGCTGGCGGATCTTGTGGTCGTAGGTCACCAGCGGTGCGGCTCTCACCAGGGCGGTAGCAGCGATGATTCGGTCAAAAGGATCAGCTACCGCGGCGCGAGGAATCTTGCTGACGGCCCGGCCACCGCGTTATCGATCGGAGCAAACCTCGAATCCGGAGTCTGCTGCGTCGATGATCTCGTGAAACGCTTCAAGATGCGTCTGCATGAAGGTTCCTTTCTCCACGAGATAGATCAGCTCCACGAGAGTTGTCGCGGAGATCGCTAGTGGGATATCCGAATCAGTCGCATCATCCATTACCTGGCGCGCCTTGTTCGACAAGCGTGGCGAGGCCAAGACGTACCAAATGAAAGCGTGGGAATCGACGACGAGCGAAGTACCAGCGGTCACTGCTCGTCCGCCAGATCACCCCATGCCTCACGTCGCTCGTCGGCGATTTCATCAGCGCTCGCGTCAGGCACCCCGGCCGGCGAGCGATCATACATGTTCCGCCGGGGGACTGCCGCGCTGATCGTCAGGTGCACGCGCTGACCTGGGATAAGCGAAAGTTGCCGCACGACCTCGGAGGGCACGACCAAGTCGCCAGCGGCCGTGACCACGGTATCGACATCTGCACTAGATCCTCGGGCCACGCCAGACCACCTCCCGGTGTCGCCGCAGATCCTACCTGAGTGGCGCTGTTCCCATGCAGAACGCTGGTGCTGGCACGCGGTCGCGTCGCCGACACGAAGAACCGATGCTGAGCCATCAAATGGCCTGCTCAGACGTGGTGCCCTCCGGCAGGGTTCGAACCCGCGCTTCCGCCTCCGGAGGCCGGGACACGTCATCCACGACGGCGTCTCTGGTGTCCTAGCTGGGCGTTTGCCGGATCATCTGTGTCCGCGGTGGCCACCGCGGCCTGTAGTTGAGTCCACGATTGATTCCACGCACCACGGCAAGCCTCCGGTACCGATCTGATCATGGTGATGTCGGCGGATTTGGAGCAGGGACACCGGCAGGGGGATCTTGCCGGACGCAGTGCGGTGATGACTCCGCCGGTGTAGTAGACTTGTAGTCGTGTCGGCGGTTGACTGGACCTACGGTGCGCAGCACATGTGGGACAACCACAAGGTGGCCACCGCGGAGGCTGATGAGGCGATCGATGATATTGATGCTGTCTGGTTCGACCCGGACCCGGCTAGTCGCTCCAGCCGCAGCGTTCGGGTGATTGGTTTTAGCCACAGCCGCCGGGGGATCCTGACCGTCATCTTGGTCCGTCGCGATGAAGGCACCTACTACGGCGCGAATGGTTGGGAGTCCAATCCGTCAGACCAGAGGCGTTATTGGGAGGCGCAGTGATGGACGCGAAGCAGGAAGTCGAGAGAGCGCAGGCTGAATCCGAAGTCACCCGGGACCAGCCATTGCCGGAGCACGCTAGGGGTGAGCGGCGTGGCCGTTCAGTGGTGCAGTCGGTGCGGTTGCCGAGCGAAGCGTTTGCCGCAATCGAGGAGGTCGCGGCGCGCGCAGGGGTGCCGGTTAGTGCCCTGATTCGGGGGTGGGTGCTGCAGGGATTGGCCAGTGAACAGGGCATGTCCTTGCGGGACCGGATTGAGCGCCTCGCCGCCGACGCTGACCGCCTCCGGAGGCTGGCTGCCGCCAGCGAGGTCGCCTAACTCTTTGGGGCGTGCGTGGACAATCCCGTCCGTGTATCCAATCGCGTAAATTGTGGCGTGGCGGCATGTTAACAGAGGGCATTGCAGAAAATTTTGCAGAGCTGACATCTGCGGAATGTACCCTTGGTTTCCCTGCTCGGAGCCCCGACAGGGCCCGAATGGGGGCACGGTCGTATCAATCACCGCAGAGTCGGGGGAAGGTGCCGTGGTCGGGATCAGTTCGAGCGGGATGCTGAACGCGCGCACCTTCGGCAGCACGGGCGAGTCCTGCCTGCCGTGGATCGGCACGGTCGAGCACTGCAGCGCGGCGATGACGGTACGGTCTGAGTACACGGACGACTTCTTCGCGACCGGATCGATCGGGCACAGCACGCCCCACCAGGCAGAGCAGGTGCTGTGGCAGCAGCAGGGGTGACCGTCCGGGTCGGGATGATCGCACCGCGCACGGCAGCCGAGGGACCTGGCATACGCGCAGCGGTTTGGGTCACGAGCTGCGCGATCCGTTGTCCGGGATGCGTCAATCCGCACCTGTGGAACGCCGCGGGCGGCCGTGACCTCGCCGTCGAGGAGATCATGGCCGAGATCGGAAAGGCGGTCCTCCCGGAGGGCATCATGCTGCTCGGCGGCGAGCTGTTCGACCAGGCTCCAGGGCTGGCTGCGCTGGCCGAGTCTGTTAGGCGCGAAGGGCTGTCGGTGATGACGTTCACCGGCTACCTGTGCGAGGAGCTGCTGGCGCGCCCGAATGCCGCAGGACTGCTCGCCGCCACCGACCTGCTGGTTGACGGGCCGTACCTGCGCGACCTTCCCGACTGTCGGCCAGGAACGCTCGTCCGGCGTCGGCCGGATCGGTGCATTCCAGCTGGGGATCCTGGGCCCTGACCCTGCGCGCGATACGTGACGCGGTCCACGCCACGAGGTCGGCGTAGGACATTCGCCCGCCGGTGTCGGCGATGGCGTCGAGTAGAGCCGCGGAGAACGCCCCGCGGGCATTGCCGTCGACGGTGGTCTCCTTCGCGGTCTGGTGTGACGCGCACGCGGCGAGCAGTACGTAGCCGGGGCGGTCGCCCATCTCCCAACCGGCCCTGCGCACCCCGCTCGGCGCCCGCTCGAGGTAGCTGTGTGCCGGCCGTTCGCGAGGGTCCAGCGGCGCCCAGCGCACCCCGTCACCGTCCTCGACGGCCCGCACGCCGCTGCCCGAGTGGCAGCTGTCGAGCACGACGAGCACCTGGACGCCACGGGAGGAGACCTCCCCGACCAGCGCGGCGAGTTCCTTGTCGGTGAGATCCCAGAACAGCGCCACGTCTCCTGGCTTTGCAGCAGCGAGGTGCTCGCGGAACCCGCGGGCAACGGCGTCGCGCGTGGCTTGCTCGTTGAGCAGCAGGCGAGACTGGATGGCCACCTCGTCGTCGAGGACGGTCGGCAGCAGTTCTTCGACGGCCCGCACGTCGTTTTCGCAGCCAGCCAGCGTCGCTACATCACCCGCGTATCGATCGATGCCGACAAGCAGGGCATAGATGGTCCGCATTGGTCACCTCCGGTCCGTAACGGACTCGTCACTCAGGCTGCAGCTGTTGCCCCGCTAGGACAGCGCGCCCACAACAATCGAGTAGCCATCGACCAGCGCGCCGTCCGGCTGCGTCAGCGTGAGCCGCAGCAGGTGCTGCGCTCTCGCAGGCACGCCGAGGGCTTGAGCGAGGATACGCCCGCGCAGGTCGTCGATGCCGAGCATCCGTCCGATGGCGACGGGGCAGCGCTTTCCGCGGCGGCTCGTCCGTGACCTCGCCGACGTTGCTCCAGCGTTTGGGCCCCAGCTGTTCCAAAGGCGAGTGCCGCCCGGCTCGGCGAAGGGATGCATCCCGGGTGCGGTTGTCGGCACTGACCGGCCGGCGTCCGAACCTGGTCGTCAGGTTGCCGTCGCGCCGCTCAGCGTAGTTCCTATTACAGAACTGAAGCCGCACCCGCGCCGGCTAGCCTCGGAGCGCCAGAGTGGCCCGCCGTGCCGAGGCTGTGCGTCGCTGATCCGCTGGTCCGAGCGGATGATATACCCCTCTACCAGCGCTCAATTGGGGTCGATATGTCTCCATGTCGGGGTTCGTGGAGGGGGGCGCGGTGGGTGATGTGGGGGGGTGCTTGGGTGTTGGGGGATAGGTGGGGGCAGGGGATGGGAGCGCCCCAGCGTGGAATGAGGGGGAGCACTCCGGCCCACGCGAAACCCGCTGCCACGTCGGCGTCATCGTCGGCCGGCGGGCCGGTTCGGACCTTGACGGATGCCTCGTCGAGAGACAGCGCCAGCACGATCGTGGCGGCGAGCTCCTTGCGGGTGGGTCGGCGGCTGTGCGCCCAGGAGCCGGGCGCGAGGTGCTCGACCAGCGCTCGCAGCGCCTCCAGCATCTCAGCGGAGTCGGTCACCTTGCGCGCGGTGCCGTGGATCACCGCGCTGGCGTAGTTCAGGGTGTGGTGGAAGGCCGAGCGGGCATAGACCACCCCGTCGAGCCGGGTGACCGTGACGCAGACCGGCGTTCCCTGCGAGGCGGCCAGCAGGCTTATCGCACCGGTGGAGCCGTGCAGGTAGAGCGTGTCGCCGTCGCGACCGTACCCGGTGGGCAGCACCACCGGAGCGCCGTCGAGCACCAGCCCGAGATAGCAGACCAGCTCGGAGTCGAGCAGGGCATACAGCTCGGCGCGGTCGTGGCGGGCCCGTTCGCGGTGCCGGCGCAGCGTGCTGCGTGCGGTGGGGGACAGTGTCATGACTACCACGGTGCCTGGTGAAGTGGCATCTTTACATAGCCACCGACAGCTAGCTTTGAAAGGCCAATTCGTGGTGCCGGAGGACCTGCCACTCGTCCTGGATCGCCGGGATGGCCGCCCCCTGGCGGTCCAGTTGGTGGACGGGCTGCGCTCAGCGGCCGGCTGCGGTGCTCTGCGAGTAGCGGATCGGTTGCCGGGACCGCCGTATCACCGGGAGTAGGGTGCGGCCATGACGGATCGTCGGCTGCGCGTCGCCGTCGTCTTCGGTGGTCGCAGCAGCGAGCACGCGATCTCCTGCATATCGGCGGGAAGCGTGCTGACCCACCTGGACCGGACGCGTTTCGATGTCATTGCGGTCGGTATCAGTCCCGATGGCAGCTGGGTGCTGGGTACCGACAAGCCGGCCGAGCTGGCGATCCAGGGTCGGACCCTGCCGAGCGTGGACGCCACCGGCGTCGCGCTGACCCTGCCCGGTGACCCGACCCGGCGGGAGCTGGTACGCATCGCGGGCGAGCGCTCCGGTGAGGTGTTCTGCGGAGTGGACGTGGTGTTCCCGGTGCTGCACGGGGCCTTCGGCGAGGACGGCACGATCCAGGGGCTGCTGGAGCTGGCCGGTCTGCCCTACGTCGGCTGCGGGGTGCTGGCCAGCGCGGCGGGAATGGACAAGGACTTCGCCCGCAAGCTGCTGCGCGCCGAGGGGCTCCCGGTCACCGACACCGTGATGCTGCGCGGCGAAGACGGCACTCTCACCGCGGCGCAGCGCGCCCGGTTGGGCCTGCCGGTCTTCGTCAAACCGGCCAGAGCCGGCTCATCGCTGGGCGTCAGCAAGGTGGCGGACTGGTCGGAACTGCCTGGCGCGATCGCCACCGCGCGCGATGTCGATCCCAAGGTACTGGTCGAGGCGGCGGTGATCGGTCGTGAGGTGGAGTGTGGGGTGCTGGAGTTCCCCGACGGCCGGATCGAGGCGTCGCTTCCCGCCGAGATCCGGGTGGTAGCTGCGGATTCCGCGGGCTGGTACGACTTCGACGCCAAGTATCTCGACGACGCGTGTGAATTCGATATTCCAGCCAAACTGGATGACGAGGTCACCGCGCGGCTGCAGGCGATGGCCGTTGCCGCGTTCCGTTCGCTGGACTGCCAGGGTCTTGCGCGGGTGGACTTCTTCGTCCGGCCGGATGGTTCGTTGATCATTAACGAGATCAACACGATGCCCGGCTTCACGCCGATCTCGATGTACCCGCGGATGTGGGCAGTGACCGGGGTGGACTACTCGACCCTGCTCTCGGTATTGATCGCCACCGCGATGGCCCGAGGCACCGGATTGCGCTGAGTCAGCTGGTTCGATCGGGACGGATTCGTCCGACGTTGTTGGGTCAAATGGGTGAACTCCAGCGACTAAGCGATGACTGGCTAGTTAAACCTTTAGGGTTCGCTGCTGCGGCCCACGGGCACTTGGCGACGTCGGGGCGGAGGTGGCGAATTGTCTGTCTCACGGGAGAGCGGCGGCACCGGCGATCCAGCCGACGAATGGGGTGAGCCGGAAGACTTCCGGTCCGTCGTCCGCCCCTACACCTGGACCCGGGGGCGTACCCGACCGGTCCAGGATCTCGCCGTCGAGACGCTGGTGTCCACCAGCGACGAAGGCCGGGACCTGACATCGATCTGCTCGGCGGAGCACGCCGCGATCGTCGAGTTGTGCACCGAGATCCGCTCGGTCGCGGAGGTCGCGGCCCTGCTGGCGCTACCGCTGGGCGTGGCCCGGGTGCTCCTCGCCGATATGATCGACACCGGCTTCGTGCACGTGCACCGCAATCTGGGCTGGGACAGCGGGTCGGACCTCGCGCTGCTGGAACGGGTCCTGGACGGTCTGTACCGGCTGTAGTGCGCCTCAGCGTGGAACGAGCACGCCTGCTTCCGGCAGCGTGTGCGAGATCACGGTGGCGATCTGCTGGAGTGCCCCGCTGCCGCTGCTCGGCGGCAGGGCCACCGCGGCGTAGACCGTTCGGTCTATCGCAACCCAGGTGCTCACGCCAGAGCTGGGGATCTCCAGGAACTGCACGTCGGACACGGTCAGCAGCCGGGATGTGGCCGTGAGATCGGCAGGTCGATCGAGTCCGCAGCGCAACACGACCGGCGGATCACCCCAGCCGGCCGCTCCCACCGGGATCGGGGCCCGGAGCTGCCGGCGTTGCAGCGTGCCCAGCTCGCCGCCGTCCAGCGTCTCGGGCAATGCACCCAGCAGCCGCGCGCAGTCCGCCGAATCGGCCGCGGGCGCCGGTACCACGGCCAGCCCCAGCGGCCCCAGCGCTTGATTGCGCACCCGCGACGCAGCGATGAGTATCCCCACGAGCAACGCCACTACCAGCGCCAGCGCTACGCCCAGCGGCCACCGCGGAGAGACCATGCGCTCGACCACCGTCAGGACAGGTGGACAACGGGACAGGTCAGGGTGCGGGTGATGCCCGCCACCCGCTGCACGCCGGCCACCACCAGCTGGCCCAGCTGATCCACGTCGGCGGCCTCCGCCCGCACGATCACGTCATAGGGGCCGGTGACGTCCTCGGCGCTCGCCACGCCGGGCAGGCGCGACACCGCGGCGGCCACCTCGGCAGCCTTGCCGACCTCGGTCTGGATGAGGATGTATGCCTGAACCACGGCGTGGCCCTTCGTCTTGTCGGCCATGTGGAGGGTTGTATGGGGCTCAACAGGGGCAGAACAGAACCTACCGCCTGGATCGGAGTTGTGACGGGGTGTGTGCAGCCGCTGCTACCGAGCCGGACCCGCCGCCGGCTGACCGAGGCTCGGTTGCTGAGCTGGGGGAATTCGGGTTGATCGCCCGGGTCACCGCGGGCCGGTCGCTGCCGGCCGGCACCCTGCTGGGCCCGGGGGACGACGCGGCGGTGCTCACCGCCGCGGACCGTCGAGTCGTGGTGAGCACCGACGTGCTCGTAGAGGGGGTGCATTTCCGCCTGGACTGGTCCACTCCGCACCAGGTCGGACGCAAAGCGGTAGCAGCCAACCTGGCCGATGTCGCGGCCATGGGCGCAGTGCCCACGGCGTTGGTCGTCGGGTTGGCCGCTCCCGGCCGGACCCCGGTGTCCACGGTGGATGAGCTGGTCGACGGGATGTGGGAGGAGGCCGGGCGGGTCGGTGCCGGCATCGTCGGTGGCGACGTGGTCAGCTGCGCCGAGCTCGTTGTCTCGGTGACCGCGCTGGGGGATCTGCAGGGCCGCGCACCGGTCACCCGTAGCGGGGCCGGGGCCGGCGATGTGCTCGGGTTGTGCGGCAGGTTGGGCTGGTCCGCGGCCGGCCTTGCCGTGCTCCGGCGGGGTTTCCGATCTCCGCTGGTGGTCGTGGCCGCCCACCGAGTGCCGGAACCGCCCTATGGCGCCGGCCCGCAGGCCGCCACGGCCGGCGCGACCGCGATGATCGACATTTCCGATGGCCTGCTCGCTGACGCCGCACACCTCGCCGAGGCCTCCGGCGTCGGTATCGACATCGAATCAGCAGCGTTGCCGGTGGCTAGCCGGTTGATCGACGTGGCCACCGCGTTGGGCGCCGATGCCCAGCACTGGGTGCTCACCGGCGGCGAGGACCACGCGCTGCTGGCGTGTTTCCCAGCTGAGATCGCGCTGCCCGAGGGGTGGACCGGGATTGGCGTCGTGCACGAAGGCAGCGGCGTGACTGTCGACGGCCGGCCCTATGCGGGTCAGGCAGGCTGGGAGCACTTCGGACGCTGAGGCCGGGCGAGCGAGGGCATACTTGTCCGGGTGGGCGGCGCAGCGGAGCCAGGGACCGCTCGATAGGGTCCCGATCGTGCCAGCAGCAGTGAATGAGATCGTGGAGATCGGTTGGGCCGGGGCGCTGGCTCCGGTGGCGGATCAGGTGGCCGCTGCGGGTGAGTTCCTCCGGGCCGAGATCGCCGCGGGGCGACGCTACCTGCCCGCCGGCGCCAACATCCTGCGGGCCTTCACCCAACCGTTCGAGGCAGTGCGGGTGCTCATCGTCGGCCAGGACCCGTACCCGACGCCGGGCCATGCGGTCGGGTTGTCCTTCTCGGTCGAGCCGAGCGTGCGGCCACTGCCGCGCAGCCTGGCCAACATCTTTCGGGAGTACAGCGACGATCTGGGGCTGCCCACCCCCTCCAACGGGGATCTCAGCCCGTGGGCACAGCGTGGCGTGCTGTTGCTCAACAGGGTACTCACCGTCGAGCCTGCGCGCCCGGGCTCGCACCGCGGCAAGGGCTGGGAGCAGGTCACCGAGCAGGCCATCCGAGCATTGGTGGCCCGCTCCGCGCAACCGCTGGTGGCGATCCTGTGGGGCCGGGACGCCGGGACGTTGCGCCCGATGCTCACCGACGTCCCGTGCATCGAGTCTGCGCACCCGTCACCGATGTCGGCTGACCGCGGGTTCTTCGGCTCCCGCCCGTTCAGCCGCGCCAACACCATGCTGGCCGAGCTGGGAGCCGATCCGATCGACTGGGCGCTGCCCTGACCGCCCTAACCCGGCGAACGCCTCCGGAGGCGGCAGGTCAGCCTCGGGTTACCTTGCCGGCCTTCAGGCAGGAGGTGCAGACATTCAGCCGCCGACGTCGGCCTGCGCTGATCGCGGCCCGGACGGTCTGGATGTTCGGGTTCCACCGGCGATGGGTCCGCCGGTGCGAGTGCGAGACCGACATGCCGAAACCGGGTCCCTTGCCGCAGACATCGCACACGGCCGCCACGTCACACACTCCCTGGGTTCGTCGCGCTGGATTCGTCGCGTAAAGAGGCACGCCCGATCTTAGGCTACCGGTATAGCGTAACCCGAGGGTGCACGACGGTCCGCACCGGGATGACTGTGCGACCGGAGGGTTGCGGCCGGGTAATCTTCGGCAAAGCCCCGATGAAGGCGGTGAGAAGCCGCGGTGTTGCAGTCGCTTGACGGGCCGGCGGTCCGTCGTTGGGCAGCCACCTGCTGTGAGGTGTTGGCGGCACACCGTGACGAGATCGACGCGCTCAACGTTTTCCCCGTACCGGATCAGGACACCGGTTCGAACCTGCTGGCCACCATGCGGGCCGGGCTGGATGCGGTGCTCCGGGATCAGGGTGCGGATCAAGACCTCCCCCCAGGTAGTACGGTCGCGGTGCTGGCCCGCGGCGCATTGCTGGGGGCCCGGGGCAACTCGGGGGTGATCCTGTCCCAGGTGCTGCGCGGGCTGGCGGAACCCCTGATCGGTGACGACGCGGAGTCGGCCGCCCCGAACTGGGACGGGTCGAGGCTGCGGGAAGGCCTGCGCCGGGCCGATGAGCTGGCCATGGCAGCGGTATCCGAGCCGGTGCCGGGGACGGTGCTGACCGTGCTGAATGCCGCGGCGCAGGCCGCCACGGCGTGCCGTTCCGACGAGCTCGCGGAGGTCGCCGCAGCGGCCACCTCCGCCGCGGCCGGTGCGCTCGCCGACACCCCCCGCCAGCTCGCCGCGCTGGCCACGGCCGGCGTGGTGGACGCGGCTGGGCGCGGGTTGATCCTGCTCCTGGAGGAACTGCTGGCGGTGGTCACCGAGCGTCCTTGCGGCCGGCCGGTCACCCCGACCGAGGGCTGTGCCCGCCCAGCGCACCCGCGGTCGGTGGTTCGGGACGGCGGGGCCACGAAATACGAGTACGAGGTGATGTACCTGCTGGAAGGCGCCGACGACGCCGGTGTCTGCACCCTACGCGCCGAGTTGGCCCTGCTGGGTGAGTGCGTAGCGATCGTCGGCACCGGCCAGGACTGGGACCGGCGGGCGGCACCGGTGTGGCACGTGCACGTGCATTGCGCCGATGTCGGCGCCGCGATCGAGGCGGGGGTGCGGGCCGGCCGACCGCACCGCATCACCGTGCTGCGCTTCGCCGATCAGATTACTGTCCAGAAACCGGAGGGCACCGGCCACGCGGTGCTCGTGCTGGTCACCGGGTCCGCGGTGGCGCAGCTCTGCCGCCGCGAAGGGGTTGTCAGTGTGCCGGCCACCAGCAGCGTTGCCGAGCTTGCCGGTGTCCTGGCGGCCACCCGGGTACCGCAGGTCACCGTGCTCGCGGAGCCGAGCGCGGTGCGCACAGCGCAGATCGTGGCCGATCGGGCCTGGGCCACCGGTCAGCAGGTGGTGGTCGTTCCGGCCCCTTCCGCGGTACAGGTACTGGCCGCGGTCGCGGTACACGATGGCACCCGGCACCCGGCGCAGGACCGGGTCGCCATGACCGACGCCGTGACCGCAACCCGATGCGGGGAGCTCAGCATGAGCAGTGATCCACTGACCGCCGCTGGTGAGTTGGTGGCCCGCCTGCTGTCCGCGGGCGGGGAGCTGGTGACCGTGCTGCTCGGCCGGGACGCCCCGGACGGCTTCGCCGACGCGTTGACCGAGCGGCTGTGCGCCGCGCATCCGGGGGTTGAGCTGGTGGTCTATCCCGGGGACGTGCCGGGGCGCGTGCTCCTGGTGGGGGTGGAGTGAGCGGTGGCCGGTATGGACGACGCGCTGAACCGGGTGATCGACGCGAACACGGGGGCGCTGTTGGCCGAGCAGCTGGACATCCACACTATCGGTGACCTGCTGCGGCACTACCCCCGCCGCTACGCCGACCAGGGCCAGCTCACCCCGATCGCGCATCTTGCGCCGGGGGAGGAGGTCACCGTGGTCGCCGAGATCCGCACGTGCGGCTCGCGGCAGATGCAGACCAAGAAGGGCACCATCCAGAACGTGGTGATCTGGGACGGTTCCCGCGAACTGAACCTCACCTTCTTCAACCAGCACCGTGTGCTGCCGAGGATCTTCACCCGGGGACGCCGGGCGTTGTTCGCGGGCCGGGTGACGACGTATGGCAAGAAACGCGCCTTGCAGCTCACGCATCCGAGATTTCAGCTGCTCGATGGCGATGCCGGCGAGGTCGCCGAGTTCACCCGGCCGCTGATCCCGGTCTATCCCGCCACCAAAGACCTGACGTCCTGGGCGATCCAGCTCTGCGTGCGGCAGGTCTTCGATCTCCTGGATGATCCCGACGACCCGCTGCCGCCCTCGCTGCGCACGCAGCACCGGCTGCTGGGGCTGGGCGCGGCGCTGCGGGCGGTGCACCGCTCCAACGAGCGTGCCGAGATCGCCGCCGCGCAGCGCCGGTTGAAGTGGGATGAGGCGATGGCGGTGCAGCTCACCCTGGCGCGACGCCGTCAGCAGGCGGCCCGCTGCCCCGCCCCGGCCTGCCTGCGCCGGGACCGCGGGCTGGCTGCCGCGTTCGACGCGGCGCTGCCTTTCACGTTGACCCCCGGGCAGCTGGCGGTGGGCGAGCAGCTGGCTGCCGAGCTGGCCGGCGAGCACCCGATGAACCGGCTGCTGCAGGGCGAGGTCGGATCCGGGAAGACGGTGGTGGCGCTGCGGGCGATGTTGCAGGTGGTGGACGCGGGCCGGCAGGCGGTGCTGCTGGCGCCCACTGAGGTACTGGCCGCGCAACACGCCCGGTCCCTGCACGAGATGCTCGGTGCGCACGGCCGGGCGGGTGAGCTCGGATCGGCTGAGCAGGCCACCCGGATCGCGCTGCTCACCGGGTCACTGCCGGCCAGGGCTCGCAAGCAGGCGTTGCTGGACACGGCCAGCGGCGCGGCCGGGATCGTGGTCGGCACGCACGCCGTGATCCAGGACCGGGTGTCCTTTGCCGACCTGGGTCTGGTGGTGGTCGATGAGCAGCACCGCTTCGGCGTCGAGCAGCGCGACGCGCTGCGCGCCAGATCACTCGACGGCTCCAGCCCGCACGTGCTGGTGATGACGGCGACACCGATCCCGCGCACCGTCGCGATGACCGTTTACGGCGATCTGGAGGTTTCCGCGCTGCGCGAGCTGCCGCACGGCCGGTCCCCGATCTCGACCACGGTGGTGCCGGTCGACGAGAAACCCGGCTGGCTGGACCGGGTGTGGCGGCGGATCACCGAAGAGGTCGCCGCCGGCCGGCAGGCCTACGTGGTGTGCCCGCGGATCGGTGGCGCGGACGCGGCCGGTGAGGAGGCCGCCGGTGCGGACGCTGCCAGGGGGGACGGCGGCGAGGGGGACGGCGGCGAACCCGACACCCGCCCGCCGCTGGCGGTCCTGGAGTTGACTCCGCAGCTCGAGGAAGGGCCGCTGGACCAGGTCCGGTTGGGGATACTGCACGGCCGCCTGCCGGGAGAGGACAAGGACGCCATGATGCGCTCCTTCGCCGCCGGTAGGATCGACGTGTTGGTAGCCACCACCGTCATCGAGGTCGGCGTGGACGTTCCCAACGCCACCGTCATGGTGATCATGGACGCGCACCGGTTCGGGATCAGCCAGCTGCACCAGCTGCGCGGCCGGGTGGGCCGCGGCTCGCACCCGGGACTGTGCCTGTTGGTGACTGACTCGCCGGAGGGCACCACTGCCCGGGAACGGCTCGACGCCGTCGCCGCCACCACCGACGGATTCGAGCTGGCCCGGCTCGACCTGGAGCTGCGCCGGGAAGGCGATGTGCTGGGCGAAATGCAGTCCGGCCGCCACTCCGGGCTCAAGCTGCTCTCGCTGCTCCGGGACGAGGAGTTGATCAGTCAGGCGCGCCGGGCCGCCGCGCAGCTGGTCGATGCTGATCCCGACCTCACCGAGCATCCAGAGCTGGCCCGGCTGGCCGCGGATCTACTGGATGAGCAACGCGCCCAGTTCCTGCATAAGGTGTGACGATTTCCGGGTAAAGGCGTGACAGTTCCTGCAGGGAGGCACAGTTCCTGCAGGGAGGCTGGGTACCCGCCGCCCCCTTGCCGGCGGGTACCCGTCCCCCGGCTCAGCGCAGCCGCAGCACAGCTGCCCAGAGCCCCCGAGACCCATCCACTCCTACCAGCGATGTGGTCTCAAGGTCAGTGCTGATCTTTTGATTCCGTTGTGCCGAGCCCACCACCAGCCGGGCGCCGGTCTGTGCGGCGATGGTCACGACGTCGGCCGTGGACAGTTGCGGGTTCACCGGCAACGCCACTGCGCCCAGCTTCGTCACGCCGGCAAAGACCTCCGCAAAGCCGGGACCGTCGGCCAGCATCACCAGTACGCGGTCGTCCGGGCCCACGCCGAGCCCGATCAGCGCGGCGATGACCGCTGCCGTCCGATCTGTCAGCTCGGAGGAACTCATCAAACGACCACCGTGCGATAATGAAGCCTGTTGCCGCCGGGAACTGCTTGTGATCTGATCGGCTAGTCACGCGTTCTATGCTCTTGTCCCGTACCACCCATGTATTCCCCAGCATTCCCCAGTACCTTGGGTGAGCAGCATGGGTGGTACGACTGGAGAGATACTGGAAGGAGTCTGGAGGCGCGGTGGAGTTCCTGATTCTCGGCCCACTGGAGCTTCGGGACCAGCACCGCCGGATCGAGGTCTCCAGCGCCAAGGAACGGCTCCTGCTGGCCACCCTCGTGGTGCGGGCGGGCGAGGTGGTCACCGCTGACCGGCTGATCGAGGTGCTCTGGGGTGCCCAACCACCAGTCACTGCCGCCAACATCGTGCAGACCTACGTCTCGCACCTGCGCCGGACACTGGAGCCTGGTCGCGCACCGCGCGTTCAGGGCGGGGTGCTGCGCACCCGTGGCCGCGGTTACGAGCTGGCCATCCCGCCCGAGGCGATCGATGCTGTGCGGTTCGAGCGGCTGGCCCGTGCCGGTCGCGACGCGCTGCCCGCCGCGCCGCAGCGGGCCGCTGAGATCCTGCGCGCCGCGACCGCGTTGTGGCGTGGGGAGCCACTGGCCGAATTCGGTTTCGAGCTCTTCGCCCAGGCCGAGATCGCCCGCCTCACCGAGCTGCGCGCCGCGGTGCTGGAGGACCGGGTGGAGGCCGAGCTCGCGCTGGGTCGCCACGCGGCGCTGTGCGGCGAGTTGAGCCGGGCGGTGGCCGAGCAGCCGCTTCGGGAACGGCTGTGGTCACAGCTCATCCGGGCGCTGTACCGCTCCGGGCGCCAAGCCGATGCGCTGGCCGCCTACGCGCAGCTGCGCGAGCGGCTTGCCGACCAGCTCGGCATCGACCCGAGCCCCGAGCTGGTCCGATTACACCAGGCCGTGCTCACCCAGTGCACGGAGCTGGAGTGGCGACCGCCGTCTGCGGTGCCCACCCGCGATGTGGTGGTGCCGGTGGAGCTGCCGGCCACCGGCGAGCTGTTGCCGATGGCACGGGCCGCGCTGGCCGCGTACAACTGGCAGTGCGCCTTCGATTTGCTCTCCGGCGCCGACCAGATGACGCCGCTGGCGGGAGAGGACCTGGACGGCTTGGCCGAGGCGGCCTACTGGTTGGGGCGCTACCGCGAGGCGTTGCCGCTGCGCCAGCGTGCTTGCGACGCCCATCTGCGGGTCGGTGACCATCGCCGGGCCGCCGTGTCCGCGGTCATCCTCACGATCTGGCACACCGGTTTTCAGCGGTTCGCAGTGGCCAGTGGCTGGTTCCAGCGCGCTCAACGGCTGCTTGCGGCCGAGCCCGAGTGCGCCGCGCACGGCTACCTGTCCTGGGGTGCGATGCTCATCGCGCTGCGGGCCGACGACCATGAGAAGCTGCTGGCCGCCTCCCAGGCGATGCGCGAGATGGGCGTACGGCACGGCGTCGCTGATCTGCAGGCCGTGGGGATGGTGTTCCAGGGTGGAGTGCTCATCCGCCGTGGTCAGCCGGTAGAGGGACTGGCCCTGCACGACGAGGGGATGGCGATGGCCGTCGGTGGGGAGCTGGGCCAGCTCGCCACGGTGCAGGTCTTTTGCCAGGTCGTCCGCACCTGCTGCGAGCTGGCCGACTACCGGCGGGCTCGCGAGTGGACCGACGCCATCGAGGACTGCTTCGAGCGCACCGGGCTGAATGCGTTTCCCGGCGACTGCGAGACGCACCGCATCTCGATCATGATCAGCCGCGGTGCCTGGGCGCTCGCCGAGCAGCTGGCACACCAGGCCTGCGCCGTCACGCAGTGCTTCGACCCGGTCCACGCCGGTCTCGCCTTCGCCAGCATCGGTGAGATCCGGCTGCGGATCGGTGACCTCGAGACCGCTGAGGAGGCCTTCAGCAAAGCCCAGGAATTGGGCGCCAGCCCGTTGCCCGGTCGTGCCCGGCTGGAGTTGCGGCGCGGCCGTCCGGTCGAGGCCGCGGCGTTGATCAATGAGGGGTTGGCCGGCAGCGGCTGGGACCGCCTGGAACGTAGCCGACTCCTTCCCGACCAGGTGATCATCACACTCGCCCTCGGTGACCTCGACACGGCCCGTGCCGCGGTCACCGAATTGACCGAGTCGGCGCGCATCTACGGCAGTACGGCGCTGCTCGCCGCAGCCGAGAGCGCTCGTGGTCAGCTGGCGTTAGCCACTGGCGAGCAGTGCCCGCTGGCGCCGCTGCGTCGCAGTGTCGGGCTGTGGCGGGAGGCCGAATCACCTTATGAGAGCGCGCGGGTTCAGGTGCTGCTGGCCACCGCGTTGACTCGGGCCGGCCAACCCGAGTCGGCGCGGGTGGAGCTGGTCTGCGCCCGGGCCAGTTTCGAGCGTCTCGGCGCCCGGCTGGACGCCGAGGTCGTCGCCGACCTGCTTAAGCACGCCCCGAGATCCAGCCCGGTCCTAGCTCGCGACGAGAGCGCTACCTGATCGCTATCAACGGGGTTCCAACACCGATGCAGCCGGTTAATGCGACTAGCAAGGACCATTGAACCAGGACGTGTTTTCTCCAGGTAATACGTGACATGGCGACAAGCTGATCGGACAGCATTCGCAAATTGATCTCTGGTTGCGCGCTCGCGAGGGCCTCGGTCAATGCGGACGGCTCCCACAGTCGTAGGTGTCCGAAGTAGACAAGTTTGTTCGACCATGACTTGGTGGAGTCACGCCTGTGCAGCTGCGGGAACACCACTGCGCCCGCCAGGACAATCGATACGAACAGGAGAACCAGTCCGCAATGATGGAATGACGACCAGTTGCGTGGATAGGCAGAAACTTGAGATCGGGTGAACGCCAGCATCCCACTGAACAACGCGGTCTCCAGGGTCATCACGATGGAGGCTTTGGTGTCGACCTTCGCTGTCCAGTCCTGCAGTGCTCCGTGTACCTTCCAAGCGAATTCCACGCCGCTCGCGGAAGCAGTACCAAATGGGGCATCTCGTTCGAATGCGGAATGGGTCCTTATCGTGTTCATTCGACGTAGTCCACGGGAACACGCTCAAATCCTGGAAGATCGGCGGGAATTCTTAGCTCCCCGGCCGGAGCCGACGCTACCAACGTGTTCAGCAGGGTGGTCAGCATATTGGTCAGGGCCTCTTTCTCCTGAAGGTTGTTCTTGGCCAGAAATGCTGCTTTGGTCGCCATGCTGCCGATGGACTCGGAAGTGGCGTCCCCAAAACCGAACGTGATCACGTGCGGTCTTCTGGCCCAGCTGGGATCCACCAGCGCGGCAAATTTCGCCGGCCAGCTCTCGCCGTCGGTGGGCTGCCCGTCCGTCAGGAGAAAAACCGTAGGACGAAGCACGGCCATCCCCGCCGATTTAAGCGCGGGAACGTCGATATTGATTCTCTCGTTCACCAGGGCGAAGGCCGGCCCGAAGTTGGTCAGCCCGCCACAGGAAACCGCTGGTAACGCGCGGATTTCCTCGATGTCGGTCATCTCCAGAACCAGGTGTGGATCAGTGTTGAAACTGATGATCGAGATGTGTGCGAACTCTGCTACCCGCGGGCTTTCCACTAGTGAGAGGTAGACGTGTTCAAGGGTGTCGTTCAAGGTCTTCTCGTGAGCTGCCATCGTGCCTGACGTGTCGAGCAGAAGATAAGTCGGCAGACATTTTGTCTTGCCGGCGTAGGAGCCATTCGTCGTCATGTTCATGTCAGCCTCTCAGATTACTGCGATGGAAGGTGTCAACCGAATATGACACCAAGGAGGATCATCACTACGATCAGCAGGAGCACGCCTGCCACAGCGAAGGCGATATCGCCGAGTTCCTGCCTGGGCGGGGAGTTCGGAGTTGGTCCAGTGGGCCGAGGGCGGCTGGGCGTGGCCGGTGGACGGGTGACTGGGGGTCTCGGACCGGGTCTCGGTGTGCTCGGGCGTGCCGTGGGGGGTGTCGGTCGTGGTGGCCTCGGCTTCGGCCGTCTTGCCCGCAGCTGTCCTGTTGTGGGCACTGGCACCCAGCCGGTGACTCCGCTTTCGGGTGGCGTCGAAGTGCGCGCCGTCGTGGGCGTGCCGATTTCAACGGCCTGCACGGCGGCAAGCAACGCAGCGATTGCAGGACGGCTGTGGCGTTCTGTTGCGACTACGCCGAAGCGCACCTGATCGTAAAGGCTGGTCGCGCCATGCTCGGTCGTGATTCTCTGCAGGACCGCCAACGCCTTCTCGATCATTCGTTCACCAGTCAGGCAACGCGCGAGGAGCAATGCCACACCGTATCTGTCGGAAAACGTGTCATGGCGTTTGCTCGAGGCGAGCGGATCGTCCCAGTTCTGGGTGCCTATCGTGGCGCGGCTGCCGAGCGCGCAGCCGTCGATATCGATAATGTATCCGGTGTGTTTTATCGGACTCCAGAAAGCATTGGCGTAAGACCAGTCTCCGTAGACGAGATTACGTCGTTCCAGTAGCTCGGCGACGGCCACGAAGTCTGTGCAGATCTGCACTCGATCGGTGAAGCTGGGAATGGGAATGCCGCGCCGTCTGCACTTCTCGGGTGCCGTGGCCAGCCAGTCGATCTCCAGCGGTTTATGCTTGGCATGGGTGGCGTCCAGTTGTAGATCCACCCAGTACGGCGATGGTGCCTCGGGCAGCACCACGCCATAGACTTCGCTCGAGGCGCTGGTTACCCGGGCGGCCGGCCACGAGGTGTGTTCGTTCAACAACATGCGGTCCGCCGGTGTGGACTTCTCTGGCAGCTCGACCAGCTGATCGATCCGCGTGATGTCCGCGTCGGTGATCAGGTCGGGCTTGAATATTTTCAGCAGCCATCCGGGGTGTTCGGTCAACGGGTACACTCCCTGGCTTTCCCCGTTGTTTTCCCCGATTGGTTTACCGAGCCGTCCGAGTGAGTCCTCCGGAACAACCGGATTGAACAGAGTCGAGCCGGTGTCCATCATCGGCTCCGCGTGCCATCGTGGCACCACACCGTGACCGACGTCCGATCATCGAGCTGTCCTCTGGCGTGAAAACCGACGCCGAGTAGAAATGATTCGAGTGTGACCGGGCTTTCCCAGTGCCGTGCGAACCAGTGGGCAGCGTCAGGGAGAAACGTTAATGCATCACCGACTCCGTCGGTCACCACGGTGACGGTGGCCCCTGGCTCGAGGTTGTGGCAAACCGTGACGGCTTGATCTGGATGGTAGGGAAGAAAATTGTGCAGGATGTTCCCATCGAGACCGTCGTTCTTTTGATCGCCGGCCAGCTGACGCCAGCTATCGCGGACGCGTAGCCATGCACTGACATCAGCGAGTGTCGTGAACCAGGCCCGGCGTCTGTGGGACGCATCAGGAGCAGTAGGAATGATCGCGATAATGAGGGCGCACCGAACGTCCATCTCGGACAGGCCGGCACTCCTGGCCGCGGCGACCATGGCGCCCGCGCAGGTGCGGAACGCCTTCGTCATCACGTCCGCGGTTGGGTCCGCGCCGCTGTCGAGGTACGTACGCAGGGTGTCGACAGCGCATCTGACCGCGACTGCGGCGCCGAGGTCGGATCTCCGGCTGTCGGACATGCCGTCGGCCACAGCGATGATCAGATAGCGACCCGCACGATCCCGGCCGAGCCGGTAGGAGTCCTGCCGCGGCGTGGCGGGCTCCTCGCATCGGTGCCCGGGGCCGACGATCGACGCGGCACGTACATCAAGGTCACCAATTCTGATCTGGTCCGCGGCGACGCCGCACACCGCAGGCTCGACCGGGAGTATCCAAGGATTGCGAGCTGCCGGCGGAGAACCACCGAAGACCGGCGCTTCGTGGACCGCCGGGTTCCGGGCCTTTTCAAGGGGCGCGACCTGCGGAACGGACGCCACCGGCAAAGCCGTATCCATCCCGCTGCAGGCGGGAGGAGTTGACGGTCCTCGATACTGGACCACGGGAAATTGAGGGTCGTGATCTCTAACGGCCCCTGTCCGGTTCGCGTCCCGCTTGACCGGTTGGTCTGCTCGGCCTGAATGAGCGTCGGGTTGTGACCTGCTGTCTTTTCGGCGCCAGAGTTTTCTCCGTCTCCTCTGCGGAGTCGACTCCGGTCCCGCCTGCGCCGCGTCCCCCTGATCTGTGCGCTTTCTTTTCTTCAGCCGCCGACCTCGCTTTGTCTCAGCGTTGGTCGTCCCAGCTTTCGCGGCTGGTCTCAATAGGCGGAGCAGCAGGTCGATCAATTTCATCGCGGCCGCCGGTAGCGGGAGGTCTGGCAGCGTTTCGTTCTAGTCATGTGCGTCGTCTTCTTCACGGCGCGGTAGCTGGCGCCATCCGACGACACCAGAGGTATCTGTGCGCTGAACGCGGTCGTCCCCTGTGGTCGTATTGGGGACGACCAGCGGGGCATTCGTGGACGACGTCGGTGCGCTCGGTAGCGCCGGGAGGTGGGGCAGCGTGATGGTATGCTGAGATCCGGAGCGGAATCGTTCCGCAGCCGTCCCGAGCAGGGCGGAGTTGAATCCCACGACATCAATGTCCTGAATTAGATCGCGTTTCAACATTTCCATGATCATCCTGTCCCGTCGCTCTTCGCTGGTCTGGTAATCGGAACGGATCATGTTGATCAATGAACCGGTGTCGTCGGGGTGTTGGCTGAGGTGAATGGCCACGAGATCATAATTTCCTCGCATGGCCGCTCGAACGGCCTCTATGCGTTGTTCCTGTCGGCGTAGTGATCCTTCTTGCTCGATTTTCTGCACTTCTTGTTCCCCGCCGCTCTTGATGGCGGCGAGCGAGCCTTCGTGCCGAGCGGTTCGTAGCTCAAGTATCGCTTTCAGTGTCCCGTCGTCCATGTTCAGCTGGGCGGAGAACCGGTGTATTGTGATGCCTTCCGGTAGTGACATGGGCAGTGCTGTGCCGATGACTTTGTTGATCTTGGATTCGGCCCGCGCGCAATCCTCGACGTCGAATTCGCGACTGATGTGCCGTAGTCGTTCGTGAAGCCGGGCGTAACACAGGGAGAGGCCGTCCCCGATCTTGCGTTCGACCACCACGGCCGCGTCAGTGACCCGCCAGTCGAGAACGAGGGTGCCGTCGAAGGAAAACACGTCACCCCGGCTGGGCAACGGACATTTCACGATGTCATGGTGATCTGCCACGTCTACCTCGAAACGCAGTCGGTATCTGGTCATCAACCCGAATTGGGTGATGGTCTCGTATCTGCCGTCCGGGGTCTTACCGACCACCGCGACGCCGGAGGAGGGAACCGGTCTTTTCCACTGCATTCGATGCACCGGCTCTTCGGACAGGATCAGCTGTCTCGGGGTTTTCGTCATCTGTAGCTCCTCTTCGCTGTGCGGTCGAGTGCTTTCCCGGCCACCGGTGGCTCTATACCGATCAGCAGTGCCGCGGCGGTGCTTGGCGCGTGCATCGTGCTCTCCGGGTCAGCCCATTGATCTGCTTTGCGGCGCAGCCGGGCCCGTACTCGGTCGGACGTCGTCGCGGTGGTCATCACTCGGACAAAAGCCTGCCTGCGTTGATCGTTCGCTTCAGCGCTCTCGGCCCATTGATCGAGAACTTCCATCGCGGCCTCCGCTACGTCGGTGCTGGTCAACGCGGTGCTCCACAGGCCGGCGACCACTGCGCGCCATTCAGGCATCCCGTCGGCCAGCCTGAGCAGCAGTGGCCAGTGTTGGGCTCGTCCCGCCCTGCCCTGGCGCGGTGGCGTTCCACCCGGCGCCCACAACAGGTCAGCGGCCATCCACAGAAACGCCAGGTTCCCGGTGAATCGGCGCCCTCTGGCTCGGCTGTTGGTCCATTCTCGCGCAGTCATGAGTGCCCGATCCGAGACTCCGACGACACCCGCATCGGCCAGCTCGGTGAGACTTCTGCACACTGCTTCGATCACCACGAAATCGGTGGACTCCGCATGTTGGCTGAGTATCTCGAACAATCGGGACGGCTGATCGATGCCAACGGAACCGCCGTATGCTCGTACGGCGGTCGCGACCAGATTTCGATCAGTCGCCATACTCCACTCGTGGACCAGGCTGCGCATGGTCTCCTTGAGGTCGGGTACCGAGTTGGCCGCGTCCAATGCGGTGGCCGCCGACTCACGGTTGAAGTGGTCAGGGTCGAAGGTGCATGCCCACGGCTCGACGACCTCATGGCGGAGAAAGTCGAAGGCGGCGGTGGACAGAGCGCCGACCGCTACCGCGGCTCTCGTCCGCACCTCTTCCACGGGGTGCGCACCCAGTTCGGAGAGCCAACTGATCAGAGCATGGTGCCCCTGGTCGTACTCCTGCCATACGTGGGCGAGGACGCGTTGTGGGCGGGCGGGATCGATGAACTCCACCGCTTCCACCGGGACCTCGCCCTGCGGGGTGGTCGTGGTCGCGGGCGTCAGTTTCGCGTCGAATTTCTTCAACCGTGAGCTACGAGGGCGGTCAAAAGGTCTTACCTGGTCTCGTGGCAGATCTTCGAGGGTTCCGCTGATCGGTGTGGTGAGCCAGGACTCCAAGGCGCGTCCTGCTTGTGCGACGGTTTCGTACGGTAGGCTGTTGAGCACCGCCAGCGCGATGACGAAACTGTGCTCCGCCAGGCCTCCGAGGCCCTGAAACCAATCGGCCAGATCGCGATCGGCCCGAGCGTCCAATTGGAGCTTGACCGCATGTGCGATCTCAGCCGGCGTGGTCCCGTCGCGCACCGCATCGGTGATCAATCCGGCCAGCTTCACGATTTTTCGGAGCGACGTGCCGGAGTGGAGCTCCGTATCGAGTATCGCGTCGATATCGGGGGCAGCGATCAGCCGTTCACTTCTCGTCGCGCCCAGCTTCCACCTCAGGTGTGAGGCGAGCACGTCTCGGTTGTCTGGGCGGTGGCTCAGATCGATGATGTAGTCAGCTGATCCGAGATGGGTGAGCCGGGTCTCGGCGGAGACCGCCACGATGAGCCGCGCGGTACGCTCATCGAGTTCGGCACTGAGCCGATCCATCTCATGTCTGGTGAGCAGGGTATCGGCCTGGGATTGGGTGAGTCCGGCGAGCAGGTAACCGCCTCCCGCGGTGATATCGTCTCCCCGCAGTCGGGTCATGCCCTGGTCCGGATTTAGCCCGAACAGGGGTCCGGCGCAGATCTCGTCGAGCATGCGCAGCGCGCTGGTCAGCTTGCCCTGACCGGTGACGACCCGGATGACGGTGATCGGTCGCTGCTTGCAGAACGACACGAGAGCCGCGAACCCGCCGGGTTCTACGTAGGTAGTCCTGACCTCACCACGGGCGCTCGGAGTGATCTCATAGTGGCCGAGAGAGTCCGGCGAAGCTGTGTAGTAATGGTTGTGATTGACCTGATCACGACCGATGAGGTCGTGCGAGACGGCGACCCGCTTACGGAAGTCAGTGCTGGTGAGCGAGGTCTGGACGCCGAGGTTGCGGCGACCGTCATTCCGCAACTTCCGTCTCGCCGCAATGCTTCCGGGGTTGGTTGCCGCCGCGGTGATCCCACGCCGGAGCGCACTGTCGGCGGCGCGTTGCTCATCGGTCACCTCAGGCGGCTGGTCCGCGGGATCCGGTTCGGATGCGGGGGGATCCGGTGTTGCGGGGTCTGCCTTGAGGGCTGCGTGATCAGGTGTGGGTGTAGGGGGCGGGTCGGGGGATGGTGCGGGCTGATGGCCCGGTGTTGCGGGAGTGCTCGGGCTCGGATTCGGAGCCGGAGCAGGCTGCAGATCGTTCATCGTCTGTCCTGTCGGGGAGTGACGTCACCCGTGTGGTGGTTGATCTGGTCGCGACCCACGATGGTGTCCGCGCGGACCCCGCTGAAGAAGTTCAGCGTGGTGGTTCCGCCGTGCGCCGTACCGTCTTCAGCCGGAGCCTCGGGTACGCGGACCGGGTCCGGCGCTGATGGGACGTTCGCGCTCGGCTGGCCCGGTACGTGGATCCAGGCCCAGTCGTCGAGTTCCTTGACGCTGATCGGCACCTGTCGGTAGCCGCGGTGATCGACGGCGCCGGGATCGTGACGGACCACCGCCTGGAACCACGCGTCGGAGACGATCAGTGCGAGCCGGGCGCTGGGGACCTCGGCGAGTGCATCCCGCAATGCTGGAAGATCTACTAATCGGCAGGCGGTGTTCAGCTCGGTGTTCACCCAACCTTGCTCATCGCGGACGACGTCGCCTGCGTGCAGGGCGACCCGCATCCGCATGGCGACCGATGCAGCGCTGCGCCGGGCATAGATGCCGAGTTCGGTATTCAATTCACGAATGAAACCCTCGGTGATGTCCTCTTTCGCCACCGAAGCCGGGATCAAGATGATGACACCGTCCCCCCGGTCGCTTCGGTGGCAATCGGACCATGGGATCCCGGCTTGTGTGGCGGCCCTCGCGAGCACGTCGTACATCTGCTGCCGCAGCCATTGCTGGTCGGGGTTCTTACGTTGTCCGAACCGTTCGATGTCGACGATGATCATCGCGTAATAAGCTGATCTTGCTGTCATGACCGCGCTCCCTCCACGCAGGGGCATACGACAGGGAATTGGTATCGCGAATGTCGGGTACTTACTGCGTCATCTGACGCTCATAGTCAAGGCGTGATGTGTGTCACGATGGTGTCCAGCAGTGTCAGGTCGGTGACCACGATCCCGCCGCGCCGGGTGGTGATCACCCCGCTCTCGGTCAGGCCGCGCAGGATCCGTACGACCGTTTCTCTGGATGCTCCGGCGGCGCCGGCCAGATCACGTTGCAAGGCGGGCACGAACACCGATCCGGGAGAGTCCTCGATGGGCTCGCCGTGGCGCCGGGCGAGATCCAGCAGCACTCGCCCCACCCGATCGATGGCGAGGTAGGCGCCGAACTCCAACCGTCTCCGGTCGGACTCGTGAACCCTGGCGACTGTGATCATCAACAGCGAGAAGAGCAGGTCGGATCGCTCCCGGAGCAATCCGAGGAATCGCCGGCAGGTGATCAGGGTCGCGGTGACCGGGGTGAGGGCGGTGACGGACGCACCCCGCGGCCGGTCGTCGAGACAGCCGAACTCACCGATCAGATCGTCGGCTCCGCGCAGCGCGAGCACCGAGGTGTATCCATTCTCAGCGATCGTGGTGACTTTCACGGTGCCCTTGTCGAGCAGGACGGCGAAGTCGGATCTGTCACCCTCGGCGAAGATCGTGTCGCCTGGCGAGTACCGCTTTTTCCGTCCGGCCAGTCGGAGTGCTTCCAGTTGTCCCGGTCGCAGTTTCCCCGGTTGTAAGTTTCCGCGATGAGGTTCCATGTCAAGACGTCCCTCCACAGTTAAGAGCGCCTCTGGTGAGTGATTCACCGCCCTCAAGATGAGCAGGTTGTCCATCACGAGAATTCTCCCTCGAAACCGACAGAGGACTCCTATTATCTCTTTTTTCGCCAATCCTGCGCAGGAAGTTACTCGGCGCGGCAGGACCACCCTATTGGGTAGCCGACGTGAGAGGCTGCACGGTGCGTAATCGTCACTCGGCGTGGGACGTAGTTGCTATTCCGTCACCGGGACCGCAGGGAGCTGACCGCGGGCGGCGGCATCCACCGCAGCCGCTGCGGCCACTGGCAGGCGTAGAGTGCCGCTGCGTTCCAGTTTCGCCAGTTCCGTTCGGGCCTTGGCGTAGGCCGCGATGCGCTCGGCGTCGTGATCGGAGTCCCGGGCCATGGTGAGCAGCTTGATGGCCCGCTGGACGGTGGCCCGCTCGTGCTCGGGGATCCCGGCCAGGCGGATGCGTTCGGCCGCCTCCCGAGCGGCCTGCCAGGCGCGACAGGCCTGGTCCACCGCTGTGGCGTAGCGAGCGAGGTGTGCGGCCGACGGCTCGGTGTCGGTGTCCAGTGCCTGGGCCTCGGCGAAGGCGTCCACGAACCGGCTGGTGGCGGGCACCGTGACATCAGCCAGCGCAGGGAGCCGGAGCACCGCCAGCGGGTCGCACTCGAACCGGCCGTACTCACCGCGCAGCTGGGTGAACCGGGCCCGGCTGGCCCCCCAGTCCGGCGCAGGCGCAGCCCTGGTGAGCCGTGACGCCTGCGCGGGTGCCGGCTGCCGGCGGCCGAGGGATCGGCGGTGGCGGCGGTGCAGGTGCCGTACCACGACTACCGTCCCTACTGCGAGCAGCATGAATGGCAGGAGTATCGCCACCACCGCCACCAGGGCCGCCCCGGCCACCCCGACCGCGGCCAGGACCGCGGCGCACAGCACCAGCAGCGGAACGACGGGTAGTCCGACCGGACCGCGGTGGTGGTGATAGCGGTATCGCGCTCTGCTCATGGTCGCGTCCTTTCCTGCCACTTCCTTGATACCCCTCCAGCCGCCAGCGCGGCAGGTCGGCGGCACGTGGGAATCCAGACATCCCCAGGAGCTGTCATCACCTGCGATGATGCGCTCGGTGCCGCCGGAGGGAGATCCCAGCTCAGCGGGCCGTCGGGAAGGGAGCTGGCACATGTTCCGCAAGGTGCTGGTCGCCAACCGCGGGGAGATCGCGATCCGGGCGTTTCGCGCCGCCTACGAGCTGGGTTGCCGGACGGTCGCGGTGTTCCCCTACGAGGATCGCAACTCCGAGCACCGGCTCAAGGCCAACGAGGCCTACCAGATCGGGGAGAAGGGCCATCCGGTCCGGGCGTACCTGTCGGTGCCGGAGATCGTCCGGGCTGCTCAGCGCACCGGGGCCGATGCGGTCTATCCCGGTTACGGCTTCCTGTCGGAGAACCCGGAGCTGGCGATAGCCTGCGAGCAGGCCGGCATCACCTTCGTCGGGCCTCCGCCGGCGGTACTGGCGCTGGCGGGTAACAAGTCCCGGGCGATCGCCGCGGCGCGCGTGGCCGGCGTGCCGGTGCTGTCCTCGTGCGCCCCCAGCGCCGACATCGAGGCGCTGATCGCGGTGGCCGACGAGATCGGGTTCCCCGTCTTCGTCAAGGCCGTCGCCGGCGGCGGCGGTCGCGGCATGCGCCGGGTCAGCGAGCCCGCGGGTCTTCGGGTGGCGCTGGAGGCGGCCAGCCGGGAAGCCGAGTCGGCATTCGGGGATCCGACCGTGTTCCTGGAGCGGGCCGTCATCGACCCCCGGCACATCGAGGTGCAGATCCTCGCCGACCAGCGCGGGAACGTCATCCATCTGTACGAACGGGACTGCTCGGTGCAGCGGCGCCACCAGAAGGTCGTGGAGATAGCGCCCGCGCCTAACCTGGACCCCGAGCTGCGGCGGCGGGTCTGCGCCGACGCGGTCGCCTTCGCCCGGCAGCTCGGATACGTCAACGCCGGCACCGTGGAGTTCCTCGTCGACCGCGGCGGCCGCCATGTGTTCATCGAGATGAACCCGCGCATCCAGGTTGAGCACACGGTGACCGAGGAGATCACCGACGTCGACCTGGTCGGCGCCCAGCTGCGGATCGCGGCGGGGGAGACGCTGGCCGACCTCGGGCTGCGCCAGGACACCATCGTGCCGCACGGCGTCGCACTGCAGTGCCGGATCACCACCGAGGACCCGGCCAACGAGTTCCGCCCAGACATCGGGACGGTCACCGCGTACCGCTCGGCCAGCGGCGCCGGGGTCCGGTTGGACGGCGGCACCATGCAGACGGGTGCCCAGATCAGCGCGCATTTCGACTCCCTGCTGGTCAAGGTCACCTGTCGGGGCAGGGACGTCGCCACCGCGGTGCGCCGGGCCCGTCGAGCGCTCGCCGAGTTCCGGATCCGCGGGGTGGCCACGAACATCCCGTTCCTGCTCGCCTTGCTCGACGAACCGGACTTCGTGACAGGTCGGGTCACCACGTCGTTCATCGAGCAGCGGCCACACCTGCTCACCGCCCCGCGCTCCGCCGACCGCGGCACCCGGTTACTGACCTATCTCGGAGACGTGACGGTGAACCGGCCGCACGGCGATCCGCCCAACCTGGTCGACCCGGTGGCCAAGCTGCCGCCTATCGATCTGGACGCGCGGCCACCGACCGGCTCCCGGCACCGGCTGCTCACCCTGGGTCCCGAGGAGTTCGCGCAGTGGTTACGGGCCCGCGACGGCGTCGGCGTGACCGACACCACCTTCCGGGACGCCCATCAGTCGCTGCTCGCGACCCGGGTGCGGAGCAGGGACCTCGTCGCTGTGGGCCCGCACGTGGCCCGGATGACCCCGCAGCTGCTCTCGCTGGAGTGCTGGGGCGGCGCCACCTACGACGTGGCACTGCGTTTCCTCGCAGAGGACCCGTGGGAGCGGCTGGCCGCGTTGCGTGAGGCGGTGCCCAACGTGTGCTTGCAGATGCTGTTGCGCGGCCGTAACACCGTCGGCTACACGCCGTACCCGACTGAAGTGACCACCGCCTTCGTCGAGGAGGCCGTGGAGACCGGGCTGGACATCTTCCGGATCTTCGATGCGCTCAACGACGTGTCCCAGATGCGCCCCGCCATCGACGCGGTGCGCGAGACCGGCCGGGCCCTCGCCGAGGTCGCGCTGTGCTACACCGCGAATCTGTCCGACCCCGCGGAGCGGGTCTACACGCTGGACTACTACCTGCGGCTGGCCGAGCAGATCGTGGCCGCCGGGGCGCACGTGCTGGCCATCAAGGACATGGCCGGGCTGCTGCGACCGCCGGCGGCCCAGACCCTGGTGTCCGCGTTGCGCAGCCGGTTCGACCTCCCGGTGCACCTGCACACCCACGACACCCCCGGAGGGCAGCTGGCCACTCTCGTCGCGGCGATCGACGCCGGCGTGGACGCGGTCGACGCCGCTACCGCGTCCATGGCCGGCACCACGTCGCAGCCCTCGCTGTCCGCGCTGGTCGCGGCCACTGACCACACCGAGCGCAACACCGGCCTGGACCTGCAGTCGGTGTGCGATCTGGAGCCCTACTGGGAGCTGGTACGCCAGATCTACGCGCCCTTCGAGTCCGGCCTGGCCTCGCCGACCGGGCGGGTGTACCACCATGAGATCCCCGGCGGTCAGCTGTCCAACCTGCGCCAGCAGGCGGTGGCGCTGGGCCTGGCGGACCGTTTCGAGCAGGTCGAGGAGGCCTACGCGGCGGCCGACCGGATGCTCGGGCGCCTGGTGAAGGTGACCCCGTCGTCGAAGGTGGTCGGGGATCTGGCGTTGCACCTGGTCGGCGCCGGAGTCGAGCCGAGGGACTTCGAGGCCGACCCCGCCCGTTTCGACATCCCCGGCTCGGTGATCGGTTTCCTGCACGGCGAGCTCGGCGTCCCCCCTGGCGGGTGGCCCGAGCCCTTCCGGAGCAAGGCCCTGGCGGGCCGCGGCGCTCCGCGGGCGCCGGTGGAACTGTCCGCACAAGACCGGCAAGGGCTCAAGGAGGACCGCGCGCGGACCCTGAACCGGCTGCTGTTCGCCGGTCCCACCGCAGAGTTCGAGCAGCATCGTGAGCTCTACGGGGACACCTCGGTGCTGCCCAGCAAGGAGTTCTTCTACGGGTTGCGGCCCGGCGAGGAGTACGCCGTGGACCTCGTCCAGGGGGTGCGCCTGCTGATCCGGCTGCAGGCGATCGGAGACGTCGACGAACGCGGCATGCGCACCGTGATGTGCACGCTCAATGGCCAGATGCGGCCGTTGCAGGTCCGGGACCGATCGGTGGCCTCCACGGTCCCGGTGGCCGAGAAGGCTGACCGGGCCAACAGCAACCACGTCGCGGCACCCTTCGCCGGCGTGGTGTCCCTGCAGGTCGCCGAAGGGGACACTGTGGTGGCCGGGCAGCCCGTGGCCACTATCGAGGCGATGAAGATGGAGGCCGGCATCGCCGCCCCCAAAAGCGGCACCGTGACCCGCCTGGCGATCAAATCGGTCCAGCAGGTCGAAGGCGGCGACCTGATCCTCGAACTCCGCTCCCCCTGAGCTCCCCCGCGTTGATGAATCGGCGGGAGGCTTCAGCCACCCGAGCCGGATCAGGTTCAGCAGGAACAGGCTGCGGGCCTTGGTGTGGAGTCGTGTCTGCGCCGAAACCCAGCAGTATCGGGGGAATGCCGAGGCGGGTGGCGATGCGGGCGACGATCTCGATGTCCCGTAGTTTCCGCTCTCCGCGTTCGATGCGGGAGATCCGGTCCTGCTCCATTTCCAGCACTTCGCCGAGCTCGACCTGTGTCAGCTCCGCGGTGCGCCGGACGGCCCGGAACAGGTACCCGAAATCGTAGGCGAGCAATGCTCGCCGGACCGCGTCCTGGCTGAAGAACCCGGTCTCCCGCAGTTGCTCAGCGGTGTCCGGGCGGCGCGAACACGGGTCACACCGCGTACCGGGGCGTCCCCGGCGCAGTACCGCTCCGCATCGCTCACAGGCACGGCGGAGCGCATTGCCGGGATGACTACTCATCTGTGTCGCTCATACCCATTGCGCGCAGTCGCCACCTTTTTGGCCTCGTCCCGTGCCAGCTCCAACATGGATATGACCTCATCGACCTTCCCCGCTTTCATGATCGCTTCGTAGGTAAACGGCGGTGAGATCGACAGCCACACTGTGTCCTGCACCACCGTCACGACCACAGTCGCATCAATTCCTGCCATGCCCTTGACATGAATCCTGCGAGGCAGGCCCATGATGGGCCACGTAGTCCGCCCGGGCGGCACATATTCCGAGTTTTGCGCTTCTGGTGTGTTCATGCATTTTTCGCTAGCGTCCAGCGTTGCCCAAGTGTGGCGGGCGCGTAGCCGCGACAGTGCCATCCCATCGGCCTCGTAGTGGGAAATGCGTCATGGTTTTCCAGGGCATGGGTGATGGCGCTGCATCGGCTGGGCATGGCCTTAAGGAGACCAGCTCGTCGTGCGGTGCGGGCCGGGTCGGGGCACCGGAAGAGGGGGCGGGGTGACGGGGTGAGTCGGTGGGTGGTGGCGGGAGCAGGGAAGATCGTTGTTGTGCCGACTTTGTCTGTTGTGGTGGTGAAGTCGGCGGGGAAGTGGCCCTTGAACCTCCGGTGGTTGGTTACTCTTGAGGCCCGCTGATCGTGGATGGCCTGTTGACCACGGCCACGGTCGAGTTGTGGAAGACCGGCCACGCCAGCTGTGCGGGTGGCCAGTGGGCGGCATGGTTGGCGTTCGTGTTCGGGATTTGCTTGTCGCTGTGCGCCAACGTGGCGGCGGCTCCAGAGTTGAGCGTGTTCGCCATCGCGGTCGCGGCCTGCCCCCCGTTGGCGCTGCTGCTGGCGGTCGAACTGCTCAACCGCGCGCTCAAGCGCTACCGTGCCGAGCCCAGCGCTCAGACCGCCGTGATGGGCGAGCCTGGTGAGCAGATCGCGCGGGTGATGCGTCTCGCGGTCGTCTCGGGGCAGTTCCGCCCGCCAGCGGAGCCGACCGTCGAACAGCGCATGTGGGTGTTTTTCCAGACCGAGCGGTCCAGGGACGCACCCCGACCGGGGCGGAGCTGGACCGGATCGCGGGCACGAACAATTACGGGCGCAGGGTGCTACGGCGGTGGAAGACATGGGCTGGATCGCCGACGGCGATCCAGCCCATGTCAGCAGCACTCGTCAACCGGCCGCGTTGGCGGCTGGTCAGGCTTTGCGCCAGTCGATCTGAGCAGCGCGCACGATCCGGTTCTGCTGGCAGATGTCCCAGGTCGCCCCGCGATATTCCAGTGCTTATGTACGGGGCCGGAACTCGACTTGGTACACCAGTTCCAGTCGGAGGTCGTCATGGCGAGTGAGTTCGACAGAGGCCGTACGGACCTGGTCGGTGGGCAATCCACCTCGCGCCGGATCAAACGAATAGAGGGCGTTGACAGCCGGTTCAATGGCTGTGTCCTGCTCCGTAACGAGCGTTGTGCCGAAACGACCCACAATGACACCCGGACCTGCCATGGACATGTCCTCCACCATCGCGGAGGCGCCCTTGATACGGGGGACGTCGGTGGAACCCGTGACCATTCCCGTAGTGTAGATGGTGTCATCAGATGGGTCGAATCGCTTAGTCCAAGCGCATTCGAGATGTTCGTGAGCCTTCATGTCGATGGTGCGGATAACGCTGTAGTTGCCTTCAGTGATCCTGCCCAGGTTGACGGCCCCCATCAGCTCCCGGCCAAAGATGGTGCTGTCGCTGGACGTCCACATTAGGATGACAGCGGCGTCGAAGCCCTCGGGTCGACTGTCGAACCTGGTATCCACGGATAGCCTGCCGTCTTTAGCGCAGCCTTCTTCCCTCCGCGACCATGTTGACGATCGTCCCGTTGACGTGAATGGGGACATCCCAGCGAATCTTGTAAGTCTTAGTAGTCGTAATCAAATAACTAATCCATTTGGGTGAATCTCCGCTATGTCGCGTGTCGTTTCGATCGACACGCTGAGTCACGTGAAAAAATTGATATATGGCGAGCGAGGATGACGAGAGGTTC
>JBOHFF010000083.1:0-1707 GCA_050699515.1 Pseudonocardiaceae bacterium
GCTCAGCGGCGTAGTCGGCGATCGCCTGACCCATCGTCACCAAGTGCAACGGCAGCACATCGACCTCACCAGCTGCCAGCGCCGCCGGTCGCGGCCGGTAGAAATCGGCCAGGCACAGCCGGCGATCACGGCCCTGGCGGGGGAAGGTGAAGCGGAACCGCTCGGCCGCATCCGGGCGGGGCTCGGTGAGCACGATCAGCGCGTCGCCGTCCGCGACCGCCGGGAAGTACCCATAGACCACCGCAGCATGCGCCAGCACCCCTTCCGTGGTCAGCCGGTCCAGCCAGTAGCGCAGCCGGGGCCGGCCCTCGGTCTCCACCAGCTCCTCGTAGGAGGGGCCGTCCTTGCCCTGGGCGCCGCGCAGGCCCCATTGGCCCAGGAAGGTGGCCCGCTCATCGAGCATCGCGGCGAACTCGACCACCGGAATGCCTTTGACCACCCGGGAGCCCCAGAACGGTGGGATGGGGCGCCCGGCTCGCCTTGGCGTCCTCACGGCGGCAGCCCACGTGCTCTCACCGGGCAGGGGTCACCGCAGTCGCGGACCCGTATCCGTGCTGAGCGGTCCGGGACCGTGACTGCCGTCGACATAATGCATTCGTTATATTAGCCTGGTGGTCAGGTGGCTGTTGGTGATCCATCCCGAGGTGCGGGAGTGGCTGCATGAGATCCGTAAAGTCGACCGGCTGACGGCGGCCCTCATCGGACAGGCGATCCAGCATGTGATCGACGGTCGCGGTCCGGAGGAGGGACGGCCGCTCGTGGATCGGATCAAGGGCAGCCAGCTGCACCACCTGAAGGAGCTGCGACCAGCCAGTACAGGCGAGACCGAGGTCAGGATCTTGTTCATTTTCGATCCTGCCAGGCAGATGGTTCTGTTGGTGGCCGGCGACAAGTCCAGAAACTGGCGAGGCTGGTACGAGGTGGCAATCCCGCTTGCTGAGGCCCGCTACACCGAGCACCTGGCTGCGCGCAATGACGAGGACGAGTGAGGGCGATGACGAAGAGAACTGCCGCAGGGTGGCACGCGTATGGCGATGTTGGTGAGCTGCTGAGCGAACTGGAACTCACCAGTGAAGACATGGTCCATGCCCGTGAGGTGACTGATGACCACGTCCGCGCCTGGCACCTGGCCCAGGTTCGTGCCGAACAGGACCGCACCCAGGAGGAGGTGGCCCACGTCATGGGCGTCCGCCAGCCCCGCGTATCGGCTATCGAACGGGGTGAGCTCGATGTGGTCACCCTTTCCACCCTGCGTGCGTACGTGCGCGCCCTCGGCGGAAGCCTTCGCGTCGTGGCGGACTTCGGCGACCGGGAATACCGACTGACATAGAGGGCCTCGGGACAGTAAGAGTATTGGTGATTCGGTTGCTCAGGCGTTGAAGTACTTGGCTTCTGGGTGGTGGGCGACGATGGCGTCGGTGGACTGCTCGGGGTGCAGCTGGAACTCCTCGGACAGCGTCACGCCGATCCGATCCGGTTGCAGCAGCGCGACGATCTTGGCGCGATCCTCGAGTTCCGGGCAGGCCCCGTAGCCCAGCGAGTACCGGGCGCCCCGGTATCCGAGTTTGAAGAACTCCTCCACCTGCGCGGGGTCCTCCTCAGCCACCGCGGCGCCGGAGGAAAACCGCAGCTCCTCCCGGATCCGCTGGTGCCAGTACTCCGCCAGGGCCTCGGTCAGCTGCACGCCCAGGCCGTGCACCTCGAGGT
>JBOHFF010000084.1:0-16814 GCA_050699515.1 Pseudonocardiaceae bacterium
CACTTAGCTAAGGATGACAGAGTGGCTCATGATCACCGTTTTGGTGTCGAAAGTGACAAAATGTGTCGAATTCGGCACCAAAACGGTGATCATGAACGGTTCGGCGGCCCTAACTTAGTGACATTGCTCCAAGACGACAACCCGACATGCGGGCAACTCACGCTGAACATATTCAGCTACCTCGTCTCCCACAGGGGAGGTGAGAAGAGCGTCGAGCCCCTGCTCGTCGAAGCCCCCACCCAGGTCAAGACAGGGGATCGTCGTCTTGCTAGCCTCCGCCAGATCGCGGGCGTACCTGATGACGGCCATCATCGACTCCCACCAGCGAGTCACGCCGCTGTAGGATGATCCTCGGCGGTGTGCGTGGATTGCAACCTCCACCCCCTGGCACCTAGCGGTACGGAGCGCATCGACGGCTCCGCTGACAACAGCCCGATCCGTCAAATCCAGGCCCATCCGGGATTCCACACCGGGCGTGCGGATTCGGAATCCCACAAAACGGTGCTGAGCTTCCTCGTCCAGAGATCTCCTGAACTCATCGACGCTCTCGCAGATCAGCGCGAACAACCCCCGCGGAACTGAATCCGTTGGCCAGCGCTTGCCGGGTCCATTAAGAATAAGGTCGCTTGCCTTCCAACCCGCCGCTGTGGCAGCCCGGCACTCTGCCACGTTGATCGTCTCTGCTAGTAAGCCGAGCTTGCGGACCAATCCCAGCACTGTTGGCGACGGGTTGGTCTTTACGCTGTAGGCCAGAGTGAATCCACGTTTATGCGCCGCCCTGGCTCGCCGGGTCAGATACGAGTAGTTGTCGGCGGATTTCGGTTGGGATCGAAGTTCCCAGAGGTGTGGTTTTGAGCTGTGACCGGGTCGGGTTGTCGGGCGATCAGGGAAACCGTTGCTGATGGGAGCCCGGGACGCAGGTGAAGTTCCCCATGCCCGGCTCGGGAAGGTCAGAGAGAAAAATCTGAGCCGAGACCATGAGTGGTGACGCGGCCATGCTCTCCACGATGTCGGCCATCGCCCCCGCATCCGTGTGTAGAAACGGCGAATCCAGGCAACCGGACGGCACGACAAGCATCTGGGTCTTCGTGATCAGTAGGTCTGGCCCGACGAAGGCGTGCATGATGTCGTACAGTGGCGATGCATCTACGAGTGGTAGAATCCGGCTGTCCAAACCAGCAATGTTCCATTTCCGGAAACCCTGCAGCTCCCGCGGCTCGGTAAAAGCGTCCTGCCACAGGTCGGGGATGATCGTTGCAGTCTCCTCTCCGAGTGAGTAGTTCTGGATTTGACCGTCAATAAATTGTCCGTGCCAGTCGCTTACTATTGCTCGAAGCTCGCCTAGTAGAGGCTGCCGGACGCCCTGCCGTAGAATCACCACGCCATCGTCGCGCAGTGACTCTACGGCAGCTGAAACGGCGTCCTGCTCAGCTGGAGTTCCGATTTCTACGGCTCTGATGCCTGAGACAGGAACATCCATGATCGCCAGCTACGACTCGACGCTCACCGGGACGCTGGACAGAGGCTTCCACTCACTCACCGCGGATAGCAAAACCTCGGTCGCCGACACGCGCTCGCAACATTCGTCGGTTATCGAGCGGATCGCGGGAGTCACCGACAGGAGCGCCCGATCGTACTGGTAGGGCACGACGGTCAGGCCGTCGAGCAGCGAGTTGTCCTCAAGTTGTACAACAAAATTCGTCACGCCAGTAGCACGTGAAGGCCCAGCTGGAATAAGAGTCTCGTCGCCCCAGCAATCGGCTACCGGGCAAGGAAGACGAGAAAAGCCAATCATCCAGTTCGTGACCGTGATGGTGCCACCATCGATAGTCAAGGTGGTAAGAGCCTCAAGCCGGACGATTTCATCACCCGCTGCGTCAAAGATCCGTCCAACGCGGGTGGGGCGGACGAAAAGTTTGCGGGCTACCACATCTCGCAGAGATGTTCCGACTGTACCGGCGGCAATGTAGGAGGACAGTGCAAAGTTGCAGATCCGTTGTGATAGTGCTGGGTCGAATCCAGCGGGGATTCCTGGCGCAACTTTGAGATGTAGATAAGTTCGACCTAGGTGGGTGTCTGCCTTACCTTCACCCTTCCATGAGGAAGGTTTCGGAATTGACCTCGCCATGCAGATTCCACAGGACCTCGTACGTAGTACCCATCTGATCACTCCTCACTAAGCCCTGCTGCAATTCATATTCAGTGCCCAGGTTGAGTATCACCGTGTCAAGGGATGCAGCCGCTATTGTAAATTGATCATTTTGGCATGGAGGCGTGACGGCGAGATATATCGGTTGCAGGCGTACAGGCGGTCCGTCGATCTATATGGGGCTGATCTCGCCACGTTGGATACTGGTGAGTAAGTCCAACCATCCAGTCGGGCCGATGGCGAGTACCGGGCCAGCGAGATCTTTGGAGTCGCGCACCCCGACCAACGTGTCAGTGAACGCCACTTCGATGCAGTCGCCGTTGCCGCCGCTGCGGGAACTCTTGTGCCACACCGCGTGGCGGAAGTCGGGACGGGACATGGTGCGCCTCCTCGGGGGCGGGGCCTGCTCAGAGCTGGCGGGCGAGCCCCGCGAGGAAGGTCACCGAGTCCTCCGGCGGCAGCGCCACGTCCGCCAGCCAGTCGAAGAGCAGTTTATACCGGGAGACGTCCTCCTCATCGCCCAGATGCAGGTCGCTGGTGAGGGTCTCCAGCACCACGATGTCCGGGTCTTCGGGGTCGGTGAAGTGGTAGAGCGAGAACGAGGTGTGCGGAACGTAGAACTCGGCGATCTGGGCGGTCAGCGGCAGCACCCGCAGTGTCACGGACGGCAGCGCGGACTGCTCCACCAGCCGGGCGAGCTGCGCAGCCATCACCTCAGCCGGGGCGGCGCGGCGGCGCAACGCGGCCTCGTCGATGATCGCCTGGTATTGCGGCGGGTCCTCGGCGGTGAGCACCGCCTGGCGAGCTTGACGGGCGGTGACCTCGGCCTCGACGTCGAGCCTGCCGTGGATCGGTAACTCGGACAGCACCCGGGTGCGGGCGTAGTCCGGGGTCTGCAACAGGCCCGGGGTCATCGACTGCTGGTACTGGCGGAGCTCGACCACGCCGGCCTCCAGCTCGGCGTAGCCGCGTTGCCGGTGACCGAGATCGGCGAACGAGCGCCACCAGCCGCGGGTGTTGGCGGCGTCGCGGGCGATCGCGATGAGCTTCTCCCGGTCCGCGCCGGTGACCCCGTAGAGGTCGAGCAGGTCGAGGATGTCCGAGAGGTCCGGGCGGGTGCGCCCGTTCTCGATCCGGCTCAGTTTCGAGGCCGACGGCCAGCCCACCCGCTCGATCACCTGCTCGCCGGTCAGCCCGGCCCGGTCCCGCAGCGTTCGTAGCTCCGCGCCGAGCCGCCGTCGCCGCACCATCGGACTTCCGGTCGCCACCGCCCACCTCCGCATCTCGTGTGGCCGGCCCCGATCTGGCTGACCATCGCACGCCGGGGCACCCTAGCGTATGGCGCATTTTGCTGTCATGCAATTTCCACGTATGGTTTGTCCACAAACATCGACGTATCGTCCTACACGGACGACTCCGGGCCACGGTTCCACGCGCTGTACCGCGAGGAGGACGAGGAGAGATCCGCCGCCGGTGAGACCCCGATGGGTTCGGCCGAGCCGAGCGCGCCGCTGGCAGAGGACGTGTTCCACCTGCTCGCCGCCGATGATGACGTGGCCAGCTCGTACGGCGGCTACCTGGCCCTGTGCGGGGAGGTGCTGGTCGCCTCGGGCCTGCCGCCGTCGTGCTACCCGGTGTTCGGCGGTCCCGCCTGGCATATCGGCCCGTGTGGCGACTGCGACCCCGGCGCGACCCGATCCCCGGCCGGCCGCCGGTTGAGCCGGAGGCGTACTGCCCCGTGAACGAGGACCCGGTAAGACGCCGTGGCGCGCGTAGGCGCGGAGCTGGTTCGGCTCAGTCCAGGTAATCGCGCAGGACTTGGGAGCGGGAGGGGTGGCGCAGCTTGGACATGGTCTTGGACTCGATCTGGCGGATGCGCTCCCGGGTGACGCCGTAGACCTGGCCGATCTCGTCGAGGGTGCGTGGCTGGCCGTCGGTGAGGCCGAAGCGTAGCCGCACCACACCCGCCTCCCGCTCGGACAGCGTGGCCAGCACGGACTGCAGCTGGTCCTGGAGAAGCGTGAACGACACCGCGTCCACCGCGACCACGGCTTCGGAGTCCTCGATGAAGTCGCCGAGCTGGGAGTCGCCCTCGTCACCGATGGTCTGGTCCAGCGAGATGGGTTCGCGGGCGTACTGCTGGATCTCCAGGACCTTCTCCGGGGTGATGTCCATCTCCTTGGCCAGCTCCTCGGGAGTGGGCTCACGGCCCAGATCCTGGAGCAACTCGCGCTGGATGCGACCCAGTTTGTTGATCACTTCGACCATGTGCACCGGGATCCGGATGGTGCGGGCCTGATCGGCCATCGCCCTGGTGATGGCTTGCCGGATCCACCAGGTGGCGTAGGTGGAGAACTTGTAGCCCTTGGTGTAGTCGAACTTCTCCACTGCCCGGATCAAGCCCAGGTTGCCTTCCTGGATCAGGTCCAGGAACGCCATGCCGCGGCCGGTGTAGCGCTTGGCCAGCGACACGACCAGGCGAAGGTTGGCCTCCAGTAGGTGATTCTTGGCGCGCTCGCCGTCGCGGACGATCCAGCGCAGATCCCGGCGCAGCTGCGGGGAGAGCTTGTCGGTGGCGTCCTCGGTGCGGCGCACCCGCTCGGCGGCGTACAGACCCGCCTCGATGCGTTTGGCGAGCTCCACCTCCTCCTCGGCGTTGAGCAGGGCCACCTTGCCGATCTGCTTGAGGTAGGCCCGCACCGAGTCGGCCGAGGCGGTGAGCTCGGCGTCCTTGCGGGCTTGGCGCAACGCCTCGGATTCCTCTTCGTCCCAGACGAAGTCCTCCGAACCGGGACCGCTGGGCGTCTCCGCCTCCTCGGCCTCCACCGTGATCTCTTCGACTTCGACCTCGACCTCGACGTCGGCGAGATCCTCGGCAGCTGGGCCACCGTCGATGTCGGTGCCCAAGGCGGCATCTAGGTCAGGATCCACTCCGATGGCGTCCCCGGCATCGCCCGCGGCGGTCTTGGCCGCGGCCGCCTTGGGGACTGCGCCGGCGGCGTTGCCAGAGGCTTTGGTCCGGGTCCTCGCCACGCTGCCGCGGGCACTCTTCGTGCGGGTCGTCGCGGTGGCGCCCTCTTTGGCGGCGGAACCGGGTGCAAGGGCACCCAGCTCGGCACCGTTGCGGGTGGAGGGCTTTTTCTCGGTCCCGGACTTCGAAGCAGCCGAGGTCGGGGCTGCGGCGCGACGGGATGCGGGTTCTGCGGCTGCCACGGACGGCCTTTCGAAACAGTCGGTGTTCGGGCGCGGTACGGAAATCGGGTCCCCGTCGGCGAGCCCGCCGCTGGAGCCGGCGCCGACAAACACGGCGCAGCGATCCAGGGTGCTCGGGACGGTGCCACGTTCCAGTGTACGACTCTGCATTGTAATGACGCCGATCGCGCACGGGGCGCCGTGTCGCGGTGTTACCGCAAGCGTCCCTCCGCAGCGGCCGCAGCGGCCCCCACGATGCCGGCGTCGTTGCGCAACGCGGCCGCCACCACGGGAGTTCGGCACTCCAACAGGGGTAACCACCGCTCCGCCTTCCGGCTGACCCCGCCGCCCGCGATGATCAGATCAGGCCAGATCAGATCCTCCAGAACCTGCAGGTAGCCGGATACTCGGGCGGCCCAATCCGCCCAGGACAGCGCTTCGTCGTCCCGGGCCGCAGCGGCGGCTCGGGTCTCGGCATCGGCGCCGTCGATCTGTAGGTGGCCCAACTCGGTGTTGGGCACCAGCTCCCCGTCGACGAACAGCGCGCTGCCGATGCCGGTGCCGAAGGTGAGCAGCAGGACCACACCGTCTGAGTCACGGCCGGCTCCGAAGCGCATCTCGGCCAGCCCCGCCGCATCGGCGTCGTTGAGCACGACGACCGGCACCTGGCAGTACTCGGAGAACAGACTGTTCGCGTTCAGGCCCTTCCACGACGGGTCCAGGTGCGCCGCTGTGCAGGCGATGCCGCGTTTGAGCACGCTGGGCAGGGTGACCCCCATCGGACCGTGCCAGCCGAACTCACCGGTGATGGTGGCGACCACCTCCGCCACCGCCACCGGGGTGGGGGGCTGCGGGGTGAGGATGCGGACTCGTTGCTCGTCCAGCGACCCGCTGCGCAGGTCCACCGTGCAGCCTTTGATGCCGGACCCGCCGATGTCCACCCCGAATCCGGGTGTCCTGGCCATCCGTGTCCTCTCCAGTCCTCATCAAAAGGTCCACTCAACGATGCCAGCTGCAAGGCCGCCGGGCGCAGCCGCCGGTCGGATCTGACCCTAACCCGGATCTGTTCGCCCGGTTGTGGTCGGATGGTTCGATGCCAAACGTGCCGGCCGACGACGTGGAGCAGCTACGGGCCACCGCAGTGGCGGTGGCCCGGCAGGTGGGCGACCTCGTCGTCCGGATGCGGCTCGAGGGCGCCTCCCAAGTGGGGACCAAGACCAGCGCCACCGACGTGGTCACCGCCGCGGACACCGCTGCCGAGCGGCTGGCTCGGCAACTGCTTGCGCAGTGGCGGCCCGGCGAGCCCGTGCTGGGTGAGGAGGAGGGCGGTGCCGGCTCGCCGACCGATGGGCTGTGCTGGGTGGTCGACCCCATTGACGGCACGGTGAACTACCTGTACGGGCTGCCCTGGTACGCGGTGTCGGTGGCCGTCCAGCGGGACGGGCAGTCGCTGGCCGGCGCAGTGGCACAGCCCGCTTCCGGGCGGTTGTGGAGCGCGGCACGGGGCTGCGGGGCGGACTGCGACGGTGCCGCTATCCGGGTCAGCGGGGCTACTGAGCTGAAGCTGTCGCTGATCGGCACCGGCTTCTCCTACCGGCCGCAGCGGCGGGGTAAGCAGGCGGCCATGGTTGCTTGCATGCTGCCCAGGATCCGGGATCTGCGCCGTGCAGGGTCGGCAGCCCTGGACCTGTGCTCGGTGGCCTCCGGTTGGTTGGACGGCTTCATCGAGCACGGATTGCACCGGTGGGACTGGGCCGCCGGAGCGCTGATCGCGGCGGAGGCCGGTGCGGTTGTCCGGTTACCCGAGGGCGGATCGGACCTCATGCTCGCGGCTGTGCCAGGCATCGTCGACGCGCTGGCGGAGCTGGCCGCGGAGTGTGGCGCCGATGCGGTGTGACAGGGGTCAACACTTCACCTGGCGGGCCAGCCGGAGAAGCTCTGGGTGCACCACTCCAGCCGCCGGTCGGGCGACCATCTCGGCGGCCGGCCTGGGGTCCAGGTCGACGGCTGGACTGGGGTCCAGGTCGGCGGCCAGACCACCGCGTGAAGACCCAGCTGGTACCGGCGGACCGAGCCCGGCCAGGCCGAGGAGGGCCTCACGTGCTGCATCGTTGGGTTGCACTCCCCTGAACCTGGTTCCCAGGGCGAGGTCGACCCCGGCGTCCGGGCGGATGTCGCGGACGATCTCGGCGCACGGCACCGCCAGGCTCAAGGTCCGGGCCGCCGCCTGCCCAGCGGCGCCGAAGCGGATCTCCCCGTAACAGCGCAGGTCGAACTCGGGGTGCAGCGGATCGTTCGCCGGTATCGTGGTGGGGGCGAGCCCCAGCCGGGCCAGCGCCCCGTCCACGACGGTGGCCCCGCCGCGGATGCCGTTGGCGTTGAGTACCTGTACCCGGGTGAGCTGAGGCGGCGCGGGCAGTACGCCATCCAGGGCGTCGGCTGGGAGCCGTTGGCTGGAGTCGGCGGCAGCGTAAGCGGGATCAGGGGCCGGGCAGCTCTGATCGGTGGACTGCTGTGCCAGTACGCTGTACCACACCAGCCCCGCCGTGGTGCTGAGAATCACCGCGAGCAGCACGGCACGCATCGGCCTGCGGGTACGGTAGCCCTCCACCCGCGCGCGCGACGAGCCCATCGCAGCCATCGTCCCGCCCTTCATGGCCCGTCACCTGGCCAGCCCCTATGTTCTTGAGAGTAGGCGCGGGGCCCGATCAGCGCAGCCGGTAACGGCGTGATCGAGGCCGGGTTCGCCCACTTGGCCGCCGCCGAAGATCCGACACTCACAAGACACGCCGGGGGAAATTCGCGCCAAGCGGTGGGTGGCGGGCTATTGTCGCCGCTCTGGCGCAGCCGGGGGTTCACAGGAGCGCGCGCCGGGCCGTACCCGCAGCGTCGAAGTGTGACCGACGTCTCGGGCACAAATCGAGGTGCCTGTGCGTTTGTGCTGCGGCACGACCCGTACGACTCAGGGGTGGGAATCATGGCGACCGACTACGACGCTCCACGGCGGAGCGAGGCGGATGAGCTTGTCGAGGACTCGCTGGACGAGCTCAAGGCGAGACGGAACGAGGCGCAGTCGGGTTCGGTTGACGTCGACGAGTCGGAGTCCGCGGAGAACTTCGAGTTGCCCGGCGCCGATCTGTCCGGCGAAGAGCTGATCGTCCGAGTGCTACCTAAGCAGGCCGACGAGTTCACCTGTTCGAGTTGTTTCCTCGTCCATCATCGCAGCAGGCTGGCCGAGCAACGCAATGGACGGATGGTGTGCCGGGACTGCGCGGCCTGAACGGGCTAACCCCTGCGGGCCGGCTATCGGCCGGGTGAATGAGGCTCGGAGCTGTTGCGCGGCGTCTGGCTGGGCTCGCCCCGCAGCAACCTGACGAGTTCCTCGGCGCGGCGGACGCTGAAGATCCAGTAAGGAGTGGGGTCCGCCGGGTCGGTCACGGTGATCCGTACCACCGGCCCGACCCACCCGGTGTGCAGCAGGAACGCCGCTGGATCCAGTTCCGGGCCCAGCGCTCGTCGTTTCGCGTTGGGGTGAATCACCTCGAGGTGTCCCAGGGTATGGACCGGGATCCTCGCCGGGCCGACCCGTAGCTCGCCGCCGCGCAGCGTGACCCGATGTCGTCCCATCCACCGGAGCACCACGACGGTCAGCGGCACGGTCAGCAGGTAGGGCAGCCAGGCGCGGACCCCTGGGTAACCCATGTGCACCTCGGCCGCCAGCAGGACGGCTACCCCGAAACCCAACGGCCACCACCACAGCGGTACAGCCAGGCGCTCATCGAACGCCGGTTCGGGCTCAGCTGGGCGCTGGCTCGGGGGCTGGCGATCGGACACCGGACCGAGGGTAGTCTCGCTGGCCGTGTGCCCAGCTGACATGTCCACCACCGAGATTCTCCCCGTTGAAGTCCTGCTCACCCGGCTGGACCCAGCGGTGCCGGTGCCCGGGTGCTCCTACGCCGGCGACGCCGGGGTCGATCTGGTCACTACTCGAGATCTGATACTGCCACCGGGGGAGCGGGCTGTGGTGGGTACCGGTATCGCGATCGCGCTACCTGCTGGCTACGCGGCATTCGTGCATCCTCGTTCCGGATTGGCCGCGCAGGCCGGACTGGGTATGGTCAACGCGCCGGGCACGATCGACGCTGGCTACCGTGGCGAGCTGCGGGTCTGCCTGGTCAATCACGATCTTCGCGAACCGGTGGTACTGCACAGGCTGGACCGCATCGCCCAACTGATCGTGCAGAGGGTCGAACGCGTCGTTTTTCGTGAGGTCCCGGTGCTACCGGACTCGTCCCGAGGCACGAGCGGTCATGGCTCAACGGGGACAGCGGTGTTCACGTCACAACAGGGAGCGTGTTAGGCAGTGTTCGGACGTCGCCGCAGAGCAGACCAGAACGCGGCCCAGCCGCAGAGCGCAGCCGAGGACCCTGGGATCGCCGACCGGGTGATTCCTGACCCCGGGACGCCTGCCACCGGCAGCGGGAAGGCGGTCGGGCCCTACGACGTCGACGCTGAGCCTGACGACGGGTGGGTCAGGCTGGATCTCGGCTCGCTGCGCCTGCCGGTACCCGAGGGCGCGCAACTGCAGGTCGAGGTGGACTCCTCCGGCCCGGTGCGCGCGGTGCATCTGATGACCGACCTCGGCCAGATCACCCTCACTGCTTTCGCCGCCCCCCGCAGCGGCGGGTTGTGGCGCGAGGTCCTCCCGGAACTCCTGGCCAGGTTGCGAGCTGACGGCGCCGGGATCGAGCGAACGGCCGGCGAGTGGGGTGAGGAGGTCGAGGCGGTGACCGAGCAGGGGGTGCTTCGGTTCCTCGCGGTCGACGGGCCTCGATGGATGCTGCGCGGAGTTGCGGCCGGGCCGGCTGAAGGCGTGCAGGCGCGGATCGCGCTGCTGCGTGATGTCGTCCGGCAGACCGTGGTGGTTCGCGGTTCGGAACCGCTGCCGGTGCGCAGCCCGTTGCCACTGCGGCTGCCCGGCCCGCTGGAGGAGCAACTCAAACAGGCCACCGCCGAGCTGGTCAACGCCACGCCCGGCAGCGATCCTGACACCGGCCTGCGGGGCTGAGCCTCAGATGGGCTGAGTCTCAGATGGGCGACATCGGCGCCGGTCCAGCGGGAATCAGTGCGCCGCCGGGTTACCCTGACGGGTGAAGCGGGTTCGCAGAGGTACCCGCGATCGCGCCAGGCGGAGATTGATTATGAGCGGTGCGGACCCCGGCTACTGGCGGCGACTCGTCCGCCGGCTCACCAGCGATACCACCGAGCTGGACGCCGAAGATCTCTCCCGGCGTGTCGAGCAGTCCGGCGCGCGGCGCGCCAGCGATTGCTGCTCCGGTCAGGCCGTGACCGTCCTGGGCCGGCTGCGCAGCGTGGAGCACTGCCCCCGGGCGGCGGTGGCTACCCTGGAGGCGGAGCTGTTCGACGGTTCCGAACCGATTACCCTGGTGTGGCTGGGACGGCGGCGCATCCCCGGCATCGAGCCTGGTCGTACCCTCAAGGCATCGGGCCGGATCGCCGTCCGGGACGGCCGCAAGGTCCTGTACAACCCCCACTACGAGCTGCAGCGGAGTTCATGACTGAGTCCACGACCGGGCCCGTACCCGATCACGTCGCTGGTGGGGCCCCGGCGCATTCCGAGCAGTCCCATTCCGAGCGTCACAGCGCCACCCTGCTGGAACAGCTGGGCGGCGTCCACGGTCTGGTGGCCTCGGTCGTGCCGATGGTGGTTTTCGTCGCGGTGAACCCTTTCGCCGGGCTGCAACCGGCGATCTGGGCCTCGCTGGGTGTCGCGATAGCGCTGGGCGTGTGGCGGCTGGTCCGCCGGGAGGCACTGCAGCCGGCTGTGTCCGGGATCCTCGGGGTGGCCTTCTGCGCTTTCATCGCCTACCGCAGCGGTGAGGCACGGGATTTCTTCCTCTACGGCATCTGGTACAGCCTGGTCGCAGGGCTGGTGCTGCTGTTGTCGGTGCTGGTGCGCCGCCCGCTGGTCGGGGTGCTGTGGTCGGCGCTCAACGGTTCCGGCTCCACCTGGCGCACTGACCCGCGGGTCCGGTTCGGCTTCGACCTGGCCACCCTGGTCTGGGCGGTGTTCCTGCTGGCCCGTTTCGTCGTGCAACGCTATCTCTACGACCTGCAGCAGACCGACTTACTGGGGATAGCTCGGCTCGCCATGGGCTTGCCGCTGACTGCGCTAGCCGCCCTGGTCACCATCTGGGCGATCCGTCGGGCGGCCTGGGTGGCCTCCCGCTGAGGGTCTTAGACGGCCCGGCACGACCGGACTCAAGGCCGGCCCAGGGCCGCCCGGACCTGCGGCTCCACCTCCGCGGCGGCGACGAAGAGTAGCTCGTCGCCGCCCTCCAGCGGATCGTCGCCCTGCGGGACGATCACCCGGCCGCCGCGCAGGATGGTGACCAGGGCGGCATCGGTGGGCAACTGCAGCTGGCGCACCGGCCGCCCGGCCAGCGGGGTGTCCGCGGGTAGCGTGACCTCCACCAGATTGGCCTGGCCCTGCCGCAGGGTCATCAGCCGTACCAGGTCACCCACGGAGACGGCCTCCTCGACCATCGCGACGAGCATCCGCGGGGTCGACACCGCGACGTCCACTCCCCATGCCTCGGTGAACAGCCACTCGTTTCGCGGGTCGTTGACCCGGGCCACCACCCGGCGCACCGCGAACTCGGTCTTGGCCAGCAGCGACACCACGATGTTGACCTTGTCGTCGCCGGTCGCCGCGATCACGACGTCGGAGTGCTCCAGCCCGGCCTCCTCCAGTGAGGCCAGCTCGCAGGCGTCGGCGAGGATCCACTCGGCGCCTTCGACCTCGTGCGGGACGAGCTGATCGGGATCTCGCTCGATCAGCATCACCTCGTGGCCGAATTCGAGCAGCTCAGCGGCGATGGATCGGCCCACCGCGCCCGCTCCGGCGATTGTCACCCGCATAGCGGCTCCCAGGTCAGTGGAGGGCAGTAGCTCACTCGTGGTCTCACTCGGGGGGCAGGGTGGACGCTGCGGTGGTGACGTCGGTGACGGTGCCGGAGACCGCGGCGGCGTAGACCTGGTCATCGGCCTGCACAACGGTGTGGTGGTGGGGCAGCACACCGGTCCCGAACCGGACGATGAAGGCGATCCGCGCGCTGATGTGCTCCTCCAACTCACCGATGGTCCGTCCGGCCCAGCCCTCGTGCAGCGGCAACTGCAGGATCGCCACCGTGCCGGACGGATCACGCCACGCCGTCGCCACCCCGTCGGGCAGCAGCATCCGCAGGAAGCGATCCGTGGTCCAGGGCACGGTCGCCACTGTCGGGATGCCGAGTCTCTCGTAGACAGCGGCCCGTTTGGGGTCGTAGATCCTGGCCACGACGTGGGCGACCCTGAAGGTCTCCCGAGCCACCCTGGCCGAGATGATGTTGGAGTTGTCGCCGCTGGACACTGCGGCGAATGCCCCCGCGTGCTCGATGCCGGCCTCGATGAGTATCTGGCGGTCGAACCCGCCGCCGCGGATCTGCCTGCCGTGAAAACCGGCGCCGAGCCTGCGAAAGGCCTGCGAATTCTGGTCGATCACCGCGACGTGGTGTCCGAGGCGCTCCAGCGCTATCGCCAGACCGGAACCAACCCGGCCGCAACCCATGATCACGACATGCACGCGGTCACTCCCGGGTCGGTGTTGCCGAGGGGTGCTCATCAAACCGTAGCGCCGAACTCGCCGCGACGCCTCCCCGGCGCCGCGCGGCCGTACGCTTTCCTGCGTGTCGAAGCTCGCGACCGCGGTCAAACGGATCCTGGTCGGCAGGCCGTTCCGCAGTGAACGGCTGAGTAACACGCTGCTGCCCAAGCGCATCGCGCTGCCCGTCTTTGCGTCCGATGCGCTGTCCTCGGTGGCCTACGCCCCGGAAGAGCTCTTCCTCGTGCTGTCGGTCGCGGGGATCTCGGCGTACTCGTTCACGCCGTGGGTCGGGCTCGCGGTCGCAGTCGTGATGCTGGTCGTGGTCACCAGTTACCGGCAGAACGTGCGGGCCTACCCGTCGGGCGGCGGGGACTACGAGGTCGCGACGGTGAACCTCGGCCGTTCCGCGGGGCTCGCGGTGGCCAGTGCATTGATGGTCGACTATATCCTCACGGTCGCGGTGTCGATCTCCGCGGCGGCGTCGAACATCGGCTCGGCGCTGCCCTTCGTCGCCACTCACAAGGTGACCTTCGCGGTCGCTGCGATCATCGTACTCACCGCGGCCAACCTGCGCGGGATCCGGGAGTCGGGGACGGCGTTCGCCATCCCCACCTACGCCTTCATGATCGGCATCATGGCGATGCTCGCCTGGGGGTTCATCCGGGTGCTGTTGTTCGGCGAGCAACTCCGCGCCGAGTCGGCCGGGTTCGGGCTGCGCGCTGAGGGCGACCACTTCGTCGGCATCGCGCTGGTGTTCCTGGTTCTGCGGGCGTTCTCCTCTGGCTGCGCCGCGCTCACCGGCGTGGAGGCGATCAGCAACGGGGTCCCGGCGTTCCAGAAACCGAAGTCCCGCAACGCCGCCACCACGCTGCTGCTGCTCGGGACCATCTCGGTGACCATGCTCATGGGTCTGACCGTGCTCGCCCAGCTCGCGAACGTGAAGATGGCCGAGGATCCAGCCGGCCAGCTGATCGGCGCGCCGGCCGGGTACGAGCAGAAGACGATGGTGGCGCAGCTCGCGCAGGCGGTGTTCGACGGTTTCCCGGTGGCGTTCTACTTCATCACCGTGGTCACCGCGTTGATCCTGGTGTTGGCCGCGAACACCGCGTTCAACGGCTTCCCGGTGCTGGGCTCGATCCTCGCCCAGGACCGCTACCTGCCGGGTCAGCTGCGCACCCGCGGCGACCGGTTGGCCTTCTCCAACGGCATCGTCTTCCTGGCCGGCGCGGCGGTTGTCCTGGTGGTCGTGTTCGGAGCGGAGGTCACCCGGCTGATCCAGCTCTACATCGTCGGCGTGTTCGTCTCGTTCACGCTGAGCCAGACCGGCATGGTGCGGCACTGGAGCCGGTTACTGGCTGCTGAGCCCGACCCTGCGGAGTGTCGCCGGATGCGGCGCTCCCAGGCGATCAACGTACTCGGGCTGGTGATGACCGGCTCGGTACTGGTGGTGGTGCTGATCACCAAGTTCACCGAGGGTGCCTGGATCGCGATCGCGGCCATGGTGGTGATCTTCGTGTTGATGCAGGCGATCCGCAAGCACTACGACCGGGTGGTCGCCGAGTTGGTACCTCACGAGACCGATACCGTGCTGCCTTCGCGCAATCACGCGATCGTGCTGGTGTCGACCGTGCACCTGCCGACCCTGCGGGCGCTGGCCTACGCTCGCGCGACCCGTCCCGACGTGCTGGAGGCGGTCACCGTCAACGTCGACGACGCGAGCACCCGGGATCTGCTCGCCCAGTGGGAGGCGCGCGAGGTGCCCGTTCCGCTCAAGGTGGTCGAGTCGCCCTACCGGGAGATCACCAAGCCAGTGGTCGACTACGTCAAGCGGGCCCGCTCGACCAATCCCCGTAACGTCGTCACGGTGTTCATCCCGGAGTACGTCGTGGGCCACTGGTGGGAGCAGATCCTGCACAACCAGAGCGCTCTCCGGCTGAAGGGCCGTTTGCTGTTCGAGCCTGGCGTCATGGTGACCAGCGTGCCCTGGCAGCTGCGCTCCTCGGCGCGGGTCGTCCAGCGAGAGCAGTCGGCGCCGGCAGCAGTGCGGTGGGGCCTGAACAACCGTCCCACCGGCACTCCAGGCACCGGCACTCCAGCCACCGGAGCCCCAGCCGAGGGTGCCCCAGCTGACGGTGCCCCATCCGACGGCGTGGTCAGGTCCCAGTCGCGGCGGGCCGATCAGCCGTGACCCGAGAACTGGAGCTCACCGTCGGGCCGGTGGGCCATGGCGGGTTCTGCGTGGCCCGCCATGAGGGTCGGGTGGTGTTCGTCCGGCATGCCCTGCCAGGCGAGCGGGTGCTGGCGGTGGTGACCGAGGATCGGGGCGGGTCCTACTGCCGAGCCGACGCCGTGGCGGTGCTGCACCCCGCTGCGGGCCGGGTACCGCCACCGTGCCCGGTCTCGGGGCCCGGCGGCTGCGGCGGATGCGATTTCCAGCATGCCGACCTTCAGGTGCAGCGTGAGCTCAAGGCGCAGGTGGTGTCCGAGCAGCTGCGTCGAATCGCCGGACTGGACCTCGCGGTGACGGTGCAGGAGCTGCCGGGGGGCCCGCTCGGCTGGCGGAGGAGGACCCGGCTTGCGGTGGATGCCACCGGGCAGGCCGGTTTCCGGGTGCACCGCAGTCACACAGTGCTGCCGGTGCCGGCATGCCCGCTGGCGGTGCCCGGTTCGCTGGATCCAGTGCTGTCCCACCGCTGGCGCCCGGGTACGGAGCTGGAGGTGGTCGCCGACGACTCCGCCCAGCCGCACGTCACCCAGCTGCGGGCCGGGCGGCCCCCGGCTCGGGTCCACGGCACCGGGCGGGTCCTGTGGCACGCCGCTGGGCGGCGCTGGGAGCTGTCCACGCACGGTTTCTGGCAGGTGCATCCCGCCGCGGCCGACGCGCTGGCCGCGCTGGTCGGGCAGTGGGCGACGGCGCCGCGTGGCGGCAGCGCGTGGGACCTCTATGGCGGAGTGGGTCTGTTCGCCTCGGTACTGGCCGGTCAGATCGGGCCGACCGGCTCAGTGACCGTGGTGGAGGCATCTCGGCGCGCAGCGGCCGACGGTGCGGCGGCGCTGGCTGACCTTCCGCAGGTGCGCTTCGTCACCGGCCGGGTCGAGCGGACGCTGGCCCAGCTCCCCGGACACCCGGACGTGGTGGTGCTCGACCCACCCCGGTGCGGGGCAGGCCGGGAGGTGGCTGCAGCAGTGGCCGACCGCGGGCCCGCCCGCATCGTCCATGTGGCTTGTGACCCGGCGGCGCTCGCGCGCGACATCGCTGCCTATCTCACCTGTGGTTACCGCCTGCTGGCGGTGCGTGCGCTGGACGCGTTCCCCATGACCCACCACGTCGAATGCGTGGCTGTGCTGGACCGCTGATGCTGCTAGCACGATCTGCACGTACCGACCGGGCCAGTACACGTAGTGGCGTCAAGGTTGGAAGCCCCCATAATGCGTGTATGCGCGCGCCTCGACGCCGTCGCCCCATGAGGCGATCACCCGGGCCGATCCCGCCTGGGATCGACTTGGAAGCCGTGCTGGCTGCAGCAAGCGATCCGCGAAGGGCGGACCGGAGGGCAATGGGATGGGGATTTTCCGCGCTACATCTGGCATAGGTCGGTGGGTGTTCCTTACGAAGCCCGTCTGGTAAACCGCGAACTTGGCCAGTGCAAAGGGTATCCATTGGCTCAGAATGAATGGCCCCTTGATGTCAGGGCACCAACGCACCACCCGGCTTGATCTGGGGTGAGGGCTCGTACGCTTGTCTGCGGATCGGGCAGGTACCCACCTGCCCCTGATCAGGCCCGATGTGAGCCCTCGCGAGGGTCC
>JBOHFF010000085.1:0-10079 GCA_050699515.1 Pseudonocardiaceae bacterium
CAGGCGCTCACCATGGTCCTCCATCAGCGTGCAGATCCGCCGCAACCGCTTCGCATCGGCAATGTCGTAGGCCATCAGATACCGGCGCCGAGCCACCACGTCACCTCGTGACCATCGGGATGTACTCGGGCAACTCACCGACCAGCACCGCCGCCAACAGCCGGCACGCCGGATGAAATCCGACGCGATCAACGGCCGGAACTCCTCGGCGAGGTCCAACGCCAGCGACGGCGGCGCAGTTGTCGTTCCCGCCCAAATACCCGCGCATGGGCAACGTCGCCTGCGCGCCACTGGTGCTGCCCGAGGTGATCTGTCTGGCCGAGCACCGCGCCGGGGCCGTATCCCGCTGGCGGTCACCGCCGCCGCGCGAAGGCACGCGTGCTTGGCCTCGCGCGGCGGCGGGTGCTGACCCGGCAACTGCAGGGCCCGGATGCGTCGTGGCCCGCTTGGCGCTCGGCCATGACGGCATTACGCGAGCGGTTGCTGCTGCCCGCCAGCGTGCAGGTGGGCGGGGCAGACCGCCAGCTGCGGCTGAGCCTGGACGAGCCCATGGATCTGGCCCTGCTGCGCGCCCACCTCGAGAGTGCAGGCGAGGCCGTCGTCATCTCGGAGGCGCCCACCGCGTCCGATCACGGAAGGTTCGCCGGCCGCTCCCACGAGATCGTCATCCCGCTCGCCGGGACCACTCCGGCAGCCCCTGCCCTGGCCATCATGACCAGAACGGGAGTGCTGTCACCGGTCGGGTGCGGGCACGCGGTCCTGCCAGGCTCGACCGTGTCGTTCGCGAAGGTGCACGGGCACTCGGAGGTACTTATGACATCAGGTTCAGCACGGCGCTGTGGTAGATGGCCTGGACGGTGGGGATAGTGTCCAACTGGATGCGTTCGTCGGTCGCATGCAGGCCAACGTAGGTGACGCCGAACCCAGCGGTGGCGGGGATGCCGAGGCCGGCGAGGTAGTTGCCGATGTTCGACGGTCCCGCGATTTTGGCCTCGACATCGATGGCGGCGGCGTGGGCGGCGTCGAGGAGGGCGGTGCGCAGCCGGGAGTCCGCGTCGAGCGCGTAGGCCGGCCACGTGGTGTCGACCTGGATGAGCGTGGGCCGGGTGCCTGGCCACTGGTCGTCGATGTCGGTGACGAGGTAATCCAGCAGGTGGGCGGCGGCTGTGGTGTCGAATGTCGGGGTGGTGCGGATGTCGACGTTGAGCGTGCACAAATCGGGGGTGACCGAGTAGCCCTCGCCGCCGGCCACGGCGGTGACGGTGAGCTTGCCGGGCAGCGGGAACGCGTCGCTGGCGTCGTCGGGCAGATCCGCGGTGGACAGCACTCGCACCAGGTGGGCAGCCTTCTCGATGGCGCTGGGGGTGGTATTGCTGCCACCGGAGTGCGAGGCGACGCCGTGGACGTGCAGTTTGGCGCGGTGCACGCCGCGTCCGCCGACGACGAGCTTGTCCATGCCCGGGTAGCCGATCATCACACCCGCCACGTTGTTCGCGGCGTCGAGGCCTTCGAAGTAGCGTTTGGCGCCGCCGAAGCCGCCGGTGTGTTCGTCGAGGTCGAACAGCAGGACGAGCGTGCCTCGCCACTGGTCGGTGTTCGCGGCGAGGCGGGCGGCGATGTGGCAGAAGATCGCGGCGCCGGACTTGGAGTCCGCGCTGCCGCGGCCGTAGAGCCAGCCGTCAGCGATGACCGCAGAGGTGGGTGGGTGGGTCCAGGCGTGCTCGTCACCGAAGGGTGCGGTGTCCAGACAGGCGTCGAGCACCCAGCGCGGGCCGGACCTCGATCCAGTGACTTCGCAGGTCAAGACCACGGTGGCGCCGGTGGAGTCCTTGAGCGTGGTGGCAGGTAGGTCATGCTGTGCGAGCCAGCGACTGATCCGGTCGAGCACCGGGTCGTAGGGGTCGACGCCGCCCCGGCTGGGGATGGTGACCAGATCACGGGTCAACTCGATCACCGACTCGTGGTCTTCCTTGGCTGCAGCCAGCACGTCGTAGATGACCGTGTGCACGACCGGCACCTCCCTCACCTGCGGTCTTTCGATGATGCCTTGTCTGGTGTCTAGCTTCGCACGGTCAGTAGGGCGCGCAGTGCCTGCTCGGTCTCCAACCTCCGGGAGCCGGCGTAGCACTGGCGGGCGTGGTCGATCATCCGCTACGGAGGCGACCGCAGTTCGTATCGGCGCGGTCGAACTGACACTGCGGGAACCGATAGCTGCGACTGTCGGTGGGGTGGCTAGATTGCCGCGGTGAGCGCGTCGAGGTCGACCACGTCGGCAACTAGTCGGGTTGTGCCGGTTGAGGAGTACGTGGCCGGGTTGAGCCGCAAGCGCATGGCCACTGGTGTGTTGTTCCGTGACGTCAAGGGGCGGGTGTTGTTGGTCGAGCCGTCTTACAAGCCCAACTGGGAGATCCCGGGTGGTGCGGTCGAGGCCGATGAGTCGCCGTGGGACACCGGGACCCGTGAGCTGGCCGAGGAGCTGGGCTGGGATCGGCTGCTGGGTCGGCTGCTGGTGGTGGATTACGTGCGCCCGCAGGACTCCCGGCCTGAGGGGGTGGTGTTCGTCTTCGACGGCGGTGTGGTGAACGAGACCGATCTGGTGGGGATGGAGTTCCCCGACGCGGAGATCCTTTCGGCTGCTTTCCATACCTTGGCAGAGGCGCGGGGGAAGGTGAAGCCGCTACTGGCGGACCGTCTCGGGGTTGCGTTGGCCGCACTTGAGCAGGGAGTGACGGCGTTGTGCGAGCAGGGGCGCAGGATCGGCTGACCGGCTGGGTATCTCGCTCACCTGCGGTTATGCGTGACTGATAGGGGTGTTGGCCTGCCCCGTGGATGACGGACCGCCGTGCCGGGTGATGCGGTGTGGTTTTTGCCAGCCGCCCGGTAGAGGCTGTCGTGGATGCCGTCGGCGTAGAGCAGCCCGGCAAGGTCACGGCGCACTTTGGCGATCGGGGAGTCGGCGCGGAAGCCAGTCGCGCCGAGCAGAAGGGCCAATTCAGCGGTGGTGTAGTTGGCAGTGTCGACCCCGTGGGCTTTCATCGCTGCTGCCCAGGGTTCGGCGTGATCGTGGTCGATGGTGGCGAGGTGAGATCCCAGGACGGCACCGAGCAGGGCGGTGACGAGCTGGGCGTGGGCACGTCCGATCGTGACCAGCGCGGAGTCTCCTAAGCGTGACAGGTCACCGGTCGTGTGGCGGATGGCGAGGGTGGTGGTCACGGCATCGAAGACCGCCGCCGCGCCGCCCAGAGCTGTGGCGGTAACCAGCGGCCGGTAGCCGGCGAGGTGCTCGCGCAGCACCATCATTCCCTCACCGATCAGCACATCGGTGGGATGTATGGCCACTGCGACGAAGTCGAGGACGCCCCACGTCCAACCGGCCAAGCCGGTGGGCGGAATCAGCTGACGATGCAGGCCAGGGTCGGTGGCGTCGATCGCGGCGGCGGCCAAGTCGCCGTCTGGGGCGCGGAAGAACACCACGAACACCGCAGCTTCGGTCAGCCGACTGATCCACGTCTTACGTCCAGTGACCAGCCACGTCCCGTCTGGTCGCGCTGTGGCGCAGGTACGGGAGGCACCCGGGCGGGAACCGCCGTGTGGTTCAGTGACGGCGATCCCGGCCAGCTCCCCAGCCAGGAGGCGAGGAATCCACCGCTCGCGGGTAGGCACGCTGCCGTGCCGGGCAATGAGCCGACCGTGCCCGAGCCCGGTCGCGTCCCGTAGATCGATGTCCCGGTAGCCACACACGAACTGGGCGAGCACCTGGAACCCCGCGGGCTCACCGATGGTGTCGAGGTGTCCGCGTTGGGCCAACTCCTTCCGGATGAGGCGTAGCCGACGGGAGCGCTCGGCGCCGGCTGGCAGATCCGCGCCGACTGGATGCACGGTGAGCGCCGCATCCAGGTCGGCCGCCAGAATCTCCAAGCGCCGCCAGTCGACGGTCCTGGTGGGGTCGAGCATGGGCCGGAGATGTTGCAGCCAGGTGGTGATCGCTTCGCTGCTCACCGGGCCCGTCCATGTACGCGCGCCGGGTGACCATAGGCGAGCGCCCCAGCGGGGATGTCGTGGGTGACCAGGGAGCCGGCGCCAATCAGGGCGTGCTCGCCGATCCTCACCCCGGCGAGCACCGTGGAGCCGGAGCCAACTTTCGCGCCGGTGTCGAACCGTGGTGGTGCCAGGGTCGGTGCCCGGTTCGGGTCGCGCCAGGTCAGCGTCTTGTCGTTGATGGTGCGGATCCCCGCGCCGACTTCTCCATCAATCTGACGGGCGCACTGCTCCCAGGTCACGTGACGTGGAATCGGGCCTAGGGTCGTTCTTCATTTACACCTTAACCGCTCGCACCACCCGTGCAAGATCACGACACGTACTATCATCACGTCGGTCGAGCTCATCAGCTAACGGCATCATGCGGTCTTGCAACTGTCGCGACCCGACCCGCCGAACAAGCACAAGGGCTCGTTGAGCGTCCTGGATACCTTCCCGAACCTCACCAGCCCGCATATTCACGGTAGCTAAAATGATCGTATCCAACGCATTGCACCAGGCGTCATCCCTCGGCCGCTTCCGCAGTGCTTTTAATATTTCACCTCGGGCGGCCTCAAAATTGCCTAGCTTAAGCTCGCCCGAGGCTAAGACGCCATGGCCATTACCATAGGCAGCGAAGCCGGGCAGCGACTTGCTGATATCGGCATCGGCAAACAAGCTCCTAGCGGTTATAAGTTCCCTCTTAGCCATATCAGGCCGGCCAGCGGTTACATACCCAGCGACCGCCTCACCACCGAGCACCGCCCGGACCTGCGGGTCAGCCGAACCAGCCGCCGCCGTCTGGCCGATCTGCAAGAGCTTAAGGGCAAACTCCGGGTCACCCAACGACTTCTCTGTCGCCCCAGCTGTGCACAAGACTTGCGCAATCCGATCAGGATCGCCCACCGCTAGGTCGAGTGCCGCATGCATGTGCGCCCGATAGTCATCGACCAAGCCGACGTCACCAGCCGCCCAACCCGCCCGACGATGAGCATCAGAAACCAGGAACTTCAAACGTTGATGCACGTCAGGAGTCGCCTCAGCGTCCAAAAGCAGTTCACCGGCCCTCGCCGTCGCTGCCAGCGGTTCCCTCGTTGCCATTCCCCCGACGCCCCGCTGTAGGGCCTGTAGCTCCACTATGGTCGTCTCATACATGCGAACGTCAGTCATACCGACCCGCCGGGGTGGGTCGGTCAAGACACGACGGACGGCCAGCGGCTCCGGCTCTCCAAACACCGGGGTGCCAAACAGTAAGGCGCCCGCGAGGGCGATCAGTTTCCGACGCTCCACGTCTTCGTCAACCTCCCCGGCTGGCGCGGGTTCATCCTCACCATAGGCCAAGCCCATCATGCCGCGCGGGATAGCCAGGCCATCAGCAACCCGAACAAGCACGTTGTACGCCTGCACCCGACGACCACCGACAATTGCCGTGATCTCCGACTGATTCATTCGCACAAGTACGGCCAACTCGCGCTGGGTCATGCCACCATCCAGCAGGAACCGAAAAATAGCGCCGATATCCCGTGACGCACACGCCGCCTGCACCGCTGGTGTCATATCCTCGATGTGCACTGCTACAGCCTACAGCGTGGTCAACTGACCGGACACTGACAGTGACGAAAGAGGATTTGGAGTTGGTTGGGATGCGTCGGGGATGGCGCGGAGTTCTCCCTGTCGCTTCTCTTGACCCTGCTTCCCGGTCCTGAGCAGCCCATACAGCTGCCAGTGACCCGTGGGCACACCCCGGCAGACCCCGGAAATTCGGGAACCTGACCCGTGACGTCTCCCCTCCCTGAATCTCCTCGACCGTAATCAACTACACAGAGTAACAGTTTGAGATGCGGCGACAGTGAGGCCCTCGGTTATGTTCGCAGGGCGGGACTGGGATGTTGTCAGAGCGCGGGGTGGAGGCCGGGAAACGGGGTGCCTGGTGTGGGGGATGGTGAGGGTCTATCCCCACTACCGTGCTGGTCAGGGCCCATTACTCGGGAGTCTACCGGGGTAACGGCCCCCCGCTGCCGCCCCGGGTGCGGACAGAGGTAGGTATCGAGGCCCGGTAACGGCTGGCGGTAGAGCCCTTGCTCAGCCCACGTAGGTGCCCCGTCCGGCCCTTGTTGCGGGGAATAGTGCCACAGGGTGACCACTTACGAGTGAACATGACACCAAAAACCGTGACCTTCCGTCGTTCGCGTCTCATGACATGGGGACGGTCGTCCGAGCGTACAGACGCCATGCGGCACAGGGACACAAGGCGCTTCCGCAGGAGCCCGTGAGTCGATGACTCGGGGTTGCTCAGCCCCCAGCTGAGTGTCGAATCGAGTCGGGCGGAACCGGCTAGACACTCTCGACAAGCTCATGCACTACACGCTCGCTCAAAATGCCGGCCGACCTCCTGTGGTTCGAGCTGCCAGAGGAGAAAGCGGAGGCTCCCAAGTGTTCCGGTGGTGTATTCGCCCTACCCGATGGGCCGTTAGTTGCTGCTAGCAGCATGCACACGTAGTCAGCGCTCGCCGATTCAATGGGGTCCGGCCGCGAGGGCCGGAATCAGGGCTCGCCGGAAAACGGGCCCGTGACCGGCCTGCTCACCGAGGATGGTGCCGCCGTGCACGACGGCAAACGCGCCGATCACCGCACCAGCGCGGATCGTGACTGGGCGCAGGGTGCCCAGAGAATCCCCGGCACGAAGATGGCGAAACGGCTGATCTGCACGGTCGGTTCGGTCTGGAGCAGGCCAGCGCGGTCCAGTTCGACCGCGGTCAGCTCTCCAGGAATGGTTAGGGGTGTTGCGGCTGTAGGTGTCGTCATCGTCTTCCTCCGCGACAGCAGGGACGGGTGGGCTGCTGGGTTCACCCTCCAAGAACGCACTCACAGCGGGTCACCGGCTAGGTGTTTTGCTGAGGTCGGCACCGGTTTTGCGTCCTGCGCAAATCGGCTGGCAGTCTGTGATCGGCCGGATACGATGGCAGACCCAGCCTGAGTAAGGGACACAGGCAATGGATGCCACCTCCACGATCTGGCAGAGCGCCACCGTCCGCGCCGCTATCGAATCCGGTGATCGTGGCGCGATCATGCGCAGCGTGCGCCGGGGCAGGCACCTCATCCTGGCGCAGTTAGGGACCCGGTGCGGGTACTCGATCTCGACGCTGTCGAGGATGGAGCGGGGCCTTCAGCCGCTGACCGACATCAAAGGTCTTGCGCAGCCTCGGCGACGCGCTGGGGATTCCCTCGCATGTCCTCTGGTTGGCCGACACTCTACGACGCTGTGTGCCGACACCACGACCCACCGTTAGAGTCGGGGCGATCCAGACGCCGGAGGAGGAGACCGACCCGATGCGACGTCGCGTGTTACTCGGTGGGCTGGCCGGTCTGACGGGCACCGTGGCGTTCGGCACACCGCCGGGTGAGGGGGTGCCGGCCACGGTGATGTGGTCTGCGCGCTGGAAAGTGCCCTGCTCGACCCGGCCAGCGCCATCGCCATGCCCGTGGCGCTGCCACACCTGCAACGAGACGTCCTCGCCGCGCGCTCGATCTTTCAGCAGGGTGTTGCCGCGCACTGATTTTGCAGACGACGGCGTCGCTCACGATGCCCACGCATGGTCACGGGCATCGTCGTCATGTTGGCGGCCTGATCGTCACACTGCCGGTGGGCGATGCCAACGAACGTCCGGCAACGCGGGCGGCGGAAGGTGCTGCCGCGCCGCTTCCGCTCCTCGGCGCCCTGGGGCGCCTGCGGTGCGGGTCGGCTTGCCCTCGACAGCCGGGCTCCAGCATGAAGGGGGTTGGCTTGGTCGGCGAGTTGGTGACGCCGAGGGGCCAGTGGCGAGGACGGAAGCTGCCCTCAGGTCGTCGTCATCGGGAGCCACGGGGACGTCTGCATTGGGAGTGCTGTTCAACAGCAGGGCCGCTACACCGCGGTCGCCGCCCGGCTGCCTGAGCTGGTGTCCACGGCGATGGCCACCGTGCCGAGGCGAACACCAGCGAGGAGATCGCCGCGGCCAGCGGACAGCTCGCCGAGATCTACACGCTGGCCTCCGAGCTCATGGTCAAGCTCGGCCACGATCACCTCGCCTGGACCACCGCAGACCGGGCCCTACAGACCGCCTACGGCAGCGGGGAACTCCTCACCCAGGCCACCGCAAGCCGCGCCTGGGGCATCGTGTTGCGCCGCGCTGGCCGGACCGAAACCGCCCAGCGGCTCGTGATCGACACCGCCGCGACCCTGCAACACGAACTCCGGCGCGGACCGGAATACCTTTCGGTTTATGGATCACTGTTGTCCACCGCGACATACACCGCGGCCGTCGACGGTGACCGGGACACCGCGCAGACGCTGATCAGCGAAGCCCTCGACGCGGCCGGCTGGCTCGGTGTCGACGGCAACCACCGCTTCACCGCGTTCGGCCCGACCGGAGTAGGGCTGTATCAAATCAGCATCGCGCGGGTCCTCGGCGATTCCGGGGTAGCAATCGAAGAGGCCCGACGGATCAACCCGCTGTCCATCCCGCTGGTGGAACGCAGAGCCCGTTACTGGTCCGACGTCGCACGATCGTTTCATCAGTGGGGCAAGCCCGAGCAGCGTTACCGAGCGCTGCTCGCCGCCAAACAAACCTCACCCGACGAGGTGCGCTACCGCAAACCCATCCACCAGATCACCACCAGCCTGCTTCACCACCCCACCGCGCACGCGCTGCCCGGCCTGCAAGCCTTCGCCAACCGCACCGGCGCGCCCGTCTGACGGGCGCGAGGGCCGGAATCAGGAGAATCACTTGGAGGACCTGCAGGCCGGGTTCCTGCCTCAATGGGGTCCGGCCGCGAGGGCCGGAATCAGCGACTTCCTCAAAGGCTGGGTAGAGGCGGGACGACTGGCGCCTCAATGGGGTCCGGCCGCGAGGGCCGGAATCAGCCCGACGATCGCAAGTTCGGGCCGCCACAGTTCGTGCCTCAATGGGGTCCGGCCGCGAGGGCCGGAATCAGTCACCTTCACGTTTCGCGGCTGCGCTGTCTACGAGCCTCAATGGGGTCCGGCCGCGAGGGCCGGAATCAGCAATTACGGGACAACTCGAAACGCTCAAACACATAGCCTCAATGGGGTCCGGCCGCGAGGGCCGGAATCAGTCGTCTGCGGGGCATGGCTATCCGACAGGGCGCCACCCTAACGGCCTCAATGGGGTCCGGCCGCGAGGGCCGGAATCAGCTGCCGCAACACACCGGGTAGCACCATGACGACCAGCCTCAATGGGGTCCGGCCGCGAGGGCCGGAATCAGGTGCGGGCTTTGGACGTGAGCACCTACCCGATGTTTGTGGCCTCAATGGGGTCCGGCCGCGAGGGCCGGAATCAGGTCAGACCACCCAAGGCAAGTCAGGGAGCACTGATGCCTCAATGGGGTCCGGCCGCGAGAGCCGGAATCAGGGACAGGAAATGCAACAGCAGAAACTCAAGATTCGCCTCAATGGGGTCCGGCCGCGAGGGCCGGAATCAGCCGACCGGTTTCGCGCAGGGTGGGGGCGGAGTCCCGGCCTCAATGGGGTCCGGCCGCGAGGGCCGGAATCAGGCGCACTGGCCGCTGTCGCGCTGCTGATCTACTAGCCTCAATGGGGTCCGGCCGCGAGGGCCGGAATCAGGTCGAGGTGCCGGCAGCCCTCCAGGAATTAGTCAAGCAGCCTCAATGGGGTCCGGCCGCGAGGGCCGGAATCAGGTGGCAGATCGACGCAGTGGCCATAGTGAAGATTCGCCTCAATGGGGTCCGGCCGCGAGGGCCGGAATCAGCCGATTACCTAGTTCCCGAATACAAGACATGCGAATCGGGCCTCAATGGGGTCCGGCCGCGAGGGCCGGAATCAGGGCTCGCCCGAAAACGGGCCCGTGACCTGGGAGTATAGCGACCCTCGCGAGAGGTGCCAGCAGGCCCCCGCGACACGCCGTGCGCCCCGAGACGAAACGGCGGAAAAAGGGGCGCTGACCTGCATGCGAGTGGTCCAGGCGTGTCGTGGTGGTACCGGACCGCTCGCAGATCTTCACACGATCTGCGGCCCGCTGGTCGGCAGGCGCCGGGGACGTCCC
>JBOHFF010000086.1:0-58711 GCA_050699515.1 Pseudonocardiaceae bacterium
GCTCGACGGTATCCCCATCCGCGTAGTGGTGCGACGTCACGAGCAGCACGGTGTCAGCTGACACCTCGCGGCACGTCCACCGACTGCGCTCACCCGCGAGGACTGCGGAGAGCAGAGCGCTGCACACGGTCATCCAGTCCCCTCCTAGCGCTTCGGCAATATCGGGTCGATCCAGCGATACTCGCCTGTAAGCTTAATGGCCTGCTCTGCACAGAACGCCTCGAACGCTCCACGGTCATGGTCTCCCATGACGTTCGCTGTGGGAACAGCGGGAATGTCACCAGCGGTGTAGGCGACCGTGTCCTGGTGCTGCTCGGAGAAGGTGTGCTTGTGCGTGCGCTCGTTCCACACCTCACGGTCTCCGGTCCGGTTGCCATGTGAGCCGTTGACGTCAAGCCGACGGAGGTGCTGGTCGTAGATCATCAGGTAGGCGGTCAGCTTCCACGGCTTGAGTATGAGCACCTGGACGCCCAGGAGCAACGGCAGGTCGTAGGCGTTGTGCACGCCCATCTGAGCGCGGACGGCAGCGGCGCGGGTCTCCCACCTCATCGGCACGCGCAGCTCCAAGCCAGCGGCCTCGCCGAGGACCAGCGCTGCGAGTTTGTTGTCCAATTGCACCCCGGCATCGAACCCTTCGACGTTGACCGTGCCCTCCTGGGTCGATCAGGCTACGGCGCCGTCCCGTCGGTATCCGCGCCAGCGGGCCGGAAAGCGAGACGTAGGGCATGGATGCGCCGGGCTTACATCTGCCAGGCCGGACCCTGATCGCTGTCGCTACTCGTCCGGCCCCGACGAGGTGGGAGATGAAGATCCGCGGGGGCGGGTCGACGTCGTACGCCACGGCGTCCACCTGCTCAATGCAGCGAAGACAGGGCAGGCTTTCGCTGGCTGAGCTCTTCGGCGCAGTTCTGGTGGTATGCGCCCACGGTCGTTGGCGGTCGCCGGGGACCGCTTTGGACGGTCAGCGTGGTACGCGAAATAATGCCCGGTCAACGGACTGCCTCCGACATACTCGCGTAGATGGAGCAGCAGTCGGTCCTTACTCCCCGAGTAGCAACGGTGGCGGAGGCTGCGACAGTCGCCACGTTGCTGGATGCGTTCAACCGGGAATACAGCACGCCCACGCCCGGGCCCGCCATTCTCGCGACACGGCTCCGGCGGCTCCTGGCCGGCAGAGAGGTGATCGCCCTGCTGGCGGGTGATCCCGCCGTCGCCGTTGCGGTGCTGACCCTGCGCCCCAACGTGTGGTACGAGGGTCCGGTTGCCCTTCTCGACGAGCTGTATGTCGCGCCGGAGCTGCGCGGACGAGGAGTCGGCTCCGCGCTGCTCAGGGCCGCCGAGGCCATGACCCGGGAGCGCGGTGGCGAGTTACTCGAGATCAACGTCGATGGCGACGACATCGACGCCCGCCGCTTCTACGAACGGCACGGCTACATCAACACCGAGCCGGGCCAAGACCAGCCGCTTCTTTACTACTACCGGGAACTGACGGACGCCCCGATCTAGCGCGAACATCATCCGGCTCACCTCGACCGGGCGCCCGCTCGTTGCGCTGCGCGAGCTCCGCCATCACTGGCTGCGCCGCGGCCCGGCCCGGTCCACGGTCTATGCAGGCGTACGCGCAAGCAGGCGTAGCGAACGTGTCCTCCCTCGCCGTGCAGTGTTTCGATTGATCCCGCGGTCGCAACGGCGACCCGGTTGGCTGAGCTGGCAACGAGGTGGAGCCGATGCCTGGCGAGAAGATGCACCCCGATGAGGCGGACACTGGCCCGACGGTTGTGCGACGGCTGCTTTCGGCGCAGTTCCCTCGCTGGGGGAACTTACCCATCGAACCAGTCCTGTTCGCGGGCACCGACAACGCGATCTACCGACTCGGTGACGAGATGGCCGTCCGGCTGCCCTGAATTCCGGCATCTGCGGAGCAAGTGGACACGGAGCATCGCTGGTTACCTCGGCTCGCTCCGCTGCTTCCGCTGGCCATCCCCATCCCACTCGCCCGGGGAACACCTGCGGAGGGCTATCCGTGGCCGTGGTCGGTCTACCGGTGGCTCGAAGGTGTCAACGCCGAGCTCGACCGTATGACCGATCCCCGTGCGGCGGCGGCAACGTTGGGCCGCTTCGTTGCCGCCCTCCAGCAGGTCGATCCCACCGGCGGTCCCTCGCCTGGACCCCACAATTTTTTTCGCGGTGTGCCGCTGGCGATGCGCGATAGCCAGACTCGCACCGCTATCACGTCCTTGTCCGACACACTCGATTCCGGTGCTGCCACCGCCGCATGGGAAGCAGCCCTGCGAGCACCGCGCTGGACCGGGGTGCGGTGTCTGGATTCACGGCGATCTGCAAGCCGGGAACTTGCTCATGCACCAGGGCCATCTCAGCGCCGTGATCGACTTCGGCGGTCTGGGCATAGGCGATCCCGCCTGCGACCTGATGGCGGCGTGGGCCTTTCTGTCCGCTGCGATTCGAGAGGAGTTCCGCGCTGCCGCCCAACCCGATGCCGCGACCTGGAGACGCGCGCGTGACTGGGCGCTATCGTTCGGACTGATCGCCCTGCCGTACTACCGCGACACCAACCCAGTACTTGCCGGCATCGCCCGGCACGCCATCCACGAGGCGATCACCGACCATCTGCGCACCCCCTGAGAACGCCAACCCAGATCGCCGCCCTGTTCGGTGCCCGGACCGACACGAAGCCGAGGCCGAGGAACGACGCCCGCGAATACGCGGCACGCGACGCCGAGGGCAACGTGTGGTCCTTCGGCACCTACCGGCCGGCCGGCCGAGCTTCGAACACTAGCCGGGTTTCGCCCCATCCCGACGGCGTGTTCCCTGGTTGGCTTGCCCGTGGGTGCTGTCCATGAACTCGACGCTATCGACGTTTTTTCTCCTTAGAAGGTCGCTGGTGTCGAGTTCACGGGGCCCGGCAACGGCACACCCGCGGAGTCGAATCAACCCGCACAGTCGACTCGAGTTTGACGGCCCTGCCGCCTAAGCCCTCTGATGGATCTTGAAGTTCTGGGTGTTAGGGTCGACGCCCACCGTCCCGGTGTGAACGAAAGGTAGTCGCCCATGCGCCGCGCAAGATTGGTCAAAATTTTCGCTGCTGGGACAGGTGGTCTGCTGATTTTCGCTGCTGGTTGCGGCGGTCCCGAGGCGAACCGCAACACCACGGTCCGCCAGTCGGAGTCCCTCCACGGTCAGGGGCAGGCGGGTGGGTGCAACGCTTCGGACAAGAAAGATGCGTTCGTGCTCGATCCTGCCACGAAAGTCGGGTCGGCAGTCACGCTGTTCGATAACGCGAAGCTCCCGCCTTCCATTCAGGTTGATACGAATCGTCACACGTTGCTGGCGACACGAATCGGGGTGGGAGTGCAGGTCTACGACCATGACAACACGAATGGCACGTGGAAGGTCCGCGAGCCCCAGGCGAACCTGTACGACGGGGAAACCGGGGTTCAACATGGTGTTCACTTCGCTGGTCCTTTTTGGACCGACATCGACGGCAGCCGGGTGAAGGGCAAGGCCTCGGGTGAGGCGGACGCGCCCACCGACAGTCAGAGAAATGTCAAGTGGTTGAGGCTGGACGCTGTCGAGAATTTCGGGAGCAACAACGACGTCCTCCGTCGGGTCACATTCATCCAGCGGGTACTGACCCAAGGGGGGCAACCGCCATCGGGGCGTGTGCCCATGGAAGGGTGCGATACTGTGAGCGTTCCCTACACCGCTCTCTACGTATTCTGGGGCCAGCAGTAACAGTCGTTCGGCGGGATCTGGCGCGAACGTGGATGCGCGCCCCTGGTCTGGTCAGTTGGTCAGCGGAGGCACCCGTCCCCACGCCGACACGAGCGTCGGCGTCATGGTCACGAACGATGAGTCCTCGTGGACGGCCATGGCCGCCGCTGCCTCCTTCTCGGTGATCAGCCCGGCGTCGACCACAGCGTTGCGCAGCCGATCAATGCTGTGGATCCAGAACTCCGCCTCCACGCTGCCACCCCGCGTCAGCCCGCTGCTGGCCTGACACGCGATATCCACCAAACCCTGGTCGCTGAGCAGCCCGGGCAGCGCTCGCCCGAAAGTGGAGTCGTAGGTGAACGCCGTGCACATCAGATCCAGACTCGCGGCGAGCACCTTCTCGAACACCGGGGCCGGAGTTACCGGGAACCGCATGGTCCAGTCGAAGTCTTCGACGACCAGCCATCCGCCTGGTCGTACCCAGCTCGCGAGTCGTGCCAGGACTTTTTCGCGGTCTGGAAGGTGCTCGACCAGTGCCCGCGCGTGGAGCAGGTCGAAGGGCTTCCCAGGGCACTCCTCGACGGTCAGGTCGTGACACAGCACCTGCACATTGGGCGCCGCTACGGCCGCCAGGTGGCGGATGTCGAGATCGGTGGCCACGACCTGCCCAGCGGGTCCCACCCGCTCGGCGAGCCACCAGGCGACGGACCCGCCTCCGGCGGCCACCTCGGCACAGCGCCAGCCGAACCCGACCCCCAGCTGCGCCAGCACGGCAGTGGTGATCGGGTCGAACATCGCCTCCAGCCCAGCCAGCCGGGCTCGCTCGACATCCGACTCCTCGGCAAAGGTGTAACTCATGGCCCCTCCCGACCGCACCGCGCATCCAACGTGGTAGGGATAAGAGCCGTGGGCGGCGTCGCCAGATACATCCAGATACTCAACGCATCTGGCCTCGCAGCTATAGCACCGAGCTGAGGGCGTTGAGGATGTCGGCGACCTCGGTTCGGGTTGCGTAGTTGGGGTGGACGTCGATCCAGCGGATGGTGTTGCCGGCATCGGCGAGCGCAGTGGTGGGCATCGGCAGGGTGTCGGCGCCGTCGGCGTTGACGGCGGTGAGGTCCAAGCCGAGCTTGTCTTGGGCCGCCCGCACCTCGGCGCTGGGCGCGGGAGCCAGGATTCCCAGCTCTCCAGCGAGCACATTGCCGGGATCAGAGACGACCGGGTAGGTCAGCTCGTTCTTCTGTCGCATGCTCAGGGAGCCGTCCGGCCGCTGCGGGCTGATCGCCACCAGGCCGACCCCGCGCTTGGTCAGCTCCGGAAGTAGCTGCTCCTGATAGGCCTTGAGTGTGATGTTGCAGTACGGGCACCACACCCCCCGATAGAACACGATCACCACGGGTCGGCCGCCGGTCACCGTGTGCAGCGAGGTCGATGCCCCCTGCGCGTCGATCAGCTGTACGTCGGGCAACTGTATGCCCGGTGCCGCCACCCGGGCTGGTACTCCGGCGGCGTTCAACGCGGCCTGCGCCGCGGAGAAGGTGGCCCAGACGTCGGCGGGTAGCTGGTGCACTGCGATGGCCTCGAAGTCGCTGACCTGGTCGGCGATGGAGGTGAAGGTGCTGGTCATCTCATTCTCCTTGGATCCTGGGACCGGCAATCAGGCCTTCAGGTGCAGGGCTGTAGCCGCCGCGATATTTTTTGGAGTGAACAAGCCGATATTATCCATCAGGAATGGCCTGTCAAGGCCAGAACGGATATCCTGGTCAGATGACGGTGGCTGCGGATGCGCCGGACCGGAGTGGCCGGTGGACGGTCAAGGGTGCAGCGACCCGCGCTCGGATCGTGGAGACAGCCGCAGCGCTGATGTACGAACGTGGCGTGGCCGGCACGAGCACCGAGGACATCCGGGAGGCCGCCGGGGTCAGCAACTCGCAGCTCTATCACTATTTCGCCGGCAAGGACGACCTGACCCATGCGGTGATCGTTTATCAGGTCGAGCGGGTTCTGACCGTCCAGCAGTCACTGCTGAGTGGGCTGGACTCGTTCGCGGGCTTGCTGGCGTGGCGTGACGTGCTCGTCGGCTTCGTATCGCGGCGGCATGGCCGCGGTGGTTGCCCGATCGGATCTCTCGCGGGCGAAGTGGCCGATCTCGACGAAGACGCGCGCCTGGCCCTGGTCGCCGGCTTCGCCCGCTGGGAGAACGCGATCCGCGATGGCCTGGTCGCGATGCGTGCGCGCGGAGAACTCCGCAGGGATGCCGAGCCGGATCGGCTCGCCCTGGTTACCTTGGCGGCCCTGCAGGGTGGGCTGCTGCTCGCCCAGACTCGCCGTGACGTCGCCCCCTTCCACACCGCGCTGGACGCCGCCATCTCCTACATCCGCACCTTCGCCACCTGATCAGTGGAGCACGGCGTGAAGCCCGACCGGGGGGTGCCGCACCCACCACCGGAGGCGCTGGCAAGATCACTGCTCACGGTGAGACCGAGTCCGAGGAGGCCGTGATGCCCCGACGAACGCGTGCTGCCCTGATCCCGGTGCTCGTCGCGGTGCTCGTCGCGGTGCTCGCCGGCTGCACCGGCACCGGCGGCACCGCCCCGTCCCAGGACGGCGGCTCGACGGCGATCCCCAGCGTGGCCCGCGACGCCACGCTGGCCGCCGAGGTCCCCCCCGCGGTGGCCTCGGATGGCATCCTGGTCATCGGCACCGACGCCACCTACCCGCCCAACGAGTTCACCGCGCCCGACGGGCAGGCCATCATCGGCTTGGACGTCGACCTCGGTACCGCGATCGCCCAGAAGCTCGGACTCACCGCCCGGTTCGTCAACGGCAGCTTCGACGGGCTGATCCCGGGCCTGTCAGCCGGCCGCTACGAGCTGTTGATGTCCTCGTTCACCATCAATTCCGACCGGCTCCAGAAGGTCCACATGGTGTCCTACTTCTCGGCCGGCACCGCGTTGGCTGTGCCGAAGGGCAACCCCGACCAGCTCTCGGTCGACAAGCTGTGCGGCCGGACCGTGGCGGTGCAAAAGGGTACGATCCAGGTCGAGGACCTCACAGCGCGCTCCGCCACCTGCACCCAGGCCGGCCAGCCGGAGATCACGGTGCGCCAGTTCCAGAACCAGACCGACGCCACACTGGCCCTGACCGCCCAGCGCGCGGACGCGATGCTTGCCGACTCACCAGTGGCCGACTACGCCGCGCAACAGACCCGCGGGCAGTTGGAGGTCGTCGGGCAGCCCTACGCCGCGGCCCCTTACGGGGTCGTCGTACCGAAGAACAGCGCGCAGTACCCCCAGGCGGTGCTCGGCGCGCTGCGGGCGATCATCGAGGACGGCACCTACCGGCGGATCCTGCAGAAGTGGGGGGCGCGCAGCGGCGCGATCCCCACGCCCGAGCTGGATCCCGCCGGTGGATAGAACCGGCGAGCTCGCGCCGGCGGCGGGCCGGCAGCCGCCCCGGATCCAGGCCGTGCCGGTGCGTCATCGCGGCCGGTGGGTGGCCGCCCTCGTGGTGCTCGTGCTCGCCGCGATGCTCGTGCACAGCCTGATCACCAATCCCAACTTCGGCTGGCCGACCGTCGGGCAGTACCTGTTCGACCCGGCGGTGCTCGCCGGGCTGCGCAACACCGCCGTGCTCACCGCACTGGCGATGGTGATCGGGATCGGTGGCGGACTGCTGCTCGCCGTCATGCGCCTGTCCCCCAACCCGCTGCTCGCGGTGGCCGCCTCGGGCTACATCTGGCTGTTCCGGGGCACCCCGGTGATCACTCAGCTGATCTTCTGGAACTTCCTGGCCGCGCTGTATCCGACGCTGTCCCTGGGCATCCCGTTCGGGCCGCAGTTCGTCACGGTGAGCACCAACACGCTGATCACGGTGTTCGTCGCCTCGCTACTCGGGCTGGGCCTGAACGAGGCGGCGTACATGGCCGAGATCATCCGCAGTGGCATCCTGTCGGTGGACCAGGGGCAGAGCGAGGCTGCCGGGGCGCTGGGCATGACCCGGGCGCTCACGCTGCGCCGGATCGTGCTCCCGCAGGCCCTCCGCGTGATCATCCCGCCGACCGGCAACGAGACGATCGCGATGCTCAAGACGACGTCGCTGGTCGTCGTCATCGCCTACTACGAGCTCATGACCGCGGTGCAGCAGATCTACTCGCGCACGTTCCAGACGATCCCGCTGCTCATCGTCGCCGCGATCTGGTATTTGATGCTCACGTCGCTGCTGAGCGTGGTGCAGTCGCGGATCGAGCGGCGAGTCGGGCGCGGCCTGCGCCGCTCGTCCCTGCGGCGTGATCAGTGAGCGAGCCGATGGTGCGGGCCGAGGGCCTGTGGAAGAGCTTCGGGCGCACGCCGGTACTGCGCGGGGTGGACCTGGAGGTCCGCTCCGGCGAGGTGATGTGCCTGATCGGCCCGTCCGGGTCGGGCAAGTCGACCTTCCTGCGCTGCATCAACCACCTGGAGAAGATCGACGCCGGCCGGCTGTGGGTGGGCGGCGAGTTGGTCGGCTACCGGCAGCGCGGTGACAAGCTCTACGAGCTGCGCGAGCACGAGATTGCCCGCCGGCGCCGCGAGATCGGGATGGTCTTCCAGCGGTTCAACCTGTTCCCGCATCTGACGGCCCTGGGCAACGTGATCGAGGCGCCGATCCGGGTCCGCGGGCAGTCACGGTCGACGGCGCTGGAGCGAGGTCGCGCGCTGCTCGAGCGGGTAGGTCTGGCGGGCAAGGCCGACGCCTACCCGTCGCAGCTCTCGGGTGGCCAGCAGCAACGGGTGGCCATCGCGCGGGCGCTGGCCATGCAGCCCGCACTCATGCTTTTCGACGAACCCACCTCGGCGCTGGATCCGGAACTGGTCGGTGAGGTGCTCGATGTCATGCGGGAGCTTGCCACCGGCGGCATGACCATGATCGTCGTCACGCACGAGATGGGCTTCGCCCGTGAGGTCGGCGACTCACTGGTCTTCCTCGATGGAGGCGTGGTCGTCGAGCACGGTCCGCCCCGCGAGATGATCGACTCCCCGAAGCACCATCGCACCCGGGCGTTCCTGGCCAAAGTCCTCAGCTGATCCGGTCCCCGGATGACCGGCTCTCGGATCAAATAGATACCCACACGGTTGGTGTTTGCCTGAGGATGTATCTGGTCTGGCATCTGTCGGGCTCTTTGTAGGGGGGCGACTGCCGGGAGGAGTCCGTATGGGCAAAGATCAGCGACGGGTCTACAACTGCCCGCAGTGCAACGGCGCTCAAGTGATCATCGAATGGAAGCAGGCGCAGTTGTCCGGGGACCCTGAGGTGCTCGAGATCCAGACCATGGAGGGCTGCCCCACCTGTGACGGGGCCGGGCAGATTCTCGGACCTTCGACGTAGTCACTCCGCCTAGACTGGCCGGCATGCCGCGTACCGCGATCCTCTACGCCCGGTCGCAACGTCGTGACGGGCTCGAGCGGCAGGTCCGGGAGCTGCAGGACTGGTGTGATCGCGCTGGGGTGGAGGCGGTGGACACGGTGGCCGAGGTCGCACTCGGTGCCCGCGCCTCAGCGCGGTGCCGGGCGGTTCTTGCGGAGGTGGCGGCCGGTCGGGCGGACCTCATTCTGATCCGAGACGTCTCCCGGCTGTCCGAGAACCCCACCCAACTCCAAGAGATCGTCAACGAACACCGCCATCGGATCGCCATCAGCCGCGACGACGCCTGAGTTTGCCGGGCGCGAGATCATCGGTCCTCACCCCCGGTAGCTTGATGGTTACCGGATGCGGGCACGATGACCGGGTGTCGCACGAGCCACGTTCCCGCCAAGCCCGGTGCGCGAAGCGGTTTATCGCCATGACCGCCCTGCTCGTATCGTCGGTCACAGGGTGCACGGCATCCCCGGAGCAGTCCCCGGCTGCGTCGCGAGCGGGGGAGGGGTTCAGCACTCGTGTCGTGACCACCGATCTGGCGGATCCGTATGAGATCACTTGGGGCCCGGATGGTTTTCTCTGGGTGACCGAGAAGACGGGCAAGCGGGTGACCCGGGTGAATCCGGTGGATGGATCCAAGAGCACCGTGGCCACCATCGCTGAGGTGTACTCCACCGAGAGCCAGGACGGTCTGCTCGGCATGGCTTTTCAACCGAATTTCTTGCAGGGTGGCAATGACGTCTATCTCGCCTACACCTACGATGCGGATCCGGGTTCCGAGGTCGACAGGAGGACCAAGATAGCCCGCTACGCCTACGACCCGGCAGCACACACGTTGAGCCGGCCGGTGGATGTGATCACGAGTTTGCCGGCGAGTACCGACCACAATTCGGGACGATTGCTGGTCGGTGACGATCAGAAGCTCTACTATTCGATCGGGGACCAGGGGAACAACCAGTTCCGGCGTTTCTGCAACCCGATACGCGCCCAGGATCTACCCACCGCAGACGATGTCCGGACCCAGAATTGGGCCACCTATGTCGGCAAGACGCTCAGGCTCGACCTCGATGGCGCGATCCCCGCGGACAACCCGGTGATCAAGGGAGTGCGCAGCCATGTTTACTCATACGGGCACCGCAACCCGCAGGGCCTGGTCTTCGGACCGCAAGGACGCCTGTTGTCGGCCGAGCACGGCCCAAAGTCCGATGACGAGATCAACCTGATTCAGTCGGGAAAGAATTACGGCTGGCCCTACGTCTCCGGCTTCCGGGACGACGAGTCCTATACGTATGCGAACTGGTCCGCAGTCACTGACCCACCGTGCACAGATCTGCGCTTCGACAATTTCACGATCCCGCCGGCCGTCCCCCAGCAGCGGGAGACGACCTGGAACAGCCCGGACTATGTGGAGCCGCTGAAGACGCTGTACACCGTGCCCAACGGGCACAATTTCCAGGACCAGGCCTGCGGTGACCAGGCGTACATCTGCTGGCCCTCGATCGCACCCTCCAGCATCGATTACGTACCGGCCGACCAGGGCGCGTTCGAGGGCTGGCGCAACTCACTGCTGGTGACGAGCCTGAAAAACGGTGCGCTCTACTGCCTGCGGCTCACCCAGGACGGTGGCTCGGTGCAGGGCGACATCACCCAGTTCTTCAAGACCACCAACCGGTACCGCGATCTGGCCCTGAGCCCGGACCATCGCACTGTCTACATCGCCACTGACCGGTTGGGTCTGTCCGGGCCCAAGTTCGGGCCACCCACCGAGCAGCTCGCCAATCCGGGAGCGATCCTGGCGTTCACCGTCGCCGGCTCCGGGTGAGGAACCTCATCCGCGTGCGATATACAGATCCCGGAGCAGGCCGGTCTCCAGTTCCATGTCCGCGATCCGGGCCTTCACCACGTCGCCGATACTGACCAGGCCGGCCAGCTTGCCCTGATCCACTACCGGCAGATGGCGGTAACGGGAGGTGGTCATCTGTTGCATCAGCCGCGCGATGCTGTCCTGCGGCGCGCAGACAGGAACGTTGCGTGACATCGCGTCACTGACCCGCATGGTCAGCAGCTTGGCACCGTACTTACCCAGAGCGCGAATAATGTCACGCTCAGTGAGGGTACCCGCGAACGGGCGCTGACCCAGTTCGTCGGGAACGACCAGCGCCCCGATCTGTGGGGGTCCGTTCAGCCGGCCTATCGCCTCCGCGATACTCGCGTCAGCCTCGATCATCTCGACCGACCGACCCTTGGACTTCAGGATCTCCTCGACCTTCATCGCTCCTCCCGGATAACGCAGGTCTACCTATGGTCCCTCGCGCAGGAGCCGTCCGACAGGGTTCTGTCGAATCATCCCTGTGACACCGGCCTCAGTGGACGCGACGGGGTGCCTTGCCGGTCGACCTGATGGGATGTACGCGAAGGTGCCTGGCCCTGCACGGGGCCACAGCGCGGCCCCGTGCAGGGTGGAAGGCCGGTTCTCGACGACTTAGAGGAGGTCTGTCGCCGAGCCGGCCTAGCTCAGATGGCGACGCATCGCGCGAGTACCTCCGTTGCTGTGCGTAATGCGCCGGGCCGTATTGTGAAGAGACAACCGTGCGTAACGGTCCGCAGCCAGAGCGCCACCGTGGCATCACTGAGGCACCAGTGCTGCACGAGGGGTAGTCAGCTGCGGAAACGCTCTCCAGTGAGAGGTGTCACATGGCGGTCAGACGGCAGAAGTTATCCCAGCGCCGCAAAGCTGTCGGGCTCACCCAAGAATCGCTCGCTGAGCACCTGGGAGTGGAACGCTCCACCGTCATCCGATGGGAGGCCGGAGAGAGCCAGCCACTCCCGTCGATACGACCCAACCTGGCGCGCGCCCTGCATGTGTCGATAGATCAACTCGCCGAGCTGCTGACCCAGTCCGATGTTGCTGGTACCACGCGGACCGCCTCAGCTGCCCCTGAGGTAACTGCCCCGGTGCCCTCACCCGAGGTTTCGTCACAGCGGACTCCGAGTGCACCTGAGTTCGACGGCCTCGTCCACTCCCAGGTAGCCGAGACCGTTGAGGCGTTGCGCCGGGCGCTGCACTCCGCCGGTGTCAGCGCGGAGGACCTCGCCGCGATGCTGCTGGTCGGCGGGTCCTCCCGCGTGCCGCTCGCCGGATCCGACGTCCCCGCGCCGCGCCACACTGAGGCGCTGAATCCGTCAGCCCCGACCACCATCACCCCGACCACCGAAGCCGCCGACCTCCAGCGGCGTCGCGCCGGCTCGCGTCGGTGCAGGCGGTTGGCCGCGGTGGCCCTGTTCGTTCTCGGGCTCCCCGCGACCTGGTTGTCCGCCCCTATCGTGATCTCTGATGGCGGCACCAACCCCCAGGCTGGCGCCAGGACCTCTGCGGTCCCGGTAGTCGCCATTCCAGCGCCCAATCCCGGCAGCAGTTCTGGCCGTGCAAACGCTGCCGCTGATACGGCACCCATCGTCATACCGGCCCCGCCACCGATCGCAGCGGTCCCGGTCTCTCAAACTTCCAGAGCCGCCGATACCAGCCGAACCGCCAGCCGATCGACCCGTCCCGCCGCCAAGACGCGTCTCCCTTCGTCGCGCCCCCCGGAGTGGGTGCTACCCGCCGGTGAACGCTGGGACATCAGCCAACTTGAACGGATCGGCCAGCTCTGGTAGGACGAATCGCGCCAATGGGTGATCGCCTCGCGCCGGATTCGCTCTGAGCTTCCCGAGCTCAACAGCAGAGCCATTCTGCACGTCCTGGGCAGCTCTGCTGTTGAGCTCGGGAGCGGGAGAGCTGATCGCGAAGGAGCGGATCTACAGGACAGTGCCTGGTCTCCTCGAGTCGCGGTACGCAGCAGTTTCTGGGGTGTGGGTTGAGTACGATGAACCGCGCACATTCTGGGCGGGGGAGTAGCCGCGGGATCGTGTGTTACGACAGGCACAGTGGCGCGCTCTGGGCATCGTGTCACCGGTCTGCATGCTCCGCATGTCGGGATCGGGGCCATGGGCAGGTTGGGATGACACCCCCTCCGAACGATCAGGCTGAGAACGACGCCTAGGGGTTGCCGGCCGCAAACCCCACAGCCGCACATCTCGGCGTAGGCCCGCCTGCCGGGCAACCGCTACGCCTCACTTGCAGCGATCATTGATGCGTTCCGCACCCAGGCTGAGGTGCGGGCGCCAACTCAGCCTGGGACGAACCGGGCGGAGGATGCGGGATTTGAACCCGCGAGGGTTGTAACACCCAACACGATTTCCAATCGTGCGCCATAGGCCACTAGGCGAATCCTCCGCTGGCGAGGTTACCGCCTGTGTTGCTGCCGGCCAAAGCTGCTGGTAGCAGTCCTCGTCGGCGGGCAGGTGAGAGCCGCCGCGACGGTGGTCGCTGAGGGTGTCGTGCCTTTGGTGCGAGCTAGCCCCTAGACTGGGAGGCGGGCCCCGCGCGGCGTCCATCTTGCGAACTCCCCCAGGGTCGGAAGGCAGCAAGGGTCAGCAGGCTCTGGCGGGTGCGCGGGGTCCGCTTATGCAGCGGCAATGGTGCTCGCAGCTCGATGGAAGGCGGACGTGACGTGAGCGAAGAGGGTGCGGGGGCTCGAGGTGGCGTCGATGCCGTGCAGCAGGAGCTGACGCAGCTACGCGAGCGGATGGCTGTGATCAAGCAGGAGACCACTGACGAGGTGGACCAGAAGTGGGGATCGCCGTATCGCACCAAGGATGTGTTCGACCTCAAGGTACAGGCGAGACTGCAGGGTAACGAGGAGTATCGAAAGCTGCGGGTCCGGGTCAAGGAGGCCGAGGCCAAGCTCGCCGCCGATTCGGGTGCTGCTGGAGCCTGATCCGGCGACGTAGGTCGCCGTTCGCCATCCTTGCCGGCCTGGGTACGGCTGTGTCGAGGAAGGAATGCGGATGGGGTCTCCGGTCTCTGAGCGTGGGCGTGTCGCTAGCACCGCGGTAACGGTGGCCTCGGTGTGGCAGCTGACTCCCCGGATGACGCGGGTTCGGCTCACTGGCGAGTGCCTGGCCGGCATGGCCGCGACCCCGGGGCAGACGATCAAGATCTATTTCCCGGACTTGCTCGATGCCCGCCCGGTGTCCCGCGATTACACCGTGCGCGACTTCGACTCTGCCCACCCGAGCCTGGATATCGATTTCGTGCTGCACGGCGCGGGGCCTGCGGCCGACTGGGCCCGGCGGGCGCAGCCCGGCGAGATGCTGGAATTCCTCGGTCCGAGTGGTCGTTACCAGCCGGACCCGCATGCGGACTGGCACCTGTTCGCCGGGGACGAGACCGCTCTGCCGGCGATCCAGGCCTACGTGACGATGTTGCCCCCCGATGCGTGCGTGTTGCTCTACATCGAGGTCGCCAACGCCGCTGAGCAGCAGCCGATGCCCGGACCGGCTCGCCCGACGATGTGCTGGTTGCACCGCGACGACCGGGAGCCTGGCACGTCCACGCTGCTCGATGACGCGCTGCGTGCCGTGCAGCTGCCGCCCGGACGGGGTCGGATCTGGCTCGCGGGGCATACCCCGACGGTGCGGCGGATCCGGGCGCACCTGCTCAGCGAGCGCGGAATCGATCGGAGCGCGCTGTACGTCAAGGGCTTCTGGGATCGCGCGAAAGCAGTAGCCCGCGTGCCCAGCCCCTGATACAGAAATGAACGGCGGATTGCCGGAGTTGCACCTGGTGCCATGCGGACCGGCTGACGCGCACCGGTAACCTCGCGGCCGTGGCACTGGCCCTCTACCGCAAGTACCGTCCGGCGTCGTTCGCCGAGGTGATCGGCCAGGACCACGTCACCGAGCCGCTGCGCACCGCGCTGGCCGCCGGCCGGATCAACCACGCCTACCTGTTCTCCGGCCCGCGCGGGTGCGGGAAGACCTCCAGCGCGCGCATTCTGGCCCGGTCACTGAACTGCGCGCAGGGTCCGACTCCGGACCCGTGCGGGGTCTGCCCGTCGTGTGTGGCGCTGGCGCCCGAGGGTCCGGGGTCGATTGATGTCGTCGAGCTCGACGCAGCCAGTCACGGCGGTGTGGACGACGCCCGCGACCTGCGGGATCGCGCGTTCTACGCTCCCGCCGAATCCCGGTACCGGGTGTTCATCATCGATGAGGCGCACATGGTCACAACGCAGGGTTTCAACGCCTTGCTCAAGATCGTGGAAGAGCCGCCGGAGCATCTGGTGTTCGTCTTCGCCACCACCGAGCCGGAGAAGGTACTGGCCACCATCCGCTCCCGCACCCACCATTACCCGTTCCGGCTGCTGCCGCCGAGCACCATGCGTGGTCTCCTGGAGCAGGTGTGCGCTGCCGAGGGCGTCACCATCGAGCCGGCGGTCTACCCGCTGGTGATCCGCGCAGGCGGCGGCTCCGCCCGGGACTCGCTGTCCGTGCTCGACCAGCTGCTCGCCGGGGCGGGCACCGGGGGCGTCACCTACGCCCGCGCGGTGGCGTTGCTCGGGGTCACCGACGTCGCACTCATCGACGACGTGGTTTCGGCGCTGGCCGCCCAGGATGGGGCTACCGTGTTCGCCACCATCGACCGCGTGATCGAGGCGGGACACGATCCTCGCCGTTTCGCCTCCGACCTCCTGCAGCGCTTCCGTGACCTGGTGCTGGTGCGGGTCGCGCCCGAGCAGGCCGGTCGCGGTCTGGTGGACGCTCCCGAGGATCAGCTCAGGACGATGACCACGCAGGCTGAAGCGCTGGGCGTGGGCACTCTCACCCGGTTCGCCGAGATCACCCACAACGGGCTCGTCGAGATGCGCGGGACCACCGCCCCTCGCCTGCTGCTGGAGCTGCTGTGTGCCCGGATGCTGCTGCCCTCTGCCGCTGAGAACGACAGCGCGGTGCTGCATCGGCTGGAGCGGTTGGAACGTCGACTCACCATCGCCCAGCCACCCGCCGATCAGCCGGTTCCCGCCCAACCGACCGCAGACCAGACGATCATCAAAAAGCCGCAGGTCGCCGCGGAGCGTTCAGCGGGCTCGGCGATAGTCACAGAGCACACCTCGACGACTCCCGCCGGCGGACCGCAACCGCCGAGTGCCGACGTGCGGCGCTCAGCCCCCCAGCCTGCCGAAGTCCAGCCTGCGGACACGCAATACCAACCCACGCCGGGTCAGCTCGACGCCGCTGCGGTACGGCGAGCGTGGCCAGCCCTGCTGGACGCGGTGCGCGAGCAGAGTCGGGCCACTCAGGTCCTGTTCAGCAACTCGACCGCGAGCGCGGTGGAGGGCAGCACCCTCATCCTCAACCTGCCCACCGCCCCGCTGGCCCGCCGGCTGGGCGAGGACCGCAACGTCGATATGATCAAGAAGGCGTTGCGCGCTGTTCTGGGTGTCGACTGGCAGGTGCGCTGCGAGCACGCCGGGGGCAACGCAGGTCCCGGCGGTGCTCAACAGCAGCGGCCCCCTGAGCCCACCGCCCGCCCACCGCAACGACCGCTGGAGCGTCCCAGCAGGCGAACCGCGGTGCCACAACCCCCCGACGATAGGGTTCCGCCACCTCCCGAGCCCTCGGATCCCGATGATCCTGGTCCGCCGGCTCCGCTGGACGACGAGGCGATGCCGGCCGCGGTCGCCGACATGAGCCGGGAACCGTCCAGCCACCAGGACCCTGAGGAAGCCGCGCTGGCGTTGCTCGCCGAGCAACTCGGCGCCCGCCGCATCGACGACCGGTAACGGTGCTGGACGATGAGTGGATCGCAGCTCAGGAACGTGTCGATGACGGTGGCGGGGCTTGCTCAGGAGCAGATTGCCACCCCGGCTGTCATCGTGGCGGCGAGGCGGGCGGCTCGCGCTCCGGCTCGGTTCGGTGGCGGGAGTTGGATGGTCATCGGGCGTTGCCTGGAGCGGGGGATGTGTAGGCCGGGCGGCGCAGGATACGCGCAGGTGGGAGCATCGACGTGCTGGGGGTGTACCAGGTCGAGCAAGGCCCGCAGTGCCGACTGTGGCGGCCCCTCGTAGGCCCATACCACGGATTCAGGAGCGAACATATCGAGATGGCTGCGCTTGTGCGCGACGACCCTCGCGGTGGTGATCCGGTCAAAGCGCTGGATGGTGACGAGATCGACGTAGTCCTCCCACTGGTAGGCCGCGACCAGAGCGAACGGCGCGGCCTTGGGGCCACAGCAGTACCTGGCAAACCCCTCGTCGACCGCTTCGAGTAGTAGCTGCTGCACCTCCGGCGGCAGGTACTCCTCGTCGCTGGCAGGCTGCTCCGGTGATGGTGGCAGGATCACGGATCGATCACCTCTCGTATCCGCGGGGTGCACAATCTACCCGCTTGGGTGAGGACGGTTCGTTCAACTGTGTGCGATACCGCTCGACCAGAAACGCGAGGTCTCACATGGCAGCCTCCCCTCTGCGCAACGTGGTTCCCTTGCCACTCTGTGGCTCCCTTGTCGCCCTGTGACTAGTACCAAACGTCATCCACTGATGCAAGGATGGATTCGAATGCGCCTGCAATCTCGTCTGTACGTGCATATGACCAGACGTGTGGACTGAGTGATCTCCTTGCTGGTTGGCGGGACGCGTCGGAGGCAGACCGCGCCGGTGCGGCTCCGCTGGTTGCGAGTTAGGGTGAGCCAAGTTCGATGAGGTTCACCCGAAGGGGGAAGCGGTGAAAGCGGCTCGCTCTGGCCAGGAAACCCATGCCCAGGCAACCCATGCCCAGGAAACCCGTGGCCCGGAAATCCAGGGCCAGGAGACTGCCGGTCAGCAACCCTGCGCCCAGGGACCTGTCGGGCGGGCTCGAGTCCGACCGCAGGGGCCGACCGTGTTGCGTATCGCACTGGGTGCTCAGCTACGTCGGCTCCGCGAAGCGTGCGGGATCAGTGCCGAGGCAGCCGGATACGCGATCCGAGGGTCCTACGCCAAGATCAGCCGCATGGAGCTCGGCAGGGTGGGCTTCAAGGAGCGTGACGTCGCCGACCTGCTCACCCTGTACGGCATTGTCGGCGAACCGGAACGAGTGGCGTTCCTGACCATGGCCCGGCAGGCCAACGAGCCCGGATGGTGGCACCGCTACAGCGACATCCTGCCCAACTGGTTCGAGATGTACCTCGGTCTCGAGCAGGCCAGCTCGGTGATCCGCACCTATGAGCCGCAACTCATACCCGACCTGCTGCAGACCCGGGAGGTGGCCGGTGCCCTCATCGAGCTCGGGCACCCCAGTGGCTCCACCGACGACACCGAACGGCGGATCGCGCTGCGAGTGACACGGCAGGAAGTCCTCACCCAGCCTGAGGCGCCCTGTCTGTGGGCCGTGATCGACGAGTCGGCGCTGTGGCGGCTGGGCAAGCGCACGGTGATGCGGGCCCAGGTACAGCATCTGATCGAGATCGCCGAGCTGCCCAACGTCACGCTGCAGGTGATTCCGATCTACTCCGGCGCAAACGCGGGAGTGGGTGGTCCGTTCAGGATTCTGCGATTCTCCGAGCCGGACCTCCCGGACATCGTGTACCTCGAGCAGCTGACCACCGCGCTCTACCTGGACAAGATCCAGGATGTCGAGCACTACATGCTTGTCATGGATCGCCTGGTCGTGCAGGCTAAATCCCCCGTCGAGACGGCTCGATTCCTCAAGAGCACCCTCCAGGAGATCTGAGTGCGCGGGCGCGGTCAGGGCTTTCGTCCGACTCCACAGAACTCGTAGACCTGGGGCGGGGTACCGAGGTCGTGGGAGCCCGGCCGCCACTGGGATACCTGGGACCACGCCGGGCTCCAGGAGTTCGACCCGGTCGAAATACCGGATGAGTTCCTCGTAGCTGCGGCCGCGCACCGGCGGAGTTCCCCCGCTCTCGTTGTAGATCCGCATGCCATGTTCCACGATCTCGGTGTCGATCAATGAAGTGAAGTGCGACATCACGAAGTAGCTGCCCGAGGGCAACGCGTCCAGCAGGCGGTTCACGATCGTGTACGACTTGTCGGTGTCCATAACATGATTCAAGATCCCGAGCAGCATGAGCGCGATCGGCGCCTCGAAGTCCAGCGTCCGGGCCGCGTCCCGGATGATGGTGTCCGGCTCGTGCAGATCGGCGTTGATGTAGTCGGTGACGCCCTCCGGCCTGCTGGTGAGCAGGGCGCGAGCATGGGCCAGCACCAGCGGGTCGTTATCCGCATAGACAATGCGGCACTCCGGCGCGGTCGCCTGGGCGATCGCGTGGGTGTTGTTGAGGGTGGGCAGGCCGGTACCGATGTCGAGCAACTGGCGGATGCCCGCCTCGCCGACCACGTACTGGACCGCGCGGACCAGGAAACCGCGGACGGCTCGGGCGGTGTCGACAATGCCCGGCATGACGGCACTGATCTGGTCACCGGCCTCGCGATCGGCCGAGTAGTGATCCTTGCCGCCGAGCCAGTAGTCCCACACGCGAGCCGAATGCGGCACGCTGGTGTCGATATCCCGAAGGCGCTCGGGCCCGTCCGCGTCGCCCTTACCCACGAGTGCCTCCGCTGTGCGCTGGATCCCCGAGCTGTCAGGGGGACTGTAGATGAGCCCAACTCGCGGCTAGCGCCACCACGGTCGCAGCGGTACGTGGGCGTTGCCAGTGCGATCGGGGCGCACGGCCAGAACCTGGTGCAGCTCGATCCCGTTGCGCTCGAAGGACAGCCGAGAGGCGGCCATGTACAGGCCCCACACCCGGGAGGTAGGCTCGCCGACCTCGGTCACGCATTCGTCCCAGCGGGAGACGAGGTTGGCGTTCCAGTGCTGCAGCGTCAGCGCATAGTGCTCCCGCAGGTTCTCCACGTGCCGCACCTCGAAGCCGGCGTCCTGTGCCTCAGTGATGATCTTGCCGGCACCGGCCAGCTCCCCGTCCGGGAACACGTAACGGTCGATGAACGCATCGCTGTGCGGCTTGGCCCGGTTGTCCGGCACGGTGATGCAGTGGTTGAGCAACCGCCCCCCCGGGCGGAGCTTGGCGAGTAGCTGCGTGAAGTACGAGGGGTAGGAATGCACCCCGACGTGCTCGATCAGCCCGATCGAAGAGATCGCATCGTAGTCGCGGCCAGGGGCGTCCCGGTAGTCCAGGTGACGCACCTGCGCCAGCGAGTCCAGACCCTCTGCGACGATGGCCTGCTGCGCCCAGCGGGCCTGCTCCACGGACAGCGTGACACCCAGCGCGCGCATCCCCCGGCGGGCCGCGTAGCGCACCATGCCGCCCCAGCCGCAGCCGATGTCGAGCAGCCGCATCCCGGCCTGCAGCCCTAGCTTGTCGGCGATCAGCTCGTGCTTGCGCTCCTGCGCCTGCTCCAGGTCGTCGTCGGGGTGGTCGAACACGGCGCAGGTGTAGGTCATCGACGGGCCCAGCACCATCTCGTAGAACCGGTTGGAGACGTCGTAGTGGTGGTGTACAGCCGCGGAGTCCCGGTGCCGGGAATGCGCCAGGCCCTCGATCGTCCGGCGCCACCGGGGCCGGTACTCCTGCGGTGGTGGCGGCACCGGTCGCAGCAGCTCCCAGCCCAGCGAGCGACTGATCAGCGCCAGCTCGGGCATGGTCGGGCGGCGGAAGCGCACCTTGTCGGCCATCGCTCGCAGGGCGAGGTAGGGATTACCAGGGTGCACGCCGGACACGTGCAGGTCACCGGCGATGTAAGCACGGGCCATGCCGAGGTCACCGGGCGCGGTGAACACGTAGGTGGCCCCGCGTGGGGTGGCCAGGTACACGCTGAGCTCGGTGTCAGGCGGTCCGGTGGCGCTGCCGTCGTAGGCGGTGAAGCGGACCGGGAACCGGCCGTCGGAGAGCAACTCCACGATCCCCGCCAGCGACAACCGGTCGTCGTTGACCGGGGTCGTAGCCGGGCTGGGGCGTCGGAATGTCGTCATCGTCGTCGCACCGCCTTCGCGTAGAGGTCCAGAAGTCGCCGGTCTGGGTCGTAGCGTGCCTTGAGTGCGGCATACCGCTCGCCGCCGTAACGGGCGTCGAACTCCGCCCGGGAGTAGAAGGAGTCGGAGTACAGCGACTTGTGCCCGCCCAGCGCGTCCACCTGGTGCTCGATCGCCCGGTTGGTGGCCCAGCGGTTGGTGTCACCGCCGGTGCCCGCAGATGTGATGGGCACGCTGGACCAGAACCCGACGTTGACGTAGTCGCGGTCTATTTCCAGCGGGTACAGCGGCCAGTCACGCGCACCGCGCAGCCGCAACGGGCACAGCCACACCGGCGTGATCGGGACGTGCTCGGCGAACCAGCCCAGGAACTCCGCAGTGCGCTCCAGCGGGATCTCCACGTCCTGGATCACCCGTTCCCGGCGTGGCCGGCCGCGCCACACCTCGGCCCGGTTCTCCAGGTCGAACCGGGTCGCCAGCGCCACGATCTTCCAGTACACGTCGCTGCGCCGCAGCGCCGCCGGCCACAGCCGCCGGATCACCGGGTGCTGGGCGCCCAGGCCCGCCGAGCACCAGAACCAGTCGGTGTCCCACCGCCACAGGAAGTCATGGGTGGTCAGGACGTCGTGGCGACGTTGCTGGATCGATCGGTAGAAGATCTGCATCCCGGTGTAGTCACTGGCCGGTCCTCCGTGGTCAGCGCGCGCGCCCAGCGTCAGGTAGGACTCTGCGGGTGAGAACATCACGCCGTCGAGATAGTCGACGTCCGCATCGTCCCATTGCCGGGTCGCCATGATCTGCGCCACGGCGGCGCACAGCTCGTCCAGGTCGTCGAACCGCACGTGCCGCAGCGTGATGTGGGATCGCACCGGTTCCAGCTCGATGCGCAACCGGGTGGCGTAGCCCAGCGTGCCGTAGGAGTTGGGGAATCCGGCGAACAGTTCGGCATGGGCGCTGCCCGCCGTGGTCGTGACGATCTCACCGGCGCCGGTGAGCACGTCGAGCTCCAGCACCGACTCGTGCGGCAGACCGTTGCGGAATGAGGTGGCCTCGATGCCCAGCCCGCTCACCGCGCCACCCAGGGTGATCGTCTTGAGTTGCGGGACGACCAGCGGGGTCAGACCATGGGGCAAGGTGGCGGCGACGAGGTTCTCGTAGGTGCACATCCCGGCCACCTCGGCGGTGCGGCCGGCCGGGTCCACCTCCAGTACCCCGGTCAGACCGGTGACGTCCAGGCCGGGATGCGTCGTCGCGCCGCGCCGCCGGAACAGGTTCGATGTTCGCTTGGCCAACCGCACCGGCGAACCCGGTGGGATCGCTCGATAACTGGCTGCCAGCCGCTGGACAGCATCGCGATGGCTGCGCCACGCCCCGGTGAGCTGCACGCCCACCACGCTACGGCCAAACCCGGCCCGACCGCACCGGTATCTGACGTTCCCAAGGCGGGTACCCGAGCCATTGCTAACCTGGCCCCGAGCCCGTGCCCTCGAGCGGGTCGTGGACGCGATGAGGAGGAACCGCGGTGCAACCCGGTGGAGCGCCTGACATGCAGAGGATCCTGCAGCAGGCCCAGAAGATGCAGCAAGATCTCATGAGTGCGCAGGCCGAGCTGGCTGCGTCCGAGGTCACCGGCCAGGCCGGTGGTGACCTGGTCACGGTCACGTTGGCCGGTTCCGGTGAGGTGCGCAGCGTGACGATCGACCCCAAGGTGGTCGACCCCGACGATGTCGAGACCTTGCAGGACCTCATCATCGGTGCCTTCTCCGAGGCTCACGGCGCCTTGCAGGAGCTGACCCAGCAGAAGATGGGCCCGTTGGCCAGCGGACTGGGTGGTCCGGGTGGGGGTTTCGGTCTTCCAGGCATGTGAGGCGCCCAGGGCCGGCCCATGCAGGGCGGTCCTGCGCCGGGGATGCGGCATGATGGGCTGGTGTACGAGGGAGTCGTCCAGGATCTGATCGACGAGTTGGGGCGGCTGCCCGGCGTCGGGCCCAAGAGCGCGCAGCGGATGGCTTTTCACCTGCTGGCTGCGGATCCGGCTGACGTGAGCCGGCTGCAGGAGGCGTTGCAGCGGGTCAAGGACGGAGTGGTGTTCTGCGCCGTCTGCGGCACGGTCGCGGAGAAACAGACCTGCCGGATCTGTGCCGATCCTCGCCGCGATCCCCGGCTGGTCTGTGTCGTCGAGGAGCCCAAGGACGTGCTTGCGGTAGAGCGCACGCGGGAGTTCACCGGCCGTTACCACGTGCTCGGCGGGGCGCTGGATCCGCTGTCCGGGGTCGGTCCCGACCAGCTGCGGATCCGGGAACTGCTGACCCGCATCGGTGCCGACGAGATCACCGAAGTGATTATCGCGACGGATCCGAACACCGAGGGTGAGGCCACCGCCACCTATCTGGCGCGGATGTTGCGGGACTTTCCTGGCCTGTCGGTGACCAGACTCGCTTCCGGCTTGCCGATGGGCGGTGACCTCGAGTTCGCTGACGAACTGACGCTGGGCCGCGCGCTGTCCGGTCGTCGCGCCGTCTGACGCTGTTGCGCCGTTCGGCACTGCACTGCCTCACCTGGATGCTCGTGGCACTCGTGCGCGCCGTGCGAGCGGCCACGAGCATCCAGATGGCCCCCAATACCCCCGTCACTCAGTCATCGTCTGGTGGGTCTTCCACCAGGGTGGGTACGTAGTACCAGTCCTTGTCGGACAGTGGACTCGCGCAGCGCGGGCATTTGCTCCGCTGCCTGCGGGCGGTCTGGACCGCCAGCCATTCCTCGTTCAGCCTGCGACGTTCCTCGGCCTGCTTGCGCAGCTTGGGTTGCATAGCCTGGTTGGTCCACGCCCATCCCAGCAGGAGTCCGAGCAGGATGAGCATGGCCGCGCCGAACAGGACCCCGCCGAACACCTGGGTCACCGTGCACTGCGGTGTGTCCCGCCACGACGTGCCCCTCCCTGGCTCCGGCCCGAGGGTCGAGGCCCGGGGAGGCGTGTCGCGCTCCGATGGGATGTCGACATGCGCGCTTCCCCTTCCTCTGCTGGTCCTAGCGGTGTGGCTGGGGATCGCCCAGGGCCAAGGTGCTCGGCGCTACTGGCGCCATAGGTGTAGCGTCCATGAAGCAAGGTGTCTGTGCAATTGCGTGATGCGAAATCTTGATGTGATTCACCGAAGAGGCGTAGCGTGTCGCTTTTCCCCTCCCCGTGGGTAGTCGGACATCCTGCTCATACGGGCGATGAAGGGCGGAGGCGGATGATGTCCCCAGCACGTGGGCCAGTGGTACCTCGGCGCAGGCTCGGCGCAGAGCTCCGAGCGCTGCGTGACGAGGCTGGGCTCACCATCGAAGAGGTGGCCAAGGGACTGGAGTGCTCGGTATCCAAGATTAGTAGGTTGGAGACTGGCCAAGGCATCCCGTACCGCCGCGACGTCCGCGATCTGCTCGATCGGTACGGGATCACCGATAAGGCCCGCCTGGACCGGTTGATGCGCTGGGTGCGTGAGGGCAACCGCCAGGGTTGGTGGGACGACTTCTCCGACGTGCAGGCCTCGGATTCCGGTGACCCGCTACTGCGACTGCCGGACAAATTCCGCCGCTACATCGCACTGGAGGAGGACGCCAGCGAGGTCCGCAGTTTCGAGGCGATCGTGTTGCACGGCCTGCTGCAGACCGAAGACTACGCCCGCGCCATCCTGAACACCCTGTCCAGCGAGAGCCAGGAAGCCACCGACCGCCTCGTCGAGCTCCGGATGCGGCGGCAGCGGCGGCTCTACGCCGACGAGGACCCGCTGATCGTCCACATGGCGCTCGATGAGGCGGTGCTGTACCGCCCGGTCGGTGGTGTGAAGGTGATGCGCGAGCAGCTGGGCCGGTTGCTCACCGACTCGCAGCGGCCCAATGTCACCCTTCGGGTGTTGCCCTTCAGCATTGGAGCGCACCGCGCGGTGGCAGGTTCGTTCGTGGTGCTAGCGTTCGCCGATACCGATGACAACGATCTTGTATTTATCGAGGGGCATGTTGGTGACCTCTACATCGAGAAGGAGCAAGATGTAGAGGTCTATGAAGGGCTCTTCGACGCGTTGGTGGGGCAATGCCTGTCCACCGGTGAGTCTGCAAAGCTCATCGCAGACGTCTTACGAGACATCTAGTACACGTTCCATGAGACATCTAGTGCAACTCCGAGGAGGAACCAGTGATCATTGAGGACCACCCCACGCTGCTGTTCCGGACAAGCAGTCGGTGCAGTAAGGGGGCTTGTGTGGAGGTGGCGCCCTTACCCGATGGGGGAGCCGTCGTGCGGGACAGCAAGGACCGCACCCGTGAACCACTCTCGTTCGACAGCCACGAATGGGCCGATTTCGTCTCCGGGGTGAAGAGCGGCGAGTTCGACTTCTGATGGGGCTGACTCGGGAGTGCGTAACCGTGTTGTCACGCACTCCCGAGCGTACTAGCGCAGCGCGCGGTTGACCGCGGACACCACCGCGTTGAGTGAGGCGGTGACAATGGATCCCGAGACGCCGACACCCCAGAGCACCTCTTCGCTGACGGTGCATTCGACATATGCCGCTGCCGCCGCATTGTCGCCGGCCGACATCGCGTGCTCTGAGTAGTCGAGCACCCGGACGTCAAATCCGAGCGCGGCTAGGGCATCGACAAACGCCGCGATCGGGCCGTTGCCGGAGCCGGTGACCTGATGCTCCTCGCCTTCCACCAGCACGGTGGCGAGGATCTCGTGGTGGCCTTGGCCGTCGTCGGACAACCGGTGCCACAGCACCCCCAGCGGAGTGCTCCGGTCCAGGTAGTTCTCGGCGAAGATGTCCCAGATCTGCTGTGGCGACACCTCGCCACCGTCGGTGTCGGTGTGTTGCTGGATGATTCGGGAGAACTCGATCTGCAACCGGCGGGGCAGATCCAGCTGGTGCTCGGCTTTCATGACATAAGCGATGCCACCCTTACCGGACTGGGAGTTCACCCGGATCACGGCCTCGTAGGTGCGTCCGACGTCCTTGGGGTCGATCGGCAGGTACGGCACCTCCCAGCGGTGCTCGTCCACACCGAGGCCGGCCTGCGCGGCGTCGGCGTGCATCGCGGTCAGGCCCTTGTTGATCGCATCCTGATGGCTGCCGGAGAAGGCGGTGTAGACCAGGTCGCCGCCGTAGGGATGCCGCTCGGCCACCGGTAATTGGTTGCAGTACTCCACGGTGCGGCGGATCTCGTCGATGTCGGAGAAGTCGATCTGGGGATCGATGCCCTGGCTGAACAGGTTCATTGCCAGCGTCACCAGGCACACGTTGCCGGTGCGCTCCCCATTGCCGAACAGGCACCCCTCGATGCGTTGCGCACCGGCCTGGTAGCCCAGCTCGGCGGCCGCCACCGCGGTGCCGCGGTCATTGTGCGGATGCAGCGAGAGCACCACCGCGTCGCGTCGTTCCAGATTGCGGTGCATCCATTCGATGGAGTCGGCGTAGACGTTCGGCGTGGCCATCTCGACGGTGGCCGGCAGGTTCAGGATTACCGGGGCCTCCGGGGTGGGTTGCCAGATCTCGGTGACCGCGTTGCAGATCTCCGCGGCGTAACTCAGCTCGGTGCCGGTGTAGGACTCCGGTGAGTACTCGAACCGGAAGTCGGTGTCGGAGTACTTGCCCGCGTAGGCGACCAGCATCTCGGCCGCCGATGTGGCAATCTTCTTGATGCCCTCGCGTTCCTCCCGGAACACCACCCGGCGCTGCAGGATCGACGTCGAGTTGTAGATGTGCACGATGGCCTGCCGAGCCCCTTGCAGCGCCTCGAAGGTGCGCTCGATGAGTTCTGGCCGGCACTGGGACAGGACCTGGATGCGCACGTCCTCCGGTATCGCATCCTCGATGATGATCTCGCGGACGAAATCGAAATCGGTCTGGCTGGCCGACGGGAAGCCGACCTCGATCTCCTTGTATCCCATCCGGACCAGGAGCTCGAACATGCGCCGCTTGCGGGCCGGACTCATCGGATCTATCAGGGCCTGGTTGCCGTCTCGCAGGTCGACCGCGCACCACAGCGGTGCCCGGCTGATCGTGACGTCAGGCCAGCTGCGATCGGGCAGGTGAACCGGTTCCACGGTCTGGGCAAAGCTCCGATAGCGATGCATGGGCATCGCAGCGCCGCGCTGGGGGTTCCAGCCGGCCTGGTCAACGGGTGGGGGAGCGTCGGGCCGCCGGATGCGGCTGCTAGTGCCCGCAGCGAACGCGCTGGGGCCGGCGTCGGTGGAGTAAGGAGTCATCTTCTGCTTCTGCGCCTTTATCTTGGAGCCCGGTTCGAGCTCTGGGCTAGTCGGGAGATCCGACCGGCGGACGCACGCAGCGACTCCGCGACGGGGGGCCGGTCGGTGTCAGACCCCGTCGCGGCAGCGAAGCAGAAGAGCGCGTGCCACGCGATCACCGTAACCGTGGTCACCGTCAGGTACGCAACCACCCTCCCGAATGCTGGGAGGAGTCGGCGCCCGCGGCCGGTGGTATCACCGGTGTGTGCCCTGCACGCAGGGTGTCACTCATGGCAGACTTCCGGCATGAGCACCAGTCGTACCTCGGTCCGCGGGACGCGCAGCAGGGTGGCCGCCGTCCTCGCGACGTTGATCCGGATCGTGGGTGGACTCATCGTCTTTATCCTGGTGGCGCACATCGTGCTCACAGTGGCCGATGCGAACCCGGCCAATGGCATCACCACGCTGGTGGCCTCCTGGGCGGACCGTCTCCATCTGGGTTTTCGCGGTCTGTTCACTCTCGCGAACGCCAAGGCGCAGGCCGCCGTCGATTACGGTCTACCTGCCCTCGTCTGGCTCATCGTGACCTGGGTGCTGACACGTCTGGTGCGACGCCTCGGGGGCTGAGCCCGCCGGCAGCGTCAGCCACGTCGCTCATTGCCCGTCCGCCTCGGGTCCCTCGTCCTGTACCGGTTACCGCCTGTTTGCAGCGTGCTGAGCTCTGCCCGACGACTATTCCGGGTGAATGAGCCAATCTCCACCCATTAGAGTGATGATGTAACTTGCTGTAATTATTAACACAAAACGATGCCCGACATCGGTATGTAACGGGCCGGTTACCAGCGGTGATGGTCACGTTAAGTTACCGATCGGGATGGACCGCGAGACTACTCTCAGGCCGCGTTGCGGGGTTGGCGACGCCTGCCGGGTACTGGTCGGCAGTTCTGGGAAAACTCGCGTTCATGCAGCTCAGCTGGGTTTTGCCGGAACCTGAGAAGATCGTAAGAAGTGTGCCGTTCCGGCCGTGGAGAGGGTACGTTGAGGTCCTAGCCGGGCCTGAGCGGACGTGGAGGCGTGGAACGCCACTACGCTCCGTCCGCGCGTGTCACCTACTTGCTTTCTTGGTCGACTTCCTCCAAGCTGCCGCATACCTGACGGGAGCAGCTGCCCCGGGGAGGCGTGCTGAGAAAGGAGGCCGTCCAGCGGCGTCGGCCGTTGCGGCGATTCTCGATCTCATTCCGCCGTGACTCCCCGCCCAGCACGCTTTCCTGCATGAACAATCCTGCACTAAGGAAGCGGTGGTGGAGTTGGCTAGAACAGATGCCCGATCCGGCCGATCGGGAGGAGCTGGACTGTTCAACGTTATTAGTGTCGTGATACTCGTTGTCGGTGTCCTGGTCATCGGCATAGCGGCCGCGCTACTTGCCCGGACGCTGGCGGCGGCGCAGAGCATCGACAAGAAGGCGCAGGCCATCGCGGGAAACGCCGGCAGCATCGACACCTCGACTAACTCGGTCCTTCAGCTGAACCGGACCAACGAGGTGGCAGCCTCGATCTTGCAGAGCGCGAAGCCGCTGCAGGGTCTGCTCGTCACGGTCGACAAAACGGCCAGTGACATCGACGGCCTGGCAAAGTCGATCAACAACACCGCCGGCACGATCAACGGTACCGCCGGCACGATCAACGGCACCGCCACCACGATCAACGGCACTGCGCGTGACATCAACGGCAACGTGACGACGATCAACGGCACCGCTGCCACGATCAACAGTACCGCCAAGGGGATCGACAACCGGGCCGCAGCCATCCTCGACGTCGCACAGCGCATCGACGTCGACGCGGCGAACATCAATGACGCCCTGGCCCGGACCGTGGTCATCGCCAGGAACATCAAGATTGATGCCAGCAACATTCTCAACCAGGCGATCAACATCGAGTTCACGTCTCGGTGTATCGATGCCAAGCTGCGCCTTAACCTGATCAACCCGCCGGTTCCGGCTTGCTAGGGGGATAGAAGATGACAACAACGGAATTCGCGAGATCGTCGTCAACCGCTGCACCTTCTGCCGCCGGTAGTTCGTTTGCCCGATTCCTGTGGATCTTCACCACCATCGGTTTGATCGTCGTCATCGTCGTCATCGGCTTCCTGATCGGTATCGTCCGGGCGCTGGAGTCGATCGATAACGGGCTGTTCAATGCATCGAGCTCGGTGACGAGTGCCACGGGCGACGTCGTTCCGCTGCCCAACTACATCCAGACGATCAACGCCGCACTGACCGATATCGACACTTCCTTGAAGCCGATCCGCGGTCAGGTGGCCGACGCCAGCGCGTCCCTGGTCTCCATCAAGGGAACCGCGCAGAACATCGACGCATCCTTGAAGGACACGTCAGGTTCGTTGGTCAACACGTCGAACTCGCTGGTCGACACCTCGGGGACGTTGGTGGGTGCCTCGCAGTCCGCGGCGGCCATCTCGACCTCCCTGGTGGACACCTCCAATGTGCTGCTCAACGTTCTGGGCCTCGCTCAGTCCATCGATGGCACCCTGGAGTCCATCCAGAACGCGGACAGTCGTGGTACCGCTCTGGTGGTCCCGCAGGTGAATGACATCAACAACTCCCTCATCGGCGCTGAGCAGGATCTGTTCAACATCAACCTGCAGCTCTTCGAGGCGGAGAAGCACCTGGTCAACATCTGCAGCTCGCCGGTGGCGTCCTTGCTGCCTCCGTTCAAGTGCCGCCCGTAGGAGGTGACTGATGCGACGTTTAACATCCACGGCTCTACCGGGGATCATGCTCGTCATCGTGATCCTCTGGGCATTGACCGCGGTGATCTTCTTGACCGGTATCCTGGCTGCGGCTAACCGGATCGAGAGTCGGGTCGGCATCATCAACAGCTCGCTGACTCCTATCTCGAGCAAGCTCAACACGGTCCCGATCCTCACTCAGGTTCAGGACACCGCCACCCAGATCCGCGAGGCCGCTGCGAATCTGAGCCCGACCATCGGACGCATCGCGGACAGCGCTGCCAGGATCGACACCAGTCTCAAGAATGTGGGCGAGACTGTCCCGACGATCAACCAGTCGGCGAAGCAGATCAACGCTTCGGTGTTGGAGATCAACAGTGCGGTGAAGACGATCGGCCCGAACCTGGCGACGGTCCTGGGTAATGCCAGGGAGATCAACGCCACGGTGCACTCGATCGATGGTCAGCTCGCCGGCACGTTGGACAACGTGTACGACATCAGAAGCCGGGTCGTGACAGTGACGAACCAGGCTGACGATATCAACCGGTCCGCGAAGTCCATCGATGCCGACACCACAGTTATCAGCAACATCGTGGGCACTGCTGGGTTCAGGGGAACGGTCAACGGCAATGCCTACTCGATTGAGAAGAACCCGATCCTTCTCAACGGTGGCAACGCCGGCGTGATGCGGGAGATGATCAACGCGTCGGCCCGCAAGGACCCCGCGGCAGCTCAGATGGGACTCCCTGTGTTCGATCTGCTTCCGCAGATCTCCGCGCTCGGAGTGCCCGCTTTGCCGGCACTACCCACCACTCAGCTCCCGTCGGTTCTGGGCAGCCTTCTCGAGGGTCTGCCTGTGCTGAGTGACACCGGCGACCTCCTCAGCCAGGTGGTTGCTGCTCCGAAGTAATCGCAGGATTCCTTACAGGTTGTTCCCATCCGGGGCGCCGACCAGTCGAGGTCGGCGCCCCGGATTGTTTCTGTGTGCATCGAGCCCAGCGCTGTTCGAGTCAGACGTCGTTCGAGTCAGAGTTCGAGCGGCTCGGCGTGGACGGCGATCTGGATGTCGGTGGCGGCGGGCGCGAGCTCACGGAACAGCCCGTAATGCTTCTCCGGCTTCGCCAGGATGGCCTGGTGGATCGGTACCGCCATGGCCGGCGCGACGGCGCGCAGGTAGTCCACCGCCTCGGAGACCTTGAGCCACGGTGCGGCGGTGGGTAACAGCAGCAGGTCGATCGGGCGACCGGAAAGGCTGAACGAGTCCCCCGGGTGCAGGACGGTGCCGCCGTCACCGTCGATCAGGTAGCCATTGTTCGGGACCACTGGAATATCCGGGTGGATCACGCCGTGCTCGCCGCCGATCACGTCAACGGTCGTGCCGGCCAACTCCAGCCGCTGGCCGGGACCGACCACCCGGTGCGCGATGCCGGCCTCGGCCAGCTGCGGTGCGGAGCCGGCGTCGACGAGGAGTTCCGCTGTCGGATTGGCGAGGAGTAAGGCGGGTAGGCGGTCGAGGTCGAAGTGGTCGGGATGCTGGTGGGTCACCAGGATCGCGTTCAGTCCGGTCAGTTCCTCGAAGCCGGCGGAGTACACCCCGGGATCCAGCAGTAGCCGAGCTGCCCCGCTCTCGACCAGTACACAGGACTGCCCCAGGTGGACGATCTGCACGGGTACTACCTCCTCAGGTCAGCGTGCCACGTGCCGGCGGAGCACGGGTAGCCTTTCCAGCGTGCCGCGAGTGGTCGTCGATGTCGTCCCGAAACCCGAAATTCTTGATCCACAGGGTCAAGCGATCATGCGTGCGTTACCTCGCCTGGGGGTGCACGGGGTGCGCGAGGTGCGCCAAGGCAAGCATTTCGAGCTCGACGTCGAGGACGATGTCGACACCGAGACGTTGCATCGGATCGCGGGTGAGTTGCTGGCCAATCCGGTGATCGAGGACTGGACGGTTCGACGGCTGTGAACCCAGATCGGATGAACACAGCTCGGATTGGCGTCATCACCTTTCCCGGCACGCTCGACGACGTCGACGCCGCCCGCGCTGTGCGCTACGCGGGGGCGCAACCGGTATCGCTGTGGCATGCCGACGACGACCTGCACGGGGTGGACGCGGTGGTGGTGCCCGGCGGGTTCTCCTACGGCGACTACCTGCGAGCCGGCGCGATCGCGGCCCACCAGCCGGTGTTGCGCGCTGTCATCGACGCTGCCAGTCGTGGCACCCCGGTGTTGGGCATCTGCAACGGCTTTCAGATCCTGTGCGAGGCGGGTTTGTTGCCGGGAGCGCTGGTGCGCAACGCCGGGCTGCACTTCGTCTGCCGCGATCAGCGGCTGCGGGTGGAGCGCACCGCGACCGTCTGGACTACTCGCTACGGCGCTGGAGCCGAGATTGTCGTGCCGCTGAAGTCCATCGAGGGCCGCTACGTGGCTGGCGCGTCCACGCTGGCCGAGCTGGAAGGTGATGGTCGGGTGGTGTTCCGCTACCTGGGGGTCAATCCGAACGGCGCAGCCAACGACATCGCCGGGATCGCCTCGGCCGATGGTCGGGTGGTCGGCTTGATGCCGCACCCCGAGCACGCGATCGACCCGCTCACCGGCCCGTCCAGCGACGGCTTGGACCTATTCCGTTCCGCCGTCGACGCCGTGCTCGGATCGGTGCGCACCTAAACCTTGCTCGGGGAGGGTGAGGTCCTCTGGTGGAGTCTAGAGCGCCGCATACCCTTCCAGGGGTGCGCAACCCTGAGCAGCCCTACCGCGAGTTGGGCCTGGCCGACGACGAGTACTCCCGGATCCTGGAGATCCTCGGGCGCCGGCCCACCGCTGCCGAGCTGGCGATGTACTCGGTGATGTGGAGCGAGCACTGCTCCTACAAATCGTCCAAAGTGCACCTGCGCTACTTCGGCGAGACCACCACCGCGCAGATGCGGCAGCGGATGCTCGCCGGCATCGGGGAGAATGCCGGTGTCGTCGAGGTTGGCGATGGCTGGGCGGTCACCTTCAAGATCGAGTCTCACAACCATCCGTCCTATGTGGAGCCCTACCAGGGGGCGGCGACCGGGGTCGGCGGGATCGTGCGCGACATCATGGCCATGGGCGCCCGGCCGATCGCGATCGCGGACTCGCTGCGTTTCGGCCCGGCTGACGCGCCTGACACCGCGCGGGTACTGCCGGGAGTGGTCGCGGGGATCGGTGGTTACGGGAACTGCCTGGGGTTGCCCAACATCGGCGGCGAGCTGGCGTTCGACCCCTCCTATGCGGGTAACCCCCTGGTCAACGCGCTCTGCGTGGGAGTGCTGCGGGTCAGTGATCTGCACCTTGCGCACGCCAGCGGCACCGGGAACAAGATCGTTCTGTTTGGCGCGCGCACCGGGTTGGACGGCATCGGCGGGGTCTCGGTGCTGGCCAGCGAGAGCTTCAGCGCCGATTCCGGGGATCACGTGACCGGGCGCAAGAAGCTTCCCAGCGTCCAGGTGGGCGATCCGTTCGCCGAGAAGGTGCTGATCGAATGCTGCCTGGAGCTCTTCGAGGCCGGTCTGGTGGCCGGCATCCAGGACCTCGGCGGGGCCGGGCTGTCCTGCGCGACCAGCGAGCTGGCCAGCGCCGGCGACGGCGGCATGCGGGTGGATCTCGGCGCGGTGCCGCTACGGGCCTCGGGCATGACGCCGGCTGAGATCCTGTGCAGCGAGTCCCAGGAGCGGATGTGCGCCGTGGTGCGTCCCTCCGATGTGGACGCCTTCCTGGCGGTCTGCGCCAAGTGGGAGGTCACCGCTACGGTGATCGGCGAGGTCACCGGCGGCGACCGACTGGTGATCATGCACGACAGTGTGACCGTGGTGGACGTGCCGCCGCGCACCGTCGCGCACCAGGGCCCGGTCTATCACCGCCCGGTTCGGCGGCCGTCCACTCAGGACGCTCTGCAAGCGTCCGATCCGGACGGATTGCCCCGACCATCCACAGCGGACGAGCTACGCGCCATGGTGCTGCGGATGGTGGGCAGCCCGGGGTTGTGCTCGCGGGCCTGGGTCACCGACCAGTACGACCGCTACGTGCGGGGTGGCACCGTGCTCGCTCAACCCAGCGACGCGGGCATGGTGCGCATCGACGAGACCACCCATCGAGGGGTGGCGATCGCCACCGACTGCAACGCCCGCTACTGCGCACTGGATCCCTACCTGGGCACCCAACTGGCGTTGGCTGAGGCCTACCGCAATGTCGCGGTCACCGGCGCTACCCCGCTGGCTGTGACGAACTGCCTCAATTTCGGCGCGCCCACCGACTCCGGCGTGATGTGGCAGTTCGAACAGGCCGTCCGCGGGCTGGCCGAGGGTTGCGCTGTCCTGGGCATCCCGGTCACCGGCGGGAACGTGAGCTTCTACAACCAGACCGGCGACACCGCCGTGCTGCCCACCCCGGTGATCGGGGTGCTCGGCGTGATCGATGACGTGCGCCGGCGGATCCCCACCGGGCTGGGCGAGGTCGGTGATCAGGTGTGGCTGCTCGGCGACACTCGAGAGGAACTCGGCGGCAGCGAATGGGCCCACGAGGTACACAGGCATCTCGGTGGCCGCCCCCCCGCGGTGGACCTGGCCCGCGAGCAGGCGCTCGCCGAGCTGCTCGCCGCCGCGTCCCGCGACGGTCTGGTCAGCGCCGCCCACGACCTCTCCGACGGCGGCCTGGCCCAAGCCCTGGTGGAAGCCGCCCTCCTCAGCCGCCACGGCGCCCACATCACCCTCCCCGCGGATCTGGACCCCTTCATCGCCCTGTACTCGGAGTCCTCAGCTCGCGTCCTCCTCGGCGTGTCGCGCGCTCATGCCCCGCGTGTCGCTCAACTGTGCTCGGCCCATGGCGTGCCCGTGATCCTCCTGGGAGAGGTCCACCCCACCCCCGTCCTGCACATCCCCCCGCTAGCCCCCCTCCCCCTAACCGAGCTGTGCACCACCTGGGAACGCACCCTCCCCGCCCTGTTCGACACTCCCCGCCTCCGCGTTCTGGATGCAGACTGCTGATATTCGGGCGCAATAGACAGCAGTCTGCATCCAGAACGCGAGTAAGGAGGAGCGGATGCCCGGTGAGGTGGGGGCGTGGTTGGACGGAGAGGGGCCGGAGCCGGCGCGCGAGGAGCTGGCGCGGGCCGTCCGGCTCAGCCTTCGGGCACTGGCGCGGATCGCACCCGGTGCCGCGGTGGAGGTGCGGGTACCGCCGTTCGCCGCGGTGCAGTGCGGAGCGGGTCCCCGCCACACCAGAGGCACCCCGCCCAACGTGGTGGAGACCGACCCCCGAACCTGGCTGGAGCTAGCCACCTCCCGCCTCACCTGGACCGATGCGATCACAGACGGTCGGGTGAGGGCCTCCGGCCCCCGAGCTGATCTCTCCGATTGGCTGCCCCTGCCGCATTCAGCGGGCTCAGCGGGGGACCCGACCGCCGAATAACCCCGTTGAGCCCGCTGAATGCGGATCCAGCACGATGGGGGATATGACATTGGAGTGGTTTGACGCGGCGATGGGTGAGTTCGATCGGCGGGTCAGGAGTGTGGCGAGTGACCAGTGGGGCCACGCGACGCCGTGCGCGGCATGGGATGTGCGGGCGCTGGTGAATCACGTGGTCACCGAGCAGCTGTGGGCGCCGTTGCTGCTTGACGGAGCCACCATCGACGATGTCGGAGACCGCTTCGAGGGCGATCAGCTCGGTGCTGACCCGGTGGCGGCGTGGGCGGGCGCAGCGGCCTGCGCGCGGGCGGCGTTCGGAGCTCCGGGCGCGCTACGGCGATCGGTCGAGCTGTCCTACGGGAGCCGTCCCGCGCAGGGTTACTGCCAAGAGATGACTTTGGACCTGACCGTGCATGCGTGGGACCTGGCCCGAGCTATCGGGGCTGATGAGCGGCTCGACGAGGCCCTGCTCCGCGAAATATCGATCTTCATCGAGCCCCAGGTCGAGCAGCTGGCCGGGACCGGGCTGTTCGCGCCACCGGTCGCGGTGGACGCCGGCGCCGACGCCCAGACCCGGCTGCTGGCGCTACTCGGGCGCCGGGTGTAGCGCGGACCCGCGATCCACCCACGTAGACTGGAGGGCGTAGGCCCAGATCTCCCACAACCGCTCGACACTTCTCCCGTGGAGTCGCAGGTGGGCAGTGAGCAGCCCCGACATGACCCCAACTGTGGAGACGACTATGCCGGTCCCCGTGAGGCGTGCGGTGTCTTCGGAGTCTGGGCAGCCGGTGAGGAAGTCGCCAAGCTGGCCTACTTCGGTCTGTACGCCTTGCAGCACCGCGGCCAGGAGGCCGCAGGCATCGCGGTGTCCGACGGCTCGCAGGTGCTGGTGTTCAAAGATCTCGGACTGGTCAGCCAGGTGTTCGACGAGCAGGTACTCTCCAGCCTGTCCGGGCACATCGCGGTCGGGCACTGCCGCTACTCCACCACCGGGGCGAGTACCTGGGAGAACGCCCAGCCCACCTTCTGCACCACGACGACCGGGTCCGGTCTGGCGCTGGGCCACAACGGCAACCTGGTCAACACCACCGACCTGCTGGTCCAGGCCCGCAAGCGCGGTGCGCCCACCCGCAACGGGGCGACCACCGACTCTGACCTGATCACCGGGCTGCTCGCCGCCACCGCGGCGGACATCGGCATCGAGCGCGCCGCCCAGCTCGTGTTGCCCCAGCTGCGGGGGGCGTTCTCTCTGGTCTTCTGCGACGAGAGCACGCTCTATGCTGCACGGGACCCGCAGGGGGTGCGTCCACTGGTGTTGGGCAGGCTGGCCCGCGGTTGGGTGGTGGCCAGTGAGACCGCGGCACTGGACATCGTCGGTGCCGGCTTCGTGCGGGAGGTCGAGCCGGGTGAGCTGCTGGCCATCGACGCGAGCGGCTTGCGCAGCTCCCGCTTCGCCAGCCCCGATCCCAAAGGCTGTGTGTTCGAGTACGTCTACCTGGCCCGCCCGGACACCACGATCGCCGGGCGCGGGGTGCACGTCACCCGAGTGGAGATCGGCCGCCGGTTGGCGGCGGAGCACCCGGCCGACGCCGATCTGGTCATCCCGGTGCCCGAGTCGGGCACCCCGGCCGCGATCGGTTACGCGCAGGCTTCGGGGATCCCCTACGGCAAGGGATTGGTGAAGAACGCTTACGTCGGGCGCACCTTCATCCAACCCTCCCAGACGATCCGCCAGCTGGGCATCCGGCTCAAGCTCAACCCGCTGCGTGACGTCATCCGCGGCAAGCGCTTGGTGGTGGTGGATGACTCCATCGTGCGTGGCAACACCCAACGCGCCCTGTTCTGGATGCTCCGCGAGGCGGGGGCGATCGAGGTGCACGTCCGGATCGCCAGCCCGCCGGTGCGCTGGCCGTGCTTCTACGGCATCGACTTCGCCTCCCGCGCTGAGTTGATCGCCAACGGTGCCGACGTGGACGGGATACGACGTTCCATCGGGGCCGACAGTCTGGGTTACGTCAGCTTGGCGGGCCTCATCGCGGCCTCGGAGCAGCCGGCTTCCCGGCTGTGCATGGCGTGTTTCGACGGTCACTATCCGATCCCGTTGCCCTCGGCCGGGTCCACCGGCAAGCACCTACTCGAAGATCTCGACGCGATGGAGCGGGGTGCCGCGGGGGATGCGGAGCCGGTGTTGCCGGTGGGGGCAGGCGTCGAGGATGCCCTGCACCGGCCCTGAGCGCAGCAACCTGGACCAGCCCCGACGCCGACCAGGTAACGTGGCTGTTACAAGCTCGTGGGGGCATCTTTCGCGTTCTGTCACCTGTGTCCTGGAGCGTCTGCCATGACCGAGATCGACGGCCCGCGCATCACCTATGCCGCGGCCGGGGTGGACATTGTTGCTGGAGAGCGGGCAGTCAGCGCGCTGCGACCGCACGCTGAGCGGGCTCGCCGCCAGGAGGTGCTGGGCTCGATCGGCGGGTTCGCCGGCTTGTTCAAGCTCAAGACGGACCGCTGGCGCGAGCCCGTCCTGGCCTGCTCCACTGACGGTGTCGGCACCAAGATTGCGGTGGCACAGGCGATGGACACCCATCACACCATCGGGATCGATCTGGTGGCGATGGTCGTCGACGACCTGGTGGTGTGCGGAGCGGAGCCGTTGTTCCTGCAGGACTACATCGCTGTCGGCAAGGTCGTGCCGGAACGGGTCGCGGACCTCGTCCGGGGGATCGCCGACGGCTGCGTCCAAGCCGGCTGCGCCCTGCTGGGTGGGGAGACCGCCGAGCACCCCGGGATGATGAACGACGACGACTACGACCTGTCCGCGACCGGAGTGGGCGTGGTCGAGGCCGACGCCATCCTCGGGTCTGACTGCGTTCGGCCCGGTGACGTGGTGGTGGCGATGGGCTCGTCCGGGCTGCACTCCAACGGCTATTCGCTGGCCCGGCACGTGCTGCTGGACATCGCTCGGATGCCCTTGGCCGGGCACGTCGAGGAATTCGGCCGCACGCTGGGGGAGCAGCTGCTGGAACCGACCCGGATCTACGCCAAGCACTGCCTGGCACTGGTCGCGGAGACCGAGGTGCGGACCTTCGCGCACATCACGGGCGGCGGGCTCGCGGTGAACGTGTCACGAGTGATGCCCCGCGGACTGGTTGCCGTGCTGGACCGCGGGAGCTGGACACCGGCCGCCGAATTCGCGTTGATCGCCCGACTGGGCCGGGTGGAGCGCACGGAGATGGAGCGCACGTTCAACATGGGCGTCGGGATGGTCGCCGTGGTCGACCCCTCTGAGGTCGACCGGGCGCTGGCCGTGCTCACGGCGCGGCATGTCCCGGCCTGGGTACTCGGCGAGGTGCGCAAGTCCCGTGATGTCGCCGTCGATGTCGCCGCGAAGAACTCCGTTCGCGCGCTGCTCCAGGGTGATCATCCACGGTTCTAGAGGTGGATGGCGAGCGCGTCAGCGGCGGTACTCGTCGTACTCGTCGGCGTAGGTGTCCTCGCCGCGATCCCGCTCAGCGAAGCTGTCAGTGTGGCTGCTACCGCTGCCGCCTGAGAGCTCTCGCTGAAGAGCTTCGAGGTCCGTGGCGGGGGAGCTGTACTTGAGTTCCCGTGCCACTTTCGTCTGCTTGGCCTTGGCCCGGCCGCGCCCCATGGCTCGACCCCCTCGCACGCAGGGACGGGGCCAGCCGGGGGATCGGCGGCCTCGTTCGCTCGACAACATCCGTTGGTACCACCGTACAGGGTTCCGTGAAGTGGATGCGACGCGGCAGGTGCCTCTTGGCGTGTCATCGACGTTCGGTGCCGGCGACGGCTGTGGCCAACCGGGCGAGGCTGTGCCTGTCGCGGCCCGACCGGGGCAAGGCGTCCCGTCCGGTAGCGGGCCAGCTGGTACAGCTCGCAGACTTGGCGGCAGGCTTGCGCTGAGATCACAGTGCAGGCAGCTCACAGCTAAACCAGCGGCAGCGGCCAGCGCATCCAGCTCGTATCATTGCCTAGTGACACGAACTGGACGGTCGGGTTCGCGACTATGGAGAAACAGCGTGCGTCCGGGTTGCCCAGTCGGTTCCACGACTCGTAAGCAATTTCGACGGTATCCCACAGGCGGCGATATCCGCCCTGAATAACACGATAATACCCGTCCGGCTCAGGGTTGCTGATAACTTGAGTGTGCGCGCCGTCGTCGGTATACATGAGAAGCCCCGGTCGGCTGGCCTTCTCCATCGGATCGAAAACTTCAGTCGGGCAGATCATGCGAAGTCCGGGAAGTTCCAGTTGGAGCAGCCGGGAGAAACCTCCATCGCCATGGAGAACATTGGCGGGAGCTAATGAAGTCAGCCGTCTGGCGACTTTTCTCGCGCCGATCACGATGGAAGATTCTTCGTGCCGAAGCGGACTGTCCAGCTGTCGCCGCAGCCACATGAAATTGCCACCACAGCGCAGAGCTGGGCCGATTACCTCGTCATCGTCTTCTCGTTTGCTCAGCAAGCATAGCACGCCGGCAATCTCGCCACGGAGATTGACGAGCATCGTGCCCTCGGGGGCCAATTGCTCGATCCATGCCAATGGAATTTCCGGGACTGCGCAAGTCGCGATAATGCGGTCGTAAGGACCGTGTTCTGGAACGCCGGCCAGGCCGTTACCGGCTACTAGTGTGGGATAATGGCCGAGCTCGCCGAGTCGTTGTCTGGCCCTGTCTACCAGATCTGGATCGATGTCGATGCTGACGACGTGTTTCCCGCCGAGGCGGTGAGACAGCAACGCTGCGTTGTAGCCGGTGGAGTTTGAAGCGCTTCATGTAGGCCAAGATTCCATCGGATACGCACGTGGGAGGCTCGATCGGTTCGTAACGGAGCGAGGAGTAATCGATCCTCCAGTCCAGGTAGGCGTCTGGTGAATCCGCGTGGATTGCTACTCCGAAAATGCGTTGGCCGGCTACGGTTACGCGAGCATCGTAACGCTTTGGCACCCATTCTTGGAGGAGATTCATTGTCAACGATAGATCAACATCGTCGAAATCTGCGGCCGATATTCTCGTCGTGAATACTAGTTGCAGTTCGTCGCCGGTGACGATATTTGCCGCGGAGAGGGGCTTGTACACGACACCTTTTTCTGCGGTCTGGCAGAAAATGCGCGCTTGATCTGGATCGTTGGTCAGCAGTGTACGCGGAGTCGTCAATCCACAACTTGCCGCAGCGCTTAGTTGTGCGGGTTTGAACTCGGCATCCGCCACCCTGCTGGGATGGTTGATCCAACGGGTGGGCAAGGAGAAGAAGAGTCCGCCGAGTCCTCGTCGTGCTTCGGCGGTAGCGAATGTGAGATCGCTGCCGGTCACGTCATTCGGAAAAAGGAAACCGGTGGGACGTCGGTAGTAGATGGACTTCACTCGATCCAATGAAACTCGGCCGCTCCGGGTTGTCAGCCAGCCTTGCCAGTCGGGCTTGTCGTGCAACTCGGCATTGACGGTCAGGTGAACCGGAAAATCTGCCACATCAAACCTGCTCACCACCTCGTCTCGGCGGCTGAGTTCGGCGACAACCCGGTCGGCTGTTCGGTCATTGGCACTCGTGAGAACCAGGATCATGGCGAAATATTAATCAGTCTCACGCTCGACCTCATTCTCATCTTCGTGATTTTCCTCCTTTCCGTCAATAATGATCTTAGTGTTTTCTTTCTTTCTGTCGATGGTGTAGGTCTTGGAGTGCTGACCACATTGGGGCGGTGTTCCAGCTATCCTCAGCGGCATCCGTGCCAAGCGCACACCAAGAGGTCGGGCCCGAGGTGAGGGCGGTCCATCCTCAGGCTTCCCGCGAGTGACGAGGGGAAGCCGATCGACCGGTCCCATCAAGGGATCGACACCGTACCAGCTGAGCTGCGTCATCTACTGGTGTCCTCTCAGGTCATACCTGCTAGCGTCCAAGCGCGCTAGGCCCGCAACGCATCCGTCATCTGACGACGACCGGCATCAACACACGCCACTGATTCGACGTGCGACATGGTCGACGTGGCACAGCACGTCGAACTCTTTGCTTGATCTTGGCTTATCGACGTCCACCTGACAAGACCAAGACTGAGCCGTTAGCGCAAGTGCGTCCAACGCTGAGCCATGCGGGCGAGGTTTTGCGCGTCGCGGCCCGGCCGGGCCGCCAGCGCGTCGGCTAGCGGTGCCAGCTGCGCGCAGATGCGCGCTGAGCCGAGCTTGCCCGCAGCCGTGATCGCACCGTGGGCCAATGGCAGAGCGCTGGGCTCTCCGGCTCGCACGTACACGGTGGCCAGCACGATGCTGGATCGGGTGTGGCCGGTCAGGCTAACCCCCTCCCAGCGGCGGACCGACGCCACGGCGAGCGGTTCCGCGACATCCAGCTGTCCCCGGCGCAGCGCCAAGCGGGCTGCTGGACGATCGAGATCGCCGAAGGCGTCGGTGCGTGTGGCCGACCACAGCTCCCGCGCTTGCGCCATCTCGGCCTCCGCCGCGTCCATTTTCCCCAGATCCGCCAGCGCATTCGCGGCTTCCACTCGGGCACACGCCTCGACAGCCGCTCGCCCGATCACCCCGACCACTACCGCGCGTTGCTCGTCGGCGGGGATGTCCCACGCCTTGACCAGCCCGAGCTGGAGCAGCTTGAGCCCGTCATCGGGGTGACCGAACTCTCTGATGGCCAGCCCGGCCTGGATCAGGGCTTCGGCTTGCAGATAGGTATCGCCCGCCTCGGTGGCCAGCCCCAGCGCGGTCCGGAAATGGTGCATGGCCCGGTTATGGCGGCAATAGTCGAACCCGGCCCACGCGGCCTCCATGTGCAGCTCGGCCACCGCCACCTTCAGCGCGCGCGTGATCGGCTCGGAACCCGGCACGCCGAGCAGCTGCTCGGCCCATTCGGCGGCGGCGCTGAGCACCTCCGGGGCGGTTCCGGCGTTGCTCGTCGCGCCGAGCCGCCAGGTCAGGTTGCGTACCTGCGTGACATGCACTCCCTCGATCCGGGCGGGCAACGGCACCGGTGCGGGGGCTGGCAGCTCCAGCAGCTCACCTAGCTTGTCCACCGGCCGGCCCGCCACGGCGATCCCAGCGCTGGCCAGCAGCGACCGGCGATGCATCTCCTCATCCACCTCCTCGGCGTCCTCGTGGTCTTTGTCAGGGTAGGCGCTGTCACCGCCGCCGGTGTGGCCCGCAAGGCGCATGACCTCCCGGGGCACGCCCACAGCCCGTCGGCGATGCGCTCCAGCACTGTTACGTCCCGCACCTGGCGACCCTGTACGATCTCCGACACCTCGGACTGGCACTGCCCGCTACGCCGGGCGATCTCCCGCTGGCTGACCCCGTTGTGCTGTAACAGCCGATACACTGCGCCGATGTCGCGGGCGGCCAGCGCAGCTCGCGTCTCAGGGTGCTCATACCACCGTGCTGCGTCCGTGCCGCTCACCACGCTCACCACCCCTTGATGGGCATTACCGTCGACGGCACTGTAGCCCGTTCCGCCTCAAGTGATCACAATCGTTCGGTTTCCGGAGATGCCTCCGTGGGCGCTTCGGTGAGTCGGCGTTGCTCGGCGAGTAGCTCGTCCACCGATGCGCTCCCGCTGGCGTAGCGGGAACCGATCTCGGCGTTACAGGTATCCACCACCTGCTGCACTTCGCGGCGGCGCTGGGACACCGAGGTCTCCTCCGCCTGGTAGGCCGCCAAGGCATCGTCGAGCGTGTCGCCCGGCAGCACCGAGACGTCCGACAGATCGACATCGGTGACCAGTGCCTCGACATGGCGGCGGTATGCCTGGACCTGCGAGGGCAACAGCGTCTGGTGGCGGCCTGAGCCGGTGGCCGGGCCCACCGCGTTCTCCGCCAGGATCCGGGCCAGTTCGGCGACGACGGGGGTGCTGCCACCCTCCTGGCGGTGGCGTTGCTCGGCGCGCACGATGTCGATCCGGGCGTGCAACAACCGGCGAAGGTAGGAGAGGTCGGTCTCCTCCTGTGCGGCGAGGTCCCGCCGTGCCCGCACGTCCCCTAATTCGAGTTCGCCGAGGTCGGCGACGTACGCCGGATCCAGCACCCGATCGATCCGTCGACGCCCACCGGGACGCACCTCGATCACACCGACCATCCTGACACTATCGGTCAGCCCCGGAGGCGGCGGAGGGCGGCGCGGCCGGGTGGCTCGCCGGTGTCGGGGGGGATGGAGTCGGGGTCGATCTCCGCGGCGGCCTCGCCCGCGCGCAGGGGGGTGGCGGGATCCAGTGAGCGCTTGAGCAGGGCCAGGGTGATAGCGCCCAGTTCATGATGGGTGGCCACGGTGCCGACCCGGCCGACCACGCGCTCGCCGGCCCGTACCGGGTCACCGGTGGTGGGTGCCTGCTCGGGTGACTCCAGGTGCAGCAGCACCATCCGCCGTGGCGGCCGGCCCAGGTTGGACACCCGGGCGACGGTCTCCTGGCCCCGGTAGCACCCCTTGTCCAGATGTACCGCCGGGCCGATCCAGCCGACCTCGTGCGGGATGGTGCGCTCGTCGGTGTCGACGCCCAGCCGTGGGAGCAGCGCCGCTGCTCGGAGGGCCTCGTACGCCCAACTTCCGGCCGGGGTGGCGCCGGCCTCGATGAGCCGTTGCCAGACCCTGAGGAGCTGCCTGCGCGGCACCAGCAGATCCGTCCGGCCCGCCACCGCACGCACGAACCCGCCCAGCTCCCCGACTTGCGCGATCATCTGGTCAGCGTCCGGGCCCAGCAGGGACAGCACGGCCAGTTCGGTCGTCGCATCCCGTGGCGTCACCTTCGACCAGAAGACCATCGAGCTCAGATAGGCCAGCAGCCCCGCCGCCCGCCCTGGCTCGGTGTCCAGCCACACCGTGCCGTCGAGGTGGGAGAGCACGGCGTGGTGCTCGACGTGGCCCCGCAGGTCCAGTACCAGCGCCTCGGTGTGCTCGCCCTCGCCCAGCGCGAGCAGGTGCTGGGAGGTGATGGTGTGCAGCCAGCCCAGCCGGTCCTCTCCGGGAACGGCGATGACCTCGCGGTTCGATCGGTCTACCACCGCGACGCCGCGCTCGGCGGCGCGCTGCTCACCGAGCGGGTCGCCGTGGTGCCAGGCCACCCCGGGATCGGGCGAGTCCTCGGGTGGGGGCACCGCGCCCGGCAGCTCCAGCAGCGGCGAGGTCACGAGACGTTGCTCTGTACTGCGGCCTCGCCATGCTCGGCGCAGCGTCCGGACAGCGCCAGGTGGCTGGCATCCAGCGCGAACCCGAACCGCTCCCGCAGCCGCTCGGTGAGCTGGGTCAGCTCCTCCGGCGGCACCTCGGTGATGTCTCCGCAGCGGTGGCACACCAGATGGACGTGCTCATGCGCCTGGGTGGAGTAACTCGGCGCGCCGTGTCCGAGATGGGTGTGCCGCACGAGGTCGAGACCCTCCAGCAGGTCCAGGGTGCGGTAGATGGTGGTGATGTTGACCGCGGGTGCGACGCGCTGGACGTGCTCACAGATCCGCTCCGGGGTGGCGTGCTCCAGTTCCCGCACTGCGTCGAGCACGAGTTGGCGTTGCGGGGTCATCCGCATCCCCCGCTCATGCAGGGTGCGTCGCAGGCTGGTGTCCACAACCCTGATAGTAGCGCTGGGTGCTGTGCCCAGGTGGGTATTGCCCTCGCCGCGCATTAACGTTTGCCGAACCCACCGCGGCGCGGTTAGCGTTGCAAGCACACGGGAAAGGAGGTGGTCCAACGTTGAACGGCTATAGGACTCGTGAGGTGGCTGCCAGCTAGAGCCGCCGACGGCCGTGGAAGGCCCCTCCACTCCCCGTCGATCATGATGGTGGGTCGCGTGAGGCGGCCGGCGAATCCAAGGCAGTCACCCGGCCCCCGGGGTGCCTGAGCGTTAGTCCCGCTCAGGCCCTGCTGCGTCCCGCGGCAGGCCCCCGGGGGCTGACTGCTGTGTGGGCTCCAGAACGCGATGGGTGGGTGGGGTCAGCCGACTACGCGGTGGAGGCGGGCGGAGACGTGGGGTTGTAGGGGCTGGGCGACCATGGCGCGTTGCTCGACGTAGGCCAGGTCGCCCTCGACGATGCCGTAGAGGCGGTGGGCGCCGTGGACCTCCTTGGCTGAGGCGCTGCGCACCACGGCGTCGGTGGACAGCTCCCACGAGGTCTGGTTGCGGGGCCGCCCGTAGTAGAGCTCCACGATGCCGGTGCCGTGCGCGGCGAGCACCTCGATGGTGTCATCGGCCTGAGGGCGCCAGAAACCGGTCTCCCGGGCCGCCGGCCGGATCACGTTGCCGGCCTCGTCGAGCAGCCAGGCCCGCGACTCGTAACGCAGGAACGGCCGACCGTCGTGGCAGAACACCACCTGCTGGCCGAAGCGGTACGGTCCGTCGATGGTCGGGTAGACGATCTCCCCTTCGCCGCGCCAGACACCGACCAGGGGCAGCAGCGTGAGGCAGTGCGGGTGCAGCTCGGGACCCTCGCGCAGGTTCGCGGTGTCACCGGGAATCGGCAGATCGCTGAACTCCGGAACGTTGCGGATGCCGGTGCGCTGCGCGCGCTCGGCCGCCACGCGCAGTACGTCGTCGCTGCTGGGACCGTCGGGGGCTGCCACGCTCGAGATCATAGAGCGGACCCGGCATCAGCCCACTTGCAGCTGCAACAGTTCCAGCTTGGCGTCCTCCAGCTCCACTTCGAAGACGCCGGGGGTGTTCGCGGTGAACGCGACCGATCCGGTAGCGCCAGCGGGAACCTTGGTCTTGCGGTCGTAGCCGTGCACATGGATCTCGTCAGCCACATCGCTGCTCACCGATAGCACGATCGGGGTACCCAGAGGCACCGCGACCCGGCCGACGTCGCCGCTGGCCTTGCCCCCGCTGACCTTGACGTTGATCGTGCGCACGGTGGGCGCGGCCGGCGCGGGCGCCGACCCCGCTGCCGCGCCGGCCGGCCCGGGCGCGGGGTCGGCCTCGCTTCCGCAGCCGGTGAGCGCACCCACCGCGACTGCGCCTGCCGCCACCAGAATCGCTACCCGATTCACTTGCCTACCTCCCCGGTAACCGGCTGTGCCGGTTACAGCCTGCCATGACCCCATCATGTGTATACAGTGGGATGCGGATGCACATCTCGGAGGTGGGGCGGTGCGCACTAATATCGATATCGACGACGATCTGCTGGCCCAGGCGGCACAGATAGCCGGTACGACGACGAAGAAGTCGACGGTGGAGGCGGCGCTGCGCGAGCTCATCAGGCAGCACAAGGTGCGGCGGGTGCTCGAGTTGTGGGGCAACTTCGACTGGGAGGGCGACCTGCACGAGATGCGGCGCAGCCGCTCAGAGTGATCTCGGTCGTCATCGACTCCAGCGTGTGGATCGATTTCCTTGCCGGAAAGCCCACCTGGCAGGCGCTGAACCTGCGCGAGCGGATCCGTCGCGGGGAGCCGATCGGGCTGACCGACATCGTGCTCGCCGAGCTGCTGCGGGGAGCCCGGGACGATCACGACCTGGCCAGGTTGGAGGGCTATCTCGGGGCGTTCGAGGTGGCTCAGCTGGAGTCGTTGGAGGACTTCCGGCTCGCGGCGGCGTTGCATCGGGCCGGGCGTGCGGCCGGCACCCCGATCCGCGCGGTCACCGGCTGCCTCATCGCCGCGGTGTGCATCCGGGATCGGCTGCCCCTGCTGCACGATGACCGCGACTTCGATCGCCTGGCCGGCCTGAGCGAGCTCGCCGTCGTACGCCTGCCCTGAGCCAGTGGGATCATGCGGTCGCGACGTGGTCAGCGGCGGGGATACGACGGCGCACGGTCACCAGCGCCCCTTGGCGGGGCACCATGGTGACGTGGCGGGCTCGCACCGGCTCGTCCGGCGCAGTGGTCGGGGCCAGCTCGACCCGGCGCAGAACCTCCCGCAGCACGGTGCGCATCTCGACCTGCGCGAAGGTCGCACCGAGGCAGCGGCGCACCCCGCCGCCGAACGGCAGCCAGAGAGCCGGGTCGGGTCGCTGGTCGAGGAAGCGCTGCGGCTGGAACTCGTCCGGGTCGGGATAATGCCGGCTGCTGTGGTGCACCAGGTTGATGCTGGGAGCCAGGATGACGCCGGCCGGCAGGTGGTAGCCCCCTAGCTCCAGCGCAGCGGTGAGCTTGCGGCCGAACTCGAAGACCACCGGGCGCACCCGCAGGCTCTCCCGGCACACCGCGTCGAGCCAGGCGTCGTCTCCGCTCGCGGCGGCCTGCGCGGTGCGCGCCAGCAGCGCAGGGTGGCGGATCAGCCGCTCGAAGGCCCAGGACAGCGCGGTGGCGGTGGTGTCGTGCCCGGCGAGGAGCAGCGTGACGAGCTGGTCGACGAGCTCGTCGTCGGGCATCGGCGCCCCCGCCACATCGACGCTGCGTACCAGCATCGCCAGCCCGTCGGTCCGCTCCTCGAGCCGCCGGTCGGCGCGGCAGCGGATGATCTCGTCGGTGAGCAGCGCCAGCGCGGCGGCCCGACGCTCCGCACGGCGACGCCACATACCGAAGCGGAGCAACACCTGCGGCGGCGGGATCAGCTCCACCGGCGAGCCGATCTCCAGCATGGGCGGCAACGTCGTGCGCAGCGCGGCCAGCCGGCGCTCGTCGTGCACCCCGATGACGGTGCGCAGAATGACCTCGAGGGTGAGCCGTTGCATCCGGGGATGCAACGGGAACCGCTCACCCACCGGCCACCGTTCGACCTCCTCGGCGGTGATAGTGATCATCTCAGCGATCTGCCGGCGCACCGAGTCGCCGTGAAACGCCGGCAGCATCATCCCTCGGCTGCGCCGGTGCTTGTCGTCGTCGAGCACGATCAGCGACTTGGTTCCCACCACCGGGGCGAGCGGGGCGGCGGCCTCCCCGGCATGGAAGATCGCCGGGTCGCCCCGGGTCACTGCGCGGATGTCCGCCGGGTCGGCGAGAAACACCAGCGTGCCGATCACCGGAATCCGGATGGCGAACAGGTCGCCATAACGCTGGTGGCAGCTGTGTACGAAGCGGATCGGGTCCAGCCAGATCAGCCCGGCCTGCAGCACCGCCGGCAGCCGCGGACCGGGAGGAAACACGCTCGCCATACCGCGGAAATATACCTACGTTCATCCAGCTCGAGGGTGGGAAATGAGCGGGCTGGGCGGGGTTAGCCGGTCCTCGATAACCCCGCCCAGCCCGCTGAATGCGCTCAGGACACGGCGAGGGCCACGGTGAACAGGCCGGGACCATCGGCGGTCACGGCGGCTTCGCCGTTACCGGACCGGTGGAGGGCGCGGATGGTCCAGGTACCCGGCGCGGTGAAGAACCGGAAGGTCCCGGAGGCGGAGGACACCACCTCGGCGGTGAACTCCCCGGTGTCGTCGAGCAACCGCACGAAGGCACCTCCGACCGGTTCGCCGGCAGCTCGCACTGTGCCGGCCAGCACGGTGGCCGTGCTCAGATCCGTTCCGGCTGGTAGTTCTTGGGTCTGTTCGGGTGCTCCGCACATCGGCGATCAGCCCTTGCTACCGAGCTCGATCGGTGCGCCGACCAGCGAGCCGTACTCGGTCCAGGATCCGTCGTAGTTCTTGACGTCGGAGTGCCCCAGCAACTCGTGCAGCACGAACCAGGTGTGGCTGGAGCGCTCACCGATCCGGCAGTAGGCGATGGTCGCCTTGCTCTCGTCCAGCCCAGCCGCCCCGTAGAGCGCCGCCAGCTCGTCGTCGGAGCGGAAGGTGCCGTCCTCGTTGGCGGCCTTGGACCAGGGCACGTTCAGCGCGGTGGGGATGTGGCCGGGGCGCTGAGCCTGCTCTTGCGGCAGATGCGCCGGCGCCATGATCTTGCCGGAGAACTCGTCCGGCGAGCGGACGTCGACCAGGTTCTTGTTGCCGATCGCGTCGACCACCTCCTGGCGGAACGCCCGGATCGTGGTGTCCTGGTCCTGCGCCGCGGTGTAGCTGGTGGCCGGCCGGCTCACCTCGTCGGTGGTCAATGGACGGGAGTCGAGCTCCCATTTCTTGCGCCCGCCATCGAGCAGTTTGACGTCACCGTGACCGTAGAGCTTGAAATACCAGTAGGCGTAAGCGGCGAACCAGTTGTTGTTGCCGCCGTAGAGCACCACGGTGTCGTCGTTGCCGATGCCCTTGTCCGAGAGCAGTTTCTCGAAAGCGCCCCTGTCCACGAAGTCGCGGACCACCGGGTCCTGCAACTCGGTCTTCCAATTGATCTTCACTGCACCGGGGATGTGTCCGGTGTCGTAGGCGGCGGTGTCCTCGTCGACCTCGACGAACACGACGCCTCCGGTGTCCAGATTCTGCTCTGCCCAGTCCGGTGTGACCAGGACGTTCTCGCGGCTCATGCCACAGCTCCTCGTTGGGTGTTGGTGTTGTTCGCTACCCCGGCACAGCCCTTGACCGGGGGCTCGCCAGCTGCACCTGCGATCGTGCGCGGGTCACCGCCCGGTCAGGGCATACGACAGAGGCTGCTGTGCATACGGCAGAGATCGACCGCCCGGCGCTTGGTCAGCAGCGAGTGCACAACGGCGAGACTACCGGAATTTCCGGTCTGTGGGACTGCTGTTCCACCAGCCTGATGACCTGCTACCTCGGCGGGGCACAGGATCAGCCGGCGCCGGCCGCGGCCTGGCGCATCGAGACGTTGGTCGCGGTGCCCTCCACGACCACTGCCCCGGTCTGCACCCAGACCCTGGTGGGAGTGACCGCGAACGGCAGCCCCCCGGGTTTCACCTCGGTGCTCAGCGTGTCGAGCAGGGTCTGCCGGACGGCCCGCGGCAGGTTCACCTCACCGGCGCCGTCCCGGGCCAGCCGGACGTCCGAGACGGTGATTCGAACGACGCCGCCGGTGAGCTCGATCAACCCGATCCCGACGATCTCGGTGCGCGCTCCGATGAGATCGGTGCTCGCCACCATCCGCACCGGCGCGCGCTGTCCCGGGGGGGAGTCGCCGACCGGGGTGCCCGCCGGCAGCAGTTCCTTGATCTCCTGTTCAGAGGGCTGCTGAATCCGGAGGTCCTCGATACCGATCGCTCGCCCGAGGTCGGTGTCCTTGATCCGGACCCGGCCGTCCACCCTCGCGGCGCGCACCGAGCGCACATCACCGGCGCTCACCTCAGCCAGTGGCGCGTCGACATCGTGCAGCGTCGCCTCCACGTCGAGATCGCGTAGCGGGTCGACCGGGATCGCGCTGGCCCGCACGTCGATGGAGGAGTAGCGGCCGGCCACGGCCTGGGTCAGGAATGGGAAGCCGTTGATCCGCACGGATGGGTCGCTGGCCAGCATCAGTTGCTGCCGCATCTGCTTGGCTACCGTGTGCTCCGCGAACGCTGCGGCACCGAGATCAACCGCCACTGCGAGCCCTACGATCACCAGCAATGTGATGATTGACTTGCGCACGTAGCTCTACCGTCCTGTCCGTTTCGTATTGATCCTGCGGCGGGCACGGTATTCTCCGCAGAAAGCCCGGTAGGTCGCGACCCGATGGTGAGATTCGCCGGCCTCCACGGGCAGGGAGGGAGCGGGCATGGAGCTGCTGTTGCTCACCGCGGATCCCGGGCCGGCTTCGGTGTTGCCTGCGTTGGCCCTGTTGGGGCACGGCGTGCGCTCGGCCGCCCCCGAGGTCGCCGCCCTGCTCGACGCCGGCCCCTACGACGCGGTGCTGGTCGACGCGCGTCTGGACCTGGCCGGCTCGCGCAGCCTGTGCCGGTTGTTGGGATCCACCGGGCTGGACGTGCCGGTGGTGGTGGTGATCAGTGAGGGCGGTTTGGTGGCGCTGTCCGCCGACTGGGGTTCCGACGAGATCCTGCTGCCCACTGCGGGCCCGGCCGAGGTCGACGCCAGGCTGCGGCTGCTGGTCGCCAGGCGCGCCACCGAGTCCAGCGTGGGTCGCGGCAGCGCCCTGGTGCTGGGCGAGCTGGTGATCGACGAGGCGACCTACAGCGCCCGGCTCAAGGGCCGACCGCTGGATCTGACCTACAAGGAGTTCGAGCTGCTCAAGTACCTCGCCCAGCACGCAGGCCGGGTGTTCACCCGGGCGCAGTTGCTGCAGGAGGTGTGGGGCTACGACTTCTTCGGCGGCACCCGCACGGTCGATGTGCACGTACGGCGGCTGCGGGCCAAGCTCGGCCCCGAGCACGAGCAGCTCATCGGCACGGTGCGCAACGTGGGCTACAAGTTCGTCCGCCCGGTCCGCAACATGAGCTCCCGGGAGCGGGCCGAGCAGGAACGCGCCACCGAGCAGGAAGCCGGGGCCGCGGAGGGCGCCGATTCGGAGTGGGCCGATTCAGATCTGGCCAACCCCCGGCTGGCTGGGTCACGCGCACTGCCCGTGCAGCGGAGTTGACCAGGGCATGACCCTGGAGTTGACCTGGCTCACCCGGCCGTCGGACAGTCAGATCGCCGATACGGTCACGCTGCTGGCCGCTGCCGAGGCCACCGACGGTGTCCACGCCATCTCCGAGGCCGCGATGCTGCGGCTACGTCCTGGGAGTTCGAGTTCGCCGGCCGGCGTGCACCTGCTGGCTCACGATGCCATCGGCACGCTGGTCGGCTACGCGGGTCTGGACGAGCGTTCCGTGCGCCGCACCGCCGAGTTTGCGGTGGACCCGGGGTACCGGCGCCGGGGGGTGGGCAGCGCGCTCCTCGCGGCGCTACTCGATCGTGTCGACGGCCCGCTGTGGGTGTGGGCGCACGGCGAGCATCCAGCGGCGCTCCGACTGGTTCAACGGGCCGGGCTGGTCAGCCGTCGTGCGCTGTTGCAGTTGCGACGCGGACTGGGTGATCCGATCCCGGCGCGCCCGCTGCCCGACGGCGTGGCGCTGCGGGCCTTCGTGCCAGGGGAGGACGAGGCGGCAGTGGTGGCCGTGAACGGGCGTGCGTTCGCTTGGCATCCCGAGCAGAGCCGGTTGGATACCCGCGAGCTCATGGTCCTGGAGACGCAACCGTGGTTCGATCCCAAGGGTTTCCTGCTGGCGGTCGACCCGGTCGACCCGGTCGACCGGTTGCTCGGCTTCCACTGGACCAAGGTGCACCCGGATGGGCTCGGCGAGGTCTACGTGCTCGCGGTGGACCCCGACGCCCAAGGCACCGGCCTCGGTAGCGCGCTGACCGTGGCGGGGCTGGCGCATCTGCGGGATCGAGGAGCGCCGGAGGCGATGCTGTACGTCGACGCCGACAACGTCGCCGCCCTGCGCACGTATCAGAAGCTGGGTTTCGCCCACCACCACACCGACGTGGAGTTTCTCCTCGGCCCCGGTTAGCGGCCCCGGTTAGCGGCCCCGGTTAGCGGCGCAGAATTACCGTTGCCGGGGTAAGCCGGTGACGAGGAAGTTGACCTGGCCCGCGATCGCCACCGCATGGTCGGCGAAACGTTCGTAGTAGCGGCCGATCAGGGCAGCGTCCACCGCGGGCTCGACGCCGTGTGACCAGCTCTCCGCGAACAGGATCTGGAAGATTCGCCGGCGCAGCTCGTCGACCTCGTCGTCGGCCTGGGCCAGCCGCTGAGCGGACATCGGGTCGCGGCTCTCGATCGCGGTCGCGGCGTCCCGGGCGAGGTTGGTGGCCAGTAATCCCATCCGGGCGAACACCGGTCGGACATCGTCCGGGACCGGCACGCTCGGATGCTTCATCCGGGCGATCTTGGCGATGTGCTGGGCCAGGTCACCCATGCGCTCCACGTCGCGCACCATGTGTATGGCTGCCACCACCACCCGCAGGTCAGTGGCCACCGGTGCCTGTAGGACGAGCAGCGTGACGCAGCGCTGATCCATCTCGTCGCACAGTGCCTTCGTCTCGCTCTCACCGGAGATGACCAGCTCGGCGAGCCCCAGGTCGGCCCGACTCAGGGCAGCCGAGGCATTGGTCATCATCTCGCCGGCCAGCCGGACGAACCTGGCCAGGTCATGGATCAGGCTGTCCAGCTCGGCACGGAAGCTCTCACGCATTGCCGCCAGGGTACGGGGACAACCCCACCCCGTCTGGGCGCTGATGTGAACCGGAGGTGAACGCCCGGCGGTCGGCTCCGGGGCCGCTCATCCACCGGAGTGCGGGAGCTCGGCGTCCGGGATCGCGAGGTCCATGGGGTCATCCAGCCAGCCCTGGGGTAGCGCCACCCGGCCGGGCGAGCCTTGGCGTCCCCGTGGACCGTCGGCACCGGAGGGGAAGGGGGCAGCGGCGTCCAGCCGGCCGAGCTGGGTGTCCAGCTCGGCGAAGCTGGACACCATCCCCAGCGCCCGCCGTACGTCGCCACCGACCGGGAAGCCATGCAGGTACCAGGAGACGTGCTTGCGCAGGTCACGCAGTCCCTTGTCGGGGCCCAGGTGTTCGGCGAGCAGCCCGGCGTGACGGCGCAGGATGGCCGCTACCTGCCCGAGTGTCGGTGGCGTCGGGGACGGGCTTGCCTGGAAGGCTGCCTGCAGCTCGGCGAACAGCCAGGGCCGTCCCAGGCAGCCGCGGCCCACCACGACCCCGTCGCAGCCGGTGTGCGCGACCATCCGGATCGCGTCCGCGGCGGCGAAGATGTCCCCGTTGCCCAGCACCGGGATCGACGTGACGGCCTGCTTGAGCGCAGCAATGGTGTCCCAGTCGGCGCTGCCCGAGTAGCGCTGCGCGGCGGTGCGCGCGTGCAGCGCCACCGCGGCCACGCCGGCTTGCTCGGCGATCCGGCCGGCGTCGAGGAACGTGCGGTGCTCGTCGTCGATGCCGATCCGGAACTTCACCGTGACCGGGATCTGCCCGGCCGCCTCGACGGCGCCGCGCACGATCTCAGCGAACAGGGCTCTCTTGTAGGGCAGCGCCGCACCGCCGCCTCGCCGGGTGACCTTCGGGACCGGGCAACCGAAGTTGAGATCGACGTGATCAGCGAGGTCCTCGTCGCGGATCAGTTCCACGGCCTTGCGGATCGTCGCCGGATCGACCCCGTAGAGCTGCATCGAGCGGGGCCTTTCCGCCACGTCAAAACTGATCATCTTCAGCGTGCCGGGGTGCTGTTCCACCAGCGCCCTACTGGTGATCATCTCGCAGACGAACAACCCCGCGCCCTGCTCGCGGCACAGCCGCCGGAACGCCACATTGGTGATCCCGGCCATCGGCGCGAGCACCACCGGCGGATCGACCCGATATGGCCCGATCCGCAACCCCGCCCCTCCGATACCCACGCCCCCATCATCCCCGCCCCACCCGCCCTGCGTGTCGGGCCCCCGTGCCCGCCGTGTCGCGGTCCCGTGCCCGGTGTGTCGGGTTCGTGTGCCCGGTGTGTCGCATCTGGGTGCGCCGACCCGGTGAGCGGTTGAGCTTCCCAGCCGATCGGCCTAGCGTCGGGCAGGCGAGAACCGACCAGAGCAGCGAGGTGGTCCACATGCAAGCGAGCATCGGTGACCGGTTGTGCGTGCACGGCCGTACCGTCGACCGGCCGGACCGCATGGGCGACGTGATGGAGGTGCGGGGGCCGGATGGTCAGCCGCCCTATCTCGTCCGATTCGATGACGGCCACGAGCGGTTGGTGTTCCCGGGCCCCGACTGCGAGGTGCAGCCGGCCACCGGCGCCTAAGCTGGGACGAGATCGTCGTGTTGCGGGTTGAGCATCGAGCGCATCGTTGACCGGGCCCGGTGCAACAGCACTCGCTGGTTGCCGGTGGAGACCTCGAGTGCCGCGCAGACCTCCTCCGCGGGCCAGCCGTCGATGTCACGCAGCACCAGGACGGCCCGCTGCCGCTCAGGCAGTGTGCGGATCGCCTGCTCGAGCAGGGCGCGGGTCTCGGTGGCCAGCACCAGCACCACCGCCTCCGGAGACAGCTCCGGTGCTTGGACGGGCTCGGCGGTGATGCCGGCCACGCTCAGGGCGTCCCAACGCGCTGCAGTGTGCTCCCGCACCCCCCGTTTGCGGGCGGTATTGACCAGGATGCGCATCAGCCAGGTGGCGAGCTGGCAACGGCCCTGGAAGGCGTCGATGCCGCGCAGCACCGCTATCCAGGTGTCCTGCACGACTTCTTCAGCGATGGCGTGGCTGGGCACGTACTGCCGGGCCAGCCGCAGCATCAGCGGGGTGTAGCGGCGGACCAGTGCCCGGTAGGCGAGTTCGTCGCGGCGTCGGAGCGCCTCGACGAGATCGGGGTCCGCCGCGGGGTCGGAAGCGGTTGCCGACGGCGCTGAGACGGGTGGGTAGTCCTCGGAGGGCATGCAACCACCCTGGTAGAGGAGTTCGCTGCGGTCAGCAGTCGGATGGGGTTTCACCCGGGTGAACAGGGACCTGGGTGAGTGTTGCTAGGGCAGACCGGTCTGCCGGGCTCGACGGGGCAGGCAGAGCGCGCTGGCCCTCCGGTGTGGGGAAGTCGTTCAGGGCAAGCGATGCACCCGTAGTTCACTTGATAGCGGCATCTTGTTCTCTTAGTAGATTAACTACCGCCAAGGGCTTGCATTTACCACCCTATCGTGCCTATTCTCGCGTGACCGTGTCGAGAGCGTGTCGGACTTGAGTTGTTGATTTACCAGGCGCGTGCCGTGTCCACTCCGAACAGAAAGGCCCCCACCTGCTGCCCGCTTAGGCACCACGATACGAGTCGGGCTCCTTGGGTATGTACATCACGCGGTAATTCCCCGAGTACCCGAGCTGGCCATCGCCGATTACCTCGACGCGAGCATCAGTGGCTGCAGGGTGGATATACAGAAGTCATCGGAGAGTGCTTCGTATCACCAACTCGGGTCAAATATCGAGGCATTGCCTGAACGGTGAATCATGCTCAAATGGAGATTGCTGAGGAGTGTCATGATAGAAACCAATTCGAGTGGTGGGTACCTGAGACGCCGCTGGCGTCCGGCGCCGCGAGTCGCGCTCGGACTCGGGCTTTCCGTCACCGCAGCCAGCGCGGCACCGGGAGTATCGGCGCTTCGGCCGAGCTATCTGATGGTGTCCGACGGCGCCGCCGCGAAGGTCTACTTTTACCGTCTTCCCGCCATGACGCTGACCGGCACGCTGAGCGGGGTCAAACTCGGCAGCAGTGGAACGGCTCCCCCCGGTGCCGACCCGGCCGCCAACAACCCCTTGCACGGAGGGGTCATCGTCTTGCCCGATGGCCGCATCCTCGTCAACGACGAGAGCCAGCAGCGGACGTTGGCCATCAAGCTCAACGCTGCCGGAGTACCCAGAATCGTCGACAGCGTCAGCTCGCGGCTGGGAGAGGAGGCGCCTTGGACGGCGGTCGATCCCCTCTTCCGCTACTACGCCGTCGCGTCCAACGGTGGAGGTCCGTCGCCGGGCACTGAGATCCTCAACCTCATCGACCTCAGGACGTTCAAGAACACCCAGCTCGAGATCCCGATGAAGGGCACGACCGAGGACCTGACTCCGTTCTTCGGCGGCAACCCCCTGACCCTCTTCGCGGGCGTGGGCGGCAACGAGATGCGCGCCTACAACGTCGCCACGCTGCTGCACGGCAACGTCACACCCACCGGCACCTTCACGATGGGTCCGAACAGCCACGGGGGCTTCAGCTCCCCGGTGACCGGGACAATCGGGATCACGACCGGCCCGCAGCCGCCCAACCTCGGCGAGGGAACGAGCCAGACACCGAATCCCGACAACCTGGGTCGAGCCGATCATCAGACCGAAAGTCCCGGGCGGCAAGGACCAGCTGAAGATCATTGACGTGCGCCCGAACTCGCCGACCTACCTGCAGATCGTCCGGACGGTCGATCTGGACCAGATGATCAACGGTCCAGTGGACGGCGTCGCGCCAACCTATCCGACCTACGAGCGACGGTTCTCGGCCATCACGCCGGACGGACGCTACGCCTTCGTCACCCGGGGCGGCGACGGGAAGATCGACATGGTGAACACCGCCACCGGCGCGGTGACCTCCGTCGACGTGCCGAGCTCACTCACCGGCGGCGGTCACATCACCGCCTTCCAGGTGGGCCGTATCCCGTGGGATCTCTCCGGCCGGTAGAAGCGCCGCTCGGACAGACCCTGCAGGCCCCGGGCGACCCGGGGCCTGCAGGCTGCTGCGGCGGGCAGGTGGACCCGCTCCCGAAGACCTCCGGTCGTGCTTGAGTGCTTGGAGACGATCCGTCGCACGCATGAACGACCTGGAGGTGGGCGCTGATCGGCCGAGCCGTCCGCGCGGCCGTCGCCGACATCACGCCGCTGCGGGAGTCGGTGGCCTTCCGGCGGTTGTTCGCCGGTCAGACCGTCTCGCAGATCGGCACGCAGGTGACGCGGGTTGCGGTACCGCTGCAGGTGTATGCGATCACCCGGTCGTCGCTGGACGTCGGTCTCATCGGGCTGGCCGCCTTCGTGCCGCTGGTCGTGTTCGGGCTCTACGGCGGATCGATCGCCGACGCGGTCGATCGTCGCAAGCTGGTGCTGGTGACCTCGACCGGGACGCTGCTGGTCAGCGTTGTGCTGCTGGCCCAGGCCGGGTTGGAGATCAACCGGGTCAGCGTGCTGTTCGGGTGCGTCGTCGTGCAGTCGGCGTTCGCGGCGGTGGACTCGCCGGCCCGGCGGGCGATCATCCCGCAGCTGGTGCGGGCCGAGAAGCTGCCTGCGGCCAACACGCTGAGCTTCGGCAGCATGCAGCTCACGATGATCGTGGGCCCGCTCCTGGCCGGGGTGGCGGTGGCCGCCGGTGGTTTCGAGTGGGCCTACGCGATCGACGTCGTGTCGTTCGCCGGTGCCTTCTACGCGGCGGCGCGGTTGCCGTCGTTGCCGCCGGGGGAAGGTGCCCAACGGGCTGGGCTGGCGTCGGTCGTCGAGGGGCTGCGGTTCCTCGCGAGGCATCCGGTGGTGTTGATGACGTTCGTCGCCGACCTCATCGCAATGGTCTTCGGGATGCCGGCGGCGTTGTTCCCCGCACTGGCCGAGGGACAGTTCGGCGGCGGGGCGGGCACTGCCGGACTGCTCTACGCCGCGCCCGCGGTGGGGGCGGTCGTTGCCACGCTGCTGGGCGGGGCCATCGCCCGGGTGCACCGCCACGGGTTGGGAGTGGTGTGGTCGATCGTGGTGTGGGGGGTGGCGATCACGCTGTTCGGGTTGAGCTCGACGCTGTGGCTCGCGCTGGCCCTGCTCGCGGTGGCCGGCGCGGCCGACACGGTCAGCGCGGTATACCGCTCGACGATCCTGCAGGTCGCCACCCCACCGGGGATGCAGGGGCGGCTTCAGGGAGTGTTCATCGTGGTGGTCGCGGGCGGCCCGCGCCTCGGCGATCTCGAAGCAGGTGCGGTCGCGGCTGTTTTCAGCCCGCGAGTATCGGTCGTCTCCGGTGGTCTGGCGTGCCTCGTTGGAATCGTGCTGCTCGCATTGCTGGTACCTGCCTTCGTGCGCTACGACGCCAGGACCGCTGGAATCACTTCCCGGGACGATCCAACTGGGACCGAACCCAGGAACCAGGCGTCACCATGATGCCGGTTCCCGCATTTTGTGGAATGGTCATGTTACATAGTGCTGGTGGGGTGGCCGCAACG
>JBOHFF010000087.1:0-4017 GCA_050699515.1 Pseudonocardiaceae bacterium
ACCTCGACCTCGGCCACCGGGACAACGCAGAAACCTCACTCCTCCGCGCCTGGCACACCGCACCCCAACGAGCCAAAACCGACCCAACGAGCCTCGAAGTACTCCGAGTCCTGATCTCACTACACCAACGCAGCAACCCCCAACTGGTCAAACTCGCCAAACAGGCAGGGCTCACGGTATAGAGAGCTCTTCCGTGGCGGACGGGCCTGCCGGTGCCCAGTGGTGTTCGCTTTCCGGTGCGTCGAGCCATATCCACTGACGATCTGGAGTGACGGTGAGACCGAACCGCTCCCAGCCAGGTTCACCCATCTTCACCCATTGCTGGTGAGCGGTTTCCAGGAGATCCCACAGCCGGCGGGGCCCACCCTGGACAGTGCGGTAGTGACCGTTGTGGGATGTGTGGGCAACCAGCGCCCATGACCCATCCGGCGTGCTGATCTTGGTAGCGAGGTCGTCGTCATGCAGGTGCACCCGCCGAGCGTGCAGACCGGACAGGACAGTCTGGACGAAGAAACCCCACGTGTTGGATCCGCCGATCGGATGCAGAGGATGCGGCGAGAGCCACGACAGAGATTCCGAACCGGCCTCGTCGACGGGCGTGCCCACCATCGGTGGGGTGGATGGCCTGTCGGGGTGCTCGCGCAGCGGCATGAACGCGGCGAATCCGGGCTGGAAGGGGCCAGTGGCTGTGCCGTTGCCGGTGACAGTCAACCGGGCCAGGGCCCCTGGCATGAGCGGCCCCGAGACGTTGGCCAGGATGATCCCGCCAGATCTGGTCTGCTGCACCCAGGCATACGGGACTCGCGTCACCCCACAGGTCGCGATAATCCGGTCGAAAGGGGCATGCTTCGGCACGCCGCGCTCGCCATTGTGCGCAGCCAGGTGCGGGTGAAAACCGTGCACGGCGAGTCGGTGCCGGGCCGCGTTCACCAAGGCCGGGCCGATGTCCATGCTGGTGACGTTCCGGTCGCCCACGCGAGCGCACAGCAGCGCGGCGTTGTAGCCGGTGCCGGTACCGATCTCCAGCACATGGTGGTCGTCCTGCACGTCCAGTGTGGCCAGCATCGAGACCATCAGTCCGGGTAAGGTCGATGAACTGGTGATCACCTGGGCGGTGCCGCCGCCGAGCTGCTCGGGTACCGGCTGGTTCGCGAGTTCGGTGATCAGGGTCTCGTTGCTGTAGATGCCGTCGAGCCATTCCGTTCGATCATCAGGATTGGCGCCCTCCACGACGCGCCAAGGCGCCCTCCAGTCCTGGGGATCGTCCTGGACATAGAACCGCGGGACGAAGATATGCCGCCAGGTGTGGGTGAAGACCTCGTGCCACACGTCGCCGCGAAGATGACCAGAGGCGCGCAACTCATCGGCAAGGGTCGCCAGCCGGTCCCGGGCATTATTCTCGTCAACCACACCACAAGGGAATCTCACGACTATCCCGTCTTCTTGAGCAGGTATCTCGCGATAGTATCCGCGATCGGCAGACCAGTATTTTCCTCGATCCAGCCCCACCGGTCTTCCGGATTGCATTCCAAAGCGATCCATTCGCCATCGGGAGTGACCACGAAGTCAAATGCGCCAAATGCCAGTCCGGCGATGTTCATGTACGCCATGACCGCAGAACGGATCTCTTCTGGGGTGTCAATGATCTCATAAATGTGCGAGTCGTAGTCCCGACGCCAGTCAACCTGAGCGTAGTTCGCCGAACTAGTGGAGATCTTAGCTGCGAAAAACTCGTTGCCGACAACCGTCAGTCGAACCTCGAACGCTCTCGGAACACGTTGCCGAAAGAGGTGCGCCGTGTGATGAACTCCATGCAGATCCACAAGATCATCGTCGGCCAACAGGCGCGTGTAAACGACCTCCGTTCCTTCGACAGTGTGCAGGACCTCTGAAACAATCGCCTTGCAGACGAGTTGGCCGACTCGGCGCGCAAAGTCTGTTACGTCATCCTCTCTATTCGTGATCAGCGTGGGCGGTACCCTCAGTCCACAATCCCGAAAAACAACCAGCTGTCCCGGTTTGTAGGCAGCATCTGCCGATCTTCCGGGGTGATTGCACCACCGTACAGCTAGGCTCATCAATACACCCCCGAGGCCATAGCGTGCCTCATGGCCGGCATGCCTTCGCTCAGCAGGAGTCAATTGCGACGAAAACTGAAAGGGTCGCGGCCTGCGCACATAAACCGAGCCGAGATCGCTGAGATTGATTCGCCCCGCCGCGCACGACACCAACGAGCCCCGCCAACCGTTATTCTCCAACTCGACACCGAGTTGCAGTTTCTGCGGAAAATCCGCGGTATCGATCCGGTAGGGGTGCCCGCCCCGCTTGACGATAGCCTCCTCAACACGATCCGCCGACATGTCGTCTCGACGGGTGACAATCAGCACCGCCGACGGTCGAGAGTTCACCTGAATCAAGGCTCGTAATCAGGCAAGCCGAAATCTTCTTTGCCCTCATCGTCGCCGTCCGGCGACGTTGTTTCCGGCTCAGTCGCACCTGTCTTGTTATGCTTACCCGCTTTAACCGGCTCCAAGAATCGCAGAAGAAAGGGTCGATCGTTCACCGGCGAAAGACCCTCATCGTCCACCTGTCGAACGGTCACCGGCCCGACCGCAACCCGACCACTTGCAGAGAGCAGCGGACCACCATCCTCAGCGGTCATTGAGAGAACCGTTAGACTGGCATGATTCATTGCTGCCTCCCTGGTGGGTGAGCACAACAGCCTCACTCGCTGACCGTGGCCCAAGACGCCAAGTTTAACACCGTGGATACTGCTTGCGGACCCAGTGAGATAACGTCAGCTGCCCGATCGTCATACGGCGCGCCAACCGCGGTCGGTGGCAACCCGTCTTTGAAGACCAGCCAACCGTCGTGGCAAGGCTCAGTTTGCACACTGTGTGCACAGTCGGCTCGATGAGCCTGCACGAGGAGGAATGCGGAAGATGTGCGCGTGCGACACTCGGGCCATGAGTACTACTACTGGTACTGCTGCCACTGGTGGAGCGCGGGTGGCGCAGCTGCGCAAGACGCGTGATCTGACACAGGCGGCACTGGCACGCCGGGCCGGGATCTCGGTGAGCCTGCTATCGAAGATCGAAGTCGGCGACCGGACACTCACCCTTGGCGTCGCCGCCGCGATCGCCCGAGCCCTGCGGATCTCCCTCGACGCACTGCACGAGGAGATCGAGATCGCCGAGGACCAGAGCGAGCTGCTGAAGGATCTGCGCAGCGCGGTGCGCCGCTACGACATCCCCGACCAGGCGGCCCTACCCGAGCCTGCCCGGTTACGCGCCGAGGTGAACCAGGCCATCGCCCTGATGGGGCAGGCCGACATGGCGGGGCTGCTGCGGATACTGCCCGATCTGCTCCCCCAAGCCACCACCTACGCGCACGCCGCAGGCAACCCGCCGGGGTGGGCGCTGCTGGCTGAGGCGTACTACCTCACCTACTGGCTAGCAGCGCAGCATCGGTGGATGGACCTGGTCGAGATCGCCCCGATCCGCCAGGCCTGGGCCGCAGCCCAGCAACCGCTGCCGACCGCCGCCGCCACCCTGCACCGGGCTAGCGCTTTCCGCAACTGCGGGGACTTCGATGGTGGGCTCGCCGTGGTAGACCGGGGAATCATCGCCGCCGAAACGGCCCTGACCGGTCCGGAGAAAACCTTCGCCACCGGCACGCTGCACCTGTGCGGGATGACCCTCGCCGGACGGCTGGGCGAGCGAGCGCAGGCCCAGCGGCACATGCACGCGGCACAGACCGCGGCGGAGCAGTTCCCGCACGACCTGCGGATTCAGGCCATGCTGTTCGGCCCCGCCCACACCACCACCAACGTGCTGGCCACCGAGGCAGATCTGGGCCGTCCCCGCAACGTGATCCGCCTCTCCGAGGAACTGTTCCGCACCGACACCGGGCTACCAGCCAACCGGATCTGCTCCACCCACATCAGCACCGCCCGCGCCCACCTCGACCTCGGCCACCGGGACAACGCAGAAACCTCACTCCTCCGCGCCTGGCACA
>JBOHFF010000088.1:0-4680 GCA_050699515.1 Pseudonocardiaceae bacterium
ACCTCGACCTCGGCCACCGGGACAACGCAGAAACCTCACTCCTCCGCGCCTGGCACACCGCACCCCAACGAGCCAAAACCGACCCAACGAGCCTCGAAGTACTCCGAGTCCTGATCTCACTACACCAGCGCAGCAACCCCCAACTGGTCAAACTCGCCAAACAAGCAGGCCTGACCGTATAACGGCGCGCCGACGAGGGGTCGGGTGCAGAAGATACCCGAGGAACGCGGGCGGATAGTGATCAGACCACCAGGCACGACCAGAGACGAGCATCACCGAGCCGTTGTCTTCGAGCACTTCAAGTAGAGCGTGGCCTCGAAGTCGCCGACAGCCACAGCGGGCCGGAAACGGGTCGGTGAACGCGAATGACCGGTAGCATGCGGCGTGCCGCATGCTCGTGCATCCATGCGTTACAGCATTCAAGGGAGATCATTTATGGCTGGTCGTCCGTCGTTCGCTGCTGCACAGGAGCAGGCGTTTGTGTTGCGAGAGCAACTAGGTGAGGACGTGCTGCACCGTGTGGAAGAGTCGATGGGGGTGCGGCTTGATCGGGCGACCCTGGTGTATGGCACACAGGGTGTGACGGTCGGGTTCCGCACCGATGTTGGCACGTGGGTGCGGGTGCAGTGGCGACGGCCATGGAGGATCCCCGGTCCGGCGTGGGCCGGGTCGGAATGTGCATCGGTATTGCGGGGTGTCGCCAAACCAGGCTGGTTCCAGACGGTCTCCTGGCGTGACGACGCTCGGGAAGTGGTGTGGCGTGCGGACGAGATGGAGTTGGTCAGCTCCCCAGTCATCAACCTCAGCGGGGTCATCGCGACCGACCCGGAGCTTCCCGACTCGTGGTGGGCCAGTCTCAGGAAGTCTCTTGCCGAGCTGGCCGAGAACCACACCGATCGGGTAGGAATGCGACAGGAGCACCTGGCCATGCGGATCAACCAGGTGTTCCCTGGTGAGGTCGATACGACTATCGAAGAGTGGGTGACGGCACATGCCGATCTGCATTGGGGCAACCTCACCGCGCCCGACTGCTACCTACTGGACTGGGAAGACTGGGGGGCTGCCCCGCGCGGTTATGACGCGGCGGTTCTCTGGGGATTTTCCTTGCAGGTTTCCGGGCTGGCGGATCGCGTGCAGCGCGAGTTTCAGACCGATCTGGGGACTCGGTCGGGCAAGCTCGCGCAGCTACTGTTCTGCTCCAATGTCATCCGGGTGAACGCCAAGCGCGCCGATCCCAGTCCGCTGGTGCAGCCCGTGAAGTGGGCCGTGGACACGCTGCTGGCTGAGTTGCGAGCCTGACACGAGGACTTGAGAATCTACCTCGCCGCAGTGGTGTTCTTCGCCCGCAACAGTTCTCGGTAGCTGGATATCCGGTTGTTGTCGGCGCGCAGCCGCAGGGCGGTGACGAGGTCGCGAAGGTGATCGATGCTGTTGGTACCTACGGCTATGCGGCTCACTGGCGGTAGTTCGTAGGCGGTGCGAAACGCAGCTTGCAGGGTGGAGCACTCCTGGCCGGCTTCAAGGAACGCGCGAACGTTCACCGTGGTCCACACCGGATCTGTCGCTTGTCCGGCGAAAGGGCTCATTCCCCAGCGTGCGCTCACGTCAAGACCGCACAATGTGGCTATCGTGTCACCAGCGTCCAAGACGTCCGCACTGACCAGCAGGCCGGCCCTGCACATCAACACATCGGGCGCCGGGATCGCCTTCAGTCCGCCGCTGGCCAGCAGAGGTCGCGGATCCCAGCAGGAGAGACCCCAGACTCCGCATAGTCCAGCTGCCGATGCGTCGTGGAGGGCAGTACAGGCTGCGGCCAGGCAGTCACCTGCCTCGTCGGGCGGCAGCACCGCCACGGTTCGCTCGGGGTTGTGCAGGAACATGACGTCGGGTGGACGGCACAGATCTTCGACCGACTCTTCCACGGCCTGGCGGAGCCGCCGAGGGTCGAGCGAATGCTCCATACCTGCGGTGCCGGGGAAGAACCCGACCTTGGTTGAGATCATGAACTCCGGTAACAAGTCACCTGCGATACGCGCCAACGTCCGGTGTGAGGTGAAACCGAGATAGCTGTAACTGGTGTCCAAGACCCGGACCTCCAGGGTCAGCGCTCCTTCAAGAAGTCCCCGTTCATGGCTAGACCGGTATAGCCCGAGAGCAACTCGGGAGTCAGATCGGCGCATATCCCCTCCGTGACCAACACATTGGCAAGGATCATCGCATCAACCCCCGTAGCGGCGGTCGTCTCGGCAAGACCAACCGGCTGTCCAGACAACAACCGGTACAACACGGGAACGGCCCTCGCAGCAAACGTGATCTTCTTTTCGGCATCCAGAACATCGACAGTCTCTCCATGCTGCTCCAGTCGAGGGGAGAACTCGGTTACGCACACTACCGCAGTCGGTGCACCGAAGATGCCGAAGGTAGAGACCTGGCGGTGCGGAGGTTGTTCGCATTCACGAGCGGTCAGGAAATCCGATGGAGAGCGAGACGCGACAAGTCGGGATGCGGCTGTGGCAAGTTCTTCTTCCTGCGTTGACCACTCATCTGGGCTGCCCCACAGGTCCAGGTCGTGGCGGAACAGTTCATCCTCACGGGAGCGATCGGCGACCCAGGTCAGCCAGTCCACACCAGTCCGCCTGCAGAACCCGAACGTAACATGCAGACTGAATCCTTCACTATGACCGTTTCGGGTTGCCTGGTGCCAGTAGCCGCGAGGAATATGCATCACATCACCAGTCACCAGCGTCCCAGACCAGATGACTTCTTCGCTGGGGGTCGGGTTAAATGCGGCGTCGCGGTACATGGGCACAGGTCGGGAGCGACCGCGCACCTCCCAGTCCTTCTCCCCGGCGAGCTGAACGATCACCACGTCATGGTCATCCCAATGCAGGTCAAAACCGGTCGTGCTCTGCGTCGTCAGGTAAGTGTTTACGTGCACGAATTCCCGGGACCACCACTGCAAAGCGCGGCAGACAACTTCCATCGTGGGATCGAAAGTGTCTACCGTGTCCAGTACCAGCGTGCACCCCATTTGCATGAGTCGAGCCAAACGGTTCATGTTCGCCATCTGGATGGTCTGCCCTCGCCGGTTTGTGGTCGCAGTGAGGTAAGCGTTGGGGTGCAGATCTGTTCCACGCTGGAAGCACCTCAGTTGCGGCGGAGCGAGGCTGCGTCGCATCATCAGATCGAGCAGTTTTGTCGGAGTCAGCAGGCGAGCACAGAGTTCAGGATCAGGCATGCACCCGCGCGCAAACGCCTTTCCCATCTCACCCGGCCCAAACCAACCAAGCGCCTTCTCTACCGCACCAATGAGCCGATGGTCCATGGGAACTCCTCCGGGTGGCGTACGACGACTGAAGTTGATTGATGCTCCACCAGCGGATGCCGTCTGACGCCGCTGAGGCGGAACTATCGACTACTACTCGGGAAGATTCAACTTGTTGTCGGCATTGTCGCCGTCATCGCCCGCGCTAGTGCCGGTCGGATCAGAATGCTGAACATCGAACCGATCTTGAACAACTACCAGTTGCTCCACGGCCAGAACCAACTCGTCATGATCATCCATGTCGCACCCTCATCTGCCCAAAGGTCTCCACACGGCTATATTGACTACGCTGAGCATCAACGACAATTCCAGTATAGCCAGGGTAGCCTCGCCTATCCACAGGTGCGACCACGACTCTGCGGCCCGCGCACACCTCGACCTCTGCGAACGGGTCAGCCCGCAAACCTCAGTGGTGCAGCCATGGGATATCGCTTCCCTGACGACCGTATAGCAGCGTGCCAGAGCGGGATGGGTGCAGGCGGTTGCCCAGCGCCCCACCGATGCCTCCGATCACGCGGTCGCGCGCAGCCGCTTGGACTTGCCCCGCGCAGTTGACAAGGGTGAGTTTGCACACGGTGTGCACAGTCGACTCGGTGACCCTGCGTGAGGAGGGGTACGGGAAGCATGCGCGTGCGACACTCGGGCCATGGACACCAGTACTGCCGAGGGTGGGGCGCGGGTGGCGCAGCTGCGCAAGACGCGCGATCTGACGCAGGCGGCACTGGCACGCCGGGCCGGGATCTCGGTGGGCCTGCTATCGAAGATCGAAGTCGGCGACCGGACACTCACCCCGACCGTCGCGGTGGCCATCGCCCGCGCCCTGCGAATCGCCCCGATCCACCAGGCCTGGGCCGCCGCCCAGCAACCGCTGCCAACCGCTGCCGCCACCGCCAACCGTGCTGGCGCCTTCCTCCAGCGCGGGGACTTCGCCGGTGGGCTCGCCGTGGTGGACCAGGGCATCATCGCCGCCGCAACGGCCCTGTCCGGCCCGGAGAAAACCTTCGCCACCGGCAGGCTGCACTTGACCGGCATGACCCTCGCCGGGCGGCTGGGCGAGCGGGCGCAGACCCAGCAGCACATGCACGCGGCACAGACCGCGGCCGAGCAGTTCCCGCACGACCTGCGCCTTCAGGCCATGCTGTTCGGCCCCGCCCGCACCACCACCGATGTACTGGCCACCGAAGGAGATCTGGGCCGTCCCCGCAACGTGATCCGCCTCTCCGAGGAGCTGTTCCGCACCGACACCGGGCTACCAGCCAACCGGATCTGCTCCACCCACATCAGCACCGCCCGCGCCCACCTCGACCTCGGCCACCGGGACAACGCAGAAACCTCACTCCTCCGCGCCTGGCACA
>JBOHFF010000089.1:0-27276 GCA_050699515.1 Pseudonocardiaceae bacterium
ACTTAGCTAAGGATGACAGAGTGGCTCATGATCACCGTTTTGGTGTCGAAAGTGACAAAATGTGTCGAATTCGGCACCAAAACGGTGATCATGAACGGTTCGGCGGCCCTAACTTAGTGACATTGGGTCAGGGGACGGTGTCCGCTCATGCCGATGAGCGGGCGGTCTTGCGGGTCGGGAACAAGCGTGCGCCGTACGGTGGGTGTACTTGCCATGGCGATCGCTGTTGTACCGGCTGACGATGGGTCCGGGCTAGTTGAGTTCCGTCGGGCGGTTCCCGTCGGCGCGAACCGCTCTGGCTGATCCGCAGCGTCGTCAGTCTCCTACTGATCTGCAACTCGTTCGCGCTCGCTGGTGCTGGCGTTTGCTGTCGACGACCCGCTGGGCCGCTGAGGGGACATTCCAGTGCGGATTGGCCAGGCTGGGCGAGGGGCCTCCGTGAGACGAGTCCCGCAAGGAGACACATCATGAGCGATCAGAAGACATCGACACCGAGTCTGTTCGACACGGTCTTCGGCTACATGCCCGCGCAGGTTATTCACGTGGCAGCTCGGCTGGGCATCGCCGACCATCTCGCCAGTGGCGCGATGACGAGCGCGGAGCTGGCTGCCCTGACCGAGACCCACGCGCCGTCAATGCACCGTTTGCTCCGTTCGTTGGCCTGTCTCGGTGTCGTGGCTGAGATCGAGCCTGACCGGTTCACGCTGGAACCTGCCGGTGCACCGTTGCAGACCGAGGCGCCGGACTCGATCCGAGCGCTGGTGATGCTGTTCTGCAGCGATGTGGCGTGGCGCAGCTGGAGTGAGCTGGAGTACAGCGTGCGGACCGGGCAGCCGGCCTGGGAACGCGTTACCGGCATGACCCCCTTCGAGTACTTCTCACAGCACCCGGACCAGGCGGCGACGTTCAACGCGGCGATGGCGGATCACACCCGCGCGGTGGCTCCGACGATCCTCGCCGGCTACGACTTCTCCCGGTTCGGCACGCTGGTCGATGTGGGTGGCGGCGATGGCACCTTGATCGCGGCAATCCTGAACGCCTCGCCCGCCATGGGGGGTGTGCTGTTCGACTTGCCGGCTGGTGTCACAGCGGCGGCCAGGACGCTGGAGGCGGCCGGGGTGACCGACCGGTGCCGGGTGGTTACCGGCGATTTCTTCACCTCAGTGCCCGAAGGCGCTGACGCTTACCTGCTCAAGAGCGTGATTCACGACTGGGACGACGAGCGAGCCGTGGCGATCCTGCGCAGCTGCCGCCGGGCTATGCCCACCACAGGAACAGTCCTGGTTGCCGAATCGGTGCTGCCACTGAGAGCGGAGTCGCCAGAGATCACCGGCACCGTGATGAGCGACATCAACATGCTGGTGAGCACCGGAGGCCGCGAGCGCACCGAGGACCAGTTCCGTGCCCTGTTTACCGCGGCGAGCCTCAGGCTCACCAAGATCATTGGAGTGGGCGCCGATTACTCTGTGATTGAGGGCTTACCGGTCTAGCTAGCGGGAGCCCCTCAGCCTGCAACGGTGTCGGCCCGGACGACGTCCTGACCATGTCGATGCGTGCCTACTGTCGAGGATCTTCGCCGCCAGCGGACAACGGGTTCTGCCTGGAAAGTTCGTGATATACCGTCGGTCATGACGACGGCGACCGACATCGAGTACGAGGCCGATGGCAGGACGATGGTCGGCCGGCTTGCTTTGCCGGCTGGCCAAGGTCGACATCCCGCGATTCTCATCGCTCACGAGGGTCCGGGACTTGATGACCACCAGCGCTCCCGAGCGGATCAGCTCGCCGAGCTGGGTTACGTCACGTTCGCCCTTGACTATCAGGGCGGAGGCAAGCCCATGACCGACCGAGAGGCCATGATGACCCGACTCGATGACCTATGGCACGATCCGGATCGCACCCGTGGCCTTGCCCGCGCTGGCCTGAACATCCTTCTCGCACAGCCTCGCGCGAACACCACGCAGGTCGCCGCCATCGGTTACTGCTTCGGCGGCCACCTGGTCCTGGAACTGGCCCGAGCCGGCACCGCCCTCGCAGTCGTGGTCGGGTTCCACCCCCGGTTAGCGACTCCCCGGCCACTAGACGCGGGCAACATCACCGCAAAGGTCCTCGTGTGCATCGGCACCGAGGACCCGCTGATCTCAGTCGGCGAGCGGCTGATGTTCGAAGAGCAGATGCGCGCGGCCGGCGTGGACTGGCGTATGAACCTTTACGGCGGCGCGCAGCACAGCTTCACCCACCCCCTGGTCGATCGTATCGAGGTTCCCGGACTGCGGTTCGACCGGATCTCAGCGGAGCGGTCGTGGCGGGCGATGCTCGACCGCGCTGGTAATCAACTACCGTAACCAGCTGGGGTGGCTAGTCAACGCCGGCTCGAACACCGCCGCCGACCATGTGACCGTGCTGGACCAGCTCCCAAGTATCGCTGCGCACCCCGATGCGCGGCGGATCGCTCGGGTTCCGGCCTGAATGATACAGTCCGTCCTCCATCTATTCAGACGCGATAGTGGGGGTAGTGTGAGCACTGATGGCGAGCCTCAGCCTCGGAACTCGAGAACTTGGCTTTTCGGCATGATGTTCGTGGCGGTAATCGGTGCTGTAGGCGCAGTGTGGGCCGCCTACATAGAAAAGAGTCCCACTTCGCCAGCTGAAGCCAATCCCACTCGACCTGCTGAAGTCGCTCCCTCCATCCAACCCTCGGACCCCGCAAGCCAACTCACCACACCACCGCGGCCTGGTCAGCGACTCCCGTCGGCATTGCCTGGTTCAATCGCTGACACTAACACGCCGCATCAAGCAGCTAGACCCGAAGTGGCTCAACCTCTAAGGGCCCCCAATCCCCCTCCGAGTGAGGCTCCGGTGAACCTGAGTGGGGTTTCCCGTAGCACGCTTTACGCGGGGGAGTCACTGGGAGTTGACCAGGCCTTGACATCGCAGAATGGCCAATACACGCTTGTCGTGCAAAAGGATGGCAACGTTGTCGAGTACGGTCCCAAGGGCGGCAAAATCTGGGCCAGCGACACATTTGGCAGAGGCGCTTCGATGCTGCTCAACCAGCTGGATGGCAACATAGTCGTGAAGGATGCGGTGGGCAATACGTTATGCGCCTTCGGTACCAGTGGCAGAGACGGTGCTCACCTCGTCATGCAGGATGACGGACACTTAGTGGTCTACGCACCCGGCTACGGTTCGATCTGGGATAGCCAAGGAGTAGCAAGAGGGCAGTGCGTTTAAAGCCCGTAGAGCGTTATTTCAAAACCGGCTCTGTTAAGCCGATAGAATTTTTGCCGCGCTCGCGCAGGCTCCACGGAGTGTGCGAGTTGTCTCCCGCAGGTGGTCGTGGCTCGACCGCCCTGACTACGTACACCCTTAGTAGTGGTATCGCGCTTGCACGATGATGAGTTCTTCGTCCCGAAGTTGATAGACAAGGCGGTGTTCGTCGGTGATGCGGCGAGACCAGTAGCCGGACAGGTTATGTGATAAGCGCTCGGGCTTGCCGATGCCCGTTGCGGGGTCACGCGCCACTTCCTCGATCATGCGGTTGATCCGCGTGAGGACCGTCCGTTCGTTGGCCCAAGAGGTGTAGTCCTCCCACCCGTCGCGGGTGAAGCTGATCTTCACGCGATGTCGTGCTGCGGGTCGAGCAACTCCTGCACCTCGATGCGACCGGCTTCAGCGTCGGCGATGCTGCGCAGCAGGCGCTCGGCGTTGACCGGGGACCGGAGTAGGTGGGCTGTCTCCATGAGCGAGCGCCACTGGTCGGCGGATACCAGGTATGCCGTGCCCGCCTTCGAGACGATCTCTACCGGCTCCTGGTCATCGTTGACCTGCTCGATCAGCGGGAACAGGCGCTTACGGGCCTCGCTTGCAGACATTGCCATCATCACTCCCTCGTACCAGAAAATGGTACCACTCTGACCTAGTGAGGCGAAGCCGCAGGATGGCAAGCAGGCTCGCGCGCCGATCCGCGTGTTCGTACAGCTCAGACGCCTACGCGGGTGTGCGAGTAAGAGGTAAGCATCTCCACGACTTCGGTTGCATGCGAAACCCCAGGTCAGCCGTGGTTGTGTCATAGGTTGCGATCATGGGCATCAGCTCGTCTTCTTCTGCCGTGGCAGCTCACACCGCGATGCATACGCCAGCTTCGGCCGCACCCTCGCGACCAGGCACTCCCCACCCCGCCCGTCAGACTCCAACTTCACCGATTCGATCACCGCGTGTTCGACCCCGAGCACCCGCAGCTATACCCTCGTAGTGCGCACGCCGTCCTCATCAACCGCATGCGCTCCGCTGGTGCGGGAGATGTTCACCAGCGTTGTCGCCGAGGAGGTCAACGGGCAACGCGGCTTTCCCCGAAGTTTTCCTTAAAGGACCTGCCGGGACTGACGCATCAGACGACCATGACCCCATGGATGGATGGATGGACGCGCACACGCAGAGGACCAGCGACGCGGTGGGATGCGTCCGGCGTTGAGGATCCCCCGGATCGGCTCCCTGGTCTCCGCGGCGTTATCGACCTCAGTCTTGAGCCGCGACACCCTGCTCGCCATCCAGCGCTCCGCGGGCAACGCGGCCGCCACGGCGGCGGTCCGAGGCACCGCCACGGTGCAGCGTGATCTTGATTCGGACATCATCGACGCACTGGTCCTGGAGAACTACCCTCGCGCAGTTGTCCTGCTCGACAAGCTGAGCGACGCCGACCTGGCCACGACGCTTGGGCAGGCGAGTCCAGAGCGGCTGCGTGGCCTGAAGCGGGCCGCGCGTGCGGCCAGGGCGACCCGGGTCGCCCAGGTCGTCGGGCGCCTTCAGCTCCGCGCGGGCAGCCTGGTCGAGACCGACGAGGGTGACACCATCAGGGCGCCGGTTACGCTCTTTCAAAGCGGGGTCGTGATTTCTAAGGATGTCCATTTCGTGAAGGCTGGCAGGTTCCGGCGTAGCGATGACTTCGCGAGGATGAAGAATCTCGTTATGGAGGCCATCCGCCTGAAGCTGACCAATAGGTTCAAATTGAAGATTGAGTCCCCGGCGGGTAGCCCGCAGTCGGGTGACGGCGAATACACTATTCGCGTCCAGATCATCGACAACAACTCCGCGAGCTATCCGATGGTGTTACACGGACAGCGGCACGGGCGCTGGCGTCAGTTCGGTCCGGGGTAACATTTTCGAACTCGGATTCGCGGGCGAGACTGAAACCCCGACCGAGGTACTCGCGCATGAGTGCGCGCACATTCTCCTCGGTGCTCATGACGAGTACGCTGATCCTCGTCATCCCGCGCGGCAGGTATTCACCGACCACAGCCTGATGGGTGACTATTACAGCGAGGGCCTCGCTCAGGCCGAACTCAAGCCCCGGCACTTCGGGGCGCTTGTGCGTCTTGTCGGCAAGTGGTTCCCCGGTCGGACCGTGTCGATCGTCTCGTGAGCAGGGAGACGGGTGTGGAGCAGGCGTTGAAGGCCTTCCTCGACGGAATTCTGGATCCCGAGGAGTTTGAGATCCACTACCATATCGGCGGCGGTCTGTGGGGGGAGACAGAGGCTCACCTGCGCGGGACCGGCGCATACCGACTGAGCTCTACCGTCACCGACGGCCGGCAACTCCGAACGTACGCCGGTCGCGTCGACACCGCTGAGGTGCGGGAGCTCACCCGGGTGGCCTTGCGGGTCCGGCTATGGGAGGCCGGGCACGTCGCCGACAGGCGCGGCCGGGACAACCCCGATGCGCGAATCGACGTGACGGCGGGGGCGGAAACTTATCCTGTGGTCCTGTGGGTATCCGAAACCGACGAAGTGCCCGCCTTCAACGAAGTTCAGCAGCGGATCCTGGACCTAGTTCGGCGCCTCTCAGGCGGCGAGGTGCTGGAGGTCGGGCGTTAGGAACGCGGCTGATCGCCCAAGTGGGCGCCTATTGACCATGTCCTCGCTCATCGAGTGGGCCAACGCGGTACGAACGATATCATCATCGGGCGTCGCTACATCCTCGTGTAGGTCAGGAACAGCACGCCGCTGTCGAAGGTGCGCTGCTCGGTCAGAGTGAAGCGCTGCGGTGCGAATTCCCCGGTGAACAGCGGGATTCCCGACCCTGCGATGATCGGGTGCAGTTTGACGATCAGCTCGTCGATCTCCGGTCTCAGGGTATTCGCGATCTTGCTGCCGCCGACGAGCCAGATCTTCTTGCCCTCTTGCCGCTTGAGCTCGCGCACCTTCTCGCGCGGATCGCTCGCGACGAACCGCACGCTGGGCGCGTTCGGATTCTCGGTGATGCTGCGAGAAAACACGTAATGGCGCAGGTGCGGGTAGGCATCCGGTACACCGGCCTTCAGTCCGATCTCGTACGAGCCACGACCTTCGACGACGGTGTCGAACAGCGTGATCGACGGATTGATACCGAGTACTTCCCTGGCCGATACCGGAAGGATATCCGAGTAGTCGGTGAAGATCGCATCGATGTGGCCACCCTCGTTGACGAAGAATCCCTCCGGCCCCGACGGATCGCCACCGTCCGGTGCCGCGATGTAGCCGTCGATCGTCGATGCTACAAAATAGGTGAGTTTGCGCACGAGGTCTCCTTCGTTCAAGAGTCGCAACATATCAAAAAGAGGGTGTCGCGGAGTCGGGATTTGAGTTTGGTTTGTGTCCGATCTAAGTCACCGAGCAGGTCGAGGTATCTTTTTTCCTGTCGGTTGAGTTCGGCGAGTTGTCGCCACCGTCCGGTGCGGAAATCGTAGTAGCGCACCCACCACGTCACACCGCTGTTATTTACCAATAGGTTGACGAGGATTCTGGCTCATAGTAAAATTATCTGAGGTGTGCCGGGAAGACTGGTCGGCGGTCCCGTTGTCGACCCTTCGAAAGGAACTTCATGGGCGCACCGTTCGATCATACCACTGCTCGTCTATTCGGTCGGGGAAGCTGGCGCGAGGTTCGCAGGATCGGTGACATTCTGCGCGCCGAGACCGTGGGCGGGGTGCTGCTGGTCGCCGCCGCCGTAGTCGCGCTGGTGTGGGCGAACTCGCGGTGGAGTGAGGCCTATCGTGCTCTCAACGGCCTGCGGATCGGCCCTTCCGCGCTGCACTTGGACTTGACGCTGGCCCAGTGGGCAGCCAGTGGTCTGCTCGCGATCTTCTTCTTCGTCGCTGGGCTGGAACTCAAACGTGAGTTCGTGATAGGTGACCTGCGCGATCCCCGACAGGCCGCGCTGCCGGTCGTCGCGGCTGTCGGCGGGATGATCGTGCCCGCGCTGATCTACGTCGGCTTCAACGCCGGATCCGGCGACGGTGCCCTCACCGGCTGGGCCATCCCCACCGCCACCGACATCGCGTTCGCTCTGGCCGTCCTCGCGATTATCAGCACCCACCTCCCCGCAGCGCTGCGCATCTTCCTGCTCACCCTCGCCGTGGTCGACGATCTCCTCGCGATCATGATTATCGCCCTGTTCTATCCCAGCTCACTCCATCTGCGCCCGCTCGTGCTGGCGCTGCTCCCGCTGGGCCTGTTCGCGTTGCTGGTGCAGCGCCGGGTGCGGTCGTGGTGGCTGCTGCTGCCGTTGGCGGTGGCCACCTGGGTGCTGGTCCATGAGTCCGGGGTACACGCCACGGTCGCCGGGGTGCTGCTCGGATTCACCGTTCCAGCGATCCGCCGCACCGAAGGCCCCGGACACGGGCTGGCCGAGCACTTCGAGCACCGCTGGCGACCGATCTCGGCAGGAGTCGCGGTGCCGGTGTTCGCGTTCTTCGCCGCCGGCGTCACCATCGACCATGGGCTGGGCGCCTCGCTCGCGGACCAGGTGACGCTCGGCATCGTCACCGGGCTGGTGGTCGGCAAGACCGTCGGCGTGCTCGGCACGGTCTGGCTCATGCAGCGCTTCACCCGCACGCGCCTGGCCGAGGGACTGAGCTGGTGGGATGTACTCGGTCTCGCGCTGCTGTCTGGCATCGGCTTCACCGTGGCCCTGCTCATCGGTGAACTTGCCTTCCCCAGCGGCGAACACCACGCCCACGTCAAGATCGGCGTCCTGCTCGGCTCGCTGCTCTCCGCACTGCTTGCGACCATCGTGCTGCGTATCCGCAACCACCACTACCGGCAACTGTGCGCCGAAGAAGAACGCGACACCGACGCCGACGGTGTACCGGACGTCTACGAGACCGCCAGCTGCGGCACGCCACCCGGCGTAGGCCGTGCTGGGTGTTCATGATGGCGAAACCGCTCCTGTTGAGCTGGGTTGTCGGGGCAAAGCCAGATGCAGTCGAACGTTTGTGCCTGCCGGGTCAGTACGCACTTCGACCAGGTCGCAGAACTGGCGGGCCATCCACAGCCCGCGTAGGTCCGCGCGCCCGGGGGGTGGCGGCAGGTACCCGGCCAAGGGATCGCGCAGTCCCGCCCCGGTGTCTCTGATCTCGCACAATATCGTGTGTGGGGCGGTCCAGACGCGCGCGAGGCCCGACCCACCGCCGTGCTCGATTGCATTGATTGCGACCTCGTCGACGGCCTGCACGAACTGCGCGACGGATTGCGCGATCGCGCCGGCCGACGTGGCGTAGGTGGTCATGAACCGGCGCACCGTAGCCAGCTGACTCAGCCGGTCAAACGTCAGCTGCTGGGCCGAGTGGGGCGGCTCAGGCAAGGGCGAGGTGTCGAGCTCAGCGTTGAACACCGCCGGGTCGACGTAGCCTGGACAGCGCCTGGGATTGCCATGAATAATCGAATTTGGATGGGTCCGAGCCACCTGGGTCACGAGTTCGGGGGCGACAACGCGGGTGTCGTAGGTGCACAAGAGCGCGGTATTGGCCGCGGCGAGCGCAACGTTGACCAGCGACTCGTACCGAATCCACGCCGTTCCCTCCAGCCCCGGGCGGGCGGCCCACAACGGCTCCCCGATCATCCGCAGCCGCTGACCACCCCCATCCACCAACCGCACAGCACGGTGCAGGGCCGCTAGTGCTCGTACCGGATGCCGGAACCACCGGCGGCAATCACCGAACACCACTCGCCGGGCGTCCGCACCCAGCGCCACGCGTAGTACACCAGCGTCACGGACCGTGGACATGATCCAGATCTGGTCGCCGCACTGCAGACCCTCCCGGATGAACGGCACAGTACCCGCCAGGAACTCCTCGGCTGACCCGTACGGCAATGCCTGATGGGTCAGCACGGGGCCATGTTCTGGTTCCCAGGACACCCAGTCCTCCGAGGCAGGATCTCGGCTGGTGGTGGTAAATGCGGCAAAACTGCGCCGGAAGGCCGGGGGGTTCCCGGCGTAGGTACGGATCGCGTCGGGATGGGGAACCCAGGTGATCGGCGGTGCGGACGCGGGGTCAGGGATGGTATGCGGGTCGTGACGAGCCAACCACGCGCGCGCTCGCCGGTGCAGCTCCGCGGCGGGAGCTCGGCTGGCCAGTTCGTGCGGCGGGTAGCCCAGCACGCCGAGAACGACGGCTGCACAGTTGCTGGAGACCGGCGTGATGTGGCGCCGGGTTGTTGATCGCACCCGGATTCGCCTGGGGCGATCAATTTTATTATCGTGAATCGGGTCGTGACTCGTATTCAAGGTTCTTCACCCCTCTCGGTGAGGGGTTCCCGGTTCACGTGTCAGTTAACTAGCCCGAGAGGGTATTGATACCAGACCGTGATCAGAGATTCGCCGCTCGGAGCGCACGAAAACTGGCTGACACCAGGATGTTTGAAACTCCCCATACCGGGTATGGCCTCGAGTATGGCTATCTCGGCGATGACTGGGTGGGTGATGAGCGATCAACTGGGCTTACATGCCTCCAACCAGACACCTGCCGAACGGCTGGCAGCGGGGGTCGAGGTGGTCCCGTGGGGTTCGGCCGCAGCTCAAGAGGCGATCACCCGGGTCTGCCAGGAGGTGACCGCGCGATGCGAACAAGTCATAGCCGCTCAGGCGAGTGCGGACCACCCCAATGAGTCCACGACATCCCCGGCTGAGGAGCATCAGCCCTGAGGTGGGTCCCAATGAGTGGGTACTTGCCGCATTCTGCCATCGCAGTCACAGGGCCCGACGTTCTTCGTCCGTGACTTGGTGCTGGCGGCCGGCGCGGTCGATGCGGGTGGGCGGGCGACCGGTTGCCGGGCAGGTGGTGCCGGTTGCTGCAGCACCGGGGCGGGCTGGCGCGGTGCCGGCGCACGATTACTGACGGGTTGGACGACGGGCTGTGGTCGCGCGGGTTTCGGAGTGTTCACCGGCGCCTGGCGCGTGGCGATCATCGGGGGATTGGCGGGCGCCGCCTGTGGTACCTCGACAGCAGGTGCTGCGGGCGGGAGCTCGACAGCGGGATCCGCCGGCGCGGGTGGCAGGGGTTGCAGAGGCAGGGGTTGTAGAGGCGGAGTCACCGGAGCGGGTACCTTGCCAGTGACGCGCTGATCAACCGGAATGGGCTGCCCGATGAGGGAGTCCAGCGACGGGGTGGCGAGCATCCCGCTGGTCATGCCGGCGAGAACCAACACAGTCACGGCACTTGCCACCAGCGCGATCACTGCGCTACGCGTACTCAGCACAAGTCCCCCAAGCCTCGACATCCGAACGTACCTCTGAGTAAGCGATCGAACACCCTGCTCCGTTAGCCAACATCGTCTAGTTTCCCCCCACAGGTTGATCCTGTGCGGGACGATCGAAGCGCGACTCGCCCGTCATCCCAGCCAGTGGTCGCTCGGTATCGGCTGGTCATGGTGCCAGCGGGCGGCGGCAGACCGCAGCGAAGGTACCTATGATGGCCTCGGGCCGATCCGGCCACGCGTCGATCTCATCGAAGGCTGCAGCCCAGCGAGCCAGGTCGGCCTCGGTGGCCAGCCCGGAGCGCACCATCGCCTCGCGGGCGGCCCAGGCCGGTCCGCGCATTCCGCTCGGCCACTCAGCGATCTCGAACCAACCACGGAAGGCGTCGACCACCAGCCCCGCCGAGCGCCCCAGCCGCGCGAGCCGCCGCCCGACGCGCAGGTCGTTACCTCGTTCGGCGTGCCACTGTACGTAGCGCGCCATGAGATCGTCCGCGTCGGGCACCGAGGGCTCGACGCTGATGGTGGTCAGGTCCCCGTCCACCAGGTACACCCGGCCACCGGGGCGAACCAGGCCGGCGAGATGGTCGACGATGAGCTGTTCGATGACACAGTTGTGGGCCAGCACGTGGCGTAGCACGACAGCGTCGAAGGACGCCTCGGGCAGTCCGGAGTCCTCGGCCCGCCCGAGGCGCACCTCGGCGTTGCGCACGCCGGTGGTGGCGAGCGCCGCTCGGGCGGTTTGGACGGTTTGCTCGTCGCCGTCGACACCGACGACGTAACCGCTAGGCCCGACGATCTCGGCAAGCTTCACCAGCATGGCGCCCGGGCCGCACCCTACGTCGGCGACGCGAGCACCGGGAGCCAGGCCGGCCAGGTGCCACAGGTCGGCTTCCTGCGCCTGCGCCCGGTCGGCCATCATGCGGTAGCGGGCCAGCTCGTCGTCGCTGAGTTGCAGTGAGTAGGCCATGGCCGAGATCCTCCGGTCGGTCCGGACGACGAGCAGCGCGGTCGGGCCAACCAGTCCTGGTCCTACGGGTGCGGGTCTCGTGACCTCTCGCCGCTGCCGCCCCGACTGGCGATGAGGTCACGATGCCGCTCATCAGGCTAGGTCGTCGAACTCGCCTACCTTGACACCTTTGATCCAGGCGTCCATCTCGGGGCGGGTGAACAGAATCATTCCGCCGTCTGGGTGGTTGCTGTTGCGCACCGCGATGTGACCATCAGGCAACGCGGTGACCTCGACGCACGTTCCGTTGTTGCCACTGAAGCTACTGGTGCGCCAGTGGGGGATATCAGTGGGTGAAACTGTCACGACTTGTCTCCGACATCAGGATGTGAGCATCGATTGGATGAAAGCGATAGAAGGCTCGGGGCCGAGGGCGGCCCTTTGCAGGTCGTTCGCAACCATGGTATACGTTCGCACCTGATCCGCATCCTGTAGATACACGGCGCCATCGTGCAGCTCGACGTAGCCTATCGATCGGACGGTCTCGAAGCCGAGCACCACGAACTGCCCGGTCAGCGCGGTGTGTGGGCCATCCTCCGGCCGGATCACCTGAATGGTGACGGTCGGTAGCTCAGCAAGAGCCAGCAGGTGCCGGAGCTGTGCCTGACGCAGCTCCGGGTCACCCACTGCCAGCCGCAGGGCGCCCTCTGTGAGGATGGCGTGCACCTTCAGCGGCCGGTCGCGATCGGTGAGCCGGCGGGTCCGGGCGATCCGGAAGCCGACGAACCGGTCGCTGTGATCAGCTCGCACTCTGGGGGTTCTGGCCGTCACCGCGGCCGCGTACTGCTCGGTCTGCAACAGGCCCGGGATGATGATCGGCTCGAAAACGAACTCGGTCTCCGCCAGGCCTTCCAGGCCCACGAAGGTCTTCAACCAGTCCGGCACCACCTGAGCCCACGGGGCCCACCAGGTCGCCTCGTCGGCCCGGCTGGTCAGCGAGACGAGCCGATCGACGTCGCGTTGCTCAGCCCGGTAGGTCGCCAGCAGCCGGGCGATGTCGTCCGGGTCCTGCTGCTGGCGTCCGGTCTCCAGATGACCGAGTTTGGCCCGGCTGATGCCGCTGAGGTCACTGGCTTCGGTCAGGGAGAGCTTGACGGCGTTGCGGTAGCGCGCCAACTCCACGCCGATCAGCCAGCGTAACGGAGCTGGATCTCCGCGTGGTGCCATTCATACCACCGTATTAGTCATGAGACGTCTCATGTAGTAGTTCCCCGAAACTGATACACGTCCCACCGTCTGACGAGTACGAACGGACCCGACGATGCTGCGCGACAAGGGCGATCCAGTACTGCCGCGCTCGCCTGAACCATTGCGGCACTGAGTCGGACCTCGCCAGGCTTGCGGCCGGGACGGTCGCCGTGAGGGTACCCGCCTGCGCACAGAAATCTCGGCAGGCTCGCGGCCGACTTCCTCGAGGACGTCGAAGAGCGGCGACGGCGTCGCTATCGACCGGTCGATGGCCCGGGGTAACCGAGAACGAACGCCCAGGTCTCGCTGACCAGGCTCGGACCGGCTGAGCCGTGAGTGCCCTGACCGCCAGGAGCGCCGATGACGGCCCCGGTGGGTGCGTGCATCAGGGACAGGACGGTACGGGCCGGCAGCAGCTCCACCGATTGGTCGCCCAGCTCGGTGAAGCTCATCACATCAGACATCGGGTCTCCCTCGAAATGCGGTCACGGTCGTTCGGGAAGTCAGGGCACACCCAAGGTGCCCGTCGAGGCGTGCCATCGCAATCACGAGTGATACGTAAATCGCAGCCGCTAGCTGCGGAGATCGGCACTGCAGGCACGTAGGTCGGCGCGGGGCCGAGGGAGGTCGATCCCGTGTGCGCAACGTCTCATGAACATGTATGCAGATGATCTACTGAATAGTTCGATTTGTCGGTTTCTCGGCGTGGCGATCGCTGGAAATGAGAAACATCCCAAGATGTGGTCCTAGACTGCCGCGATCTTGAAGGTTCAGTTCTGCCTGCCTGGCCTCAGGCGGTCGCGGCAGGCGGAAATCCAAGAAAGGGGACACTGCATGCAGTACCGCGGGGGGGCCCGCCGGAGAGGGCTCATGGGGGCCTGCCTGGTTCTGGTCTCATCGGTCCTCGGCCTCGTCTTGCCGGCGGTGGCCGCGGCGGGTGAGGACGGTCCGGCGGGCTATGGTTATTTCTCGGTCCAGCTGTCCGGAAGTCAGGTCCCGGGCGGCGGGGATCCCGATGGGCGAGGCTATGGCCGACTCGATCTTGACCCCGAACACGAGACAGCCTGTTTCGTGATCGACTGGAGAAAGATCAACGGTGCGGTGACCGCGTTCCATCTGCAGGCCGGGCATCGCGGCAGCGAGGGTCCGCGGTGGATCGATTTCTTCAAGGGTAAGCGCTTCGATGGGGGACGGAACTCGGTCTCGGGCTGCGTCCAGGTGGAGGGTAGCCGTGGCATGAGCCCGCGAGACAAGATCAATGCTGTCATCCACGATCCGTCCGGTTTCTCTCTCAACCTCCACTCGACGGAGTGCGAGGACGGAGCGATCCGCGGCCAGCTGGGGTAGCGGGGCGCACCGGCGGAGGTGCAGTCGAGCAGTGCCTCCGCCGGTGCGCGCCATCTGATAAAACATGATCATGTCGGGGGACTCGGGAGGTACCATGAACGAGTTGTGGTCTGATGATTTCGAGGTGTTGCATTGGTTCGTCGAGCGGTTCGAGCGCACCGGGAACAGTATCGAGGTAGGAGAGGCGCTGCGGGTGTTTCCTGAGGAGCAGTACGACAGCGTGCGGGAGTCGTTGCGTCGCTTGAGCAGCCACACCTACGTGGTATCCATCAGTAACAGTAGCGGCGGGCCACGTCGAGGTGCCTGGACAGCGCCGTCAGAGGCCACCGAGCATGCGTTGCGCCTGTCCGGCGCCTTCCCGGACAACGCCGAGCTCCTCGCCGACCGGATGCTGGCGGTGCTCGCCGAGGGCGCGGTGAACGAGCCGGACCCGGAGAAGCGGTTCAAGTTCGAGGCCGGGCTCAAGGGCGTCGGCGGGATGACCCGGGACGTGCTCGTCGATGTCCTCGCGGCGGCCATCGCCCGATCGACCGCCCCCGCCGGCGCCGCCAGCGCCGGCGCAACAGCCACCCGATCCTGGCCCCGCCCCTACGAAGCCATCACCCAGGACCACCCCTGAGCCCGCTACAGGCTGGCACCTTGTCCCCCGAGCTCAACAGCAGAGCTGATCAGTTCGGTTCTGCTAGCCCTGCTGTTGAGCTCGGGAATCTGAGAGCGCGCAGTTGCGCGCGCACGCGGGTGGTGAGGGTGTCGATCTCGCGGCAGAGGGCGGGGGAAATGGTGGGGTGGGTTCCGGTGAGGTTCACGACGAGTAGCGGGCGTCCCTGCGGATCACATATCGGGGCGGCGACGCAACTCAGGCCGTGTTGGGCCTGCACGTAGTGCTCCCAGCCGCAGACCGTGACCGCCCGTCCGGTGAGTAACGCGAGCGCGATGCCGTTGGCGCCGGCATTCTTGATGTCCCAGTAAGCGCCGTCAACGAAGTGGATTCGGTCTGCTAGCCGCAGCAACCTCCGATCACCGGCCCGGTACAGCACCACGCCGTCGGCGTCGACCACGACCATCATCGTTTCGGTGCTGCGCCCCAGCTCGGCCAGCGCGTCCAGGACCCACGGGCAGGCGGCGAGCAGAGAGGTGCGGCGGCGGCGCCACACCTCGTCGTCGCCGAGCGGAGCCACCTCGGTGCCCCGCTCGGGATCCACCCGGTGGGCCTTCGCCTCCTCCCAGCCCCGGAGAATCACCGGCCGTGGGAGGACCGGTAACGGGTCACCGCGCTGAAACGCCTCGTAGAGCCGCTGCCCGGCCCGCCGGTGCAGACGGTGGCCGTCTCCGTGCAGGAAAGGGCGCAGCGTCGTGCGTCCGAACCGCAGGTTCGACCGGACGGTTGCCGTCGTGGTGCCGAGCGCCTCGGCGATCTCACTGGTGCGGCGATCGTCGTAGTACCTGGCCACGACCTCACGCTGGGCCGGCGGCAGTATGATCAAACTGTCCCGCACGATGCTGACGTCGCCCTGATGGTAGGTGTCCTCGGCGGAACGCTCGACATGGCCGGCCTCCGGGTCCAGGTGACAGCGCCCTCGCCGCAGGAATGCGGTGGCCTCGTGCTTCGCGGCCCGGTAGAGGTAGGCGCGTGGCTTGTCCACCGCGCTCCAGCGGGTGGATACCGCGAGGAACGCCGTCTGTGCCACGTCCTCGGCATCGCAGGGGCTCAATCCCCGGCCGCGCAGGCAGTTCACCAGCTTCGGGCGTTCCTGCCGGAAGAACTCCGCGAATTCCACGCCGTGCGGCAGGCTCATCGGGTCCTCCGGGTTCGTTGTCCCGAGGCGATCATGTCACTGGACACGACGTCTCCTCTCCACAGCTGGCGGGCGATCACAGCATGGAGAGCGCGCTGCGGCCGGTAACGTGCAAGTCCGTGGTCAGCTTGCCCACGGGTGATGAAGGGGCGTCTCAAGGCGGCTTTGCGGCAATGTAGATTTCGGATATATACGATATAAAGGTAAGAAAATTATTAATAGCCCTAAACGGACGTACGGGGTACTCTCGCCCAGTGGTAATCACTGACTGCCCCTCCGCTCGGAGCCACTAGGTGGATTCTGAGCTGACCTTACCTGCGTTAGTTGACGATCTTGTCGCTCGCCCATCGGTTGGAGAGCTGCTGGATCGCGCTGTGAGACGTCCGATCTGCCTGGTGATCGGGGCGGCTGGTTGGGGCAAGACCACGGCGGTGGCGGCGTGGTCGCGCAGTCGCCAGACTGCGTGGCTACGGTATGAAGATCATGAAGGGGATGCGGGCCGTCTGCTCACCGGCCTGTTCGCCGCGTCGAGGGCACACGCGCCGACCCTGGGCCTGGCGGCTCTGGATGACGCGCAGGTCGGCTCGTGTGTCGAGGCCTTATGCCGGTCCCTGCACAGCCTTCTGCGCAAAGACCTCGTGCTGGTCATCGACGACCTGCACGTGCTCCAGCCGGGCAGCGCCGCGGCTGCGGTCGTCGAGGAACTGAGCCGGCAGGTTCCGGATCGGTTGCATCTGGTGTTGGTGTCCCGATGTGAGCTTCCTTTTTCTTTGCAGCGGTTGCGGGGTCGTGGTCTTGTCACCGAGATCCACGCGCCGGACCTTGCCTTCGACGTCGCCGATGTCGAGGCACTCCTGCGCCGGACCGTGGGAAGGGATCCCCCTGGCTTGTCCAGGAGGGTCTGGGAGCAGACGGGCGGGTGGCCCGCAGCGGTGCACTGCGCTGTGGAGCTGCTACGGGGACTCGGGACGGATCAACGCCTGGCCGCGGTGGAACAGCTCTCGAGCCCCGGAGAACGTTTCCATGACTACCTGGCCGAAGAGGTCATCGGTACTGCGTCCGAGTGGGTTCAGCAGCTGCTGCGCAGGTTGGCGATCTTCGGGGAGGTCAGGTCGGCGACGGACATCGCGCACGGGCCCCATGATCCGACGGCCATGCTCGCCGAGTTGAGCCGTCAGGGACTCGTGCGGCGCGGCTGCGGAGACAGCGCCGGCTGGTCGCTGGTGCATCCGTTGCGTGACTACTTCGAGCACAAGGCGGCGCTGCCGCCGAGCGAGCGGAGGGCGTTGCACGTGACGGCGGCCGACGAGTGCATCGGGCGGGGGGCACCAGCCGATGCCCTGCGACATCTGCTCGCAGTGGGCGATTACGCCGCGTGCGCCGCACTTCTGATCGATCATGGTGGCGCGATGGTGGAGCGCGGCCAACCCGACGCCGTGTTGCACGCCGCGGACTTGCCCGCGGAATATCTTCATAACCCGCAGATCCAGCGAGTTCTGGGACAGGCGCAGCAGGTGCGGGGGCAGTGGACGGAGGCGCTGGCGCACTTCCGGCATGCCGGCCACGATCGAGACGAGTTGGAGCCGGCGCTGTCCTGGCGGGTTGGTCTGATCGCTTTCGCCCAGGGCGAGTTCGGCGAGGTCCAGGGGCTGACTATGCGGGCCCGGCTGGATCGGGAGGACACCCTCGACGAGACGCGGGTGCTGGTGCTCTCGGCGAGTGCTCACCGGATGGTCGGTGATCTCGTGGGGCTGCGGAAGGTGGCGGTTCGGGCGTGGGCCGCGGCTCAACGGTGCGGCGAGCCCCGCGCGTGGTCCAGAGTCCACCACCTCTTCGCGCTGCTGGCCGCTGCCGAGGGTGACTGGCGGCAAGCCGACGCCTACCGCGCTGATGCCTTGCGCAGTGCCGCCGCGAGCGACGATCTTCTCCAGCTGATGTGGATCCGGGCTTGCCGGGCGTTTCACCAGTTCGAGATGGGTGCACCCCGCCAAGCGCTGGCCGACTGCCAGATCGTGTTGACCCTCAGCGAGCAATGCGAAGATCCGTTCCTCGTCGCGCATGCGCTGACCACCCGAGGCCGCGCCGGCGCACGTCTCGGGATGCTGGACGCGGCGGCAGCCGACTTCGCCACGGCCATCGACCTCTTTCAGCGCATCAGCTCCCGCCTTCTGGCGTGGCCCCTGTGTGGCCTCGGTGACCTGCATCGGACCAGGGGTCAGCTGGTTCGAGCCCAGGCGGCGTATGAGGAGGCGCTGGCGCTGGCCGAGCCGCACCACGATGTATTCGGCCTCAGTTCGGCGTTGATCGGTCTTGCCCGGGTAGGCCCGACTGATGACCCGGAGCAAGCTCGTGCGCGTGCGGACCGGGCTGTGGGCTTGAGTGAGGGACTTCGTGAGGTACCAGCATTCCTCGCCCGGGGCTGGGTCGAGTTGATGGGCGGTGACCGGCAGCACGCCTCGGAGTACGCCGACCGGGTGGCCGTGGCAGCGCGGCGGCGGCGGGACAATCCAGGGCTGGCTGAGGCGATCACCCTGGGCGTACTGGCCTCCAGCGATCCCGCGGTGGGCGCCACCGCGCTCCGGGAGGCGATCGACATCTGGCATGAGACCGGCTGCCGCATCGAGGAAGCCGTCACCAGAGTCGTGGCCGCCCGCATCGGGGCGTCTATTACCGGCATCGAGGCCGAATTCGCGCACCAGACGCTTCGGGGCTGCGGAATTGATGTCGACACCCAGGAAGCCGCCGGCCCGCTGGGCGTGCTGGCCCGGTCCGCGCCCGCGGTGTTCATCCAGGCGCTCGGCGCGTTCCGGGTGATCCGCAACGGGATCCTGGTTCCCAATATCGCCTGGAAGTCGAAAAAAGCCGGGGACCTGGTGAAGATCCTGGTTGCGCGGCGCCGCTCGACGCCCCGTGATCAGCTGATGGAGCTGTTGTGGCCGAAGGTGGACCCCACCGTGGCCGGCAACCGGTTGTCCGTGCTGTTGTCCACCGTCCGTGATGCGCTGCAGACCTATCCGGCCGGCGACGACCCATTGGTCACCACCGCCGGTGCGGTGTCCTTGAACCGCGCCCAGGTCAGCGTCGACGTCGAGGACTTCCTCGCCCATGCCACCGCTGCCCTCGACGCGGACCGGGCCAAGACGCCAGATGCGACTGCTCGACTCGAAGCGGCCGTCGCCGCCTATACCGGGGGTTTCCTCGAAGACGACCCCTACCACGACTGGGCCTGCACGCTGACCGAAGAGGTCCGGGCCACCTACATCGCTCTACTACGGGCACTGACTGCACGACTACGTGACGCCGGCGACACCGACGCAGCTGTGCGTTACACCCTGCGCCTGCTCGAACAAGACTGCTACGACGAGGAAACCTATCTCAACCTGATCAGAATCCTTCTCGACGCCGGCCGCCTCGGCCAAGCACGCCATTACCACCAGAGCTACACCCGCCGAATGACAGAGATCGACATACGACCACGACCCCTGTCTGAGATGACATCCCGAAATTAGCCGCGGGCTAACGGGCAGGGAAATGTCATATCAGTGAATTCGGGTTAGTGAACCTGCTGACGTGGGGCCGACACCCAGAGGTGCCGGCCCCACGGTGGGAGTGTAGATTACACGCAGATCTGGTGGTTGAGCACGTTGAGGAAGCAGGCGCTGACGTCGCTCACAGTGATGGGGATGTCGAAGTCGTTGTTGTAGACCTCCACCACGTCTACCTCGATGTTACTGAGGTAAACGCTTGGGTTGAGGATGTTGATATTGACGTCGTTGAGACTCTCTTCCAGGATACCGATCTGGTTCCCGTTGAGGACGCTGTTGTTGGAGATGGTGACCGTGAGATCATTCAAGACATCGCTTTGGCAGACGACGCCCACGTTGACGACGTTGGTGCAGTCGAAGTCGGCCAGAGGGGTCGCCTGGGCTATCGATGCGCTCCCCATCAGCAAAGCGGTGAGCATCCCGAACAGCAGAGTCAGCGGCGCGAACCTCTTCAGCATAGTGTTCCCTTTCGCGGTGTGATCCGGGAGTGGTGAAATGTGATCTCCCGGGAGGGGAGCGGTGTGCTCGCCCACAGTCGCCAGAGGTTAGGAACATCCCGTTCGTTGTGGCTTAATACCTTCTTTGAAGCTTCTTAGCTCGGGTGTGTCCACGGAGGTGGTTGTACGACAAGAGCGCAGGTGAACGACGTTGTGTCGCCCCACGACGATGTGCTGAATCACTCGCCGCGGCAGTTTTCGACCCTGGGGAGGTGGTAGTCACCGCCTCAGCCCAGCCTGCGCTCCGCACGGTCCAGGCGACGCATCAGCATGCTCGCCAGCGCCAGGTACTCCCACGTCTCGTCCACCGTGGCTGGAACAGCACTTCCGGTTCTGAGCGGGTCCCGTAGCCGCGGGTCGCGTAGTCCCCGCATGACACCGAGAAACAAGAGCCGGAAACCCTCGCGCTCGTCCTCAGCTGCTAGACCGGTTGCCGTGGTGATGTCGAGTGGTGGTGGCCGCACGCTGAACACCGACTCCGTCAGCGTGTGTCCGGGGTCGGTGATACCCATCAGAGATTGGATCCGTTCTTCGACCAACTGCAACGCCTCCACGACCGCCTCGGACATCTGCCCGTCCGCCGCCAGCGCAAGGGCGGTGGACATCATCGGGTGCAGAGTCGGCGTCGTGACTTTCGGGATCGCAACCCGCTCGCTCGGCACGCAGGTCACTTCGATGTGATCGTCAGCGGTACTCGCGCCTGACATGTGCGGATGGATCACATCGATCACGGTCATCATCCGCGGCTCACCGTTCGGTGGGCGAAGCTCTACGTAATCTTCTCTCCGCACGTCCGTTCCCATTGGCAGCCGCAACGTGTTACCCTCCACCCGAGCTGGAGATCCCAGGCGTCTATCCGTCCCCTCGAGCTGACGCCGAATCAGCGTGACGAACATGACGAAAAAGATCATTTCACGCCAATTCTCTACTCGAGAGGAAATTTACTCTGCGTAGTCGCAACGATGTAATAAGGCTGCTCAACGGTGTCCTTTCAGGCCGGGTCCCGCCGGATTATCGCGTCAAGGAATACCGCTGTTACACGTTCGTAGCCGATCGTTGGATACGAGATCAAGGAGCGCGGCGACGCGGAACCCTTCACACATCGAGCCCTGAATCCCGCAGAAAGGCATGGATTGTGATCTGTCCTGCGGGCGTTGTCCGCATCGCTCCTCACGGAGCGATAGTTACTACTTATCGGGTGCCGGATTTTGCAAATCAAGGGCCCCGGCGCCGTCGGATATTCGACTACCAGGTCGATCTCGGTAACACCCGCCAAGCACCGCCCCCGTCAGCTCGCTGGGCCCGAGCTGGCCGGATATGGTGTCGGTGCCAACGCGTAGGCGATACTCAGTTGCCGTCGGGCTGATCAGCGTGGTGTTGTCATGGTCGAGGCTGAACCGTAGGTGAAGGGGGGCGGGGGTCGTGCCGTTGGCCAACTACGGGGTGCTCGCGGGTCGGGTGCTGGATCGCCGGATCGAGGGTGGTGCTGACAGCCCGCACTTCCAGATCAGAGTTCGGGGCGGCGACACCGAGTTCCGGGTGGCGGTGAATGTGCTGTCCCAGCAGTCGCCACCGGAGTTGCTGTATGTGGCCGATGAGGCTTTCGCGCACCCGCAGGTGAAGACCCTGCCCGATCTTCCGGATGGCTTCACCGCCCTGCCCAGCCGGCCTGGCGGCCTCGCGCTGGATTACATCCGAGGAAACCTCTTCGATCGGCAGGCGATGCGTCCGCTGCCGGCCAGCGCACCCGGGCCGGACAACGACCTCGCCGACAAGCTCGACCACTACGTCAGCCGGGCGGCGAATGACCCGGACGCCCGGCTGTACGCGTTCGGGCAGCGATGGGGACCAGAGCGCAATCTCCCGGACAAGATCTTCGGTTTCTCCCCGGGGAACGGGGTGCACGACATCCACATGAACCAGGGCAACAGCAGCCGGTTCCGCCGTGATGACGGAGTGTGGCAAGACGGTGGGCTGCTGCTGCACTACCCGGGCAGCGACCAGTGGGTGGCGATCTTCCTGGCGTTCCAGAGCCAGAGCTGGCACACCGACGATCAGACCGGACACACCATCCCCGACCTGCCCACGCCGGGCCCCGAACCTGGGCCCGCGGAGCCGGATCACCTGGTGCGCATTCTCGCGGCCTTGGTCAACTCCGTCGGTCCCGCCCCGGAGCGAGAGACCGTCACCCTGCTCAACACCAGCCCGCAGGACCTTGACCTGGCCGGCTGGGCGCTGCTGGACCGGCAAGAGCAACGGATGACCCTGGATTCGATGATCCTGGCAGCCGGGGACACCGTCCGGATCCCCGTGCGGGCCCCGATCCAACTGGGTAACAACGGCGGTCTACTCACCCTGCTCAATCCCGCAGGACTGAAAGTCGATGGCGTCGCCTACACCGCCGAGCAGGCTGATCAAGAGGGGTGGACCGTCGTGTTCTGAGGCGGTATCCGGTCAGTCGTCCGCGGTGCCCATCATCAGGTCGTCGACGTCGGCTTGCAACCTCGACACGATGGTGTCCAGCTCACCGATCAGCCGGGCGAGGGCCCTGAGCTCGTCGGCCAGGATGGACAGGGCGGTGCGGGATGCCTCGGCGCTCGGGGCTCCGTCGTCGAGCGTGTCGGCCAGCAGCGTCAGCGCTGCACGCCGGACGATGGCCAGATCCTGGGTATCCATGAGTTCGGGAGCCTCCTTCTGGTCAAGGCCCCAGCCTGCGGATCACGTCGCTGCTGCGGGACTGCCTATGCAGATATGAGGAGTTGTCCACCGGATCTGATACAGCTCTACGGTGATGCGTAGCTCGACGAGCAGGCCGGATGTCCAGCGCGGACTGTCGCGCGTTCAGCTCGCCCTCGACGTCAACCGGTGCCAGCCGGCGCGTCGATACCGATAATTCGACGCACACTACGCTGATCGGTTCGCCGCAGCCTGATCACTTGCCCAACCAGCTGCCGATGATCGGGCGGGCGTCGTGATCGTCAGGCTGGCTAGCTGGCTCACCCCGTCCACCGTTTCCCCAGCCAGACGGTCCGAGTCACATGTATCAAACCAGCTCCACCAGAACTCTAAGGATGTGTGAGGGCAGGCGGGACACGGTCGACGCCTCGCGCTAGGGTCATTCTGCGGTATGTCTCTACTGCCGAGGTGTAGCTCTGCGAGATTCGACGACTGTGAGGGGGCCCCACATAGCCCAGAATGCACTTTGACGGTGAGAGGACGTGGGCAATCATGGTGGTTGAAGAGCAGCAGGAGATAAGCGTTCCGCAGTTCATAGGGCCAGTGATCTCACTGGGAGTCGGAGGGAGTAATCTTTTTTTCCAGATAAGAGACAAGGCTACCGACCGGATCAGGAGATTTGAAGTTTTGGGGGCGAGCTTTACTGACGATACTCCAACCGTTGGGAAACGGGTTCAAGCAAATATGTGGTTTTCGCTGCTACGTGAATCGTTCATGAATAAATTCGACGTGACCATCGATCCTCTCCCCGGATTTAATACCGTAGTTCGGTCAATAACCGTGGGCGAGCCATTTATTTAATAAATGTGTTATCGATAGGAGAACGGCGGCACGCTGGAACGAGTGATTCCAGCAAACCAGCACTTCGACATGCGGTGCCGCCGGGTCCGGCGGCAGTCCACCACATCCAGCTACTGGGCAGGGTCCGCGCTGGGGCTGATGTACTTCGTCGGCTTCAGCGGACCTGGCTGGTGACTAGGCACGGCCGTTGGCTGACGGTGGTCGGGCTGAGCCGCTTCCGCTTCACCGCGATGGGATTGGTGCGCCTGGCGCTGCTCGTTGTGATGCTGGAACTGCGCGTTCGCCGACGTCGGGCATCACGGACCTGTTTCCACCTCCCATCTTGATAATCACCCACAACCTGAAATGATGACACCGAAGGAGAGGCACGATGACAACCGCCCCTCAGGACCAGATCGTCCGGCTGATGCAGGTTTCCCCAGCCCAGCGCGACTTAGAGTGGATCAAGACCAGCTTCCAGGCCGCCATTGCGTTGGAGCTGTCGACGATTCCACCGTATCTGTGCGGCTTGTGGTCGATCAAGAATTCAGGGGAGCAGGCCGCGCGGCTGATCAGGAGTGTCGTCATCGACGAGATGTTCCACATGGGTTTGGTCTGCAACATGCTGGTTGCGATCGGCGGCAAGCCGCAGATCATCGCCGCCGCCGCGGCTTATCCCGGTCCCCTGCCGGGAGGCGTGCGTCCACAGCTCACCGTATATCTCGCCGGACTGACCAAAACATATGTCCGGGAGGTGTTCATGGAGATTGAAATGCCGGAAGCCCCTCTGGCTCTCGCCCTGGAACAGGGACCTCCCACCATCGGCGCGTTCTACGACGCGCTGAGCGAGGCGTTCCGTCAGGTCCAGCCGGCTATCAGCATGAATACTCAATTGACTCAGGGGATCGGTACAAACAATCTCGAGCCGATCAGGGACCTCACCGGCGTCCAGGACGCAATCGAACTGATCAAGGAACAAGGCGAGGGCACCTCCACCTCACCGGACGCACCGCAAGCTGTTGGCGAGTTCGCTCACTATTACAAGTTCGGTGAAATTTTTCATGGGCGCAAGCTGCGCCAGGTGAACGGAAAATGGGAGTTCACCGGTGACGTCGTTCCGTTCCCCGAAGTATATCCCATGGGCGTAGTTCCCGCCGGTGGATGGCCCAATCCGAACCCCGAAGTGCAGGGCTTGCTGCGGAGGTTCAACGCAGATTACATGTCCATACTCCAAGATCTTGAGAAGGCGTGGGCAGAAGGTAACGAAGCCGCACTGAGCAGCTCGATCGGAACGATGTTTTCACTCAAGGGCACAGCGGACAGGTTACTGATGACTCCGTTGCCCGGCGGCGGCTCTTACGGGCCCGAGTTTCGTGTCACGACTCATAACTCGGTGACCGACTATGCCGTGGCGGTGTTACTATCAGACTTATAGGTTGGGAGTGTATTCGGTGGGCGCACGGCGGTTGTCCGGGCGATCACGAGCGAGGGTTCTGGCGAAGGGGAAACACTACACACTAAAAATAAGAACCCAGGTCCACAGAGAACATCCTCTGATCTGGGTTTAGCAATGGAGCGGGTGACGGGAATCGAACCCGCGTCTAGAGCCAATGCCACTTAGCTAAGCATGACAGAGTGGCTCATGATCACCGTTTTGGTGTCGAAAGTGACAAAATGTGTCGAATTCGGCATCAAAACGGTGATCATGAACGGTTCGGCGGCCCTAACTTAGTGACATTGCGTCTAGAGCTTGGGAACCCTATATCGGGTGCCCTCGTCCAGATCTTGAACTGCAGGGCGCTTCTATCTCGGTGTGTACCTGGGTCGAGCAGACCGACATCGACGCCGAACTGGGTAGGCTGGGCAAGCGGGGCGAGTGCTGCGCCGCAGCGCCACCCGGCTGGTGGTGCGATTCGAGGGAGAGACCGCGCTGACCCGTATCCGGGGCCTTATCTGGTGCCGGTCGTGCGCGGGGATGGGTGCTGAGGGCCCGCAGCTTAGGGCGGCGAAGCGGCTGCTGGACCTCGCCAAGCGGCAAGGATTCGTCTTTCAACGCCTCGCGCTGGGTGAAGATGGGCTCATCGTCGGAGATGCATGCGGACGAGCGGCGCGCCCTGGAAGCGTTACGATGCCTTATGATCATCAACCCCGTGTGGTGGGAACAGCCGGACATGCGGCGGGCACTGGGCGCCCGGGACATCGGCGGGGTTTATCGGGGGTTGCGGGATTTGGGGATCAGTCAGCGGCAGATCGCCCAGTGCACCGGGCAGTCGCAGTCCGAGGTATCGGAGATACTCAATGGTCGGGTGGTCAGGGAATACCGCGTGCTGGAGCGCATCACTGAGGGATTGGGTATCCCCCGGGCGTTGATGGGTCTGTCCTGGTGGGCCGCTGACGGCAGCTATGCCGGGCAGGATGAGGCCTACGCTGGTGGAGTCACCGACGCCGAAGCCCCTGAGGGGGTGAGCGCGGAAATGTTGCGCAGGCACCTTCTCGCACTGGGCGCGACCGCCGCGTTCGGCACTCCGATCAAGGGGCTCGGTGAACTCCGGGGACCTACCCCTCCTCGTGTCGGCGGGCCGCTGCCGTCCCGCATCTTCGCCGTGCACGTCGCGCAGGTACGCGATCTGACCCAATTCCTCGGAGTGAGCGGGAAGGCTCACGGCCCAGACCCGGACGTCAGCAGCGCTGCCGCCACCTCGGCTACCCGGCTACTGAAGATTCCCGGCGCCGAGCAGATCAAGCAGGCGCTGATGGCAGCCGTAGCAGAGCTGCATATCCACGCCGGGTGGGCAGCGTCGGATGCCGGTTTGTACCACCGCGCCATGGTTCACTACGCCCGGGCACTGGAACTAGCCACCGACGCTGGCGACGCCTACCTGCAAGCCCACGCTCTGACCCTCGCCGGGTTCGCCACCGTGGAACACGGACACCCCGACGACGGGCTGAAGATGCAACAACTCGCGCAGATCAAATCCTGGCAGATCCCCTCAGATGATCCTCGGGGCGTGGCCGTGCAGGCATGGGCGAAGGCCGACTCGGCAACCGCGTACGCCGCGCTCGGAGACTCCCAAACCGCCGACCGGGAGTTGACCACCGCACGCGAATTGTGGCACCCCACCCACAGGGACCCCACCGGGGACCTGGATGGGGTGGCCGCACTTCTCGAACTCGAACGCGGACGTTTGGACATCGCCCAGTCGTTCGCCGCGTCATCGGTGCGGCGTTGGGACGGGCTCAGCCGACTCGGCAACATCCGGTCCAGCATCACGCTGGCCACCATCCACGTCCGGGCCGGTGAGCGTGACGCCTTGCCGATGGCCCACCACGCCATCACTGCGGTAAGCACGATCAGTTCTATGCGCATCCGGAAACGACTCGAACTGCTGGCCAGCGCATTGGACACCCGATGCGGCAGCGACGTCAGGGAACTGGCCCGAATGGCCCATCACGTAGCCACAACGCGGGTGTAACCGACCTGGGCCGCGGGGATAACCACTGATGATCGGGGCGGCCGTGCGGCTGACCCGGCCACACCCTTTCGGCGGCACTCCAGCATCGGAATGCTCCGACCGGTCGAGTACGAAGCCCGCTACCACCACCAGACGTCCACCCAGGACGATCACTGACCCCACACCGTGGGTGTCCGTGCTACGGGGTCAAGCTCACCAGGTGGAGATCGCGCCTGCGGCCGGGACACCGATCGTCACGATCACGATCAGTGGAACGCCCCATGCTGAGCCTAGATCCACCGGTGAATTGCGGCGTGAGGGGTGTCGGAGAGGGGTAGATGCCCTCCGAGCTGGGATGATGTGACTTGTCTAGGGTCCATCAGGCCAAGTCCGAAGGGCATCTACGAGGTGCGA
>JBOHFF010000090.1:0-3150 GCA_050699515.1 Pseudonocardiaceae bacterium
TACTACAACCGCCGCCGACGACACTCCACCCTCAACTACTTGACACCCTGCGAATACGAACTAGGATACAGGAAACTAACCGATCTGGCAGCCTAAACCGGTGTCAATAAAATCGGGAACACTCCAGTTTCGCTGCATTCCTGCGCAGTGACACACCTACTGCGTTAGACACCGCTGCTGCCGCCCGCAGCCTCGCTACCCGCACCGATGATCCTCGGCTCAAAGCGTTGGCTGAGCAGATGGCCGCTGCCGCCTACGCCCTTGACGGTCAATACAACCCGTGTATGGCCGCATTAGCCCGCGCCCACGACTTCCTAGCCCATACACACGGCTGCGCCCCCTCTGAATCACCGGCCTACTGGGTGCACCACGGCACACTGAACAGCCAACGCAGCACTTTTCTGTGCCTGCTCGGCAAACCAAAAGAAGCCATTGACGCCGCCGGCCACGCCAGAGACCGATTCGACCGCACCTTTGTCGGCAGCTGGGGACGCTGCCAAGTACGACTAGCACACGCCCTCGTACTCGACAAAGAAATCAGCGAAGCCGCCCGTATCCTTGCCGATGCTGCCAGCCTTGCTCACCTAGGCCCACGCCTGACCCAAGAACTCCATGCCGTCAGAGAATTAATGCAACCCTGGCACCACACACCCATCGTCAAGACCCTCGATGAGCAGCTACGCGCTTGCGGACTCCACCTCAGGGAAGAAATTCGTCAGCAATAGGGACTCCGCGGCTAACGGGCCGTAGACCGTCAAGAGGGAAAGCCGCGCACGCTCACCTTGCGGCAGGTACCCGCACAGGTACATGACGAGGGCAGCGATTATTCCACCGGCGAGCCCCACCAGCGCCAACTGGACGAATTTCGCTTTCGGGTGTTTCCGATCGGGGATCCATAGCAGCGGGGCTATCGTCGCCGCCATGGCGAAGAGGCCGACGAACGTGACCGCTTCCCACCCTTCCTTGATGGGGAATTCCCCGGTCCAGGGGACGACACAGACGATGAACGCCGCGCCGATGATCAACGCGACGGCTGATACGAGCCACCCGAGCCAACAGATGACCTTGCGCTCAGGTCGACGGTAGCGTGATTGCCACGCCCAGATGACAGCCGCCATCGTCACACCGCCGATCACCAACACGTGGGCAGGTGCGCTGAACCACCGTCCGGATGTCGCCGAGATCGCGAACCACGTCAGGACGCCGGCCGCGAAGGTAGCCCGCGCAGCCGTGACGCCGAGCAGGACCGGAAGCGCGATAATCGGCTTGAGCAGGGCGAAGAGAAACCGGGCTGCGCAGGCCGCGCCCTGGCCGGACGGTTGCAGGGCCCGCCAGGCTACGAGTCCGATCCGGAGTATCGCCCGCCGCAGGTCGGGACGGAGCATCAACAGGCCCACCGACTCCTGCCCAACTCTCGGTGGCGTTGTCAGCCCCATTCGTACCGAGAATGTCCGTGCTTCGCTGTGCGAGGAGTACGGCCCAGGCCTGGGGGTCGGTTCCCACCGTGGGATCGCCTTCTTCTGGAGCCATCAGCGGCATCAGGGCCCGCGTCGCCTTCCTCGTGATCTCTACCGGATCGATGTCGCCTTGTCCGCCCGCAAGGCGCAGGACGAACCGGTCGCGCACCGCGAGGACCGTTTCGGAGGCGAATCGCATGCCGTACAGCCGGGACCGCAGCTCAGGTCCGACCACAGCCCCTGCCGACTCCAGAGCGCGCACCCAGTCGAGCAACGTCGTGGACGCGCGGACTACCGGCATGACGGATCGCCCGCTTGCGCTCAGGTCGGCCAAGCCCGCGACACCATCCGGCACAACGAGACCGGGCAGCCCGTCCCGCAGGAGATCGAACAGAGCGGGGGATCCCCCGGCCTGATCCAGCACATACAGTGGGTAGGGCTCCGATGGCAGCGGGAGCGGATCGGGCTCACAGACCGCGACCGGATCCTCCAACAGACGCGCCAATCTGGCACCTTCGGCTCGACCGACCATCTCTCGGTAGGCACGCAGGCGATCCTGCGCCACGCCCATGAGCACGGCAGGTTCCAGGTCCAGGAGTCCACCGGTGGCGATGATCCGACGACGCCGGGCGAGGTCCGCCGCGGTCTCCAACTCACGGGCGTCGTCGCGCAGCGACTCCGTATCGAGCTTGATCCTGAACGTCTTCTGAACCAGCCTCAGGAGCCTGGTCACGCCGCGGTTGCCCCTGGGATCCGTCAGATCTGCCGGCGCAGGCTCGGGCGCGACCGGTTGGAGATACAACAGCCATCGATCGACCGGGCGCTTCGCCTTCGCTCCAGCGATGGCGCGAACCGCCCAGGCGATCGGGATGTTGTCCAGGACCCCGCCGTCGATCAGCTCCACTCGGCCATCGCCGGCATCGGGCCGACCGGTCTCCGAGTTGACGCCGCGGGCGTCCACGGGCAAGCCCTCCGTGTCGGGCACCCAAGGCGTGGGAACGCCGACATGTGGAGTCGCCGGCTCGAACGCCCCTGGGAACGACGACGACGTCCGCGCGGCATAGGCGAGTTGGTCGACGACGAAAGCTCTTTCTCTGGACAGGTCCGAGAGCGCCACGACCTTCGATGGATCCCAGCGGAAACGAAAGTGCGCGGCGGCACGTGCGACCGGTAGAGGTGAGCCGATCGTCGGCCTTACCGCATCCGGCCGGGGATTCAGCCTCGTCGCGGTGAGCGTCAGCCGAACCGGGTACTCGACCGGCTCGCCTGAATTCCCCGTGATCAGGTCGTTCATGCCGTCTCGCACCTTTCGGAAGAATCCGCAGTCGCCGTACAACAGCGACTGCGGCACCTTCTCCCGAGGACGACGCGTCAGCCCCTCCAGATCACCGACCTCCAGCCAGAGGTCACGTACACCCCGGTCGAACGGCATGCCGTACGCGAGGTGGCTGAGCATCAACGCGCCGTTGAGCCCACCTGCACTGGTACCGGCGATGACGTCGATACGCACGTCCTCGTAGCCGGCGAGCTCGCGCAGCTTCCCGTAGACGAGACCCGACCCCTGATCCCAATGTCACTAAGTTAGGGCCGCCGAACCGTTCATGATCACCGTTTTGGTGCCGAATTCGACACATTTTGTCACTTTCGACACCAAAACGGTGATCATGAGCCACTCTGTCATCCTTAGCTAAGT
>JBOHFF010000091.1:0-24437 GCA_050699515.1 Pseudonocardiaceae bacterium
ATATATGGGTAATACACCTGAAGACGGGCCGTAACAAGCACCGCCACTACGTGTCATCAGGAAAATCAGTCAGACCCGGCTCCCACCGGGAGCCACCAGACCATGATCATCGGAAACTCGGGCTAGGTACATCAGCGAGTTCCTCGTTGCGTGCTCGAACGTGTGCCTGTAGCGCAGTGATCCCGGATCCGACCAAGGGCTCGCGCTCGTCAGCCAGCATGGCGAACAGATGTTGTTCGAGCACTGGAGCGGCAAGCACGCCCCACGCCCGGTTCCCGGCCGAGTAGAAGTGACTGCCGTCAGACGCCGCCGCCGCGTTGGCCTGTGCGGGTACGTAGAGTGTGTCCGAGTCATAGATGTTGCGCAGCATCCTGTGTCCGAGAAGTGCGCTCAACATCAGTGCCTTCGCCGGGACGAGCGGCACGCTGAAGTCCAGCCACGCTAGGTCGTCTGGACGTACCGGTCGGCGGAACGGGTTGTGCTCGTTGACGAGTTCTTCAGCGGTTGCGGCGCGAAACGCGGGGTTGGCGGCGAACGCCCGCACCACCTCGTTGGGATCTAGGTGAGTCGACGTCAAGTCCGTGTTGGAGGCTCGGGGCGCCATATGAAGATCCTCTCTCTGCCGACGGCTTGCCCGGTCGCTGTCATGTTCCGTAGCCGGCGGCTCCCTGGCCACGCATAAATTAGGTAAGCCTAGCCTGTGGGCAATATAGGCTAACATGAGTTTCTGTGCACGGGGAGGGCTGTGTGGGTTAGCCGTTTCGTCCACGGCGCCGGCCAACCACCTCATCGGAGCAGCCCATCCGGACACTATAATGTTAGGCTTACCTAATTTGATCTTAATGGTGCCGTTTCAGGCTGCCGGGGTGACAGCGATCGGAAACCGCCCCCGACTGGCGAGAGGAAGTCCCGATGGCTGTGCAGGCTCTCACCGCCGATACCCGGGAGGCCGCCGGTGTCGGATGCTGACCAGATCACCTCGGTTGAGAGTGCCCGCCGCACGCGGGGGCAACCCCGACCGGCGGCAGCCCGCTCAGGTGGAGAATCACCGCTGCTGCCCGGGTATGTGCCATGGCCCCCGGAGTTCTCTCGACGCTACCGCGCCGAGGGGTACTGGCAGGGCGACTCGCTCGGAGAGTTATTGCGGAGCTGGTCCCGACGATCTGGTGACAAGATAGCGCTGGTTTCAGGAGCCAACCAGATCGACTATGCTGAACTCGACCGGCAAGCCGACGCGATGGCTGCAGGCCTGCTGGCACTCGGGATCGGTGCCGGCAATCGGGTCGTAGTCCAGTTGCCGAATACCGTCGAATTCGTTGTGGTGCTTTTTGCCCTGCTTCGGTGCGGGGCAGTTCCAGTTCTCGCGTTGCCAGCACACCGGCGCCTCGAAATTGAACACCTCGTGGAGCTTTCCGAGGCTGTCGGTTACGTGATCCCGGACACTTTCGGCGGGTTCGATTACCGGGTACTGGCACAGCAGGTGCAGGCAGCCACCTCATCGCTGCGGCATGTACTGGTGGCCGGCGATCCCGGAGCGTTCACCACTCTGGCGGAGGTACCTGGGGCGGTCGATGCAGCGCATCCGAGGTCACTGCCACCGGTCGATCCAGCAAGTGTGGCAGTGCTGCTGATATCCGGCGGGACCACTGGAAAGCCGAAGCTGATCCCGCGGACCCATGACGACTACGCCTACAACGCGCGGGCCAGCGCCGAGGTGTGCGGGCTCACTGCTGACGCGGTGTATCTGGTCTGCCTGCCCGCGGCGCACAACTTCCCGCTGGCCTGCCCAGGGATTCTCGGGACCTTCGGGGTGGGGGGCACCGTGGTGATGTCACCGGTCCCAAGCGCCGAGGTTGCGTTCGAGCTGATCGAACGGGAGATGGTCACCATCACTGCGCTGGTGCCGCCGCTGGTGCGGTTGTGGATAGATGCCATCGGATGGGAGACCCGCGACCTGTCCAGTCTGCGGTTACTGCAGGTGGGTGGGGCGAAGCTGGATGCGGCACTGGCCGGTCAGGTGCGGCCGAGACTCGGCTGCCAGCTCCAACAGGTCTTCGGGATGGCGGAAGGACTGCTCAACTACACCCGTCTGGATGACCCGGACGAGTTGGTCATGACGACCCAAGGCCGCCCGATGTCCCCAGCCGATGAGGTGCGCATCGTAGATAGGGAGGGCGCTGACGTCGAGGATGGTGAAGTCGGGGAGCTCTGGACACGAGGCCCATACACGTTGCGTGGTTATTACCACGTGCCGGAGTACAACGCGACTGCGTTCACCATCGACGGCTTCTACCGCACCGGCGATCTCGTGCTCCAGCTGCCGTCAGGACACCTGGTGGTTCAGGGCCGGGTCAAAGATGTCATCAATCGCGGCGGCGAGAACGTATCCGCTACGGAGGTGGAGGAACATCTGCTGGCCCACCCAGCCGTCGCCCAGGCCGCGGTCGTCGCCCTGCCGGATGAGCGACTCGGCGAGCTGGTCTGCGCGGTGATCGTCGTCAGCGGTCGGCGCCCCAAGCTCAAAGAACTAAAAGCGTTTCTCACTGACCATGGCCTGGCTACCTACAAGCTACCGGACAAGCTGGCCCTCGTTGAGCAATTGCCACTGACCGCAGCAGGAAAGATCAGCAAGCGAGCGCTCATCGAACAATTGCGAGACAGTAGCTGACCAGAGTCGGCCAGGAAGAGCTTGCCTTAACTCGAAGGAGAGCTGTCGTGGATTTCAGCCTTTTCTACTTCGCTGCTGACAGCAGCGCGAGCACCGACCGGTACCGGTTGCTGATCGAGGGGGCGCGATTCGCGGATTCGCATGGCTTCGCAGCGGTTTGGACCCCTGAACGGCATTTCCATGCCGTGGGCGGTCCCTACCCCAACCCGGCTGTGACCGGAGCCGCCGTGGCTGCGGTCACCGAGCGGATCGCCATCAGGGCGGGCAGTGTGGTCGCGCCCCTGCATCATCCGGTGCGGATCGCCGAAGAATGGGCAGTGGTGGACAACCTGTCCGGCGGCCGGGCCGGCATCGCTTTCGCCTCTGGTTGGCATGCGGTGGACTTCGCGCTGCAACCAGAGAACTACGCCGAACGCAGGCGTGTGCTGACCGACACCATTGAAACGGTGCGACGGCTGTGGCGCGGTGAGAGCGTGGAACTGCCAGGTGCTACGGGTGCTCAGGTGCGGGTGCGAATCTACCCTGCACCGCTTCAACCGGACATGCCCATCTGGCTGACCAGTGTGAGCAGCCCAACCACCTTCCAGCACGCTGGCGAGTTGGGCGCCGGCGTGCTCACCAACCTGCTAGGGCAGGATATGGGCGACCTGGCGAAGAAGATCTCGATCTACCGGCAGGCGTTCCGAGCGCGGGATGGCGCCGGAGGTGACGGGCATGTCGCGCTGATGTTGCACACCTTCCTCGGCGCGGACCGGGACGAGGTCAGGGAGATCGTCCGGGAGCCATTCGGTAATTTTCTGCGTAACTCGATCGACCTCGTCATGCGAGCGTCGGGTAACACTCTTCAGGATCTCAAACCTGAGGATTTAAACCCTGCGGACGTGGATTTCTGGTGCAGCGGTTCTTCGACAGGTACTTCGACACATGTGGGCTGTTCGGTACGACCGCGGACGGATTGCGTATGGTGTCACGACTCGCCGAGATCGGAGTGGACGAAGTGGCGTGCTTTATCGACTTCATGGGCGACACCAATGCCGTACTCGACAGCCTCGACTATCTCGAGAAGCTGCGAGCAGCTTCGTGCTGCGTGACGTCGCCAATCCGCGACGGGGCGAGAAGTGAAGTGATCTGATGACCGAGCTAGACCTGACTGTCGAGGGTCTGCGACGGACGGTAGCGGATCTCGTCGAGGAAGACCCCGAATCCATTGGGGAGGATGCGAACCTCTTCGTGCTCGGCATGGATTCCATTGCCTTGATGCAGCTGGTCGGCCGCTGGCGTCAGGCTGCGGTCGAGGTGAACTTCGCCGAATTGGCGGAGAATCCCACGATCGGCGCCTGGTCGAAACTGATGTCCACACGCAAACCAGCTGCTGCGATCGATACCGGAATCGATCTCGGGTCCGATGCCGGCGACGATTTTCCGCTGGCTGTCATGCAACACGCTTACTGGATTGGTCGAGGAGATGGACATCGGCTGGGCGGGGTAGCTGCTCACCTATACACAGAATTCGACAGCGCGGGCGTGGACCCGTACCGGTTGCGAACCGCGATCGAACAACTGGTCGTACGACACGACATGCTACGCGCGAGATTCACCGCAGACGGGCAGCAGCGAATCGGGACGACGGCGGGCTGGCGCGGGCTCACCGTGCACGACTTACGTGGCTTGGGTCATGAGCGGTCGGCCACACAGCTGGATTCGATCCGGGACACGTGGTCACACCAGATGCTCGATATCGAACGCGGTGAGGTGTTCGCTACCGCGCTGAGCCTGCTTCCCGGAGGGCGCGCCCGGTTACACCTCGACGTCGACATGGTGGCCGCCGATGCGGTGAGCTATCGGATCCTGCTCACCGATCTCGCCCGGCTATACGAGCAACCTGACGCGACGTTGCCTGCGCTGGAATACAGCTACCGTCGATATCGCATGGCTCGTCCCAAGTCACGGCGCGAAGCTACTCTGCGGGCTGCCGAATGGTGGCAGGACCGGGTGCCCGACCTGCCCGGCGCGCCAGAGCTCCCACTCGTGGCCGGGCCGGACGTGGGGAAGCGCAGCGACTCGGTCCACGGGACACGCCGGTACTTCACGCTACCGGCGCAGGAATACACGACATTGGCTGCGGCCTCCCGTCGTCGGGGGCTGACTCCAGCCATGGTGATGGCTACCGCGTTCGCCGAAGTCCTCGGCGCCTGGTGCGCTCAGCCACGGTTCCTGTTGAACGTTCCGCTATTCGACCGCGAGCCGGTGCATCCGGACGTGGGCAAGCTCATCGGTGACTTCACCAGCTCTGTGCTGCTCGACGTCGATCTCACTGAGCCTGCGGGGTTTGTCGAGCGGGTGCGGCAGGTGCAGTCCCGGATGCATGCCGACGCCGCGCACGCCGACTACTCCGGCGTCGCAGTGTTGCGGGATCTGACCAAGCGGAGCGGAGAACAGGTGCTTGCGCCGGTGGTCTTCACCAGCGCGCTCAACCTGGGTGAGCTGTTCGACCCGGTGGTGCGGCGCAATTTCGGCGATCCAGTATGGATCATCTCGCAGAACCCTCAGGTGCTGCTGGACATCCAGGTCATCGAGATGAGCGGGGGGCTGCTGGTGAACTGGGACGTGCGGGAGCACGAATTCGCTGAAGGTGTCGTGGACGCGATGTTCGCTGCCTTCGAGCAGTTGGTGCACCGGTTGACGGAACACGACAACGCCTGGGAAGTACCGGTCGACGATCTGTTGCCGGTACACCAGTGCGAAGTTCGCGACCGAGTCAACGCCACCGCGGGCTCGCGCAGCGATCGGCTGCTGCACGAAGGCTTCTTCGCTATGAGCCGGCAGACTCCGAGGGCTCCCGCTCTGCTCGGGGACGCGTGCCGCGCGCTGTCCTATGGCGAACTCGCCGACCGTGCGCTGCGGGTCGCCGGCACGCTGCGGGCCCAGGGTGTGCAGCTGGGTGATCTCGTGGGGGTGACCTTACCCAAGGGACCAGACCAGGTGGTCGCACTTCTCGGCGTGCTGGCCGCCGGCGGCGTCTACGTACCGGTCGGCGTGGACCAGCCGGCACTGCGGCGGGAACAGATGCTGCGTGCCGCCGGGGCCCGGGTGGTGTTGAACGAGGTCACATTGCCGGCTACCCGGTGCGCGGCGGCGTTGGACGCGCCCGCGGTGCGGTCACCGGACGGGCCAGCATATGTGATCTTCACCTCCGGCTCGACCGGTGAGCCCAAGGGCGTGGAAGTGTCGCACCGCGCGGCGATGAACACCATCGACGACGTCAACTCCCGGTACCGGATTGGCGCGCAGGATCGGGTGTTGGCGGTATCAGCGTTGGATTTCGACCTGTCGGTCTATGACATTTTCGGGTTGCTGTGCACCGGCGGCGCCGTGGTGTGTATCAGTGAAGATCAACGCCGGGACGCGGCGGCGTGGGCGGAGCTGATCGCCAGGTACGGAGTCACGATCTGGAACACCGTACCTCAGCTGTTGGAGATGCTGCTCACTGTCGCCACCAGCGCCGAAGCCGTGGCTAGTCTGCGGGTGGCACTGGTATCGGGGGACTGGGTCGGTTTGGACCTCTCAGCCCGGCTGGCCACTGTCGCCCCGGGGTGTCGTTTGGTGGCCCTGGGTGGGGCCACCGAGGCGGCGATCTGGTCCAACGCGATTGACGTCCCAGCACGGATTCCTGCCCCGTGGAAGTCGGTTCCGTATGGCTTTCCCTTAGCCAACCAGTGCTATCGGGTGGTTGACTCCCGTGGTCGGAACTGCCCGGACTGGGTTCCCGGCGAACTGTGGATCGGTGGAGCTGGGGTAGCCCGCGGTTACCGCGGTGACTCGGAACGGACCGCCGAGAGGTTCGTGGTGCACGCTGGGCAGCGCTGGTATCGCACCGGCGACTACGGCCGCTACTGGCCCGACGGCACCCTCGAATTCCTCGGTCGCCGGGACACTCAGCTCAAGATTCGCGGACACCGCACAGAGCTCGGCGAGGTCGAGGCCGTACTCGAGACCCACCCGCAAATCGGCCGAGCGATCGCAGCTGCGCTCGGTGCGCGCGGCACCACGCTGGCCGTGGCGGTGACCACTCGTTCCGGCCAGGGTAAGCGGATCATTGCCACGCCGGAATGGGGTTCGGCGCTGGGTCGCGTGTTGGCGGCACCCCGGACGGTCGACCGGACCGCTGTGCCTCCCAGCCATGTGGAGGACGTGGCGGGGAAACTCGTCGAAGGGCTGCTGAGTCAGCTGCTCTCGCGGCGGTGTGTGATCACTGATCAGTCCCAGAGCACGGCGGTACTGGCCACCTCCTTCGGGGTTGCTGATGATTATCTCCCGGCTTTCCGGCTCTGGCTTTCTTGGCTCGCCGACCGGGGAGTGCTCACCACTGATGACGGCCAGGTGGCCGCTGGCCCCCGATGGTCCGTGGTTGCCGGACCGCAACGATGGCCAATGCTGGTGAGACATGCTGCCGGCACATCACTGGCAGCAGTGGCCGCCCGGCTCGCAGACCGGGCGGACGACCTGGCGGCCATGCTCTGCGGTGATCTCGACATACTCACGCTGTTGGAAGACCCAGTGCTGTCCCCCGAGGCGCTGATCGATACCTTTCCCGGGACAGCGGTGATTCTCAGCGAGATAACCGATCTCCTGAACGGTCTCGCCCACTCGCTTGATCGTCCACTGAGGATTATCGAGCTGAGTGCCCGTACCGGGCGCACCACAGCCCGGTTGCTGGAGGGGCTCTTGCCGAGCCAGGTCGACTACACCGTTACGGACCCCTCGGCCAAGCTACTCGCGCAGGCCAAGCATCGCTTGACGAATCAGCCGCACCAGGTGCGGTTTCACCGGCTGACCGGGGAAGTGGTTCCCGAGAGCTTGCACCGGCACTGTGATGTGCTGCTCGCCAACAACTCATTGCACGCTTTCGACCAGCCCGCGTCGGGATTGGCTTTGGCTGCGGAACTGCTGGCCCCGCATGGCGTACTGCTGGCACTGGAGCAAGTGGAGCTGTCCCCGCTCGCGATGATCGCCGCTGTGTTGCCGACCCGGGGTTTCAACACTCTGGACAAGGACCGTCGACGGCGGGGCACACCGCTGCTGAGCACGCAGGAGTGGTGCCACCTGCTCACCGAGCACGGCTTCGAGCGGGCCCAGGCATGGCAGTACCAGGACAGCTTCCCGCTGGTCCAGCTCCGTGCGTGCCGCGCCGCCTGCAACGATCCGATCCGCACGGCGGAGGTACGTGACTGGCTCGCGCAGCGGCTACCGGTACATATGATTCCGAACCGCTTCGTGGTGTTACCCCGCCTGCCACTGAATGCCAACGACAAAGTGGACCGAGCCCGCGTTCGGTGGCTACTGGAACGTGAGAGCGAACCGGAATCAGCTGATAGCGAGCCGGCCCGCGGGCTGGTTGAAGAGATCGTGGCCGCTACGTGGGCCGAGGTACTCGAAATCCCCACAGTCAGCCGGACGGGAAATTTCTTCGCGTTGGGCGGAGATTCGACGTTGCTGTTGAAGGTACAGACCTTGCTGGCGCGGCGGTTACGCCGCGAAGTCTCCATAGTCGACCTTTACCGTCATACGACCGTGGCCTCGCTCGCGGCGCGCTTCGGTGCCGCAGCCGAGAACTCCGGCGAGCTGGATCGCGTTGCCGCGCGCGCCCGCCGGCAACGCCAGGCCCGGCAAGGCAGGCCAGCCGGATCGCCGAGAAGGGAAACCAACCACCGTGCATAATCAGGACGCGAACAGCCGGCTCGAGCCGGTCTGCGACACTGACATCGCGATCATCGGTCTGGCCTGCCGGTTCCCCGGTGCCGGTAACGCAACAGAATTCTGGGCGAACCTCGAGACCGGCCACGAGTCCGTTCGGGACATCTCCGAGGAGGAATACCTGGCGGCGGGCGGTGATCCGGCCGGATTGAATGATCCGTATCTGGTAAGGGTCGAGTCGGACTTCCCGGACATGGATTATTTCGACGCGGCGTTCTTCGGCTATTCGCCGGCCGAGGCCGAGTTGATCGACCCGCAGCAACGCATTTTCCTGGAATGCGGTTACCACGCGCTAGAGGACGCCGGGTACCACGCCACTGGCTACCCCGGTGTCATCGGCGTGTACGCGGGCGCGAACGAGAGCCATTACTATCTCGACAACCTGTACCCCTGGCTGACCGGAGCACCGGCCTCGGTGGTCACTCTCGCCGCGCGGATGGCGAATGCACCGGGCATGTTACCAACCCGGTTGTCCTACCAACTCGGCCTGCAGGGGCCGAGCGTGTACGTGCACACCACCTGCTCGACCTCCCTGGTCGCGGTTCACCTGGCGTGCCAGGATCTGCTCAACTACAGCGCGGACATGGCGCTGGCCGGTGGCGCGACACTCAACCCGGGGCTACGCCGTGGCTACCGCTATGTTCCAGACGGCCCGTACTCGCCGGATGGACGCTGCCGGGCGTTCTCCGCCGACGCAGCGGGCATGTCAGCAGGCAATGGCATCGGATTGGTCGTACTCAAGCGTTTGGTGGACGCCATCGCCGATCGGGATCACATCCGAGCGGTGCTCAAGGCAACGGCGATCAACAACGACGGAGATCGCAAAGTCGGCTTGACCGCGCCCAGCGTGCGGGGCCAGGTCGAGGTCATCGTTGCTGCCCAGGAGCTGGCCCAGGTGAGCGGCGGGGAGATCAGTTACCTGGAAGCGCACGGAACCGGCACCAAGATCGGCGATCCGATCGAGATCGCCGCCTTGACCGAGGCGTTCGAGCGCACCACGAATCGTCGGCAGTTCTGTGCCCTCGGCTCGGTCAAGACGAACATCGGTCACCTGGACGCTGCGGCCGGCGTCGCCGGTCTGATCAAGACGGTACTTGCGCTCGAGCACCGGATCATCCCGCCGAGCCTGAACTTTGCCCGACCCAACCCATTGATCGATTTTGCGGAGACCCCGTTCTGGGTCGTCACCACCGCCACCTCGTGGCCCTCCGGCGACGGGCCACGACGGGCCGGGGTCAGCTCGTTCGGCTTCGGCGGCACGAACGCGCACGTGATCGTGCAGGAGGCACCGCCCCGACCGGTGGGGCAACGCTCACGGGCGTGGTCGATCCTGCCACTGGCGGCCAAGACCCCGGCCGCGCTGCAAGCCATGGCCAAGCAGCTTGGTGCGTATCTGCGCGCTCATCCAGAGCTGGACATCGCCGATGTTGCGTATACGTTGCAGTGCCGGAGCGGACCTTTCCCGCACCGCAGCACCACGGTATGCGGCAGCACGGACGAGGCTGCCGAGATGCTGCTCGGTGGGGAGCCGGACACCGGGCAGGCCGGCGTGGCCGATCGAGGCGTGGCATTCCTGTTCCCGGGCGCGGGCGCCCACTACGACCAGATGGGCTTGGCGCTCTATCGCAGTGAACCGGTGTATCGAGGGGTGATCGACCGCAGTGCCGAGATCCTGCAGCCGGTACTCGGTTATGATCTGCGCTCGGTGTTGTACACCGAGCAGGACGAGTCTCCGGATGATTCGTCACTGCTCGACGGCGATGGCCCGACCCGACGTTCGGCGGCATACCCGGCCGTGGTCGCCACCGAGTACGCCCTGGCCACGTTGCTCTTCTCGCGCGGTGTGCGGCCAGTTGGTCTACTCGGGCACAGCCTGGGTGAGTACGCCGCAGCATGCCTGGCCGGGGTGTTCTCGTTGGAGGACGTGCTGCCCCTGGTCGTGGAACGCGAGCGGCTGATCACTTCGGTGGGCGGGCTGACGCTGAGCGTGCAGCTCGACGCTCAACAGTGCACCGCTCGGTACCTGTCCAGGCGACTCTCGCTGGCCGGGAGCAATGCACCGGCGTCCTGTGTCGTGTCCGGGCCGACTGACGAGGTCGCCCGACTGGAGCAACGGCTGACGGTCGACGGAGTGCCGCACCAGCGGCTGCGAACTCCCGGTGCCGTTCACTCGGCGTTACTCGACCCGGTGCTCGACGAGCTGGCCGCCATACTCGGCAAGATCACCCTGCGAGAACCGCAGCTGCCGTTCGTCTCCGGCCTCACCGGTACCTGGATCACGGAAGAACAGGCCACCGACCCGGCCTACTGGGTGCGGCAGAACCGGATGCCCGTGCGGTTCGCCGAGGGTCTGACCCAGCTGCACGCCACCACTCAACCAGTGCTACTCGAGGTCGGGCCCAGCCACGGCCTGGCCACTCTCGCCCAGTCCCAGTTGGGTTCCGGCGCGATCGCTGTCCAGGCGATGCGACAACGCCATGCCGCCTACGACGATCAACAGTTCCTTTGTCGCGCCATCGCCCAGCTCTGGACACACGGAGTTCCAGTGGACTGGTCCGCGGTCACCGAGCAGGCGGGATGGCGCGTGCCGCTGCCGGGCTACCCCTTTGCACGAGAGCGATTCTGGGTGGATGCTCCATCGGCCCGGCATCGGCAGGATGGTTCCGCCGGAACGCTCCCCCGGTTCCTAGCAGAATCGCGAGAAACCACAGTAGGCGACGTGACTCCGGTGGCCGATCCTGTCATCGACCGCAGCCGTACCGTACTTCCCGGGCTGCTGTACGGGGTGAGTTGGCGACGATGTGTGGATCTGATGCGGCTGGATCCGGAGGCGGTGGCAGCGCACCACTGGATCATCCTGTCGGACCGCTCGACGCTCGCCCATGAATTCGCGCAGGCCCTCCCGCAGTATGGAGCGGAGCCAACAGTGGTACTCCCAGGAGCGGAGTTCCGGCAGGTGGACGCCATGAACTTCGTACTCGCTCCCGATCGGAAGGAGCATTACGACCTCCTACTAGACGCTGCGGGTCGGACCGAAGCGCCGCTACGCATTGTTGATTTCTGGTCTTCCCTGTCCACCGACGCAGGCGAGTGGGACCTCGCCAGCACCATCGGGATCGCGCACAGCGCGAGTCGCAGTGCCGAGAGAATCGAATTGTGCGTGGTGACCGGTGGCGCATGCGCCATTACCGGTGGGGAACGACTTACCCCTCGGTCGGCCCTAGCCATCGCTGCGAGCCGGACACTGGCCCTGGAACTGCCACAGATTTCAACGAAGATCATCGATATCGATCCTGCGGAGACCGAGGGCGCCGACCGGACCCGGCTGGTGCGAGGCCTGCTCGCTGATTTCATGCGCCGGGACGGCGCGAGCCTCGTCGGTCATCGGATGGGACACAGGTGGCTGCAACACTTCGAGCCGCTGACCGACTCGGAGTTGCCGGAGCCGCCGCTGCGTGAGGGTGGGGTCTATGTTCTCACCGGTGGGCTGGGCAACATCGGGCTCCGCATCGCCGAGTACCTCGCCCGAGAGTACCGGGCACGGCTGGTACTCCTGGGACGATCAGCATCAGAGCAACAGGTACCCGCCGCACTGCGCGGCCTCGGCGGTGAGATCGTGGTCAGGCGCGTCGACGTCGCAGACCGGCCTCGGGTCAAGGAAATCCTGCAGGAAACGGTGCAGCGGTTCGGCGCCATCCATGGGTTGGTGCACGCTGCCGGCGTCCTTGATCGCGGCAGCACAGTGCAGTTCCTCGATCGAGAAAACATCACCCAAGCCATGCGTGCGAAAGTCGTCGGCACGTGCGCCCTCTTCGACGCCCTCCGCGACATAGGCGCAACCCCCGATTTCGTCACCCTGTTCTCCTCGATGGCCTCACTATTCGGAGCCCCCGGTGAGGCGTGTTATGCGGCAGCCAACTCCTTCCTCGACGCTTTCGCTGGGTATGCCTCGCGCGACCTGGAAATTCCGACGGTATCGATCAACTGGAGCTGGTGGTCCCGTCTGGACGTAGCGGATGATGTCGAGCCGAACCAAAGTCACACGACGACAGGAACGAGCAGCGACGCCGTGTTCGTTGCGTTCAGATCATGCCTGGCCGCGGCGCCCCTCGGTCGGGTCGTCGTGTCCACCATCCCGCCGGACGAGCTGTTTCACATGGTTTTCGCTGAAGCTACCCCAGCGTCAGCGGTGCGCGATACCGGTACCGCTCCGCAAGCCGTTGATCTCGTCGCGTCGGAAACCTCGCTGGAACGTGACATCGCGGCAATCTGGGAAGAGACACTCGGAGTGGCCGGCGTCGGCCTGAACGACAACTTCTTGAAGCTCGGCGGTGACTCGATGCTGGCCCTGCAGGTCGTCCAACGCTGTAAAGACCGCTTGAATCTCTCCGTGACAGTCCAGCAATTACTCACCACCCGCACCATCACGGGTCTCGCGCAGGCTCTCGCAAGCACAGCAAGCCGGAATTGAGCCGTGGACGCTCTCCCATATCATCGGAGGATGTAATGGCGAAAAAACCGGGACCGGGGGACGTCTGGCCGTTGTCACCGCTACAGGAAGGCTTGTTGTTCCACGCATTGTTCGATGAACACGCCTTGGACGTCTACACAACGCAGTTGGTGATTGACTTCAAGGGGCCGCTGGATGCCCCTCGGCTGCATATCGCCGCACAAACGCTGCTTGATCGGCATTCTTGCCTGCGAACTGCGTTTGTCCTGGTTGACGACCCGCCGGTGCAGGTGGTCGCTCACGGGCTGCGGGTGCCGTGGACGGAGGTCGATCTGTCGGACCGGCCGGCCGAGGACCGGTTTCGCCAGTGTGATCGTCTGGTCGAGGACAGCCGGATCACCCGGTTCGACTTGCAGACACCGCCCTTGCTCCGGTTCCTGCTCATAAAGATCGGTAAGGAGCATCATCGGTTGGTGCTGTCGACCCACCACATCCTGCTGGACGGCTGGTCGTTCCCGTTGGCGTTGAAGGAGTTGTGCACGCTCTACGCGTCAGGAGGGGATGGCTCGGCATTGCCGGAGGTGCGCCCATTCCATGATCACCTTATGTGGCTCTCCACTCGAGACCGGGACGCGGCCTTAGCGGCGTGGGCGCAGGCACTGCAGGGGATCGAGGAGCCGGCCCTGCTGACCGCGGCTGACCGGAGCCGCCCACCGGTGATGCCTGAACAGGTGGACGCAGACATCTCTGCGGAGCTGACATCCCAGCTCAGGGCGTTCGCCCTGGCCCAGGGCTTGACCCTGAACACCCTGGTACAGGTCGCTTGGGCGTTGGTGCTCAGCCGGTTCGTCGGGCGCTTGAGTGTGATTTTCGGGATGGTCGTCTCCGGTAGATCGCCTGAACTGTCCGGGGTTGGCTCGATGCTCGGCATGTTCGTCAACACCGTCCCGGTGCGCGTGCGGCTTGATCCGGCCGAATCATTGGTGGACCTACTGCACCGGATCCAGGATGAGCAGTTCCAGTTGCTCGACCACCAGCACGTCGGGCTCGCCGAGTTGCAGCACGAGGTCGGTGTCGACACGTTGTTCGACACACTCACCGCGTTCCAGTCCGTCCCTTTCGATATCACCGAGGTGACCAGGCCACTGGACGGCACTGGAGTCACTTTCACGCTGCTGGGAATCCGCAGCTCGACACACTACCCGATCACTCTCGTCACGGTACCCGGTGCCCGGCTGCGCATCGAGCTGAAGTACCGGCCTGATCTCTTCGATGAGCCCACCGTTCAGGCTTTGGCGGATCGTGTGGTGCGGGTAATGGAGTTGATGGTCTCCGAACCCACGACTCGGGTGTTGAGAGTGGACGTACTGTCTGCCCGGGAACGTGACCAGCTGCTGGTGAAGTGGAACGACACTGCGGCGCCAGTGGAGAAGACCACGCTACGCACGTTGTTCACTGCCCAGGTCACCCGGACTCCGCACGCAGTGGCAGTGGTGTGCGGCACGGAATCAGTAACGTATGCCGAGCTTGATGAGCGAGCCTGCCGGCTGGCTGATCACCTGATCAAGTGCGGAGCTGGACCGGAGCGAGTGATAGGGGTGTGCCTGGCCCGATCGGTGGACCTGGTAGTGGCGCTGGTCGGGGTGTTGCGCACCGGAGCAGCATTCGTCGCGCTGGAGCCGGAGTGGCCGGCCGCGCGGATCGAGCAGGTGTGCCGGTCTGCGGATACGACGGTACTGGTGACCACTGCGCTGATGGAGGTAACACCGGCAGGCGTCACGAGGGTCGATATTGATAATCTCCCCGACGCCCGCGGACTTGAACGTTTCGTAGACATGAGAATACCGATTTCGGTGAACCCGGAAAATTTAGCTTATCTGATTTTCACATCAGGGTCGGCGGGCACCCCGAAGGGAGTGATGATTCGACATTGCGCGATCGCAGCCCGCTTGTCATGGCAGCGAGAGTTGTTGGGTTTCGGATCAGACGATGCGGTGCTGTTCAAGGCTCCAATGGGTTTTGATATCTCGATCAACGAGATATTTCTCCCGCTGGTCAGTGGGGCTCGACTGGTGGTCGCCGAGTCCGGCGGAGAACGGGACGTCGAGTACCTGCTGAAGGTGATAGAACGCGAGCAGGTGACGTTCGTTTATCTGGTGTCCTCGATGCTGGACATGCTGCTGGAATTACCTGATGTCGCAATCCGGGCCCAGGTTCTGAAGCATGTGTGGTGCGGAGGGGAGGCACTGGGACCGAGGTTGTTCGACCGGTTCCGGGCCACACTGGACGCGGTGATGTATCACGGATACGGGCCGGCAGAGACGACGATCGGGGTGACTCATCAGCTCTACCGGCCCGGTCAGTCCCGTGATGGGATCACGATCGGCCGGCCGAACCCGAACACTCGAATCTATCTACTGGACGAAGGTCTGCGCCCGGTCCCGGTCGGAGTGGTCGGCGAGTTGTATGTCGGTGGACTACTGCTCGGCCGAGGCTATGTGAACGATCCGGCGCAGACCGCGTCACGGTTCGTGGCCGACCCCTTCTGCCCAGGCGAACGGCTCTACCGCACCGGGGACCTGGCCCGATGGTGTGTCAACGGCGTCCTGGAGTTCTGCGGCCGGGCTGACAACCAGGTCAAGATCAGGGGGATGCGGGTGGAACTGGAGGAGATCGAAGCCGTCCTCGAACAACACCCCCAGATCCGCCAAGCAGTGGTGACCATCGACACCAGCTCAAGTGGGACCGCACGTCTCATCGGTTACTACCTCACCACACACGAGAGCCTCGACCACACCCGATTGCACACCTGGGTCGCTGCGCGATTACCCGAACACATGGTCCCCACAACCTTCGTCGCACTGGAAATCGTTCCCCTGACACCGAACGGGAAAATAGACCGGAAAGCGCTCCCCGCACCCATCCCCATCGGCGCGGAACCGTACTCTGAATTCGTTTCACCACAAAGCCTCGAGGAGATGACGGTCACGAAGGTGTGGGCGGATGTTCTCGGACTCGACCGCGTCGGTCGGGACGACAACTTCTTCGCACTCGGCGGCAATTCGCTGCTCGGGGCCCGTATGGTGGTACGGCTTCGCGAGGTGTTCCACCTCGAGATCTCCTTGCGTGAGCTGTTTCGACGCCCGACCGTCCGTGGGCTGGCGGCAGCGCTCGCGCCTTCGGGGTGTGCCTCTCCGGAAACCGCTGGGCTTGCCTTCTCGGCACCCGGTTCCGGTGGTCGGCAGCCCCGGGAACCGCGATCATGGCCCGATCCCCTTCCGCCGCTCACTCGCCGCTGCGGCGAGAATGTGTTGCTCACCGGGGCAAGCGGATTTTTCGGGGCCTTCCTGCTGCGCGAGATCCTCACCCAGTACCCAGGTACAGTGCATTGCCTGGTACGAGCTGACAGCACAGCGCAGGCATGGGAGAAACTGCATGCCAACCTCGGGCGCTATGCGCTGTCGGAAGAGGTCCTGGCACAGAACCGGATCCGTGTCGTCGTGGGTGATCTGGCACGACCGCGCCTTGCTCTCGACAATGACGAGTACGAACGCCTGGCCGATAAGATAGACTTGATCATCCACGGTGGTGCGCACGTGGATGCATTGCATTCATACGAGACAGTCGAAGCCACCAACGTGAATGGGACACGAGAGTTGCTCTGGCTTGCGGCGACCACGTGGCGTAAACCGTTGCGTTTCGTCTCAACTGTTTCGGCGGCGAGATATCATCTCTCGACGTCAGGCGAAAGATCTGGCTATGTCGAGAGCAAATGGCGAGCTGAACAGGTCGTTGTTCAGGCCCGGGCGCGTGGAATTCCGGCGGCAGTGTACCGCGTCCCGAGACTCTCAGGCGACAGTCGAACCGGTCGAAGCAATGAGCGCGATATCATGTTGCGCATGATCCGCTGGATTCTGGTTCTCGGAACGGCACCGGATATCGAGGTCCACGAGGACTGGATTTCGGTCGACGAAGCGGCACGGTTGCTGGTCAGCCCCTCTCCGGACCCCGAGGACGGTGGTTTGTTCGTGCTGACCGCACAGCGCCCGGTGTGTTTGACGGAGATCATCGAGCTGGCTCGCCGGATCGGTCACGATATCGAAACCAAGCCGACCCAGGAGTGGCTCCGCGACCTTGAGGGTCGATCTGTCGAAGAACACGAGATACTGGTCTCGGCACTGCACGTCGCTTCATCCGAAGGAAAGCTCGGAACGGATGCTCGGACCCCACGAGATGACATGTCCCGTGACGAATTCATGCCGATCGTCGCGCGTGGTGTGACCGAGAAAATTCTACACCGTTATCTACGTGACATGAGCCAGGTCCACCGGATCGGCTGACTCGGAGTGAGTATAAATACGGGACCGAGGAGATCTGATGGGCAGCACAGTACAACAAGTATTCCGGCAAGCCACAACGCGAACACTGAAGCTGATTGCGGAGCACAATCAGGAGCAGCGATGCAATTTCTTCATCGGGAGTAATTTCATCAACCCGGCCGCCGCCAAGCTGAGTTACCTGCTGAGTGAACTGGTCGGCGCTGGGCGCACCGAGCGGTGCTTCTCATATCTGGTCAGCTCCGGGCTGGAAGCCTTGTCCGGTGCGATCAACCTGGCCAGGCACACCGCTGTCCGGGCGGGCCGGGACGACGGTGGTTGGGTGTTGCTGATCGATGAGGCGGCTCGCTACCGGGAGTTCATGGACCCCGCCGAGCTGGGCAGCACGGATGCGCTGATTCCGCGCGTGGTCAGCGTGCCCTCGGCTGAGGACGCATTGCCCCTGTTCGACGATCGGCACTGGGTCGCCTTGATCGTCGTTCGGGGCGCGCAGAGTGACCTGCAGGACCGGCATCTCGCCGATCTCGTGCAGGCCTGCCGTCGAAGTGGCGGCCACATCGGATTGTGCAGCACAGAGCTGGAGCTGACCAATCCTGAACTGTTCGACAACCCCATCGGCGCCGACGTGATGATATTCGGAGAGAGCCTGGCAGATAGGCAGATCCCGTTCGGTGCTTTTATCATGTCGGCTGCGGCGCACCAAGTATGGCTCAACAATGTAGACTGCTTGTCTCACACCTCGACATTCGGCGGCAACGTTCTGTGCGCGTCACTGGTACTTGATTCTCTGGACAGGCACGGTTTCGTCACCGATCAACATTACGAGGTGCTGCAAAATATCGACTGGGACCCGTCAGCGGCGATTGAATATTGGGGCAGACACATCAAACCCAATATCGCGGCCCTGGCCAAGCTATTCGGCTTGCACATCAAGATAGAACGGGCAGCGGGGGGACGGTTCACCACCACCGAGAAATGGGACGTCATCGACTGCGCCAGCGGCCTCGGCAGCAACCTACGCGGACACAATCCGCCGGACCTGGTGGACGATGTGCTGGCCCAGCACGACCCCGACCACGACTACTTCGCCGACCTCGAGCAGAAACTGATCGAGTTGACCGGGCTGGCACACGCCTTCCCCTCGGTGAGTGGAGCCGTCGTCAACCACATGGCAGTGATGCTCGCGGTGCTGGCCGACCCGCAACGCCGCACAATTGTCACGTTCAAGGGCAATTTCGGCGGAAAAACACTGTTCGCAATCAACTTGAGCAAGCATTTCCCGCAGCAGAAGGAGTCCGATGACGACGCTTTCCGACCATACTATTCCAAACTGGTTTATATCGACCCGTTCGCCCCGGATGCGGTGGACCAGTTGACTACTCTGCTGCGCGGTGATGACGTGGCACTGGTGTGGTTCGAGCTGGTACAGGGATCGACACGCCGACGGCTGCCGGACGACCTGGTGCAGACCATCGACCGGCATCGCGCTGAGTACGGCTATCTGGTCGGCGTGGACGAGGTGCTCACCGGGGGGTGGCGCGGTGGTGAGAACTACCTCGCACACCAGGACGTCATGGGATGTGCAGACATCGTGACGGTTGGCAAGACCATCAGCGACATGACACTGCCGACGGCCGCAGTGGTGGTGTCCGAACGCGTATACACTCAGGCTCGAATGACGAGTCTGGCACGAGTCACTCGTTTGAGCACAGAATTCCGCAACAATCTCAGCGCGCACATCTCACTACACGCCCTTGAGTCGCTCGACGACCCGGATCAACATGCGCGACACCGAGCCTCCTATGCCGAACTGGTGGCCTCGCTCAACACCAATTTCCGAAGATCGAAGGTCTTCGGTCAGGTCGTAGGCTCGTCAGCACACCTGCGACTCACCATGGACCAGCGCTTCTTACAGCTCTCGCGCAGATCCAAGCTGAGCGGCATGTTCGAGATGATGCTGTCCGATCTGGTCTACCAACGCTGTCACGTGTTCATGTTCGCACTACGAATCGCGCACCGAGTGGCCGCCGATCCGGCTGATTTGATCGAGCTGACCCGTCGACTCGAGGTCGGCACCAGGGGGATCACCCCACTGATGGTTTACCGGTATACACTCGGATCCACTTTGGAAACTACACGGCCACGGCTGGCCAGAATACTCAAATGGCGCGCAGCAACCTCCCAGGTGTGAGGGGCGATGCGTGTTCAGCCGGTGAGCACGCCGGCGGCGACGGCGGCGTGCAGGGCGTGGCGCCAGTGCCGCAGCTCGGGTAGTCCGGCGGCGGACCACCCTGCGGTGTCCAGGACCGAATTCACCGGGCGCGGCGCGGGGCGGGGGAACTCCGTGGTGGCGCAGGGTTGCACCCGGTCCGGGTCGACACCGATCTCGGCGAACACCGCCCGAGCCAGGCCGAACCACGTCGTGGCGGAGGCGTTGACGCAGTGCAGCACGCCCACCGGCACCTGGTCGGCGGCCCGCGCGAGCGCGATCAGCCCGTCGGCGAGATCCGCGGTCCAGGTCGGATTGCCGTGCTGGTCGTCCACCACCCGCACGGTCTCCCGCTCGCCGGCCAACCGCGCGATGGTGCGGACGAAGTTGGCGCCATGGGCGCCGTAGAGCCACGCGGTCCGCACGACATGCGCGCAGGCTCCCGAGGAGAGCACCGCCTGCTCCCCCGCCAGCTTGGTACGCCCATACACGGTGCCCGGCACCGTCGGGCCGTCCACCGGATTGGGCCCGGCGGCATCGCCGGTGAAGACGTAGTCGGTCGAGACCTGGAGTAGATGCGCCCGATGGTCGAGACAAGCCCGGGCCAGGTTCGCCGGACCCTCCGCGTTGACCGCGTGGGCCCGTGAGGCGCCCTGGTTCTCAGCCGCGTCCACCGCGGTATAAGCCGCCGCATTGATCACGACCAACCGGGCCCGGCCCGCCGCCGCGACCGCATCGGAGACCGCCGCGCAATCAGTGACATCGAGCTCAGCCGAGCTCAGCGCGCGGATCTGGGTGATCCCGGCCCGGGTGGCCGCCACCACCAGATCCCGACCGAGCTGGCCCCGGGCGCCGGTGACCAACAACGAGACCGCTGAGGTCATGTCGCCTTCAGCGGTTCCCACCAGTCCCGATGCTCGGCGTACCAGCGCACCGTCTCAGCCAATCCCTGGACGAAGTCCACCTGCGGGGCGTAGCCGAGCTGGGTGCGGATCTTGGTCCAGTCCACCGAGTACCGGCGGTCGTGGGCCTTGCGATCGGTCACCGGCTGGACCTGCGACCAGTCCGCGCCCAGCGCATCGAGCAGCAGGCCGGTGAGCTCGGTGTTGGACAGCTCGGTGCCACCACCGATGTTGTAGATCTCTCCCGCTCGACCGCGCTCGAGCACCAGCGCGACGGCACGGCAGTGGTCGTCGACGTGCAGCCAGTCCCGCACATTGAGCCCGTCGCCGTACAGCGGCACCGCCAGCCCGTCGAGCAGGTTGGTGACGAACAGCGGGATGACCTTCTCCGGGTACTGGTAGGGCCCGTAGTTGTTGGAACAACGGGTGATCCGCACATCCATGCCGTGGGTGCGGGCGTAGGCCCGCACGAGCAGATCGGCACTCGCCTTGGATGCCGAGTAGGGCGAGTTCGGCTCCAGCACGTGGTCCTCGCGCCAGGAGCCCGACTCGATCGATCCATAGACCTCGTCGGTGGAGATGTGCACGAACCGCGGCACCCCGGCCGCCAGCGCGGCCTGCAGCAGGATCTGGGTGCCCACCACGTTGGTCAGCACGAACGGATCGGCGCCCAGGATCGAGCGGTCCACGTGTGACTCCGCCGCGAAGTGCACCACCGCGTCGATGCCGACCATCAGGTCGGCCACCAGCGAGTCGTCGGTGATATCGCCTTTCACGAAGTGCAGCGCCGGGTGGGTGGCGACCGGAGCCAGATTCGCCTCGTTACCGGCATAGGTCAGCTTGTCCAGGACCACCACCTCGGCACCGGCCAGCGTAGGCTCGAGGCCCTCCAGCACCCGGCGCACGAACGTCGACCCGATAAAACCAGCACCTCCGGTGACCAGCAATCGCATCGGCGCATCCTCCCATCTGGCCGGCGGGAGAAGACCGACGGCGGTTGAGTCTGCCATGGCAACCTGACCAGGGGTTCACACGTCTGGAGTAGACAACCGATGTAATGGGACAACCGAGTGCGGGTCGATGGGGATCCGCGCCATAGCCTGGTCACTGCCGTCACATCAGTCACAGGACGCAGGAGGGGCATCCGTGGACGACAGGCCAGCCCGGTCGGGGGGCGCTGCCGGGCGGTCCGATCGGACCGGTGCTGGTCGTGCCAGCGCCGGTCGGACGGGCAGCGGTCGCAACGGCACCGGTCTCAACCGTGCCGGTCGCAACGATGCTGCTAGCGATCAGGGCCGTCGGCGCATGCCCGCTGCACGAGACCGCCGAACCGGGTCCCGGGCCGCAGCCGAGAACCCGGTCCCAGCGCGCAGACGCCGCACGGCCCCGCCTCCCCGGCGACGTCGCCGTTACGGAATGCACCTCGCCAAGCTGGCATTCGCGATGGTCTCGGCGATGGTGCTCGGTCTCACTGGCTACGGGTGGAGCACGTACCAGGATCTCCACCAAGGCTTGAGCACCGCGGATGTAATCGATGCGCCGACCCCGGACAAGGCCACCGACATCCTGCTGGTGGGCCTCGACAGCCGGACCGACGCACAGGACAACCCGTTGCCCCGGCAGGTGCTCTCCCAGCTGCGCGCCGGGAACAACGAAGGTGAGCTCACGGACACCATGATCCTGGTGCGGATCCCGAACGACGGGCGGCACGCGGTAGCGATCTCGCTGCCCAGAGACCTGTACGTGCAGCTACCCGACGAGTACGGCAAGCACAAACTCAACTCCGCGTTCATCAGGGCCAAGAGCGCGACCGCGGAGCGCCTCGTCGAACAAGGCGTCGACCCGGCTTCAGTGCGCGCGCTGTCCATCGCCGCCGGCCGCAAGGTACTGCTGCAGGCCGTCAAAGACCTCACCGGCGTCGGCATCGATCACTACGCGGAGGTCAATCTGCTGGGCTTCGCGCTGCTCACCGATGCCGTCGGCGGAGTTCCGGTCTGCCTGCGGGCCCCGGTTCGAGACAGGTTCTCCGGCGCGAACTTCAAGGCCGGCCCGCAACTGATCTCCGGACCGGACGCGTTGGCCTTCGTCCGGCAGCGCCACGGACTGCCCCGCGGGGACTTGGACCGCATCGTGCGCCAGCAGGCCTACCTGGCCTCGTTGGCGAACAAGATCCTGACCGCGGGCACGCTGGCCAACCCGAGCCGGGTCCGCCAGCTGGTCAACGCCGCACAGCAGTCGTTGGTGCTCGACGAAGGCTTCGACGTGCTCGACTTCGCCGCCCGGATGCAGGGCCTGACCGCGGGCAACGTGGTGTTCCAGACCGTTCCGGTGCTCGGTGACGGCGACAGCGAGTCCGACGGCTCGGTGCTCCAGGTCGATCCGGAGATCGTGCGCGCGTTCGTCGCGCAGGCCGTCGACCCCGAGGCCATCACCCCCAAACCCGGCCCACCGGCGAAAGAAACGATCACAACCGAGGTGTTCAACGCCTCCACCGCGACCGGGCTCGCCAAATCGGTCGCCCAACAGCTGAGCGAGCAAGGCTTCACCCAAGGCACCGTCAGCAACAGCCCCGCCCGGGCCACCAGCGTGGTGCGGTATCCGACCGGCGGCGAGCGCGCCGGTCGCCTGGTAGCCGAGAGCCTCGGCGGCTTGCCCGTCGAGGAGAACTCCAGCCTGAAAGCCGGCACGGTCCAGGTCTACCTCGGCAAGAACTACTCCGGGCCGGGTGGAACGCGCGGCGGGGGCGCGCCGCTTCCGGCGGGTTCCGCACCGAAGGCGGGTGCCGCGCGGAGCGCTCCGGACAGCGTTCGTGGCACCGCGGCGTCTGCCAACTCGGCGGCCTCCAACTCCGTGTCGCTGGATCCGGTACCCCCGGATCCCGGGCCGTCGGGACCACCGATGGCGGCGGGCGAGGTGCCCTGCGTCGCCTGAGCCGCCGGTCACCGGCCATGGTCGGTGGGCACGAGGTTAGGCTGCGGTTCCGATGACCATCACTGAGGCGCTGCTCGGCCCGCTACTGCGCACGGATCCAGCCAGACCGCGCATCACCCACTACGACGACGCCGCTGGCAGCCGGGTGGAGCTCTCCGGCGCCACCCTCGCCAACTGGGCAGCCAAGACCGCCAACTGGCTTCGCGATGAGCTCGACGTCCAACCCGGCGACGCCGTCGCGGTGTTGCTGCCACCGCACTGGCAGAGCGCCGGGGTGTTGCTGGGCGCCTGGTGGTGCGGCGCGACGGTCACCACCTCGGCCGCCGGCGCGGCTATCGCGCTCTGCGGACTCGACCGGATCGACGACGCCGCGGGGGCCGACGAGCTGGCCGCGCTGGGGCTCGACGCGCTGGGCATGGGTATCGCGGTGCTGCCACCTGGAGTCAGGGACTTCGCCAGCGAGGTCCGGGTGCACGGTGACACCTTCACACCCGGCGGCCCGGGTCCAGACACCGAGGCACTGCTCACCGTAGCCAGGGCGCGAGCCAGCGAACTGGGCCTGAGCGCCGGTAGCAGGCTGCTGTGCACCACGAGCTGGCATGCGACCGTGCCGGGTGAGGTACTGCTCGCAGTACTCGCCGCAGACGCATCACTGGTGCAGTGCACCGGAGCCGATCCCGCGGCGTTACCCGCCCGCTGCGCTGCCGAGCGGGTGACCGCCACCCTCACCTGAGACTTCCGAGCGAGACCTTTTCAGTGAGCTGGGGCCCGCAGCGCTCTTTCGATGTGCTCCAGATCACACACTCGGTGAATGAGGCCGCACAGGATGTCCTGGATCTCGGCGCCGGCCTCGCGGGCCTTGCTCTCGTTCTGGTCGAGGTCGGGACCGGTGAAGATCAGAAACCTCGACGGTAGCTCGTCATCCTCGCGCTCATCAGGCTCTACCACGCCGGTGGTCACCATGCCCACACACTCCGTTTCACAGTGGTCCGACGCCGGCTGCTGCGGCGCGCATCCGGTGATGTCTCCGATCAGCGACGCCGGAGCTGGCGGGGACTAAGTGGTCGCCACCGGAAGTCCATCGGGAGTGGAGTTGACGGCAGGTCAGCTGCGCAGTGACGGTGTGCGCCGTGAACGAGACACCACCGACCTGCCCGGCGCGAAAAACGTCGCTGACGTCTCGTTC
>JBOHFF010000092.1:0-14210 GCA_050699515.1 Pseudonocardiaceae bacterium
CCCGAACACGCGCTCTACGACCGGACCATCGCCACCTTCGGGATAAGGCTCATCCCACCCGCCTGGATCGACCAGACCCGAACCGGGGGCATCATCCTGGCTCCGGTGTGCTCCGGCCTCGCCGCGCCCACCGTCACCGACCCGGGCACGGCACAAGGACCTTTCATCGGGACCGGCTACTTCATGCGCCACCGCACCGTTCCCCATGAATCGCCCACAGGGCATTCGGTTGCTACCGCGGACGGACCATGCTGGCCGTCACGTACCGCTGACCTGCCCAGCAGCGCCTACTACGACAACGACTTCCGGTTCTTCCTGGACGTGACCATCCCCGGGCTCGCGCACGGCTATCGCGACGGCGACCCACACAACCTCACGATCACGCCGATGAATTGCAGCTGCGCTGGGGCGAAACTGGCTGATGGCAAGGACGCACGGCACGGGTGATCGTGTCGGCATCACCGGGCGGGACCGCCCGCTCTACGCTGGTCGTCATGGCGGACCGTATCTCCGAGCTGCGGCTGACGGCATTCAAGTCGTTCCGGGACGTGGTGCTGCCGCTCGCCCCGTTGACCTTGCTCATCGGTCGCAACGGTGCCGGTAAGTCGAACGCCCTGGACGCCCTCGAAGTGCTGTCCCGTCTGGCGAAGGGGACCGCGATCAGGGACGCTCTCGACGGGGTGAGCCGGGATGCGGGCCCGGTGCGCGGCGGCGTCGAGGGATGTCCCCCGCTCGGATCGGACACCTTCGAGCTCGGCGTCACAGTCAAGCGGGCCAGCGGCAGTGATATCCGGCTCGACGTTCGCATCCAGGTGCGACCTCAGGTGCAGGTGTTATGGGAGCGGCTGGTCGGCAACGTTGCCGGTCGTCGCCGCGTGCTCCTGGAGACGCTCGCTCCTCAAGCGCACCGGGCGGACATCGAGACGAAGCTATGGAACGGCAAACAGGGTCGCAACCCGCACCGGCAGTTCCGTGCCTCCCACTTGGTGACGGCCCAGCTGCCGCTTCGGCTGGAGGGCAGGACAGAAGCTGAACAACACATTCTTCAGACGGCAGGGGACGTATTGGCTTTTCTTGGCGGCGTGTTTCACCTCGACCCCGTCCCACACCTCATGCGTCAGTACGTGCCCGAGCACGACGTGGTGCTCCGGCGCACCGGAGAGAACGTCAGCGCCGCGGTCGCGCACCTGCAACACGACGAGCCGCGGAAATTCGCCGCGTTGGCCGATGTCATCAAGGATCTGCCCGAGCATGAGATCCGGGCAATTGAAATCCGTCGCGGTGGTTTCGGAGAGGTGATGCTCGGCCTGAGTGAGATCAAAGATGGTGAACTGGCGACTATTCCGGCCCGCCAGATGAGTGACGGGATGCTCCGCATGACGGCGATCGCGACCGCGCTCCTCACCGGCGGGACCGGCCTCGCGATCGATAGGGCGGCGTCCGGATCAAACCCCCTCACCCTCATGATCGAGGAGCCGGAGAACGGACTGCATCCGGCGTTGGCGGCGCGGGCAGTCGAACTCATCAAGTCATCTGCTGAACAACAGGGATACCAGGTCGTGCTCACCACGCACAGTCCGGCGCTACTCAATGCGCTCAACGGTAACGATCACGCTGGAGTGGTCGTGATCGGACGTGACCGGGAAACCGGCCGTAGCCGCGCGATACGACTAGTGGACCTCCCGGGTTACTACGCGGTGATGGCTTCCGGTGGCTTTGGTGATGCCGTGGCCGCAGGACGCTCGCTCGGGCCCGAACGCCTCTCGCGGATAGACACTAGCGATCTCGACCGACTGCTCGGAATCGCGTGACGATGACGGAAGTCGTCTTTCTGGACAGCTCGGTGCTGTTCAACATCTTGGAGGTACCGCACAAGTGCAGCGACCGGGCCAGTGTCATTGACGAGTTCAAGAAGCTGGTAGGCGATGGAGCAACCCTTGTCTTTCCCCTGACGGCGGTCATCGAGACCGGCAACGTGATCGCGCAGTTGGCCGGTCACGACCGCCGGGTATGTATGGAGCGCTTCGTCAGGCTGCTCCAGCAAGCGCTGAGCACGACAGCTCCTTGGGCGGTTTCGGGAGTGCCTTGGGACGGGAATTTCCTGAGCGCTCTCATCGACGGCGGCGACCGTCGGCGACCGCTGGTCGAGTACGCCACCATGGGCATCGGGAGTGGCGACGCCAGCCTGCTGCTGGAGATCGAATTCTATCGGGCGAGGGTTCCCAGCGCCACACCGATCCGGCTCTGGACACTCGACAAAGCCCTCTCCGCGCACTGCTGATGGCACCCCCGTCCTACCCGCGCATGCCGCATTTGTGGGCATCCGAAGCGATCACCCGGGGCGATCAGATCCTCGCCCCTGCAGAGGTCTCGGATTGGCTGCTGCATCCGGTCGTCGTCGAGGAGAAGCTGGATGGCGCGAATGTGTCGATCTGGTGGGAGCAGAACCAGATCCAGGTGGCCAGCCGCGGTGGGCAAGATGCCATGGACCGCGGCGGGCAGCTCGGCCCCCTGCGCTCCCGGGTAAACGCTGGCTACGGGCAACTCCAACCACTCCTGGAGAACGGCTTCGTGCTGTACGCGGAGTGGTTGTGGCTCACGCATTCCGTGCGCTACGACCAGCTGGTTGACTATCTGGTAGTCCTGGATTTCTCTCGTCGCGACGAGGGTTTCGTGGAGCTGCGCGAGCGAGACCGCCTGAGCCGGGCGCACGAACTTGTCGTGCCGCCGAGGCTGTTCGACGGTGTTCTCGACTCAAAGAATGCGCTGGTGAAATTAATGGGCCGATCGCGCGTAGGCTCCGAGCTCATGGAGGGAGCCGTCTTGCGCAGGAACGACGGCCAGCGGTGCAAGGTGCTCCGACCAGGTTTCGTCAGAGCCGGTGATACCAACATCGGCCGAAGCCGTAACGTTCTCGCACCGCTACCGTGAAGCGACGACTGCCAGCTGCCGCTCAGGGAGGGTGCGGGCCTTGCGCTGGCCAATTAGTTGAGCAGCTCTCGGACCTGCGTGCGAAGATCAGTCGGACGGATGGCGGTCATCCGCCATACCTCGTCCTCGTCGATGTCCGGCAACCGATCGTGGGCGAGCATGTTGCGCAACCGGTAAAGCCGCGCCCACGGCTGGTCGACCTGCGGGTTCTTCCCGGTGAGCCGGACATAGGCCAACGCCTCGTTGCCCACGGCGATCCACAGCCGGTGTAGCACCCAACAGTAGTGATCATCCTCGTCGAACTGCGTCCGATCACCCTTGGCTGCCAGGATCTGGATGTGTTCCAACAGCGCGTCGAGCTCCAGCAGTACGTGCCGATCGGGCCGGGTGTCCCAGTCGCTCACAGAGGCCGCGCCGCCACAAGATCGGGGCTGACGTTGCGCTTGCCCAAGACCCGGTCGGAGTACAGCCGCACCTCGGCGCCCAGCAGGCGTACCGCAGAGAGTTCGAAGTCGGCCACGTCCAGTGCGTCCCGGTCCTCGGCGACGTGGCCGACCAACCTGCCGGTGGAGGCGAACCGCAGGTCAGTGATGCCGTAGTCCCCCGCCAGCAGACGCAGACCCTCCGCGTGCGCTCGCGCCACGGTCTCGTCAACCGGCGGTAGCGACGGCTCCACGGCGGGGTTGCTCACGCCTCCAGGGTAGCGCCTGATCATTCCTCGGTGCTGGCGACTCAAGCCGGGATCGGCGCCGACGCGATCGGCAAGATGATCGACAAATACAAGATGGCCAAACACCTGTCCTACCAGATCACCGACACCGCCCTGACTTACCAGCCCAACAGACCAACATCGCTGCTGCAGCCGCCCTGGACGGCATCTACGGCGTCGTGCTCGCCGACCGGGTGGTAATGGATGCCGGTAGACGTGCTCGACGAGCACGTCGGTCGACTGATCGACGCACAGCGGGATCGGGTCATAGACCAGATCGTGGCCGTCCTGCGAGGCGCCTAGTTCAGCGTCCGGGCACACCGCGTGAACTCGGCCAGCGCGGAGGCGTCGAGGATTTTGCCGCCGATGGACTCAAAGGCTCTATCGCCGAAATCGCCGTAAGCAGCTCGCGCATCGTCGATGAGGGGTTGTCGTGAGGGAACAAAGTCTGATCCCGTTCATGACGACGGGACAACAACGATGCACGTCGCGCCGCCTCATCGCGGCGCGGAATATATTGATCGGCGTTGATCCGTTTGCCGGAACGCCCGTCGAGTTCACGGCTTCTACTCTCGGCCTTATCGGTGTCGAGGAAGGCGGCCTGGTCTTCGAAATGCAAGATCAGCCAAAGCTCGAAGCAAGGATTCGATATGACGAGCCCGATGTCATGGTCACGGGCGAGTTGAATGGCCTGTTTCAAATTGGGGTGGTTCTTGGGCCACTCGACATCGAACACACACCAGCACTCGTCGACCTCGTCGTCGGCAGCCCGACCGATCGCCAGTTTCACCAAGGTCAGCGGCACTCCCCGACGCGGATCGATCTCAATGTCGACGGAGGTGTTACTGTGGACTTTCGGGAGCCGCTTGAGACCGTTGATATAGTCGGGTTCGGAGGCTTCGCCTTCACAAAAGATGACAACGGTCTTGCGTTCCGGCCTGTTGGCGGTCTTCCGTTTGAGGTCTTTCGTTTTCGTCCTTCTCGGCATCGTCCGGTCAGCCGATCAGGCCGAGAGCACGAAACATGTCGGTCCGGTCCACGTCCGGCAACGCCCCGAACCGGCCATGCAAGTAGGCTTTTTCCAGGTTCTGGGATTTCCTCACACGTTCCCCGGCGAACTCGGCCAGCGCTCCGAGCCGGGTCACACCCTCTGCTGTCTTCTCGGTCAACCACACCTCGTCGCGGTTGAGATGATTGAGCAGGCTCGTGTCGTGCGAGGTGAAGATCAATTGTGCGCCACGGGGGTTTGTCACCGGATCGTGAAACAGGCGTATCAACTGCATGGACAAGGTAGGATGAAGGCTGGCATCCAACTCGTCGAACAGGAGCAGCGAACCAGCCTTGAGCGCGCTCAGAACAGGACCGATGAGCAGAAACCACGTGCGTGTTCCCTCCGACTCGGAGTCGAAGTCGAGCGGTACCCGCTCATCGCCGATTCGGTGCAGAAGACGCATCCTGAGTTGCATCCGCGTCTGCATGGAATCAGGTCCAGCCGCGTAAGTGACCTCTTGCTCATCGAACACGACGTCGTCGATCCCGAGATCGGCCATCCGCAGCAAGGCGAGCGCTCGAGTCCGATCCGCCTGGGTGAGCCTGGCCGGGTCCTTCATGCTCGTCACTGTCAGCTGGTCGTGATCGGAGAGTGTCTCGAACCAACGACGTGTCGGAAGCCCGCGGCGGGCAAGAGCGGGACGTCGGTTCAGTGGTCGGGGTCCGAGCGTCTGAGCGGCGAGCAGGTCACGAGCGAAATCCGAGACAACAGGCTCATCGAACCGCCGGGCGATGGACAATCCCAGTGTTCGCGCCGTCAGCAGGTCGCGAGTACCGGAGAGGTTGCCGAGACCACGTTGGAGCTTGAACTCGGCACCTTCGCGTTCGAAGATCCGGCGCCGCTTCTTCTCCGGATAGTGAAACAAACCCTCGTAGCGAACCGCTTGCCGATCCAGCTCGACAACGTACTCGAAGCGCACACCTGAGATGACGGACTCGATGGTGAACTCCGACGGCCTGCCCCGGCCGCCAGCGAACGCGAACGGCTCGAGCGGGATCTCATCGTCCCAGAAGCGCAGAGAGTCCCGGACGGCTGTGTGCAGCCAGATCAGCGCAGCGACGACATTCGTCTTGCCAGACGCGTTTGGACCGTAGATGGCTGCGAGCGGTAGCAGGCTCTCACCCAGATTGGGTATCGGGCGCGCCTCGGCCCGGTCGTGGTCGACCGCGACCATCGACAACTCGACAGGGTCGCGTATCGAACGAAAGTTCGATACCTCGAACCGGATCAGCACAGTGCACCCTTCGCGGTGTCTAGGCGGCCAGCAGGACCGCAATTTTGACAAGTATGTACGACAACCCACAGTTGTCGACACCTGAGACGTGAATTCAACGGCTCAGCCCTTGACAGCCCTGGCGACCGACAGTCACGGACGATCCGAGCCGCCGCCTGGACCTGCGGCCCCCGTGGGTTCAGGTGCGATTCGATACGACTCCACACCTGGGCCGACACCTGGCGGGACCGACAGTGGCCTGCGGATACTCCGCAGCATCTGCTTCGAGTTACCCCCACATGCTCGCCAGCAACGGGGACCTGACCGGCTCATCGCCTGCGCCACCGACCAGTCCCGGCACGACCGGATGCATGACCTGACCGGCGGCGACGCCCTCGCCAAGAGCATCCCCACCCGGACCGACGGGTGGAGGCATTGGCCCGGCTGGCAAAGGTGATGGCCGACGCTAGCGACCATGAGCGGGCCGCTCGGTTGGTCGGCGAAGCTTAAGTGCTGGTTCGGCAGATCACCCGGACTCGCATACGTGGGCGTTGTTCCGGCTTGCAGAGGCGATGGCCGCTGGTGGTGAACCTGCGGGGTCGCTCGGCTGGCCCGCGAGGCCAAGGAGCTCACCGTCAAACGGGGCGCGGCAAGCCCCGTAGTGGGGTGCGGAGGTTGCTCCGCCACGTGCACGATGGGGCTAAGTCAAGGAGGTGGTCGAAGCGGTCGTTTTGGCCTCGCACCTATGGCTGGCGGAAGATGCCGTGCGTACCAACCCGGCGCCAGATCACGTGCGGCTCACCGGGGTGCTTCTCCGGGCCGTACTCGAAGGTGGCACGACCATCCGGCACCCACGTCATCTCCCAGACGCCTGGCCAGCCCTGGACACTCTTCACACGGAGACCCGGCCAGCTTTCAAGTCGGCCACCATCACCGCAACCGCTGCGAGAAAGCGACGCTACTGCTGATCAGTGAGTTTCACGAAGTCGCGGGTGAACGCCGGCTCCCGAGCATACGTTGGGCTCACAGTTTCGATGGATCATTGATGACGGCTTCCAAGTAAGCCAGAAACTCCTCGCCGGAATCGAATCCCTGGTCCGGGATGCCCCCAGCTTTTTCCTCGTCAACCTCGCGTTCCTTGGCCTGCCACTCTGGTGTCCAGAACCACGCCTGATCGGGATCGATGGCGTGGACCTTGGCTACGGGCCGACCGTCACGAGTCAAGATCACTATCTCTCCGTCGCGTTCGACGGCCGCGACCTCGTCAGAAGTAAGGACGAGCTCTCCGCCAGACTCTGGCGGTAGCTCATGGGCATGCGCAGCAATCATGGCGCCATGATAAGGCAGAAGGCAGCTACAGGAAGGACCGGCGACGAATGCGGATACGCGCAGCTGGGCCTGCCCACCGAGGATGCCGCGGGCTCTGCTGCGATGCCGTGTCCGCCGGGGATGAGGATCTCCCGCCAGTCTGGATCGTCCTCCAGGCTATTGCTCCCTTCGAGCCATGGGTTCTCGCAGACGACCACCGTGAGGGCGACAACTACCGAGAACAACGCAGGTAAGACATCCAGATCGGAGAGGGTGTCACCCACGATCTCCGACAGGAAGACCGGCCAGATGTCGGTCTCGCCATCGCTCACTGGCGCTACGCTCTTGCCGGCAGCGACGGACCTCATCGAGGGTCGTGGTGGGGAGGGTGCCGTCCACGGCGGCTGCATGGATGCGATCCCGTTCCGGGTCGGTGTCGAACATTGCCCGGCCCCACCAGGCGTTGAGGACGGCATCCAACTGCTGGCCCTGCTGTGCCTGCAGCAACTCGGCAAAGAACTGAGCCCGGCGGCTGCCGTGCAGCGCCTCCGAGATGCCGCCGATGGTGTGCTGGACCCGGGGCGTCTCGAGTTCATGCCGGTGTACTTGCTGCGTACTCATGCCGTCCTCCTTACTGTCGCAGTGCGGCCGTCCTGGCCTCCTACGTGGTTTACCGCGAGCGCCTGTGATGATCTCGCGGATCGGGCTTCACACGTCCGAGACGTTACGGGGCAGGTACGACAAAATACGCCACGCCAGACGATCGCGGTGGTCAGACGGCATGCCTATCGCACCGAACCTAATGATCGGCAATGACGGGAGCTCGCACCGGTCGCTGGGTGGGGTCGGTGGGATCATCGCTTGGAGGCGTTGTGGTGGAACGGGTGAGTTGGCTCAGGCCATCGGTCAGCTGTGGCAGGAGCTGAGCGCGGCGACGCGGGAGGGTGAGGGAGAGGATCCGCGGTTCGAGCCGGGTCGGTGGAGTTGGAGCTGACAGAGAGGGGACCGTCACGGTGAGCAAGGAAGCGGAGCCAAACGCGAAGATGCGGTTCCGGGTGATCGAGTTGGGCGCGAAGGCCACCGTGTCGTCGCAGGCAAGTCAGCTGACGCTGGATCCTCGAGTTCATCCCCAGCCGCCGCCGCAACTCGACGTTCTCCGCCTCCAACGCCGCCACCCGAGCCACCAACCCCGCCACCAGCGCGGCAAGCTGGTTGTACGACGGCTGCGGCGGCTCGGGCGCGGACACAACCCAGATGATCGACGATCAAAGACCTGACCACGAGCCCGACACGCCACCACTTATCAAGATCAAATCACTTGCGACGGCCCAGCTCAACAGGACCCCTGAATGGACACGTGGCAGGGTCCGGGGCTGTCAGGCACGGCAGACGATTGTTGGCTGCGTGTACCCCCGCCGGAAACCGGGGGGAGAGGGTTGGTGACGGTAGTCAGCGACTTGTGTTGGGTGTCACTGGTGGTTGTCACCGTTTAGGGTTGAGGCTCGTGATCACCGGTGAAGACCATCCGTCTGTGGATGACGTCCAGGCTCTGCGCTGTCGTGCAGGGGCGCTCCTGGCGTCCTGTCGTCGGGACGCTGGGCTGTCCCAGCGCGAGCTAGGGCAAGCGTTAGGTAGAACCCGGAGTCTGATCTCCAAGGTGGAGCACGGCAGTCGGGGGATGCCTGCCGGGTTGTGGGAGCTAGCCGATCAGGTGTGCCACGCCCAGGGTGTGTTGATCACCGAGCACAGCAGGCTGGCGCAGGCAGAAGACGATTATCGCCTGTGGTGGCGAGCCCGCCGCCGCAGGGAGCAGATCCAGCACGCAGCCATCCACACCCACGGCCAGAAAGACAGCCTGCTTGTGCGGTCTGCGCTGGCGTTGCCGCCAGTTCTGCCGGATGGTGGAGGTGCCCCGTGCGCCGAGGTGGCGTTAGTCAGTGCGGGACTGGCTGAGGAGCTGCTGTCACTGGTGGCCAAGATCGTACACAGGGTGGGGCGTCGGGAGGCGATCCACCTGGCTGGGTCTGTGCTGGCCGCCACGGGCCTACCTGGCCTCAACCTTGGTCCAGACGAGCAGACGCGTGTGGTGCAGGCGGTTGAGGTTCCTCGCCGCGTCGATGCTCACGTGATTAACAATGTGGCGGTGATGTTGGCCTACTGCAAACGTTTGGAAGATTCACTAGGTCCCCGTGAAGTCCTCGACACAGTGATGGCTCAACACCGACTGGTACACCGACTGCTGGCCGGTGACTGCCCCGACCGCTTCCGTAAACCGCTACATCTGGTCGATAGTAATATCGCATGCGCTTTGGGTGGCTACCTGGTGGGAATGGCACAACTCGATGAGGCAGCCCACTATTTCACCCACGCCCGCAAAGCCGCCCATGATGCAGGCAATCGGGTGTGTGCCGCGTATGCGGCAGCTAACACCAGCTTCGCCGCCTTTGAACGCAACGACATCCCCACTGCCCTGGATGCCGCCGCAGCCGCTCGTAGCCTAGCCGCCCACACCCACGATTCACGGCTAAAAGCGTTCGCCGAACACATGGCCGCTGCCGCCTACGCCCTCGATGGTCAACATGGGCCGTGCATGACTGCGTGTGACCGCGCCCACAACTTTCTGACCACCAACGGATCTGGACCGGATTCACCGGCGTATTGGGTGCATCACGGCAGCATCGAAGGCCAACGCGGACGACTGCTCACCCGACTCGGCAAACCGGCACAAGCACTGGATGCAGCCCAAAAAGCGTTAGCCCAATACGACCCCACCTACACCGGTAGATACACACTCTGCCAACTCCGACTCGGCCACGCACTCATCCTCTCCAACGAAATCAGCGAAGCCGCATCTGTCCTAGCTGACGCCGCCAGTCACGCCCACCTATATCCCCGACTCACCGCCGAACTCCACGCCGCACGAGTCTTGATGCAACCCTGGGCAACCACCCCGGCAGTGAAAACACTCGATGATCAACTATATGTGCGTGGACTGATGTTACCACAACGCCATAACGCCGCGGGGGCGCGGATCTGATCATGAACCATAACGCGCTCCGGTTGGCCCGCATGCTGGAGGCAGCGCAGTGAACGACGCCCCCGCCTCGATCCCGCCACTGGTGCAGAAAGCCCATCTTGCCGCAGCCTCAGCAGAATTCATCATGTCGTGCACGCCCCGCACCGGTGTCCTGCTGCGCACCCTGGCCGCCTCCAAACCCGGCGGCAATATCCTCGAACTCGGTACCGGAGCCGGTGTCGGCAGCGCGTGGCTTTTGGCCGGTATGAATCCCGACGCTCGCCTGCATACCGTGGAAGCCCAGCCCACCAACTCGGCAATCGCCCGGAGCGTGTTGATGGACGATCCACGGATAACTCTGCACTGCCTCGACGCCCAGGGATTCCTCGACAGCTGGGACGGCCCCCCGTTCGATCTGGCATTCGTCGACTGCCGACCGGGAAAGTTCTACGGCCGCGCCGAGCTGGTCGAGCTCTTGGCCCCCGGTGGTCTGTACGTCGTCGAGGATCTGCTGCTACAGGCGACGTGGCCTGCCGACCACCAGCCCCGCGTCGACAGTTTCCTCGGCCAGATCGGCGATGAGCCTGACCTGTACGTTACCCAGCTGCAATGGGACAGTGGCCTGATCATCGCAGCCAAGATCTAGAGACCGGCGAACCGATGCTGACCCCGGACGATCTGGTCATGGTGGTACTGGTGCGTAACGACGACCGCCAGGCCGCCATGCCTACGGCCACCGTCGCCGAGCTCGGCGCCATAGCTCGCAAGATACGGGCCCTCGGAGTGCCGGCCGTGAAACTGTTCGCCTCCGGCGGCCGACGCGACGAACTCGGCACCGCCAGTCTGGCACCAGACGGGGTGATGTCTCACGCCGTACACAAAATCCGTTCAGCTGAACCAGATGTGCTGGTGATGACCGAGACCTGCTTGTGCTCGCACACCCTCACCGGCGACTGTCACCCCCGTGATTCGCACGGTCGCCCGGACTTGCGCGCGGCAATCGAGCAAATTTCGGCGCAGGCCGTGGTACAAGCCGATGCGGGCGCCAATGTCGTCGGGCCCGCCAGCATGATCCCGGGCAGTGTGCGTGCTGTACGCCACGCGCTGGACGAAACCGGACACGATCAAGTGCAGATCATGCCGCATCTGATCTGGCGTTCCTGTCTCTACCAAGAGTTCCGGCAGACCATGGAAGCCATGCCATCCGGCGGACAGCGCCCGTTTCATCTTCGCCCCGGCGACCCGGTCGCCGGGATGCGGTCCGCGCTGGCAATGCTTGGCGAAGGCGCCGATTCGCTGCTATTGGAACCCGCTCTCACATGCGCGGACCTGCTGATTCAGCTACACAGCGTCCACCCGGAGGTGTCGCTTGTGCCATTCTCGGTATCCGGGGAATACCGCAGACTCACCCGCTCGGCCGAGCTCGGGCCGCTGGTCGAGTTGCTAATCATGCTCAAGCGGGCCGGGGCCGAGCGCATTACTACCTACGCGGCCGTCGAGATCGCCGCCACGCTGCTGTAGCGGGTCGACGGTACTAGACCGCGACGCGAATGTCGTCGAGGATCGCAGCCGCGCCCGCAGCAAGCATCCGCTCGGCCAACATCCGCCCCAAAGCTTCCGGGTCGCCGCTGTCGCTGGTCGCGCGGTCGCGGACCTTGCGTGTCCCGTCCAGCGAGGTCACCTGGGCCATAAGCTCGATGTTGCCGTCTACGGTCGGCTTCGCGTAGGCGCCGACGGGGACCGAGCATCCGCCGTGCAGCGCGTTGAGAAGTGCTCGTTCTGCGCGCACCTGTACGTCGAACGCCGGATTGCCATAACTGTTGAGCATAGCGAGCAGTTCGGTGTCGCGGGCTCGCACCTCCACGCCCATGGCCCCGGCTGAGGGGCTTGGTGGAAACACTTCCGGGTCAAGGATTTCGGTGATCGCGTCATCCATCCCGATGCGCACGAGCCCGGAGACGCCGAGTACTACCGCATCGAACCCGGACTTGAGCTTGGCGAGGCGACCGGGGACGTTGCCCCGAATCGGTATCACCTCTATGTCAGGTCGCAGCGCGAGCAACTGCGCGATGCGCCGTGGCGATCCGGTACCCACTCGTGCCCCCGAGCGCAGGCCTGCGAGGCTAGAACCACACAGGGCATCGCGGATATCTGCACGAGTCGGCGTCACCGACAGCGTAAGCCCCTCGGGCAGCTCGGTGGGCAAGTCTTTAAGACAGTGCACGGCGATGTCGATGTTCCCAGCAAGCAGCTCGGCCTCGAGTTGCTTCGCGAAAGCGCCTGCGCCGCCGGATACTTCACGCAGCACGGTCTTGCGGTCTTTGTCGCCGTCGGTCATCACCACCCGTCGTTTGATCTTCACGATCGGGCAGGCCTTCTCGCCGCCGAGTCTTGCGAGCAGTTCCGACACCATTGCTTGCGCCAACTTGCTGCCCCGTGCGCCCACGATCACCGTGTCCATGCTCGGCAGACTACAGCCACCCCGCTCGGCGCACTCCCTACCATGGTGGAGCCGGGACCGCTGTCATCGGCCGACTCGTGGCGAAACGGTCGCCGTGGTACTCGGCGGCACTGGTGCGGCATACCGGGCACGTGGTATAGGACGCGACCGAAAGCCTCCAACCGGCGATACGCATAGATCGTGCCCAGACCCACCCGCTGGGCGGCGGCGACCACCTGGGTGACCCCGGTAGAGGTCAGGCCGCGGTGTGGCGCCTTGATCCGGGTGAACACGCTGCGGTCCAGCGCGGGTAGCGGGCCGGCCGTGCCGCAGGTAGCCCGCGATGGCCTGACCCACGTGGACCGGCAGGGGAAGCCGGTCACGGCTGCTGCCCTTGCCCCGTATGGTGATCTCTGCGCGTCTCCAGTCGATGTCGTCGAGGTTGCAGGCCCGCGACCTCGCCCGCTGGAAGTCCCATCCGCGCCAGCAGCGTCAGGATCGCCAGATTCCGCTGCCCAGCGCGGCTGTCCCGGTCACAGCCGGCCGTTGACCACGACGTCGTAGAAGAGCTGAGAGCGCCCGCATCCCGACAGGATGCGTCAACCACCAGTCGCTGGGAGTTCTGGCCTCGCCACATGTGACCGTCGGTTGTGATCAAAAACTAGAAGACAAGAATGTAGAAACGAGAAAGAGGGGAGCGGCCGTGGTGGCGGCTCCCCTACTTAAGGTCCTCGTACCTCTGGCACCATATCAGCCCGTGACCGCTGCTGCACCTGTCAGCCACACCACTAGCCGTCAATGGCTACGCCCACCACATCGTCGCTCGCCTACTGGACTTCTTCGCCGACACCAGTCCCTGGCCACGTCGCTTGTGGTATCTGCGCGCACTGAGACTGCAGTTGGATTCCGATCATGGACTGGGCGACACCGAGTTACGCAACGCGTTTCGTCAGAGCACCCGAAAATCCGTTCACCGGCGATCCTGAGCCAGCCGGAATGTGGCGCCCTTGGACTAATTCGTCACGGCGGGGAGCTACGTTACAGTGACGTTTGAGCGGGCCGCCAGCGACCCGTCGTAGCATCCCAGCGCAGCACCGAGTCCCGGGGGAGGCTGGACCTGTCGAGCTTGCGCATGACGACCACGGCCTCGTCGCTCAGTCTCTCAGGCCCGACGACGAACGTGATGTTGTTGGGTTCGACGGCGACGACATTCACGGTCTGTATTGACCGTTTATCCCTGATCCGCCGCAGGACGCGGCCGAGCGCCGTGATGGTCTGCTCGCCCGCCTCCTGCAGCACTGCGGCCGCGAAGATCCCGCCGCCGAGGATCAGGTAAGAACCGGCGTCGTCGACGATGCCGCGGCGGTTGGAAACGATCCGCGGCCACACGCCCAGTTCGGCGTGCACCACCGAGGCCAGGCCCAATGTCACTAAGTTAGGGCCGCCGAACCGTTCATGATCACCGTTTTGGTGCCGAATTCGACACATTTTGTCACTTTCGACACCAAAACGGTGATCATGAGCCACTCTGTCATCCTTAGC
>JBOHFF010000093.1:0-12978 GCA_050699515.1 Pseudonocardiaceae bacterium
ACTTAGCTAAGGATGACAGAGTGGCTCATGATCACCGTTTTGGTGTCGAAAGTGACAAAATGTGTCGAATTCGGCACCAAAACGGTGATCATGAACGGTTCGGCGGCCCTAACTTAGTGACATTGCCCCTAGTCCTCATTCCCCCTACGAGGGATCGCAACAGCTGCCCGACGGCACGACACAACTCACCGTGCAAGTCCTCATTCCCCCTATGAGGGATCGCAACCGGGTGTCGTTGCCGATGACGACCGTGGTGGAGCTGTCCTCATTGCCCCTACGAGGGATCGCAACAGACCGATGCCTGCGACGTCTACGGGCTCACCCTGTCCTCATTGCCCTACGAGGGATCGCAACAGGACGGCGCCTACACCGGAGACTGGATTGTCTACGTCCTCATTCCCCCTACGAGGGGTCGCGACTCTGACGTCGTTACGTGTTACGTGGTCTCACCTCGTTGTCCTCATTGCTCGCGGCCGCCGTTCTCGTGGCTTCATCTCGCGCTAACTCCAGCACACGGATTACTTCGTCAACCTTTCCCGGTTCTATGATGGCTTCCCAGGTAAACGGGGGTGAGATCGACAGCCACACCGTGCCGTGCACCACGATCACGACCACTGTCACGTCTACCCCTTGCATGCCCTTGACAAGCACGCGGCGAGGTATACCCATCCGAGGAAATAGAGGCCGCCCAGGAAACGCGCTCTCAGGACGGCCCGCGCTCTGGGACATGCGCACTTTCTCGCTCAACGGTCAAACTGCATTATTACGCCGGCGCCTGGCTCGGCTGCTGTTGGAGAAAGAAACTCAACGCCGCGTGTACGGTGCAGATGGATTGTTTCGGCCAGGGCCACCACCATGTGCGGGGTATCGGCCAGCACACCGCGCACCGGCCACACGGGTCGAGCTGATGCCGATCATGCACTCGCAGTAGCGCACCGACTACCCTCACCAGACGCTCAGTAACCGCCTGATCCGGCACGACCTCACCGGCCAACAGCTGGTACCGCAGTTCGGTCAGTTCTCGCCTATGCGCCTTGTAGAGGGTCGCATGTACAGACAGATTCACCACGCACCCCTGGGCCTGCCGGGCATGACGAGCACGTCTGCGCCGGTTTCCACCGCAACGGCGGTGAGCATGGCGCGGTGCATGCCGATGAGGGGGCAGCGCAACGCCTCAACCAGGGCGCGAAACGCCGCCCCGGCAAAGGATAACGTGTTCGGGTGCTCGATGTGCATATCCGCCAACACCAGCCCGCATAGGTGCGCGAACACCCGCAACCGCACAGTGAGGGTATCAGCGCACCCTGCCGGGTCGGTTGGCCACAGCCGCAGATAGCCCACGGCCAACGATCGCAACCGCAACCCCGCCCAGCTCAGACGACGGTCCACCAGCTCACCGCCACGGTCTGCTACTCCCTGCGTACACCTGTAGCACCACGGCTTCGCGACCAGAGCCGTTCCGTGCCTGACCATGGGGTACCTCCGAAACTGTGAGTAGCCGGGGCTGACCTTGGTTGCTAGCTACTACTAGTGGCGGGCGCCGAGCTGCACTACGGGGGTGGCTTACCGTCTTGGGTGTGCCTGCGACAGTCCTTAACATGCGGTCACCAGGCTACGGTAGGGCATCGGTTGAACCCCAGAAGTTTGCTACAATTTGCTTGATCAATATGAAACAAGCGCCGAGAGATTGACTGATCTGCGCAGTTAGAGCGACGATGGAGGCATCTAAGAAAACTCACGCAACCTTGCAGAGGGAGGAGTAATCATGCGGCTACGATTTCTCGGCAAGTCGACCCAAGGCGGCGGCTCGCCCACGCTGTATGCGACGGATCGGAACACCTACCTTGTCCAAGGTTGGAAGGTGGAGGGGCACAACGACAGCGTGGAGATTCCGCACCGGCTGTTGAAACATGTCGAGCCCGGTACCTACCTTGGCGCCCTCATGACCGACACAGGTCGCGGTAGCTTCGTTCTGTCCGGTCAGACAGTGACCGACGTCGAGACACTTTCGCAGATGAATATCCCTGGTCAGGAAACGTGCGTGGAAGTTCCAAGGAAAACGGAGGCTTGGTTCGGTGGAGTTGCTACAGGATGAGGCATATTACACCTTATTCCACACCTTTGCGCGGACGGCTTTTCATCTGGAAACACAAGACAGTTATCACACCCCGGATGAAGCCGGACCATTTCAACTCTTTCTGGCACAACAGGATGATGATTTCGCGTGGCATCAGCCGTGGCTGAATCTCGTACGGAAGGTCACGGCTACCGGGAAAGCTATCAAGCGTGTTCGGATTGTCACCGTTCCTCACGGTGAGTACACCCGCTGGGGTCTTACGGTTGCTCCGCACAACATCAACGCCGGGGAAGATATTCGGTGGCTTCCCCGGCATCTGACCGATGCGGACGCATTGTCGACGGATGACTATTGGTTGTTTGATGACGATCTCGTAGTGTTCACGGTGTTCGAACCAACCGGGCGGTTCGTCGGTGGCGCGACCACCAGCGATCCGAGAATTGTCTCGTATTGTCGTGATGTACGAGATCGAGTGTGGTCGGCAGCGATCCCGCACAGAGAATACGTTGGTAGCGAGTACGTGTCAGCGTCGAACCCGACGTGACAAGCTCAGTCCACGAGGCGCGCGAAGCTCTCGGTCACCGCCTGCGGGACATCCGCAGAGATGCAGGACTTACCGGAAAAGAACTGGCCAACCTTACTGGTTGGCATAGTTCCAAGGTGTCCAAAATCGAATACGGTAAACAGGCGCCATCCGAGGATGATATTCGCTCCTGGTGTCGTCATGCCCGAGCCGATGATCAAGTAGGCGATCTCATAGCCACCGTTCGAAATATTGAGACAATGTACATTGAATGGCGGCGCACGCTTGGCACGGGGACTCGGCGACGTCAGCAAGCCTCACGGACCCTTGAGGCCAAAACGCGACTTATACGATGGTACGAGCCACTACTTGTTCCTGGCATCCTCCACACTACGGAATATGCCGAGGCGGTAATGCGTAGGATTATCGAGTTCTACGGCATTCCCGACGATCTTGATGTCGGGGTCGCCGAACGCATGGAACGGCAACACATCCTGTATCGGGGCAACCGTCGATTTCACTTCCTGATCGCGCAGCAAACCCTCCTGACCACCGTTGGTGACAATGACGTGACGATGGGACAACTCGACCGCCTACTTGCTGTCATGTCCCTACCGCGCATAACACTGGGAATCATTCCAGCGCTCGCGGAATATCGAGTACCCACAAACCAATTCATCATGTTCGACAACCGATTAGTTCACGTCGAAACAGTTTCCGCCGAGCTTACCATCAAGCAACCCCGTGAGATCACGCTCTACCGCAAGACGTTCGATGAACTCGCCAAGATCGCCATAACCGGCAATGACGCTCGCGTCTTGATCACCTCAACGCTCGACCACCGCCGAAACAAATTTTCACACAACCAAGAATGATGGCCCCTAGGAGGGGCGGGCGCGGGCCTCCCTATTAACGAAAAGGTGCCACCATGGGTCTGATCATCGCATTTCTTGTTCTTTGGCTCGCGTTAGCCATCGTGGGATTTTTCGTCAAAGCGTTGTCGCCACTGCCATCTTCGCGGCGATTCGCAGCCGTGCCAGTTGAAGCAACTCAATGGGTCCAGTCATGGCGCATTCGACTCTGCGCGGCGCTCAGCGTCATCTGACCTGAGCAGACCGCCCGATGGAGGCGGTCTTCGAGCTCTTCCTTTCGGTGGTCTTCGCGGTCGGCTGCGGGAAGAGGTTATTCGAGTCGGTGAGCGCTCCACCGATGGACAGCGGTATCAGATGGTCTTCTTTATAGCTCTGCGGTGAGCCGGTCTCACCGAAGTCTCGCATCTGCCGGAGCTTGAGCGCGGCAGCATGATCAGCCGCTGGTTGCACCGTGTCGGTCCACCCCGGCGCGCGGACCGTGCGGTGGATGTTGTCCTGGGTGACGGCCGGGTTGATGGCGCCCGGTATGCAACGGCCATCAGCCCGCCCATCGACCACGCAGCAGGACCCCGCCGGCAAGGTAACCGGCGCGGTCGTGCTTGCGACGCGATCTGCGCAATACCGCGCGCCGCTGCCCCGCCGTCATGCCTCCGATGACGCCGTATTGCTCGTCGGCAGCGAACTCCAGGGCCGCTGCGCGACATGTCGCCAGCACCGGGCAGCCGGCACAGACGGCCAACGCGCGCAGCTCCCAGCTGCGCACCGGCGCACCTTCCGAGCTGTCAGCCGGCCCGAAGAACACCTCCGGATCCACCTCCCAACACGCCGGTGCCTGCCGAGTGACCTGGAAGTCAGGGGCAAGACAATCAATGCAGATCATGACTTATCACCCGCCTACCTTGCTTGGTTGGCTGCGCCTGGTCCTGCAGTTCACTGAGCCCGCACCAGAAGTGGACGCCAAGGATCACAAGGACAAACGCCACCAGAACGATCAGGCTGAAACTCATCATTCCTACGCCTCCTTCGTGACTCTGTGTAGCGATCGGATGTGCGGCCAGCTGGTTGCAGTCAGTTACCCTTCCTCACCGCGCAGTAAACACGTGAACTCAGTCGTCCAGCGCGGCGCGGCGCCAGGCGGTTGCGTCGATGATGGTCGAACGCACGGTGGCTGCCCGGAACGTCGCAGTGGCCGTCTCGGCTCGCGACGCTGTGTAACTACCGGCGAGGACGCCAACCACGCGTGGACCGCGTTCGGCCCAACGAACGCGTTTGGTTGCATCTCTCGCGTGGGATGCTGACTCGTGCCCGGACGCTCAGCGATATTATCTACTCTCCGTTCAGATAGCCAATGTTGCTCGGGATTCTGGGTATGCCGCTCTCGCTTCTCCGAGTACCTCCGCCATTTGTCGAATTGAACATCAACCATCACCGGGAGGCCCGCTGTGCGCGGATCGGTATCACAGGACACTCCAATCTCACCGATGCCGCTAGAAAGTGTCGGGGATGCCGCCGCCAGGCCGTTCGCGGTCCGGAACGGTCAATCGTATGCGGCAATCACCCGGCCCAGAGCACTTTGAGGACATCGACGCGGTGTTGGCGTTCCAGGATCAGGTAGGTGACCATCCCGGCCCGGCCAAACGGCAGGGTCCGCACAGCGCCATCAGGGTTGTCCTTGCGCAGCGGGGCGCCGTTCCACGGGACGAGTTCCAGCACGACGAGCGACTGGGCGTAGTCAGCCAGGGCGTCATCGGGCAGCGCAGCGATCTGCTCTGCGGCGTCGGGGTCGGTCTCGACGCGGTACACCCGTGCAACTACCCCAGCCGCTGCGCGATCAGGGCCTTGACCTGGTCGAGCGGCACGGTACCAGGCGGCAGCTCACCGGTCCGCAGAGAGTGCTCGGCTCTGGCCAGCATTCTGCGGTAGCCGTCGGGGCCGCTGGCCGTGGTCAGCCACGCGACCCGGCGCCACGACTCGAGCGTGCGCAGCACGTCGACGAGGTCAAGGGTCTCGGTAGCCTTCGCCATCACCGTCCGCCATTGCCGATCGAACTCAGCGACGTCCTCGGGAATCAACGCGGAACGCACCTGGGCCGGTGAGGCGTCCGCGAACGGAGGGGAGCCCGCACCGGGCTGCGGCCCGGAAGCTGCGGCGGCGGTCATGCGGACATGATAGCCAGTCAGCCTGACGGCATGGCCGTGCTCGCTCTGGCACGCGGGGGCGCAGCGCCGACGGTGGCACGTGGCCTTCTCTGTGGAGCTAACCGACCCCCACCGATCGAGCGCACCGGTGATCGGGTGGGGGGTGGACCTGGGCATCAAATCCCTGGCAGTGCTGTCCACCGGGCGAGTCGTGCCCAACCCGCGCCGCCTCGACGATGCCCTGCGCGCTCTTCGTCGCATCCAGCGTCAGGCATCGCGCCGGCGTGGTCCCGACCGACGTACCCGCACCGTGGCGTCGAACCGGTGGCGCCAGACCACGGCACGTCTCAGCGCGCTGCACACCCGTGTCGGTGCAGCACGGCGTGACGGGCTGCACCAGCTGACCACGGGTTGGGGATGGCGGAGCTGCGTCGCCAGCTCGACTACAAGACCCGCGAGGCTGGTGCGTGCCTGGTGGTCGCGGATCGGTGGTTTCCCTCCAGTAAGACCTGCTCGGCGTGTGGTGCGGTGAGAGCCAAGTCAACGTCGCCCCCGCGAGAAGGTGGCTCCATAAACCGTTATGACACATTTCGTGGAACGGCCGTATCTCGAGAGGCGCGCCTGAGAACTACTTACCCGGAGTTCCCGTTGTCGTCTGGTCATGCTCTGGATCAGGGCCGGCCGTATGCGGATCGCTATGCCAACCGTTGATTCCGGGTGTGGGTGGGTGTCCCGGTTTCGGCGAGTCCGGTCAGGGCCTGCGGCAGTGGGCTCTGGTGCGCGACGCCGAGGCGTTGGGTGGTGCGGGTGAGGGTGACGTAGAGTTCGGCGGCGTCGCGTGGGCTGTGGGCGAGGATCCTCGTCGGTTCCACGACCAGGACGGCGTCGAACTCCAGGCCCTTGGTCTCCGAGGCCAGCATCGTGCCCGGCACTCCCGGTGGTCCGATCACGATGCTGGTGCCGTCGCGTGCGGCTTCGTCCCGGAGGAATTCCTCGATGGCGGCGGGCAGTTCGTCCTCGGTGACCCGCCTGGACCATGGCGCGAGGCCGCACGCGCGGACCGACTCCGGTGACTGGGCCCGATCTCGCTCCGGCCACCGACCGGCGTTGGGCGAGATCACCGACCACCGTGAAGGATCGGCCCGGGCAGTGCCGCATCAGCACCCGCCAGTCCATCTCGGACAGTTCTCGGGCCTCGTCGACCACGACGTGCCGGTAGGTCCAGTCCCGGTCCGCGGCGGCGCGTTCGACAAGTTCACGGGTGTCGCGCTCCACGAAGCGATCCGCCAGGTCCTCGGCGTAGACCAAGTCCTGGGCGAGCAGGTGATCCTCGTCGTCCATCAGATCCTCGCGGCTGATGAGGGTCTCCAGCACGCCGGCGGCGTACTCGGCCTCGGCCGTGCGTTCCCGCTCGACGGCCAGGTCGGCCGACGTGTCGCGGCCCGCAACTGCTCCCATGCTTGGCGATCGGCCCGGGTCAGCCAACCCCGGCCGATCCGAGCTATCGCCCGCTCGGTGAGCACCCACGTGAGGACCTCACCGAACACCGCACGGGCCTCGTTGTGCGCCAGCCCGCTCACGCGCGCCTCCTCCCTGGCCCACTCCGCGATCTCAGCGTCGATCCACACCATGAGATCCGCCAGGTCGATCGGCAACGACTGCTCCGGCAGCCGCTGCCGATCGACGACCGCCACCGGCGCCCGCCAATCCAGCAACACCGGCTCGTACTCGTTCTCCTCATCGACAAGACCGATCCGGCCGATGTAGGAATGCTCACCCGAAACGGTGTCCAACCGACCGAAACACAACCCGTCCTCCACCACGTCCAACCGCCTCACCTCTTTGACCAGCGCGCGCACCGCGACATCCCATTCCACCAGTGTCCCGCCGTTTCCCCGCAACACCGCCTTGTACTCACCCCGCACCCGCACGCGCTCAGCGTCGAGCCGCGCATAGAGCCCAGCCACGTAACTCCGCTCAGACCACAATTCCTCGTCATACCCCTGAATTGACACACACCCCTCACAACGACTTCCCTGGCTCGACGATCCCGAGTGGTTCACGCGGACACTGGCGGCCTTTCTCGGCTGACCGCGTCGAGTGCCCGCAACCGCACCGCGAGTCCCACCAACGGTTCAACGTCCCCACGCGGCGTCGCGGGCGACCACGGCCAGGCTCCCAGCCATAGTGAGGAGTCCAGCGACCACCGCCGTTCCAGCTTCTTCTCCACCATCGCGGCCAACCCTGGGCCGCGAGAGCTTGGCCGGCTTCGGACGCTGTGCTCGCGACCACGCCGCCCGATAACCCGCGTGCCCGCCGTTATTCCTGACCTCGCGGCTGACCGTCGAGGGTGAGCGGCCCAACCCGGTCGCGATCGCCCGGAACGACAGATCCGCGGCCAAGCCACGCGAGATCTCCTCCCGCTCCGCCAACGACAACCGCAACTCCCACCGCCGCCGCGGCGCAGGCCGCACACCACCACACCGTTTCAGCAGTGTTGCGATGATCCGTTGAGACCGCCCGCTGTCCGAGGCCGGCCGTGCCCACCAGGATCTGCAGGCCCGCCGCACCACCGGCAAGCTCCTGCTGCTCCACCGCTGACCAGCTACCGGCCGCTGTGCTGAAGAGAACAGCTGTGCTGTCACCGCGGGCACAGCAGCAAAGACGGCCATGCGTCATCGTTCCCTGGTAACTCCACCAGTGTCGCACCGGAGGGGTGCACCGATAACCCCATCTTGTATTTGAAGGAGCGTCTCCCATACGTTTTCGTAGGGCGACGATTACGGCAAGAACTCCGGCGAGGCTTCGCGTTGTCGAATATTGCGTGCCGTCATGGAATGGCGGGGACCAGGGGAAACGCATGACAAATCAAGCGGTTCAGGCGGCACGGGCCGCCTCGCCCGGCACCGGCCGGTTCGCGCCTGGCCCGCCCCAGATCGGGTACCGGGTACTCGACGGCTGCCTGACCAGCGGTTCCGGCACCCCCCGCACCGAGCGGTGCAGCCGATACGACGTCAGCCGGCCGGCCAGATATATCCCTGCCCGGACCGTTCTATGCCGGACGGCAGATGTACCGAGAACAGTCGGGATCCAGGATAACTGTGCACCCCGAGACCAAGGAAATCATGTCAATTTTTCCGAGGAGCCATGATTCCGATGACTACGGCCACCATCAGCTACCTTCCACCCAACGCCAACGCCAACGCCAGTGTTGCTGACCTGTTGCTGAGGATCGGCGACCGGGATTCATCGGCGTGGGACGAGATCCTCCGCCGTTATAGCGAGCTCGTCACCATGATCGTGCGGTCGTTCCGCATGCAGGAGGCCGACAGGCACGACGCGATCCAGATGACCTGGCTACGGCTGGCCGAGTACGCCGACCGTGTGCAGTTCCCCGAGCGGCTGGGTGGTTGGCTGGCGACCACCGCTCGCCGCGAATGCATCCACATCCTGCGGCAGGCCAAACGCGGCCCGAGCCTCACCGACAGGACCCCTGAATTCGTCGCCGACCCATCGGACGGTCCCGAGCAGCGCGCCATCGACGCCGAGATCGCGCGAATACTGCGGGCGCTCGTCGACGAGTTGCCACCGCGCCAGCAAACCCTGATCAAGACCCAGTTCACCGACGATCCCCCCTCCTATGCCGAGATTGCCCACCTCACCGACATCCCACTCGGCGCCATCGGGCCCACCCGGGCACGAGCGTTGCGGCAACTCCGGAACAAGGCCCCTGCCTGACACCTATCGGGTGGGCGCCGGCTGCCGCCGGCGCCCACGGCGGGTGCCGGCCTCGTAGCGCCGGCGAATCCGCTCTGGATCGACGCCGAGGAGATATTGCAATTTGAGCAGCTGCATGAGCCCGGTCATGCGCCACACGCCGTGTTCGACCAACCGCCGGGCCGACGCGGTGACGGTGGTCGGCAGCACCACCAGCCGGCCACGCCGCCGCAGGATGCGGGACATCTCGAGATCTTCCATGAGCGGGAGCCGGGGAAACCCGCCCACCGAGTCGAACACCGCACGGCGTACGAACATCGCCTGGTCGCCGAATATCCACTTGAGCCGCCGCGCCCGCACGTTGGAGCTGGCCGCCAGGTAGTCCAGCCCCACCCCGCGTTGATCGAAACTCAGTTGCAGGCCGCCTCCGACCACGCCGGGATCCAGCAGCGTTTGGCGGAGCAACTCCAGCGCATCGGCGGGTACCCGGCAGTCCGCGTGGATAAACCAGAGGATATCGCCGCTGCTCACCGCGGCTCCGGCGTTCATCTGGGTGGCGCGGCCGGCGGCGCTGCCGATGGTGGGGGCGTACCGAGCCGCGAGGTCGACTGTTCCGTCGGTACTGCCGCCGTCGGCCACGATGAGCTCGCAGCCAGGAAAGTCGCTGCGCAACCGTCGCAGGCAAGTCTCGATCCGGGCCGCCTCGTTGAGGGTGGGCACCACGATCGACACCGTCGCCGGCCTGCTCGCTTGATCCACTGCCACATCGTAGCGGCGGGATGGTGACGAGAACGGGCTCAGGAACCCGCTTGCGTCGGTGGGGGTGAGGGGTCGAGTCCGCGGCGGGTGGCCTCGGCGGCGAGATGGGCGCGGGAGGGGGTGCCCAGCTTGGCGAAGATGTGCGAGAGGTGGACCTTCACGGTCCCGGAGGTGATGAACATGCGCTCACCGATCTCACGATTGGTGAGACCGGCGCTGATGTGGCGCACCACCTCCAGCTCGGTCGGGGTCAAGCTGTCCCAGCCACGAGAGGGACGCTTACGCTCACCCCGGGCCCGGCGCGCATAGGCCACCGCCTCGTCGGTCGCCAGCTCGGCGCCCGCGGTGAAGGCGGTGTCGTAGCCCTCGACTCCGAGTACCTCCCGGGTACTGAGCTCGACGGCAGCCCAGAACTGCGGCTCAGGCGGGAACCGGACGATGCCCAACCGCCGCCGGCCGGCCGCCGCCGCACCCGACAACCGCGCAGCCTCCTCGAAGCTCTCCTGCGCCGCGGCAATGGCGGCAAGCACATCGAGGCACTCCGGGACATCGAGCCCGAAACCCTTGTCCACCAACCGGCCCAGCGCATCGTGCACGTACCGTTCGGCGTCCCCGGCCGCACCCGCAACCAGCGCGAGCCGGCCCAGCAGACGCTCGACGTTGGCCTGCAGCCATCCACTTCCTATCCGCCGGGCCACCTCGAGCGCCTCCCCGGCACAGCGGTGCGCCGCATCCAGGTTCCCCTCGAGGCGCTCCAGAGTGCCCATGAGGGCTAGATGCCAGGTCAGCAGGTAGACGTTTCCCGAAAGGCGATCAGCTTCGACGGCGGTCTCAAGGTGCCCGCGCGCCGCGGCAGTCTCCCCCAAGGCGATCTCTGTTCTGGCCAGGATCTGGTTGACCAGGCCCAAGGCCAGGCCCGCGCCGGTCGCCAGCACATGCCCGAGCGCCGTGCGGGCAAGCGAGTGCGCGAGCTTCGTGTCGCCCCCTCCAAGCTGGGCAAAGGCCATGAGGCCGTTGGCGAAACCGTTCATGGCCGGGTCCCCGACCTCCTCGCCGGCGGCGAGGGCACGCGCGAGCGACTCGCGGGCCTCGTCGAGCCGCCCGTGGAGAATCGCCTCCCAGCCCCGGTAGTACCAGTGCCACGCGATCCCTCTGCGGTAGCCAAGCCGAGTTGCGGTCGCATACGCGCCATCGCGCAGCGGGCGAGCGGTGTCGAACTCATCCTGGATGATCCAGGAAAACGCCAGCATCTGCGCAGCGCTGATCCGGCACCAGTCGTCGCCGGCTCGGGTGGCCAGCTCCACACTGCGCTCCAGCAGCGCCCGCCCGCCGGCCGGGTCGCGGAGAGAGACCTTCCGCCCGAGGGCGTGGTAGGCGCGTCCTTGGGTCCACAGGTCGCCGCAGGCCTCGCCGACCACCAGCGCCGCCTGCGCCCACCCGGAGGCGGCTTCGTAGGCACCGGCGAGTTGTCCGAGGATCCCGCGGCCGGCGAGCACCCGGCCACGCAGCGGAGTTCGCTGCTCGCCGGCGGCGTCCAGCGCGCGGGCGTAGGCGGCGTCACCCTCCCGGTGGCGACCGGTGAACAGCCAGAACAACGTCAGCGCGTCCACCAGGCGCAGGCCGGCGTCGGGGTCGGTGGCCGCCGCCCACTCCAGAGCCGACCGTAGGTTCGGAACCTCGGCGGCCAGGGTGCGCAGCACGGGGTCGTCGCGACCGGCACCCAGCACCTGTGGCGCCGCCGCCTCGACCAGCGCGAGGTGGTAGGCCAGGTGACGCTCCCGCAGCGCCTCGACCTCGCCGGCGCCGGCCAGACGTGCCATGGCGTACTGCCGGACGCTCTCCAGCAGCCGGTACCGCGTCTGAGGACCCTGCTCGTCGGTGCTGACCAAGGACTTGTCGACCAGACCGGTCAACAGATCCAACACCTCATAATTGTCGATCCCCTCGCCCGAGCAGACCTGCTCAGCCGCCTCCAACGTCCACCCCCCGGCGAAACTCGACAACCGGCGCAGCAGCGTCCGTTCACCGGAGCTGAGCAACTCATGGCTCCACTCGATCGACGCCTCCAGGGCCTGGTGGCGCGGCGTGACCGTGCGAGCACCCCCGGTAAGCAACCGGAAACGGTCACTCAGACCGAAGGCGATCTGCTCGGGGGCCATCATCCGCACCCGCGCCGCGGCCAACTCGATCGCCAGCGGGATGCCATCGAGGTCCGAACAGATCTGAGCCACCGCGGGCGCGTTCGCCGCGGTGATCACGAAATCGGGACGGACCTGCGTGGCCCGATCGATGAACAACGACACCGCATCCGACTGCCGCAACACCTCGATCGGATCACGCTCGGGCTGGGTGGGCAGCGACATCGAGGGCACCCGCCAGGTGATCTCACCGGGCACCCCCAGCGGCGCCCGGCTGGTCGCCAAGATCCTCAGCAACGCACACGAACGCAGCAGGCCATCCGCGAACTGGGCGCAAGCACCCAGCAGATGCTCGCAGTTGTCCAGCACAACCAGCGACCGGAGTGCCTTCAAGTGCGTGACGAGCGTGTCCAGCAAGGACCGACCCGGCACCTCCCGCAACCCCAGCGCACCGATCACCGCGGCGGGCAACAGCGTCGCGTCCTCCAGCCGCGCCAGCTCCACCCACCACACCCCATCCGGGTGATGGTCCATCGCATTCGCCGCGGCCTGCAACGCCAACCGGGTCTTGCCACAACCCCCCGCACCGGTCAACGTCAGCAACCGCACCCGCTGCAACGGCTCACTCAACTGCGCCAACTCAGCGCCACGCCCGACGAAACTGGTCAACTCACCGGGCAGATTGTTGGGCAACGTGTCCAACGAGCGCAACGCGGGAAACCCAGCCGGCAGATCGGGATGCACCAACCCGAAC
>JBOHFF010000094.1:0-7704 GCA_050699515.1 Pseudonocardiaceae bacterium
GAAGCGGGCCGCCTTCTCCGAGGCGTTGATATCCAGGCAGCCGGCGAAATGCGTGGGCTGGTTGGCGACGATGCCGACCGGGCGGCCCTCGATGCGGCCGAACCCGACGACGATGTTCTGCGCGTAACCCGCCTGCACCTCGAGGAACTCATCGTCGTCGAGGATGCGGGTGATCACCTCGTGCATGTCGTAGGGCTGGTTGGGGGAGTCGGGGATGATGGTGTCCAGCTCGCGGTCGGCCTCCGTGACCCCGTCGGCGGGCGCCGGCTCGGGTTCCGTCCTCGAGAACGCCGGCGGGTCGGAGAGGTTGTTCGACGGCAGGAAGCTCAGCAGCTGCGTGACGTAGTCGAACGCGTCCGCCTCGTCGGTGGCGAGGTAGTGCGCGACGCCGGAGCGGGTGTTGTGCGAGCGGCCGCCCCCCAGCTCCTCCATGTCCACGTCCTCGCCGGTGACCGCCTTGATGATGTCCGGACCGGTGATGAACATGTGCGAGGTGCCGTCGACCATCACGGTGAAGTCCGTGATCGCCGGGGAGTAGACCGCACCGCCCGCGCAAGCACCCATTACCAGCGAGATCTGCGGCACCACGCCGGAGGCGTGCACGTTGCGGGTGAAGATCTCACCGTAGAGCCCGAGCGCGACGACACCTTCCTGGATCCGCGCCCCGCCGCCGTCGTTGATCCCGACCACCGGGCAGCCGATCTTCATGGCCAGGTCCATGACCTTGACGATCCGCTCGCCATAGACCTCGCCGAGCGCGCCGCCGAACACCGTCGCGTCCTGGCTGAACACGCACACCGGCCGGCCGTCGATGGTGCCGTGCCCGGTGACCACCCCGTCTCCGAAGGGTCGCCGCTGGTCGATGCCGAAGTTCGTCGAGCGATGTCGCACCAGCGCGTCCAGCTCGACGAAGGACCCCGGGTCGAGCAACGCGTCGATGCGCTCGCGAGCGGTCTGCCGGCTCTTGTCGTGCTGGCGCCGCACGGCCAGCTCCGAGCCGGCGTGCACCGCCGAGTCCAGCCGCTCGGCGAGCTCGGCCAGCCGGCCGGCCGTCGTGTGGATGTCCGGCTCGGGCGACGGGGGTGGCTCGATGACGGCGCTCATGACCCGACCCTAAACCGGTGCGGGCGCTGCCCGGGACGCGCGACGAGCGTCGGCCCACGAGCGGTAGGTGGGCCGTTCGGAACGTGACGGCGGGTGTCGGCGCGCGGATCCGTACCGTTCGGCGCGTCAGATTCGCTTCGACCGACAGGCCGACCCGCAATGTTTCGAGCAACTCCCCGGCGGGGTATGGTCCGCCAGTTACACAGATCCAAAATTCCGCTGTACGACGAATGGTGTACGGGGCGACGTATTAGTTACGCCATTCGGCCCCCGACGGCCGAATGTGCCGATACAGCGAAAGGCTGGTGGCCCCTCGATGGCGAGCCTGCTGGACTACCTACCACGTGGCAACACGCTCGACGACGAGGTGTGGCACAAGCGGCATCGGTTCCTGCAGTGGGTGCTCGGGCTGCATCTGCCTGCGTTGTTCGTGTTAGGCATGGTGCTGGGGTGGGGCCTGCTGGTCACCAGCACCACAATGGCGGTCCCCACGCTGTGCCTCGTGCTCGGTCACCTCATCAAGCGGCGGCGGCCCGCGTCGGTCCTCATCACGGGCGGGCTGACCTCATGCTCGATAATCCTGGTCGGCTTCTCCTACGGCTCCATCGAGGCCCACTTCCACTTCTTCATCATCATCGGCTTCATTGCGCTCTATCAAGACTGGGTCCCGTTCCTCTGGAACATCCTGTTCACCGTGCTCAGCCATGGCCTGGGATCCATCTGGGTGACGAACCTGATCTTCAACCACCTCTCGGGTCAAGCCAACCCGTGGATCTGGTCGGTCATTCACGGCGTGGCAGTGCTATTCGCATGTGTCGGGATGGTGATCTTCTGGCGGGTCACCGAAGAGGAGCAGATGAAGCGGACCGCCCTGACCCAGGAGCTCGCCGACGCCGAGGTCGGGCGGCGCAAGTTCACCTCGGACCTGCTGGTCAACCTGGCCCGCCGCAACCAAAGCATGCTCTACCGGCAGCTGGACATCATCAACCAGCTCGAGGAGAAACAGAGCGATCCCGACGCGCTGGGCGAGCTGTTCCGACTGGATCACCTGGCCACCCGCATCCGGCGCAACGCGGAGAGCCTGCTCGTGCTTTCCGGGGAGGAGGCGCCCCGGATCTGGCGGGAGCCCGTCGCGCTGATCGACGTCGTGCGCGCCGCGATCGCCGAGACCGAGGACCTGGATCGGGTGAGTTTCTCCGTCGACGAGCGCTTGGCGGTATTCGGCCACACGGTCACCGACCTCACCCACGTGCTTGCCGCGGAGCGTCACGGCATCGCGGTCTCGCTCAGTCCCACCCCCGGCTCCGGTGTGACGGCCGTTGTCGTGCTCCCGGCGGAGCTGTTCGCCGAGGAGATCCTCGATCCCGTGCCAGGCATCCCACAGCCGCGGGGCGCGGCAAGTGCTATACAGCCGCGGGGCGCGGCAAGTGCCATACCGCCGCGGGGCGGGGCGCGCGATCGGCATTCCTTGCCTGAGCAGGTGTGGACCGGGTGGTGGACGCCGACTCGGTTACCCGCGGTGCAAGCGACCCGCTGGGCGGGCACTGCGGTGTACGGATCTCCTCCGAGTGCCGGGCCGGCCACCGCCGGGCAGTCCGCGGCCTCAGGGGAGACCGGCGGTCCGCAGCTCAACCGCCGCGTGCCGCAGGCCAACCTGGCTCCTGAGCTCCGTCGGGGCAGGCCGGTGGGCGAGGTCGTCATCGCCGAGCCTGCGTTGCCCCACAGCGCCGTGACCCAAGGGGATGCGCAGCGCGCGCGGGACGCGCTGTCCCGTTACCAGGCCAGCCGCCTGACCGCCTTACAGGAACAGGTGGATGCGGACTCGCGGAGCCGGTGGTGAGCGTGGCGGGCCCGCCTCGCGGGCAGCTCGACTGGCTGGTCAGGGACTTCACCCGGGACACGCCGGGAGTGCGGCATGCGCTGGTCGTCTCGGGTGACGGTCTGTTGTTGGCGTCGTCGGACGGGGTCGATGCGGTTCTCGGCGATCACCTCTCCGCGGCCACGTCCGGGCTGGTCAGCCTGTCCCGAGGGGTGGCGCAGCTGCTGGATCTGGCACCGGTGAGCCAGACCATCGTCGAGATGACCGCCGGTTATCTGTTCGCGACGTCGATCAGTGAAGGCTCCACCCTCGCCGTCGTCGCCCAGCGGCAGTGCGACATGGGCCTGGTCGGCTACGAGATGACCATGCTCGCGTCCCGCGTCGGACACGCCTTGACCCCGGCACCGCGCCATACCCAGGAGCGGATCGGGCCGTGACTGGGATCCACAGATCCGGCGCCGGAGCGGGCGCGGCGGATGACTACGGCTGGCGCGAGGAGCGGGTGGTCCCGGCGTATGCGTTCACTCAGGGGCGTACCCGGGCGGCGGGTGCGGAGCTCCCGCTCGAAGCGCTGGTGACCGCCACCGCGCTGGCTGTGGAGTACCTCCCGACCCTGATCATGGAGCGCCGGACCATCGTCCGGATGTCGATGCGACCCATCTCGGTCGTGGAGATCGGGGCGGCCTTGCGCCTGATAGCGGGGTGGCGCGGGTGCTGGTCAGCGATCTGGCCGCTGCCGTTCCGGACAAGACCACCACCACGGTGGCCATGGACTTCGGCCGGATCACGGTTGATGACCAGCTCATCCTCTACCTGTTCGGCGCGCCCGGTCAGGACCGTTTCTGGTTCATGTGGGACGAGCTGGCCCGCGGTGCGGTCGGTGCGATCGTGCTCGTCGACCTCCGGCGGCCAGGCGACTGCTTCGCGGCAATCGACTACTTCGAAGATCGCCGAATCCCGTTCGCGGTGGCGGCCAACCAGTTCCCCGATGGCCCGTCCTATCCCGAGGAGGCCGTGCGGGACGCGCTGACGCTCCCGCCGGATTGCCCGTTGGTGCAGATGGACGCCCGAGCCCCCCACTCCGCCCTGGACACCCTCGTCGAGCACGCCCTGGCGCGCAGCGCCGCCCGCGTTTCGGAGACAGACTGCACTTACCTGGCCCCGAATTAGTGCGGTCTGTTCCCAGAACGCGGCTCGACGCCGAGGAACGGGCCCGGTTGCGGGGGTGCGACCAGGCCCGTTCGGTGTGCGGCTCGGTCAGCTGACGCCTAGTTTCTCGGCGGCCAGCTTCGTTCCCTCGACCCGGTTCTTGATCTTCTGGAACGCGATCTCGCGAGCGTAATCGGGTGAACCGTGGTTGGGCTTCTCGTCGATGCTGAATGGTGAGAAACCGCAGTCGTCGGTGGAGCCGATGCGCTGCCTGTCGATGAAGTTGGCTGCCCTGACCAGCTGATCGCAGATCTCCTCGGCGCTTTCCGGCCGTGGACTCTGCGTCACACATGTCCCGATGTAGGCCATCTGGGCGACGCCGTCCGCGTCATCCTGCAGGTTCGCCCCGATGGACTGGTACACGGTGTCCTTGTCACGCTCACTCGCCAGCTGGATGAGGAAGTAACCGGCGTTGATCTGGAACATGCTCGGGAGCAGGTTGTTGTAAGGCACGTCTGCGCTGTGGACCGAGTCCCGGTCCCCACCCGGACAGGTGTGAATGCCGATGCGTTGGCGCTCTTCGGCGGTGAAGTTCGCCATGACGCGGTTGTTCAGCTCGATGAAGTGCGGAAGCAGGCCGGCGCCGGTCCACGGGTTGCGGGGATCTTCTCTGGTGGCCAGCCGTCCCTCGGTGAAGTCGACGGAGACCCTGGCTGCGCCTGCCGCGAAGGCTTCGCGGATGTCCTTCACGCATTCGTTGACGATGTCTTCCTCGAATGCCTCCCGCGTGTAGCCGGGTACCTCGTCGTGGAGCGGGTAGAGCAGGGCCAGCATGGAAGGCGCGATCACGGCCTGCTTCATGGGCACATTCGCGTGCTGGATGGACTTTTTCAGCGCGTCGGCCGCGTAGTACTTGTACCGCAAGGGCCCACCGGTGAGGCGGGGCAACTGCCGTCCGTGGCCGTCGGCGAAGATCGCGAAGAACTGGCCACCCGGGCCGAGATTCTCAGCAAGACCGGTGCCGTTCAGAGTGTCGGTGATCGGGTAGGTGGCGAAGCTCGACCAACGCTGCTCGCCGTCGGAGATGATGGGTGATCCGGTGGCCTCGAACCGCTCGATCGAATCTTTAACGGCGACTTCCTGCTCGGCTTCCAGTGCCGCGAGATCGATCGTTCCCGCGTCATAGGCAGCGTAAGCGTCCTGCAACTTGGTCGTACGAGGCAGCGAGCCGACAGGCTCGGTGGGAATTCCGGTGGCCGTTCTCGGATCGTAATCCGTCATGATGTCCTCTCTATCAATGAGTAGGCGCTAGAGAATGAGTAGGCGGACCGGTGATGACGTTGCTCGTGGACTCCTTCCTGTCGAAAAAAATCGCTCCACGAGGGTGCCCGCTGATCAGTTGGAGGACCGACGAAGGCAGGCACAGACAGGTCTGTCTAACTGTGAGGTGGATCATAGTCAGTTAACAATGTGTCGGTCAACGGTCACCCGTATGCGGTAAAATTCGTCACCGGCTCGCGCAAAATGGTCGCTCAGAGTCTCGCTTCGTTCCGCCGGACGTGGCTGTGAAACTACGACGCCAGCCCTACCGTCACCGGCATGCCAGCGGCGATGTCGCTGATCACGCCAGGCGGCCACCTCGCTACGAGGCCGAGCAGGCCGGGTAGCCCGACCCCGCGCTCGGCGATTTTGCCCGCGGCTAACTCGATGTGAGCAGGATGGTAACCAGCTCGTCGCTACTGTTCATCCTATGAGCGCTGCTGATCTGCACCTTCTCCACCACAGTCCGGGTCTGGGTGTGGGCCCAGGTGAGTCAGACCCGGCGGGAATGTTAGGTGGAGTGCTGTTGTTACTGGCGGTCGTCACGCTGATGGGTGTGCTTGCACTCATGTGGTGGCTGGCCTGATCCGCGTCCGCAACAGCGTGGCTCGCTCATCGCCTCGTCTTCATGGTGCCGTCAGCTTGAAATTCTCCGATGAGATACGTGGCTGAACGTGGCTCACCGGCATCGGTGAACTCCAGGGGCCCGGAGGACCCATCGTAGGCGATATCCTTTCCATCTTTCACGAGCGTCATGCAAGCGGCAAAACTTGTGCACTTCTCGCCGGCTCTGGTCACGCCGTTGATCCCTTGCGCGATGGCAGCGGGAGCGTCAGTGCGTGCGAGGGCCGCCGCCAGCGTGATGACGACCACCGCGTCGTAACCTTGCGCGGCGTAGTTCAGATCGCCAAGTCCAGGATTGGCTTCCCGAAGCCGCTTCACGAACACGTCGTTCCCAGGGTCGGGCAAGGTTCCCTTCATGCCGGCCAGGACACTCGGATCCTGTGGGCTGACCCGGCCGGCCAGCGTGTTGTCGATACTAGCACCGTACACTCGCTCATTCCTCGGCCCAACATTTTATTTGATCATCTGGGAGAGTATTTGGGAGCCCTCCGTGAAGCCGATCAGAACGATCGCGTCGGGATTTTTATCCTTGACTCGCTGAACGTCCTTGGTATAGTCGGGCGTATTCGGATCGTAATTAAAAGAGTCGAGTACCTGTCCTCCGGATTTCCGGATCTCCGCGACGATCGCCTCCCGTATGTCGTTGCCGTACACATCGTCGCGCGATACCACCACAGCCGTCGAGTTGCGATCAGCGACCACGAGCTTGCCGAGCACGGAGCCTTCGGCAGTTGCCGAGGGCGTGGTCCGGAAATAAAGCCCCCGGTCGGTGTAGGTGGTGAACACCTGCGACGTGTTCGAGGGCGAAAACATGACCACTCCGGCGCAGGTGATTTTGTCGATCACCTTGACGGCCGCTGCCGACGTCGCGGGACCGATGATCGCATCCACCTCGTTGGATAGCAGCGCATCCGCTGATCGGCTCGCGGTGTCCGCCACGGGATTGCCCTCGTCGAGCTGATTTCCTCTATCGAGCCTTACGGCGGTAACACCGGGGATGCCACCGGCGTCGTTGATGTCTTTCATGGCCAGCTGCACACCGGCATCCAGCGCGGGACCGGTGTAGACGAATGCTCCAGTATCGGGAGCAACGTGACGACCACTGCTATCACGAGCATCAGGCTGCCGATTACCAAGCGGCTCCTTCGTGTGCGTTGAGGCCGGCGATCTGTGGTGCTGAGCCTGGGAGATACGGTGTGAACCGCCTCGCCGGCAGTCGCGTGGACGTCGGGGTCGGTATCATCGTCACGCAGGCGGAGCAGCTCTCGCCGCGCTGTGCGTTTCTGCCCTCCCGGGACGTCGTCGGCCAGCAGGCGCTTCAAGCCGTCGATCGCCCACAATCGCTCCCAGGGCAGCGGACTTCCTAAGGCTTGCTGCAAACTGGCCGGCAGCGGAGATTCCGCATGGGGATTCCTGGCCAAGTAGAGCTGGCCGCACATTCCATCCGCCGACATCGTCGGTGTTTGATCTGGGTTCTCTTGGCGGACCCGGTTGTACACGTATCGATACAACTCGCTGACCGCTATCCGGCCATCACCGTCGAGGTCGGCCGCCCCGGTCTCCAGGCCCAATGTCACTAAGTTAGGGCCGCCGAACCGTTCATGATCACCGTTTTGGTGCCGAATTCGACACATTTTGTCACTTTCGACACCAAAACGGTGATCATGAGCCACTCTGTCATCCTTAGC